>CAUJHG010000083.1 GCA_963204785.1 Pseudomonadota bacterium | reverse complement strand
TCGACAGCACCGTCGTGATCGCCGCCGTCAGCGTCGTCTTGCCGTGATCCACGTGACCGATCGTGCCCACGTTCACGTGTGGCTTGGTACGTTCGAACTTGCCTTTTGCCATGCCGAGCTCCTGATCCGGTAGTGCGATTCGCCTGAAGACGGGTTGAGATTGGGAAAACTGGTGCCCATGGCGCGGATCGAACGCGCGACCTCTCCCTTACCAAGGGAGTGCTCTACCACTGAGCCACATGGGCGGAAAACTGCCTGGACTGGAGCGGGTGAAGGGAATCGAACCCTCGTCGTAAGCTTGGAAGGCTTCTGCTCTACCATTGAGCTACACCCGCCGGGGCGCTTCTCGAAGATGCGCTTCCTTCACCCGGGCAACTGTCCGGAACCTGGTGGAGGGGGCTGGATTCGAACCAGCGTAGGCGTAAGCCAACAGATTTACAGTCTGCCCCCTTTAGCCACTCGGGCACCCCTCCAGGGAACCGTGGATTATGGGCGAGCCTGAAAGCACTGTCAACAGGCGCGCGGGCTCGCCGAGCCCCGGGTTGCGACACGCACACACCCCGGCTGTCTGGACAGCCGGGGCGCGCATGCGCGCCCGGATCCTGCGCTCACACCCCGCGCTCGGCAGGCGGCAACACCGGGGTCGGCGCCGCGGCGGGCCGGCGCGCTCCGGCATCGCCCCGTGACTCGCTGCGACGCTTGCGGAACTCCTCACGCATCGCCACGCGTGCCGCATGAATCTCCTCGCGGCTCAGCACGCCGTCGTGGTCGGCGTCGGCACGATCGAAACGTTCGAGCTGCTGCTTCTGCGCCGCGAGCACCTCGTCGCGCGCGAGGCGACCGTCGCGGTTCGCGTCCAGGTAGCGCATGAAACCGTCACGGTGCGCGCGGCGGGCATGCGGGCGATGCATCATTTCCGCCTGGCCCGGGCCCCGGCCCTCGCACGGACCCCAGTTCCTGCCGGCCGCGCCCTGCGTCGCCGAGACGGCCGAGGGCGGCTGCGCGGTCGACCCGGCATCGGTCGGCGGGGCGGCCGTCTGCGCGAAGAGAAGACCGCCGAATGCCAGCGCACCGACAGCGATCGAGAGACGAAGAGCCTTCATGGATTCCTCCGTGGATTGGAGGCTCCATGCTCTGCCCGCGCGCGACCGGCGCCGAGCTGATTTACCGGCGGTTGCGCCTGTTACATTCCCGGCCCCGCCTCCGGCGCCTGCGCAGGCCGGCCGGAACTGCGCCAGGACACTCCCGGCCCTCAGGCGTGCGCGCGCTCGAGCGCCTGGTCGAGATCCCAGAGGAGATCGTCGATCGACTCGAGCCCCACCGACAGGCGGATCAGGTCGGGCCTGACGCCTGCGGCGCGCTGCTCGTCATCGGACAGCTGGCGGTGCGTGGTGGACGCCGGGTGGATGATCAGCGTTCGCGCGTCGCCGACGTTGGCCAGATGGCTCATGAAGGTGGCGGCATCGATGAAGCGCTCGCCCGCACGGCGGGCGGCTGCGTCCTGGGCGGCGTCGGCCACGCCTGCTGCCGCTGCAGGCGCGCGCACGCCGAAGCACAGGATGCCGCCGGCGCCGCGGGGCAGATAGCGGCGCGCAAGCGCGTTGTAGGGGCTGTCCGGCAGGCCTGGGTAGTTGACCCAGGCCACCCGCGGGTGGTCGGCGAGGAACTCCGCGACGCGCTGCGCGTTCTGCACGTGCCGGTCCATGCGCACCGGCAGCGTCTCGACGCCCTGCAGCAGCAGCCACGCCGACAGCGGCGCCAGGGTCGGGCCCAGCGTGCGGGCAGTCTCCATGCGGGCCTTCATCGTGAAGCCGAAGTCGCCGAAGGTCTCGTAGAAGCGCACGCCGTGGTAGCCCTCCGAGGGCTCGACCATTCCGGGGAACTTTCCGTTGTCCCAGGGGAACTTCCCGCTCTCGACGACCACCCCGCCCATCGTCGTGCCATGCCCGCCGAGGTATTTGGTCACCGAGTGGACGACGATGTCGGCGCCGTGGCGGATCGGCTGGCACAGGTAGGGCGAGGCAAGCGTGTTGTCGACCACCAGCGGCACGCCGTGCTCGTGGGCGATCTGCGCCACCGCCTCGATGTCCAGGACGTTGAGCCGCGGATTGGCGATGGTCTCGGCAAACACCGCCCTCGTGTTCGGGCGCATCGCGCGGCGGAAGTTTTCGGGATCGTCCGGCTCCACGAAGCTGGCCTCGATCCCGAAACGCGCGAAAGTCACTGCGAACTGCGAGTAGGTTCCGCCGTACAGCGTGTTGGCGGCGACGATGTGGTCGCCCTGCTGGCACAGGGTGAGCATCGCCAGCATCTCGGCCGCCATTCCGCTGGCCGCGCACAGTGCCGCCCGACCGCCCTCGAGCGCCGCGATGCGCTCCTCGAGCACCGCGACCGTCGGGTTGGACAGCCGGGAATAGACGTTTCCGAAGGTCTGCAGGTTGAACAGGCTGGCGGCGTGCTCGGCGGAGTCGAACACGTAGGAGGTGGTCTGGTAGATGGGCACCGCGCGCGCGCCGGTGGCCGGGTCGGGGATCTGCCCGGCATGCAGGCACAGGGTCTCGATGCCGAATTCTCGATCTGCCATCGTGGGTCCGTTCAGTAGGCGAGCCAGCGCGGGCGCCTGGCCGACACCACCCGGGTATTGACGCCTGCCCAGTTCAGGCCTCCGAAGAGCCGCGCGTGCTCGATCTTCACGCAGCGGTCCATCACGCTCTCCAGGCCTGCGGCCTGCGCGAGCGCATCGGCTTCGTGATTGAGCACGCCGAGCTGCTGCCACAGCACCTTGGCGCCGATCTCGACTGCCTGGCGCGCGATCGGCAGGACGTCGTCGGTGCGCCGGAACACGTCGACGATGCCGACCGGCTCCGGGATGTCGAGCAGCGACGCGTAGCTGCGCTCGCCGAGGATCTCCTGGTATTTCGGATTCACCGGGATCACCCGGTAGCCATGCTCCTGCATGTACTTCGCGGCGAAGTAGCTGGGGCGGTACCAGTCGGCCGAAAGCCCGACCACCGCGATCACGCGATGCGTGGCCAGGATGCGGCGCAGGGATTCGATGTCGTCGTTCATCCGGGCATTATCGCCGGGTTCTACCTCCGGGTGCACGCGACATCACCGTCATGGGTCCGCGGCGCCGCGGATCGCTGCCGGCCCGGTCGCAGCAGCCCGGGCCGTCGGCCGCCGGCCTCGCGTCCGGTGGCGGCCCCTGGCGCGCTCTGCTAAGGTCGAAAGCGGTCGCAGGTCGCATGCGACGAACACGGACCGGGCGGTGCGTTCCCGGGCAGCGGGCTGAGCAGGGGGATCGGATGATGGACAAGTTCGGCATGGGGACGATGGGACTGGGTCCGCTGCCAGGGATGGGCGAGGCGATGGACTTCGTGCAGCGCGCCTGGTCGTCGTTCAACCTGCCCTCCGGGATGACTCCGACCCTCGATGTGGACGAGATCGACAGGCGGATCGCCGACCTGCGCACCGTCGAGCAGTGGCTGACGCTGAACCTGAACATGGTGCAGAGCGCGATCCAGGGGCTCGAGATCCAGCGCGGCACGCTCGCTGCGCTGACGGCCTTCGGCAACGCGGTCGGTGGCAGCGCCGGGCTGGACCCGACCGCGGTGGCGCGCGCGATGGCAACGGCGATGGCGCCGACCCGGGCGCCGCGCGGCGCCGGCGAGGCGCCGCCACCCCCCGAGCCCGCGCCGCGCCCCGCAAGCCATCGCAGGCCAGACGCGGACCACGCCACGGCGGCAGCGGGCGGCAGCGGGGAAGGCGGCGCGGCGAAACGGACCGACGCTCCCGCGGAAACCGCCAACCCGGCCGTCTGGTGGAACCTGCTGCAAGGCCAGTTCAGCCAGCTCGCCCAGGCAGCGCTCGCCGGCGCGGCCGCAGTCGCCCCCGCATTCACCGCAGCGGGCACCGAAGCGGCAGGCACGAACGCAGCCCCGGCGGCGTCCGCGCGCACGCCGGACGCACCGGCCGCACGAAAGCGCCCGGCCGGCAAGGCTGCGACCCGCAAGCCCGGGCGCCGCCCGGCGCCGCCAGCGGGCTGAGCGGCGATGACGCACTGCCGCGTGGGCCACGCCAGCGACCCCGACTGGCAGAAGGCGCTGGCACAGGCGCTCGCGGCGATCGACGCGCAGCCCGGCAGCGATGCCGCCGAAACCGAGCCGCTCGGGGTGCTCTACGTGACCACCCGGTTCGCCCCCCATCTGGGCGAAATCCTCGAGGTTCTGCGCGAGCGCAGCGGGATCCTGCGCTGGGTCGGCGGCGCGGGCGAGGCGGTCTGCGGGAACCTGGTCGAATACCGGGACGAGCCCGCACTGGTGGTGATGCTCGCCGATCTGCCACGCGACAGCTTCAGGGTGTTCTCGGGCCGCAAGCCAGCGCCCCAGAAGCGCTGGCACGCCGCGCTGGTGCACGCCGATCCGGACACTCCCGATCTCGCCGAGCTGGTGGCCGACGCAGCGCTGCGCACCGACGCCGGTCACCAGTTCGGGGCCGTCGTCGGCTCCGGCGACGCGCCAGCCTCGCAGGTGGCCGACGGCGTCCTCTCCGGCGGCCTGTCGGGCGTCCTGTTCGACGAGCGGGTGACGCTGCTCACCCGGGTCACGCAGGGCTGCGCCGCTCTCGCCGGCGAGCACCGGATCTCCGATTGCAGCGCCCAGTTCATCGAGGCGCTCGACAACCGGCCGGCGCTGGACGTCCTGCTCGAGGACCTCGGCGTGGCCGACGAACTCGGCGGGTCGATCGACGGCGAGGAGATCCTGCGCGCACTGCCCGCGCAGCGGCTGCGCGGCGGCCTGCTGGTCGGGTTGGCGACGCACGGCGCGCGCAGCATCGGCCTGGGCGACTTCCTCGTGCGCAACATCGTCGGGATCGATCCGCGCAACCGCCTGCTCGCGGTCTCCGACATCCCCCGCGAAGGGGATCGCGCAATCTTCTGCACCCGCGACGCCGACGCGGCCCGCCTCGACCTGGTGCGCATCTGCACCGAACTGCGCAGCGAGCTCGAGGAAGCGGGCGTGCGCCCGCGCGGCGCGCTCTACCACAGTTGCGTCGGGCGCGGAGAACACCTCTTCGGGACGCGCGGCGCGGAGCTGGCGTTGATCCGCCACAATCTCGGGGAGATTCCGCTGGCCGGCATCCACGCCAATGGTGAGATCGCCGGCGACCGGATCCACGGCTACTCCGGCGTGCTGACGCTGTTCACCTGAACACCGTTTCCCGCCGTGCGGCAACGCAGCCCGGCAACGCGCAACAGTGATCGACGCCCGGACCGCGCTGCACCCGCGGGTACTCGGCGCGCCCCGGACCGCAGCACCGTACAATCGCCGGTCGACTTCCAGAAGGCGGCCATGCTCTACCCCGAACTCTTCCGGTCCCTCGAGCGCGTGCGCTGGAGCCTCGACGAAGACATCCCCTGGGATCGTTTCGACGACGCGCAGCTCAGCGACGAGCAGGCACTGACCGTCAAGTACAACGCGATCACGGAGTGGGCGGCGCTGCCGGCCACCGAGATGTTCCTGCGCGACAACCGCCACGACAGCGATTTCTGCGCGTTCATGTCGGTGTGGTTCTTCGAGGAGCAGAAGCACGCGCTGGTGCTGATGGAGTACCTGCGTCGCTTCCGTCCGGAACTGGTGCCCAGCGAGGAGGAACTGCACGCGGTGCGATTCGAGTTCGACGAAGCGCCGCCGCTCGAGACGCTGATGCTGCACTTCTGCGGCGAGATCCGCCTGAACCACTGGTACCGGCGCGCTGCGCAGTGGCACACCGAACCCGTGATCCGGACGATCTACGAGACCATCTCGCGCGACGAGGCGCGCCATGGCGGCGCCTACCTCAAGTACATGAAGCGGGCGATCGCGCAGTCCGGCGACGAGGCCCGGTCGGCCTTCGCGCGGATCGGCGTGCTGATGGCCAGCGCGCGGCGCACCCAGCAGGCGCTGCATCCGACCAACCTGCACGTGAACCGGGCGCTGTTCCCCAGGGACACGGTGCAGAGCCGCCTGCCCGACCCCGGCTGGCTCGAGCACTGGCTGGACGAGCAGATCCGCTTCGACGCGCAATGGGAGGGCAAGGTCGCCGAACGGATCCTGCACAACCTGTCCCTGCTGTTCGGACGGCCGATCGACAGCGTCCAGGAGCTCAACCGCTACCGCAAGGAACTGGCGAGCGACGGGCCGACGCCACGCACGCTCAGCACCGCATGAACTCTTCGCCGCGTCGCTCCATCCAGGCGCCGCCAGGCCTATGACGCAGACCGACGCCGCTCCCCTGTCCTCCAGTTTCGAGCGCAAGATCGTCCGACCGGACCGCCTGTGCCAAGCGCTCGCCGGCTGCCGCCGCCCGCTGGTGTTCACCAACGGCGTCTTCGATCTGCTGCATCGCGGGCACGTGGACTACCTGGCGCAGGCACGGGCACTCGGCGCCAGCCTGCTGGTCGCAGTCAACAGCGACGCCTCGGTCCGCCGACTCGGCAAGGGTGCGGACCGGCCGATCAACGTCTGCGAGGACCGGATGGCGGTGCTCGCCGCGCTCGAATGCGTCGACCACGTCACCTTCTTCGAGGAAGACACGCCGATCGCAGTGATCCTGGCCTGCCGCCCCGAAGTGCTGGTCAAGGGAGGCGACTGGCCGGTGGAGCAGATCGTCGGCGCGACGGAAGTGCGCAACTGGGGAGGAACCGTGCATTCGATCCCGTTCCGGTTCGAACGCTCCACCACCGAGACGCTGCGCAGGATCCGCGCCGCGGGGTGAGCTGGCAGCGCGCCGGCCCGGGTTCGCCGGTCAGCGCTCGCCGCGGGTCGCCGGCTCCGACGCCGGCGCGGCCGCCTCGGCAGAACCGCGAGCACCTTCGATCCTCGGCGCCTGCGCACCCGGAGCAACGGAGCCCTGGGCATCCGGAGCCGCAAGCGCGCCCGAGTCCTTCCCGGCCGCCGTCTCCTGGCCGGCATCCGCCGCCCCCGGGAGCGAGGCCGGCGCAGCTCCTTCGAGGCGCACCCCGGACACCACGCGCAGGCGCTCCGGCGCGATCTCGGCGGAGCGGTCCACTCGCTCGGCCGACGACGGCCCCCAGGACGCAATCCAGCCCTGCCACCACGCGAACGCGGCCAGGTTCCCCAGCACGAGCAGCAACAGCAGCATCCTCACGGCGCAGGCGCCCCCTGGCCGGTGAGATCGCCCAGGCGGGCGGAGACCTCGCCCACAGCCACCGCGACCGGTCCGTCCGCGGTGAGAAGACGCAGCGCGCCAGTGCCATCGACCCCGTCGGCGCGGCCCAGCAGGACGGGCGCGCCCGCCTCGAGGATCGTGACCTGACGGCCTGCCAGCGCATCGAAACGCGCCCAGTCTGCCGCGGCGTCGGCGAAGCCGTGCACGAGGAAGCGCCGGGTCGCGTCGATCAGCGCCCGGCCGAGACGGCCCGCCATCACCTCCCGAGGCGGGGCCGCGGCGCCAGGCTCGAACAGGCCGCAGGCGGGCTGGTCGATCGAGCGCGCGATCTCGTCGGGTAGCCGGATGTTGACTCCGAGCCCGGCAACGATGCGCTCGACCTGGCCGCCGATGCGCGATTCGATCAGCAGGCCGGCGCACTTGCGCCCGTCGCGCAGCAGGTCATTGGGCCACTTAAGCCCGAGCCCGTCGGCCCAGTCGCTTGCGGTCCGGGCAACCGCCACGCCCAGCGCGACCGACAGGCCGGACAGCGGCGGGGTCGACGCAGTGCGCAGGTAGTCCAGCGACACCGAGAAGGTCAGCGAGTCGGCCGGATCGCTGTGCCAGGCGCGGCCGCGCCGGCCCCGGCCCGCGAGCTGGCGGTCCGCGAGCAGAAGACGGGTCGGGAAGCCCTCGTGCGCTCCGGTGGAGGGGGCCGCGCCCATCGGGCGGGACATCAGCTCCCGATTGGTGGAGCCGATGGCCTCGACCACCTCGACGCAGGCTGCGGGCAGGCCGGCCGCATCGGCCAGCAGTGCTGCGTCCGACAAGGTGTCGCGGCGCGGTGCGCCGCACGTGTTCCGACGGGAATCATCCACACCGGCAATCATATCCTGTAGGCTTCACAGGCCGTCGCCGCCCCGGCCGGCGACCCGGCGCGCTGCGGGTCACCGCGGATGGCGCCCCTCGCATGTCCGTCGAATCCTCTCACCGTCCCTCCCGGCTGCCCGAGGTCCTGCTCGGCGTCCACCTGCTTGCGCTGACCTACGGCAGCCTGTACCCATGGAGCGGCTGGCGCTGGGTGGGCCAGTCCGGGCTGGCCTTCCTGCGCGAACCCTGGCCACGCTGGTGGACCGGACTCGACCTGACGGTCAACGTCGCCGCCTATCTGCCGGTCGGCGGCCTCATCGCCCTGCTGGCACGTCGCCGCCTCGGCCCTGCCGCCGCGGTCGCGATCGCGGCCGCGATCGGCAGCGCGACCTCCCTGACGCTCGAAGGCCTGCAGAGCTTCCTGCCCACCCGCGTCGCGTCGCAGCTCGACTGGCTCGCCAACAGCGGCGGCGCACTGCTCGGCGCGCTGGCAGCGGTCGCGCTGCACGGCGCGGGGCTGCGGCCGCAACTGCAGTGGCAACGGCGCAGCCTGCGCGGAATCGCGGGCGCCGTCGGCATCGCGCTGCTGGCCACCTGGCTGGCGATCCAGATGCCGCCGCAGCGGGTCCCCTTCGGCAACGGCGACCTGATCGAACCCCTGCTCACGGCGGCAGCGGCAGTGCTCGCAGCGCTGGCACCGGTCACCGATCCGGGCCTCGGCGAGGCCGGCACGCAACTGGCCATGCGCGCCGCCCAGCTTCGCCTGCCCGTCGGGCAGATCGTGCTTGCCGAAGCCTGCGGCACTGCCTCGGCAGTCGCGGCGATCGGCCTGCTGGTGCGCGAGATCTTTCCCGCGGAAGCGCCGCGCGGCCTGATCACTGCCGGCCTGCTGCTGGGCGCCGGCGCAGCGCGCAGCGCGTCGGCCGCGCTGCTGCTCGGACCGGAGCAGACCTTCGCGTGGCTCAGCGCGGGCGCCCAGGGCGGCCTGGTGATCGGAGGGGTGGCGCTCGCGATCCTCTCCAGCGGCAGGCGCCGGGCACGCCTGCGCTGGGCCATCGGGGCGATCGCGCTGACCGCGGTCCTGACCAGCGTCTTCCCCGACGACCCCTACCACGCCTCGATGCTGCAGCGCTGGGACCGGGGCGCCTGGCGAAATTTCGACGGACTGCTCGAGGCTGCGGCGCTCGCGTGGCCGTTCGCAGCGATACTCTGGTGCACGGCGCGCCTGCGCGCGCTGCGCACCGTCCCCACCACGAACGACGCCGGCACATGAGCCACTACGAACGTCACATCTTCTTCTGCCTGAACCGCCGCGAGGATGGTCGCGACTGCTGCGCGGCACACGGCGCCGAGCGACTGCAGGCCTACGCCAAGAGCCGGGTCAAGGCGCTCGGCCTGGCCGGGCCGGGCAAGGTCCGCGTCAACAAGGCCGGCTGCCTGGACCGCTGCGAGCACGGCCCGGTCGCGGTCGTCTACCCGGAGGCGATCTGGTACACCTACGTCGACGAGAAGGACATCGACGAGATCGTCGAATCGCACCTCGCCAACGGGCGCCCGGTCGGGCGGCTGAGGATCGAATGAACGCTGCCACCGAACTGCTCGCCGTCCCGGGTCCGGTCGGCCGGATCGGCGTCGCGCTCGACCGGCCCGCAGCCACGCCGGCCGGCGTAGCCGTCATCACCCATCCGCATCCCCTGTACGGCGGCACCCGGGACAACAAGGTGGTGCAGACCCTGGCCCGGGCCCTGGTGGAACTGGGCTTCGCGTGCTGGCGGCCGAACTTCCGCGGCGTCGGCGACACCGATGGAAGGCACGACGAGGGCGTGGGCGAGACCGACGACCTGCTGGCGGTGCTCGACGCGGCGCGCGCGCATCCCTCGGTGGGCGGGCGCGCCGGACTGCCGGTGGTGCTGGCCGGCTTCTCCTTCGGCTGCTACGTCCAGACGCGCGTGGCAGCGCAACTGGTGCAGCGCGGGGAGCCTGCGCCGCGGATGGCGCTGATCGCTCCCGCCGTCAGCCGCTTCGCCGTGGGACAGGTGCCCGCGGACACGCTGGTGATCCATGGCGAGGTCGACGACGTGGTCCCGCTGGCCGATGTCCTCGCCTGGGCGCGCCCGCAGGATCTTCCGCTCGTGCTGGTGCCCGGCGCCGACCACTTCTTCCACCGCCGCCTGCCGCTGCTCAAGCGGATCGTGCTGCGCTGGATGGCCGACGCGGCGTCAGGCCGACCGCCCGCGGACGACTATAATCCCGACTGATCCGCGTACCCCGCGATCGCCCTCCCGCCCAGCCCCACCGTCGCACCCCCGGCGCACCGCCGCGGCCGGTGCTTGCGCTCCGAAATGACATCGATCCGCCTGCTCGCCGCCCTCGTCGTATCCATCGTCGTCTCCGCTGTCGCACCGACCGCTGCCGCCCAGGTGCCGGCGCCGACGCCTGCTGCCCGTTCGTGGCTGCTGCTGGACGTCACCACCGGCCAGGTGCTCGCCGCATCCGAGCCTGACCTGAAGATCGAGCCGGCATCGCTGACCAAGCTGATGACGGCCTACCTGGTGTTCAAGGCGCTCGACGAGGGTCGCATCAAGCTGGACGACCGACCGGCGGTCTCGACGGCCGCGTACAAGGCGATCGGCTCGCGGATGTTCGTGGATCCGGCAAAGCCTGCGACGGTCGACGAACTGATGCACGGAATGATCATCCAGTCCGGCAACGACGCCTCGATCATCCTCGCCGAGGCGATCGCCGGCAGCGAGGCCGGCTTCGCCGAGCTGATGAACCGCGAGGCCCAGCGGATGGGCATGAAGAACACCAGCTTCCGCAATTCCACGGGTCTGCCCGATCCGCAGCACTACAGCACCGCGCGCGACCTCGCCATCCTGGCCACCCGCGTGATCCAGGACTACCCGCAGGGCTATGGCCTGTACTCGCACAAGGAGTACACCTACAACAGGATCCGCCAGCCCAACCGCAACCGGCTGCTGTTCATCGACCCCAGCGTCGACGGGATGAAGACCGGTCACACCGAGGCCGCCGGCTACTGCCTGATCGCATCGAGCCATCGCGAGCAGCCCGGCGGCGGCTTCGAGCGCCGACTGCTCAGCGTGATGCTAGGCACGGCCTCCGAGGCGGCCCGCGCAATCGAGTCGCAAAAGCTGCTGAACTACGGCTTCCAGGCCTTCGACGCCGTCAAGCTCTTCGAGGCCGGCAAGCCCGCCGGCAGCTACGGAGTGTGGAAGGGCGCCAAGCGCGAGGTGCCCGCAGGCTTTGCCAGCGACGTCGCGATCACGGTGCCGCGCGGCCAGGCCGGGTCGGTCAAGGCCGAAATCGAGCGCGTCGAGCCGCTGGTCGCGCCGATCACCCAGGGCCAGCGCATCGGCACCCTGCGCGTTAAGCTCGGCGACAAGGTGCTGGCCGAACGTCCGCTGCTGGCGCTCGCACCGGTCGAGGAGGCAGGCTTCTTCGGACGCGCCTGGGATACGATCCGGCTGTGGATCGGCAAGTGATCCGCAGGCCACCAACGGACGGGCGATGCACACCGGAACGACCCAGACCGTCTTCCTGAACGGCGAGTTCCTGCCGATCGAAGAGGCGCGCGTCCCGGTGCTCGACCGGGGCTTCATCTTCGGCGACGGCATCTACGAGGTCGTGCCGATCTACGACCGCAGGCCCTTCCGCTGGGCGCAGCACCACGCCCGCCTCGAACGCAGCCTGGCCAGGATCGGAATCGCCAACCCGCGCGATGCGCATGGCTGGGCCAGCCTGGTTCGCGAGCTGGTCGACCGCCATCCCTGGCCGGACCAGTTCGTCTACCTGCAGGTCACCCGCGGCGTCGCGCGCCGCGACCACGCCTTCCCCATTGGCGTGGCCCCCACGGTCTTCGCGATGAGCAGCGAGCTCGTCGCGCCGCCGGCCGAGCAGCGCGAGAAGGGCGTCGCCGCGATCACGCTCGTCGACGAGCGCTGGCTGCACTGCGACATCAAGTCCACCTCGCTGCTGGGCAACGTGCTGGCGCGGCAGGCCGCAGTGGACGCCGGCGCCTCCGAGTGCGTGATGTTCCGCGACGGCTTCCTCACCGAGGGCTCGTCGAGCAACCTGTGGGTGGTGCGGCACGGCACCGTGTTCGGTCCACCGCCCGACCGGCTGATCCTCGAGGGAGTCCGCGTCGGCCTGATCACCGAGCTCTGCGCATCCGAGGGCATCGCACTGGACCTGCGGCGCATCACCCGCGAGGAGGTGCTCGCCGCCGACGAACTGCTGCTGAGCTCCGCGACCCGCGAGATCCTGCCGATCACCCGGCTCGACGATCGCCCGGTCGGTGCGGGCCGGCCCGGTCCGGTGTTCGCGAAGCTCCACGCAGCCTACCAGGCTGCCAAGCGCGCCTGAACCGGGAGAAGGAATGACCGACACCCCTGCCGCCGACCTGAGCGCCGCCTTCGACCGGCTCGAGGCGCTGATCGACTTCCCGGTCGACTTCCCCCTCAAGGTCATGGGCCGACGCACCGACGGCTTCGCCCAGGCGATCGCCGAGCTGGTGTGCAGCCACGCACCCGGATTCGACCCGGCAACGATCGAGCTGCGGCCATCGTCGCAGGGCACCTGGCTTAGCCTGACCGTCGTGGTTCCCATCGAGTCGCGCGCGCAGCTCGAGGGGCTCTACCGCGACATCGCGCGCCACCCGATGGTGCGCATCGTCCTCTGATCCGGGCCTTGCATCCAGGCAAGCCCCGGCCGCGTCCGAGGCCCGACACCGGGTCGTCGATCCTGGTGCGCCCCTTCCGGGCCGCGCCCTACCTGCCGACCCTGGAAGCGATGCGGGCTTTCACTGCAGCCCGCACCCCGGCCACTGCCGACGAGATCTGGCTGGTCGAGCACGAACCGGTGTTCACGCTCGGGCTGGCCGGACGCGACGAGCACCTGCGCGCCACCGGCGCGATCCCGGTGGTGCGCACCGAGCGCGGCGGACAGGTGACCTACCACGGCCCCGGCCAGGTGGTGGCCTACACGCTGATCGACCTGCGCCGCCACCGGCTCACGGTGCGCCTGATGGTCGAGCGGCTCGAGCAGGCGGCGATCGACCTGCTCGCCGGGCTCGGACTCGCTGCGCTGCGCCGCGCCGACGCTCCCGGTGTCTACCTTGCGGGCGCCGACCGCGCCCCCGGGGCTAAAATCGCCTCGCTGGGCATCAGGATCGCCCGCGGCTACAGCTACCACGGACTGGCGCTGAACGTCGCGATGGACCTCGAGCCCTTCTCCCGGATCGACCCGTGCGGCCATCCGGGGATGGCCGTCACCGATCTGCGCACCCAGCTCGGCGACGTGGACCCTGCCGCCATCGCGGCCGAGCTCGGCCGCCTGCTGGCACAACGCATCGAAGGCCGCCCATGACCCTGCCCCCTCCCGACTCCCCGACCCCGGCCTACGATCCGAGCGCCAAGCAGAAGGCCGCCGCCAAGACCTCGCGCATCCCGATCAAGGTGGTTCCCGCCGAGGAGGTGCTCAGAAAGCCCCCGTGGATCCGCGTGAAGGCCGCATCGCGGAGCACGCGCTTCGACGAGATCAAGAAGATCCTGCGCGAGCACCGCCTGCACACCGTGTGCGAGGAGGCGTCCTGCCCGAACATCGGCGAATGCTTCGGGCACGGCACCGCCACCTTCATGATCATGGGCGACAAGTGCACCCGCCGCTGTCCGTTCTGCGACGTCGGCCACGGCCGACCCGACCGGCTCGACCCCCAGGAGCCCGAGAACCTGGCCAGGACGATCGCCGCGCTGCGGCTGGCCTATGTGGTGATCACCAGCGTCGACCGCGACGACCTGCGCGACGGGGGAGCCGGGCACTTCGCCGATTGCATCCGCGCAGTGCGCGCCAGTTCGCCGTCGACACGCATCGAAGTGCTGGTGCCCGACTTCCGCGGCCGCCTGGAGCGCGCGCTGGACATCCTCGAGGCCTCGCCTCCCGACGTGATGAACCACAACCTCGAGACCGTGCCCCGGCTCTACCGCGAGGCACGTCCGGGCGCCGACTACGCCCACTCGCTGAAGCTGCTCGCGGAGTTCGCGCGCCGGGTGCCTGGCGTGCCCACCAAGTCCGGACTGATGGTCGGGCTCGGCGAGACGGACGAGGAGATCCTCCAGACGATGCGCGATCTGCGCGCCCACGGGGTGGGCATGCTGACGATCGGCCAGTACCTCGCACCCTCGGGCAGCCACCTGCCGGTGCGGCGCTACGTCCACCCGGACGTCTTCGCACTGTACGAGCGCGAGGCCGCGGCAATGGGCTTCACCCACGCCGCAGTCGGACCGCTGGTGCGTTCGTCGTACCATGCGGACAGGCAGGCGCACGCAGCCGGCGTCGCCTGAAGCGCACCTCCCCTCACCTCCAGGAGCCTCTGATGGACGAAAACACTATCTCGAAGGAGCAGCTGCTCTCCGACATGCGCGTCGTGGTCAACGACCTCGAAGCGATGCTCAAGGCCACGGCAAACTCCACCGACGTCGACCTGCGCGCGCTCAACGAGCGCCTGCGCGACCGGCTCGCAGTCGCCAAGGCCAGGCTGCTCGACGCCGAGCACGCGCTGATGGAGCGGGGTCGTCAGATCGCCCGCAACACCGACGACTACGTCCACCAGCATCCATGGACCTCGATCGGCGTGGGCGCCGGCATCGGGCTGCTGCTGGGCGTGCTGATCGGTCGGCGCTGAACGCGATGCGCGGCGCGCGTCTGCTGCGCACCCGCCACCCAGGCTGAGATGCGCGTGCTCGAACGCCTGCGGCGGGCCGGTGCCGGAGTGGTCACGCTGGCAGGACTGCGGGTCGAGATGTTCGCGGTCGAACTGCGCGAGCAGTTCGACCAGTGGCTGCGCGTGGCGCTGCTGGCGATCGCTGCGATCGTCCTGGGCTGTGCGGGCCTGGGCTTCGTCGCAGTGCTGATCACGGTCGCGTTCTGGGACTCCCATCCACTGGTCGCGCTGGGCGTGTTCGCGCTGCTGTTCCTCGGCGGTGCAGCCTGGTGCGCACGCCGGTTGTCGGTGCTGCTGGCCACCGCGCCCGAGCCCTTCGCTGCCACCCTGGCCGAGTTCCGGCGCGACGGCGAGGTGCTCGACCCTCGTCCGCAGCCCGGCAACGACGCTGCCCCGGCGCCACCCTTCCAGGGCCCTGGCGATGCCCTGGCTGACCGGAAGGTGTCCGGATGAGCGCTGCGACTGCGCGCAACGCAAGGCTTGCCGAGCGCAAGGCGGCGCTGGCGGCAGCCTCTGCGCGCGCCCGTGCGGATCTGCGCGAGCAGCTCTCCCCGGGGACGATGCGCGACACGCAGGCAGCGCGGCTGCTCGAATCCGCCGGCGCGCTGCTGCGCGAGCCGGTGGCGATCGGCGCGATCGCCGTGGCGCTGCTGGCGATCGGCCCGCGGCGCGTCTTCCGGATGCTGCGCTGGACCGCGCTGAGCCTGCCGATGCATCCGCTGGGCCGTCGGCTGATCCCGCTGCTGGGCGCGCGACTGCTGTCGGCGCTCGGCGCGCCAGCCCCTCGGCGCGATCGCTGACCGCGCCCCGTGCGTTCGGTAGCAAGGGGCCGCGGCACCCTCCCGGAGGACCCAGGATTCCCGCGATGATCGAGCCTGCCCCATCGTCCCCCTCGGCACCGATCAAGGCCTGCGTGCTCTACGACGCCGCGGAGGTGCACGCGCTGCTCGACGAGATGGCCGCACGCGCCGCGCGCCTGCTCGCCGGCCGCGACGCCGCGATCGTGGGCATCCTGCGCCGCGGCGCGCCGCTGGCGGCGATGCTGCGCGAACGCCTGCTGCGCGAGCACGGCCTTGCCTCGCTGCCGTCCTACGAAGTGAAGATCCAGCGCTACGCCGACGACCTGCGGCTGCTGCACCCCGAGACGCGGCTCACCGAGGACCCGTCCCACGCCGGACTGGACCTGAGCGGCCGCTGCGTGCTGCTGGTCGACGACGTCCTGTACCGGGGCCACTCGCTGTTGCGGGCGCTCGACTGGGCGGCCCGCCGCGGTGCGGCGGAGGTGCGGGTCGCGGTGCTGGTCGACCGCAAGGTGAGCGCGCTCCCGCTGCACGCCGACGTCGTCGGGGCGCACCTGCAGCTCGCGCCCCAGGACGTGGTCGACTGCCACGTGCCGCCCTACGAACCGGAGCTGTCGATCCGGCTGGTGCGGCCCCACCGCTGACCGCGGGACGAGCGCCGACAGCGAACACAGGACGCAACGAGGAGCCCCGCCATGCGATTTCGCGACCGACTCGACGCCGCAGCGCAGCTCGCCGCCGCGCTGGCCGCCTGGCGCGGCAGCCGCCCGCTGATCCTCGCGATCCCGCGCGGCGCGGTGCCGATGGGCCGCGCGCTCGCCGACGCACTCGACGGCGATCTCGACGTGGTGCTGGTGCGCAAGCTGCCGGCGCCCTTCTCGCCGGAGTTCGCGGTCGGCGCGATCGACGAGAGCGGGTGGGTCTACCTGGCGCCACACGCGCGGCAGGCGGGCGCCACCGACGCGTACATCGAGGAGGTGCGGGCGAAGCAGCTGCGCCTGCTGCAGCAGCGGCGCGCCACGTACACGCCGGCGCGCAGGCCGGTCGAGCCGGCCGGCCGGGTGGTGATCGTCGTCGACGACGGCCTGGCCACCGGCGCGACCATGATCGCCGCGCTCCACGCGGTGCGCGCGCACGCGCCCGCACGGCTGATCTGCGCGGTGCCGGTCGCCGCTCCCGACAGCCTGGAGTCGGTGCGCCCCCTGGCCGACGAGGTGGTGTGCCTGCACGCCCCCGAGGACTTCGGCGCGGTCGGGCGCTTCTACCGGAATTTCGACCAGGTGAGCGACGACGAGGTGATCCGCATCCTCGCCGCGACGACGGACGCCGCCTGAGTGGCCCTCGCCGGGCAAGCCGCCTCAGGCTGCGCGCTCACGGGAGGACAGCATGGACCGAGCCCCTGCCGCTTTCGACGAAACCCTCGCCCTGTCCGCCGGCGACGTGCGGATCGAGGGCAGGCTGGCGCTGCTGATCGTGGGCGGCCGCGACGAACCCGTGATCGAGCTCAATCGCCAGGCGCTCGGCCGACTCCAGTGCGAGAAGCGGCTGGCGATCGTGCCCGGCGCAACCCACCTGTTCGAGGAGGCGGGCACGCTGCAACAGGCGGCCGCGCTGGCAGCGGACTGGTTCGCCACCCATTTTCACCCAGAGGAGGATCCCCGATGAACGAACTGCACTTCGCCCCAGGCGCCTGCTCCTTCGTGCCGCACGTCGCGCTGGAGCTCGTGAAGACCGCGACCGGACAGGACTTCACCCCCAGGCTCGTCAAGCTGCACAAGGGCGAGCACCAGACGCCCGAGTACCTGGCGCTGAACCCCGACGGCCAGGTCCCGCTGCTGGTCGTCGACGGCAGGCCGCTCACGCAGGTGGTCGCGATCTGCGACTGGCTCGACCGCTGCCACCCGGATGCGGGAATCCTGCCCTCGGAGCCGTGGGCGCGCGCGCAGGCGATGTCGGCGATGGCCTGGATGAACAGCACGGTCCACCCGACCTTCACCCACGTGTTCATGCCGCACAAGTTCGCCGAAGGCGAGCTGAGTCACGCCGAGCTGCGGCGCTTCAACGCGGCGAGCTACCGCGGCTACCTGGAGCGGATCCAGTCGATGATCGAAAAGGGCTCGCCCTGGCTGTTCGGCGAGCGCGTCGGCGCGGTGGACGCCTACGCGCTGACCCTGCTGCGCTGGGGTGGAATGGCGAAGATCGATCCGGCCTCGCTGCCCGCCTACAAGGCCTGGGTGGAGCGCCTCGCCGAGACGCCGGCGGTGGCCGCGGCGCTCGAGCGCGAACGCCTGCCGCTACACACCTACAAGCCGGACTGAACGGGCGCCCCGCGGGCCGCGCGCATCGGCGCGGACGCGGGATCCAGCACGCGGGCGGGCCAGCCCCGCGAAAGCGGCCTCACCCCGGCACGGGAGGCCGTGCGCGCTGTTGTATCCTCGTTCGATGGCGTGATCCATCGAGAAAGGAGACGAGAGAGTGCATCCGTACGTTTACGCCCAGTCCACGCCGGACAAGCCCGCGCTGATCTGCGCGGGCACAGGCCAGGCCATCACCTTCCGCGAGCTGGACGACCGGTCCAACCAGGTGGCGCAGCTGTTCCGCTCGCTCGGCCTGGTGGCGGGCGACCGCATCGCGATCCTGCTCGAGAACCATCCGCGCTACTTCGAGCTGTGCTGGGGCGCCCAGCGCTCCGGGATCATCTACACCGCGATGAGCACCCGCCTCACCTCGGCCGAGGCGGCGTACATCGCCGCCGACTGCGGCGCCAAGCTGGTGGTCAGCTCGAAGGCCCTCGAGAAGACCGCGACCCAGCTGCGCGGCGAAGCCCAGGGCATCCGGCACTGGCTGATGATCGACGGCACCGCGGAGGGCTTCGGCTCCTGGGAAGAGGCCGTGGCGCGCCAGCCGGTCGCGCGGATCCCCGACGAGTCCGCCGGTACCGACATGCTCTACTCCAGCGGCACCACGGGCCGGCCCAAGGGCGTCTTCGTGCCGCCGGACTCCCCGGCGATCGACGCCACCAACCCGCTGATCGAGGTCTCGCGCGCCCTGTATCGGCTCACGCCGGACAGCATCTACCTGTCGCCGGCGCCGCTCTACCACGCCGCCCCGCTGCGCTTCACGATGACCGTCCAGCGCCTGGGCGGCACCGTCGTGATGATGGAGCACTTCGACCCCGAGGAGTACCTGAAGCTGGTCGAGAAGTACCGGATCACCCACTCGCAGCTGGTGCCGACGATGTTCGTGCGGATGCTGAAGCTTCCCGAGGAGGTGCGCCGCAGGTACGACCTGTCCAGCCTGCAGTGCGCGATCCACGCGGCCGCGCCCTGCCCGGTGCCGGTGAAGGAGCAGATGATCGCCTGGTGGGGCCCGATCATCTGGGAGTACTACGCGGGCACCGAAGGCAACGGCATGACCATGGTCGACTCGGCGAGCTGGCTGACCCACAAGGGCACGGTGGGGCGCGCGGTGATCGGCAAGCTCAAGATCTGCGACGACGAGACCGGCGAGGAGCTGCCGGTGGGCCAGATCGGCACCGTCTACTTCGCCGAAGGGCGCCCCTTCGCCTACCACAACGACCCCGAGAAGACCCGCGGTTCGACCAACGCGAAGGGCTGGACGACGCTGGGCGACGTCGGCTACGTCGATGCCGAGGGCTTCCTGTACCTGACCGACCGCAAGGCCTACATGATCATCTCCGGCGGGGTGAACATCTACCCGCAGGAGGCCGAGAACGTGCTGATCACCCACCCGAAGGTTGCCGACTGCGCGGTGCTGGGCGTGCCGAATGAGGAGTTCGGCGAGGAAGTCAAGGCGGTGGTGCAGCCGCGCGACATGGCCGACGCAGGTCCGGAACTCGAGGAGGAGCTGATCGCCTTCTGTCGCGAGCACCTGTCGCCGATCAAGTGCCCGAAATCGGTGGACTTCGAAGCGGAACTGCCGCGTCACGCGACCGGCAAGCTCTACAAGCGGTTGCTCAAGGACCGGTACTGGGCCGGCCACCAGACGAAGATCGTCTGAATCAGCGCCCCGGGTCCGGGCCCAGCTCCCGGGTCCGGTATTCGCGCAGCAGCCCGCCACCCTCGACGCTGCCACTGACGCTGCCGGCGCCGCGCATCCGGGAGATGCAGTCGCGGCGCAGGTCGCCTTGCAGCGCCTCGCAGCGCGCGACCGCGTTCGCGTCGTAGTCGGCGGCCCCGGAGTCGAGGCGGCCGCGCAGCGCCTCGGCACGCGCCGCCGCTGCCTCGCGCAGGCAGGTGTCGCGTTCCTCGCCTGCGGGCAGCAGCGCGCAGGCCGCGCGCTCGCCCTGGTAGCGCAGCTCGATCCTCGCCGCATCCGGGGCGGGTTGCGCCGACGGCTCTCCGGGCGCAACCGGGGGCGCCGCCGGGCAGGCGAGCGCGAAGCCGATCCCCAGCGCAAGCGCCAGGGCGCGCACCATCGCCGAAGCACTGGCTCGTCGGGCCAGTGACTCACTCATGCGCCAGGAAGGTGGCGCGCACGTCGACCGAGTCGCATCGACCCACGCAGGCGAAGTGCGTATCCAGCCAGACGTCGGCAGCCTCGCGGCCGCGCCGGCGCAGCTCGCGCAGGAAAGAGGTCGTGGTGTTCGACTTGCTGCCGGCGCCCAGATCCGGAAGCGCATCGTCTGCACGGATCACGTGCATCAGGACGTCCTTGAGCTGGCTGCGCCGCCCCTGCTCGAGCCAGTCCTCGCGCAGGAGCTTCTGCACGAAGGAGATCGCACGCATCTCGGCGACCAGCGCGGCGTTGGAGGTGATCTCGTGGAGGCGGTCCTGGATCGCGCCGGGTCGCCGTGGGAGCTTCGAGCGCTCCAGAGGATTGACCATCACCAGCAGCAGGTCGCAGGTGCGGCACTCGTAGAAGAAGGGGAACAGCGGCGGGTCGGCGACGAAACCGCCGTCCCAGTAGGCTTCCCCCTCGATCTCCACCGCCTGGAATACCGTGGGCAGGCAGGCCGAGGCCAGCAGCACGTCGGCGCTGATCTCCTTGGCGCGGAAGACGCGGATCTGGCCGGTGCGCACCCGGGTGGCGGCGACGAAGAGCTGCATCGGGCTGGCCTGGCGCAGCCGCTCGAAGTCCACGTGCTGCTCGAGGATGGTGCGCAGCGGATTCAGGTTGACCGGGTTGAACTGGTAGGGCGAGAAGGTGCGCGCGAGCCAGTCCGCCCAGGGCCCGAGCAGCGCGGTACCGAAGGTGCTGCCGTTGCTGCCGACGGCGCCCCAGAAACGCTCGAGCGCCTCGCGGGCGCCGTCACGTTCGCCCTGCGCCCATCCGTGCGCGAGCACCGCGGCGTTGATCGCACCCGCGCTCGCCCCCGACACGCCCTCGAAGGACAGTCGGCCGTCCTCGAGCAGCCGGTCGAGCACGCCCCAGGTGAAGGCGCCGTGGGATCCGCCCCCCTGCAGCGCGAGGTTGACGCTCGGCGGCCCTCGCCTGCGCGGTGCGGCCGTGCCGGCGGATTGCCGGCGCGCGGAGGTGCTGCCATTTCGCCTGGTCGTGCTCATGCCGGAGTCCGCATCGTGACCAGCTCCTCGGCAGCGCTCGGGTGCACCGCCACGGTCTGGTCGAACTGGCGCTTGGTGGCGCCCATCTTCAGCGGGATCGCCGCAAGCTGGATCATCTCCGCGGCATCCGGCCCGCACAGGTGCACGCCGAGCACCCGATCGGTGTCGCGCTCGACGACCAGCTTGACCAGCATCCGCTTCGCATCGGCCTCGAGGACGTTGCTCATCGGCCGGAAGCTGCTGCGGTAGATGTCGATGTTCGCGTGGCGCTCGCGCGCCTGCGCCTCGGTGAGGCCGACCGTCCCGATCTCGGGCGTGGCGAAGACCGCGACCGGGACATCGCGATGATCGCAGTGCCAGGGCCTGCCGCCGAACTCGGTGTCGGCGAACGCGTGACCTTCGCGGATCGCCACCGGGGTCAGCGCGACCCGACCGGTCACGTCGCCCACCGCCCAGATCCGGCGCACGCTGGTGCGCGAGTCCTCGCCCACCCGGATCGCACCGTCGGCGCCGACTTCGACGCCCGCGCGCTCCAGGCCGAGACCGTGCACGTTCGGCACCCGCCCGGTGGCGAGCATCACCAGGTCGGTTCCGGTGCTCGAACCCCGGTCGTCGCTGACGCGATAGGCGGCGCCGTCGCGTTCGATCGCAGTGATCGTGGTCCGCGTGCGGATCTCGATGCCGTCCTCGCGCATCGCGGCGTCCAGGTGGCGGCGCAGATCGTCGTCGAAGCCGCGCAGGATCAGCTCGCCGCGGTAGAAGAGCGTGACCTGGACACCCAGCCGCTTCAGCAGGCAGGCGAACTCCACCGCGATGAAGCCCCCGCCCTCGATGATCATCCGCTTCGGGAGTTCCGGCAGGTCGAACACGTCGTCGGAGGTGATCGCCAGTTCCGCACCCGGGATGTCCGGCCGCATCGGCACCCCGCCCGTGGCGATCAGAATGCGCTCGGCGCGCACGGTCTCGCCAGTCGCCAGCAGGCGCACCGTGTCCGGCGCCTCGAGCACCGCCCGCGACTCGAACACCCGGACGCCGGAAGCCACCAGGTTGTTCCTGTAGATGCCCTCGAGCCGCGCGATCTCGCGATCCTTCGCCTCGCGCAGGGCGCGCCAGTCGAAGCGGGCATCACCCAGCGTCCAGCCGTAGGCCGGCGCGCGTCCGAACTCGTCGGCGAGCCTGCTGGCAAGCACCAGCAGCTTCTTCGGCACGCAGCCGCGGATCACGCAGGTGCCGCCATACCGGTACTCCTCGGCCAGCGCCACCCGAGCGCCATGGCCGGCAGCGATGCGGGCTGCGCGCACGCCACCGGAACCCCCGCCGATGACGAACAGGTCGCAGGATGTGTCGGACATCTTCGGATTCCCCTGGAGATTATCGATCGGCCAGACCTTGATGGCCCGGCAGGCTTGCATCGTCGAGCGCTGCGCTCAGCATCGACAGGAAGGCAGTGACGCGGATCGGCAGCAGGCGCCGGCCCGCAGTCACGCCCCAGACGGTCATCGTGGGCAACTCCCAGTCCGGCAGCACGCGCTCGAGCCGGCCCGCGGCCACCAGCGGCGCCGCCTGCCGCTCGGAGAGCCCGGCAATGCCCAGCCCGCCGAGCGCCAGCTTGCGCAGCAGCCCGATGGAGTTGGCGCCCAGCGGGCCGGCAGGCAGGCCCTCCCAGCGCGCCGTCCCGCAGGCCAGCCGCCAGGGCTGGACTTCGCCGCCACTGCCGATCAGGCGCAGGCCGACGTGCCCGTCGAGCCCGTCCGGCGCGTCCGGACTGCCGGCGCGCGCCAGGTAGGCGGGGCTCGCGTAAAGGCCGTGCTTCAGCGCCGCGATCGGCCGCGCGACCAGCGTGGCGTCGTCGGGCAGCCGCGCGGCGACCCGCACCGCGAGGTCGAAGCGCTCGGCGATGAGATCGACCCGGCGCGGCGACAGGTCCAGCTCCAGCCCGACCTCCGGGTTGGCCGCGAGGAAGGCCGTCAGCAGCCGGGGCAGGTCCACGGCGTCGAAGTCCGGTGGCAGCGAAAGGCGCAGCGTGCCGCGCGGCACTGCCTGCCGGTGCTGCGCGAGGGCGTGCGCCGCCTCGACCTCCTCGAGCAGCCGCCGCGCGTGGTCCAGGATGCGCTCGCCGAACTCGGTGATCGCCAGTTGCCGTGTGGTTCGGGCAAGGAGCCGCTCGCCCAGCGCCGACTCCAGGGCAGCGATGCGGCGCGACACCGTGGAGCGTGGCAGCCCGCAGCGCTGTGCGGCGCGCGAGAAGCTGCCCGCCTCCATCACGCGCGCGAACAGCAGCAGATCGTCGGCGTCCGGCACCAGCGCTGGCGGACGCTGAGGCCCGGAATGAATTGTCCCCTCCACGCACCAATGATATCCAGAACGCTGGCTTCCTGTCCGCCGATGGAACCGGGAGAATTCCGATCCAGGAGACGCGCAAGCCGCTTCGCCTGCGCATCGAATCACCACCACCGAGCGTCCGGACGACCTGCCCCAGGGCAGCCCGGCCGCCGGACAACAGGAGATCGACATGTCAGCCCAGATCGCCGAAGGCCTGAGACTGCGCCGCGTCGAGCGGCTCGTGCAGGGCGTCGCGACCTCCGACGGCGCCGGAGTGCGCCTGACCCGCGTCCTCACCCACGACCTGCAGCGCAGGCTGGACCCCTTCCTGATGCTGGACGCCTTCCGCAACGAGAACCCCGACGACTACATCGGCGGCTTCCCGGATCATCCGCACCGCGGCTTCGAGACGGTCACCTACATGATCGCCGGCCTGATGCGCCACCGCGACAGCGCGGGCAACGAGGGACTGCTGGGTCCTGGCGGCGCGCAGTGGATGACCGCGGGCAGCGGACTGATCCACTCCGAGCTTCCGGAGCAGCAGGAAGGGCTGATGGAGGGCTTCCAGCTCTGGGTGAACCTGCCGGCGAAGTCGAAGATGAGCGCGCCGAGCTACCGCGACATTCCGGCGCAGGCCATCCCGTCCTTCACGACGCCCGAGGGCGTGATCGTGCGTGTGATCGCAGGGGAGAGCCACGGCACGCAGGGCGCGGTGCAGCGTCCGGACACCGAGCCGCTGCTGCTCGACCTGCACCTGCCGGCAGGCAGCCGCTTCGAGCAGGTGGTGGCTGCCGAGTGCAACGCGTTCACCTACACCTACCGGGGCCGCGTCCGCGTGGACGGCACGGAAGTGGCCGACCGGCAGATGGCGATCCTCGCCAACGACGGCGACCGCGTGGCGATCGAGGCGCACGAGGACGCGCGCGTGCTGCTGGTGGCGGGGCGGCCGCTGGGTGAACCGATCGCGCAGCACGGGCCCTTCGTGATGAACACCGCCGACGAGCTCAGGCAGGCCTTCGACGACTACCAGCGCGGAGCCTTCGGAGCGGCGCAGGTGCGTGCGATCGGCGCGTGAGTGGTATTTTCGGGGCGACGCACCGGCCACCGGGCGGTCCCGCATCGAGCGGGTCGCCCGGAGCACGGCCGACCACAGATGACGGGAGCTGACGAGCAATGAAGATCGAAGACGTCCAGCAGTTCCTCGCCACCACCGGCGCCGAGCTCGCGATCAAGGTGGTCGCCGCAATCGCGTTCTGGGTCGTCGGCCGCTGGCTGATCGGCCGGGTGGTCGCGCTGATCCAGACCGCGATGGGCCGCAACAACGTCGATCCCACGCTGACCAAGTACATGGGCTCGATCGTCGCGGTGACGCTGAACATCGCGCTGGTGCTGGGGATCCTGGGCTACTTCGGCATCCAGACCACCTCGATCGCGGCGATGCTCGCCGGCGCGGGTGTCGCGATCGGGGTGGCCTGGAGCGGGCTGCTCGCGCACTTCGCGGCCGGCGCCTTCCTGCTGGTGCTGCGCCCGTTCAAGGTCGGCGACTTCATCAGCGGCGCCGGCGTCGTCGGCACGGTGCACGAGATCGGCCTGTTCGCCACCACGCTGGTCACGCCCGACAACGTGATGACCGTCGTCGGCAACAACAAGCTCTTCTCGGACAACATCCAGAATTTCTCCGCGCTGCCGGTGCGCCGGGTCGACCGGATCGCACAGCTGGCCAACGGCGTCGATCCGCTGGACGCGATCGCCCGGCTGAAGGCGGCGGTGGCTGCGATCCCCAACGTGGCCGCCGATCCCGCGCCGGAGGTCACGTTGCTGGACTTCAGACTCGAGGGTCCGCAGATCGCGGTGCGCCCCTACACGCACACCGATCACTACTGGCAGGTCTGGTTCGACACCAACGAGGCGATCGTGCGGGTCGCGAACGAGGCCGGCTGGCCGGCGCCGGCGTCCACGCACCGGGTGCAGCAGCTCCCGTCCTGAGACGCGCGCGGCGCGAAACGAATGCGGCGCCGCGAGGCGAGCGGTCCGGTGAGGCGAGCGGTCCGGTGAGGTGAACGGCGCGGCGAGCCGCTGCCGCTATAGTGGCCGGAACCGCCACCACCGACCGAACGCCATGCCCGCCGACGCCCTGCCCCTCCCGCTTCCCGCCCAGGCGGCGCGCCTGTCGCTGTCCGGCCTGCTGCTGCAGCAGGCCGCGCTCACCCCGGAGCGCATCGCGCTGGAGTCCGAGGCGGGCAGCCTCAGCTACCGTGCGCTGCACGAGCGCGCGGGCCGCCTGGCCGACGCGCTGCGGGCGCGCGGCCTGGCCGCGGGCGACCGGGTCGCGGTGCTCGCCGAGAACCGCCCCGAGTACGTCGAGCTCGAGCTCGCGGCGGCGCGCCTGGGCGTCATCCTCGCCTGCCAGAACTGGCGCCAGTCCGACGAGGAGCTCGAACACTGCATCCGGCTGGTCTCGCCGAAGCTGCTGGTGCACTCGCGGCGCTACGCGCTGGCCGCGGCGCGGATCGATCACCGGGTGGCGCAGGTCGTCGAGATCGAGAGCGGCTTCGAGCAGCTCGTGGCCGAGGGCAGCGCCGGCGCGCGCTTCGACGAGGTCGACCCCGAGAGCGGGCTGATCATCCTGTACACCAGCGGCACCACCGGAATGCCCAAGGGCGCGCTGATCAGCCAGCGCGCAATGGTGGCCCGCGCGATGGTGGCGCGCTTCGACAGCCCGCTGCAGCCGGGCGACGCCTTCGTCGCCTGGGGACCGCTGTTCCACATGGTGTCCACCGACTACGTCTTCGGCACGCTGATGCACGGCGGCAAGGTGATCGTGATGGACGGGCTCGACGTGCCGAAGCTGGTGCAGGTGGCGGCGCGCGAGTTCGTCGGCCACTTCACGCTGATGCCGGGAATGATCGACCGCGTGATCGAGGAGATCGAGCGCAGCGGCCTGAGGCCGAAGGGCGCGCGCACCATCGGCGCGATGGCCGACCTGGTGCCGCTGGACCAGATCGCGAAGGTGACGGCGCTGTTCGGCGCGCCCTACAAGAACTCCTTCGGCTCGACCGAGACCGGCGGCCCGCCGGCGGGCCGCGGGGTGATCCCGGTGGGCACGATCCCGCAGCGGCTCTCGAAGCTGCAGAACTCGTTCTGCGAGATCAGGCTCGTCGACGAGGACGGCAACGAGGTGCCCGACGGCCAGCCGGGCGAGCTGGCCTTCCGCGGACCGACGCTCTTCTCGGGCTACTGGGCCAACGACGAGGCCAACGCGAAGGACTTCCGCGGCGGCTGGTTCCACATGGGCGACGTGTTCGTGCGCAACCCGGACGGCACGCTGGACTTCGTCGACCGCCGCAAGTACCTGATCAAGACCGGCGGCGAGAACGTCTACCCGGCGGAGATCGAGCGGGTGCTGCTGGCCAGCGAGCGGATCGCCGAAGCGGTGGTCGTGCGCCGTCCCGACCCGAAGTGGGGCGAGGCGCCGGTCGCCTTCGTCGCGAAGGCCGACGAGACGCTCACCGGGGACGAGGTGAAGGCGATGTGCCGCGCGCGCATCGCCAGCTACAAGGTCCCGCGCGACGTGGTGTTCGTCGGTCTCGACGAATTCCCGCGCAGCGCCACCGGCAAGGTCAAGCGGCACGAGCTCGAGGCGCGGGTGCCGCGACGGGACGTTTGAGCCGGGGCGGGGCGAAATCAAGGCGTCGGGCGCAGCTCGAAGCCCTCGAACTCCAGCTCCCCGGCCAGCGCGCGGACCTCGACCTCGGTGACGCGGGCGGCGGGCGGTCCGCGATGCGCCCATCGCACCAGCGCGCTCAGCGCCTCGTCCTCGCCGACCGCCGCAGCCTCCACCGAACCGTCGCGCCGATTGCGCACCCAGCCGGTCAGCCCGAGCCGGCGCGCCTCGTCGGCGAGCGAGGCGCGGTAGCCCACGCCCTGGACGCGGCCGCGGATGCGCAGGTGCAGCGCGTTCATCGCGCCTCCCGCAGGCGCGCCAGCCGCGCGGCGAGCGTGGCCTCGGACAGCGGCCCCAGGTGCGTGTCGCGCAGCCGCCCCTGCGCGTCGTAGAAGAGCGTCGTGGGCATGGCCCGCGTGCCCACCGCGCGCGCGAGCGCCCCGCCCGGGTCGAGCAGGACGTTGTCCAGCGCAAGGCCCTGCTGCGCGAGGAAGCGGCGCACCGCCGCGTCGCTCTCGCCCTGGTCGACGAACACGAAGGCGAAGTCGCGCTCGGCCGCCTGTGCCGCCGCGAGCGTGGGCATCTCGCGCACGCAGGGCGGGCACCAGGTCGCCCACAGGTTCAGCACCACCGGCCTGCCGCCGGCGAGTTCGTCCAGCGAGGCCTGCGCGCCGTCGAGCGTGTGCAGCGGCACCGCGGGCAGCCCCGCGGGCGGCTGCGCGAGCAGCTGCAGCCCGAGCGCCAGCCCGGACCACACGAGCGCGCCGGCGAACAGCCCCGCCGCCAGCGGAACGCGCGCCTGGACCCGCCGACGCAGGCGCCAGACGCCGTAGAGCAGCGCGGCGAGCAGGCCGACCCAGGGATCGAAGCCGCCGTCGCGCAGATCGAGAGCGCTCCAGGGCTGGGCGCGGTAGGACTCGAACCAGCGCGCAACGAAGGCCAGCCGCGCCGCGAGCAGGCCGACCAGCAGCATGTCGGGGAGCACCGCCCCGACGCCCGCGCCGCGCGGTACGCCGCGGCGCCGCCCGACCAGCGCGCCGACGATCAGGGTCGTCGCGAAGGCCGCCGCGAGCAGCAGACGATCGACGGACAGGCCGAGAGGGCCGAGCTGGACGGAGAGCATGGGGCGGTCCTGGTTCCGATGAGGCGATAATCGCGCAGCGCTGCGGTGCGCGCCGCAGCCAATGATCGCGCAGCGCCCGCGTGCGTGTCGCGCGCCCACACCCAGCGAAGGAAACGCCCCGTGTCCACCCGAAGACGATTCCTCCTCGGCACCTTCGCCGCCGCAGGCGCGCTCGCGGTCGGCTGGAGCTTCACGCCCCCGCGCCAGCGCCTGGTGACCGGCGCGCCGCTGCCGAGCGCCGCGGGGCAGGCGCCCCTGAACGGCTGGGTGAAGATCGGCCGCGACGACGTGGTCACCGTCATGATGGCGAAGTCGGAGATGGGCCAGGGGGTGCACACCGTGCTGGCGGCCATCCTCGCCGAGGAGCTCGACGCCGACTGGTCGCGGGTGCGCACCGAGATGTCGCCGATCGACCCCATCTACAACAACCTCGCGATGGTGGTCGACGGCCTGCCCTTCCACCCGGACGAGCACGGGATGCTCAGGCGCTTCGCCGGCTGGATGACCGCCAAGACCATGCGCGAGTTCGGCCTGATGGTGACCGGCGGCTCGTCCAGCACCAAGGATCTCTGGCTGCCGATGCGCCAGGCGGGCGCGAGCGCCCGCGCGATGCTTGCGGCGGCGGCCGCCCGGCAGTGGGGAGTGGAGGTCGGCGCGATCGCCGTCGCCGAGGGCGTGGTCTCGCACGCGCCCTCCGGGCGCAGCGCGCGCTTCGGCGAGCTCGCCGAGGCCGCGGCGCGCGAGCCGCTGCCAGGCAGCCCGGCGCTGAAGGATCCGAAGAGCTTCCGGCTGCTGGGCAAGCCGGTGCGGCGCATCGACGCCCGCGACAAGATCGCAGGCAAGGCGGTCTTCGGCATGGACGTGCGCCCACCCGGGATGCTCTACGCGGCGGTGCAGATGTGCCCGACGCTCGGCGGCAGCGTGAGGAGCTTCGACGCATCGAAGGCGCAGGCGCTGCCCGGGGTGCGCAAGGTGGTGGCCTTCCCCCCGCTGCACGGCGGCACCGGCGGAGTCGCGGTCATCGCCGACGCCCCCTGGCAGGCGCTGCAGGCGGCGCCGCAGGTCGCGGTGGAGTGGGAGCACGGCGAACTCGCCGGCTTCTCGTCGGCCGCCGCGATCGAGGACTTCTCGGCGCGCCTCGCGCAGGCCGACGGCTTCCCCTTCCTGCGTCGCGGCGACGTCGACGCCGCGCTCGCCTCGGCCGCGAAGACGGTCGAGGCCGAGTACCGCGCGCCCTGGCTGGCCCACACGCCGATGGAGCCGATCAACTGCACGGTGCAGCTGCGCGACGGGCGCGGCACCGTCTGGCTGTCGACGCAGGTGCCCGGACTGACGCGCATGGCGGCCGCGCGCGCGCTGGGCATCGACCAGGAAGCGGTCGAGGTCCGGGTGCAGCAGCTCGGCGGAGCCTTCGGCCGGCGCAACGAGGTCGACTTCGTCGGCCAGGCCGCGGCGATCGCGCGGCAGGCCGACGGCGCGCCGGTCCAGCTGCTGTGGACCCGCGAACAGGACCTGCGCCACGACCTGTTCCGGCCGGCCTGCGTGTCGCGCTTCCGGGCGGGGCTGGACGCGCAGGGCGCGCTCGTGGCCTGGCGCAACGTGTCGGCCGGCCAGGCGATCATCCCCCAGGTGCTGAAGCGGATGTGGGGCCTGCCCGGCGTGGGCCCCGACAAGACCTCGTCGGAGGGCGCGTTCGACCAGCCCTACGAGTTCCCGAACGTGCGCGTCGCGCACGAGACGGTCGCGCTGCCGCTGCAGGTGGGCTTCTGGCGGGCGGTGGGCCACTCGCACCACGCCTTCTTCAAGGAAGGCTTCATGGACGAGGTGGCGGCCGCGGCCGGCAAGGACCCGGTGGCCTTCCGTGCCGCGCTGCTGCAGCAGCACCCGAGGCACCTCGCCGTGCTCGAGCGCGCCGCGCAGATGGCCGACTGGGGCAAGGCGCCGCCCGAGGCCAGCGACGGCCGACGCCGCGCCCGCGGCGTCGCGCTGCACCAGTCCTTCGGCTCGATCGTCGCGCAGGTGGCGCAGGTGTCGGTCGGCGAAGACCGCGCGATCCGCGTCGAGCGCGTCTGGTGCGCGATCGACTGCGGCTTCGCGGCCAACCCGAACCTGATCCGCCAGCAGATGGAGAGCGGGATCGTCTACGGCCTGTCCGCGGCGCTGCACGGCGAGCTGACGATCGAGAACGGCCAGGTGGCGCAGACCAACTTCCACGACTACCCGGCGCTGCGCATCGACGAGTGCCCGGTGATCGAGATCGCGATCGTCGACAGCGCCGAGCACCCCGAAGGCGTCGGCGAGCCCGGGCTGCCGCCGATCGCGCCCGCGGTCGCCAACGCGGTGTTCGCCGCAACCGGCCAGCGCCTGCGCGCGCTGCCCCTGAAGCTCGCCTGAGGAGGCGCAGATGACCACGATCAAGCTCAACGGAACGCCGGTGCAGGCGCAGGCCGCGCCGGACACGCCGCTGCTGTGGGTGCTGCGCGGCGAGCTCGGGCTCACCGGAACGAAGTACGGCTGCGGCTCCGGGCTGTGCGGCGCCTGCACCGTGCACCTGGACGGCCGGCCGGTGCGCGCCTGCGTGCTGCCGCTGTCGGCGGTGGGCGACGCCGAGGTGACCACGATCGAGGGGCTCGCCGGCCCCGAGGCGAAGGCGCTGACCGACGCCTGGATCGAGGTCGACGTCGTCCAGTGCGGCTACTGCCAGCCCGGGCAGCTGATGAGCGCAAGCGCCCTGCTGCGCAGCACGCCGCAGCCCACCGACGCGCAGATCGACGAGGCGATGTCGGGGAACCTCTGCCGCTGCGGCACCTACCCGCGCATCCGCGAGGCGATCCACCGGGCGGCCAAGGGCGGCGGCTGACCCGCGCAGGCCGCAGCGCCCAGCGCCGCGCCGCCCGCGGCGAGGGCCCCCGCGGCCCGGACGCAGCCGCTCAGGACGCCTTCGGCAGGAAGGGCAGGATCAGCGCGCGCACGTCCACCTGGGCGCCCAGCCGGGCCAGCAGCAGGAAGGACCCGACCAGCTTGCGGTGCAGGAAGATCGTCTCCGGCGGCGGAGGGCGCAGCAGCCGCCGGCGCACCCCGAGCTCGAAGCCGAGATTGCGCACCCGTGCCGGCAGGTCCGAAGCCCCGAAGTCGTAGCGCCCCGCGTGGCGCAGGGGCTCGCAGGCCAGCATGCACATCCCGACCACCGCCTCGGTGCGCTGCGGCGGGTCGTCGGCCGCCGCGTAGCCGATGCGCACCGCCTCGCGCGCCACCGCGGCGCGGTCGCCGTCGATCACCGCCCGGCTGATCCGCGCGTAGTTCGCCACGAACTCCGGCTCGAAGTGCCGGGTTGCGCCGAAGTCCAGCAGCACCACGCGACCGCTGTGCGGCTGGTACAGGTAGTTGGCGAGGTTGGGATCGGTCTGCATCGTGCGGAACTCGAAGAGCTCGCGAAACAGCAGCCGCTCGAGCAGCGCGCCCACCGCGTTGCGCCGCGCCTGCGAAGCCTCGGCCAACGCGTCCAGCGGCTGCGCCTCGACGAAGTCCATCGCCATGATCCGCTTCGTGCTCAGGTCGCGGTGCACCCGCGGCACCAGCAGCATCGGCTCGTCGGCCAGCAGCTCGGCAAACTGCTCGAGGAAGCGCGCCTCGCTCAGGTAGTCGGCCTCCTGCATCAGCTGACGCTTGGCCTCGGCGACGATGCCCGAGACGTCCAGCCCGATCGGCAGCAGGTCGAACACCCGCAGCAGCGCCGCCACGTTGTCGACGTCGCTGGCGATCGAGCGGGCCACGCCCGGGTACTGGATCTTCAGCGCCAGCTCGCGCCCGTCGACGGCGCGCGCACGGTGCACCTGCCCGATCGACGCCGCCGCGACCGGCTCCTCGTCGAAGTGCGCGAAGCGGCGCTGCCAGCCGGCCCCGTACTCGCGCCCGAGCACGCGGTGCAGCTGCTGCGGCGGCATCGGCGCGGCCTGCGCGCGCAGCACCGACAGCGCCTGCGCGAACTGCGGCGGCAGGATGTCCTCGCCCTGCATCGAGATCAGCTGCCCGATCTTCATCGCCGCGCCGCGCATCTTCGCCAGACGCTGCGCGAAGCGCACCGCGTTGGGCGCGGACAGCAGCGCGCCGCGGAAGTCGGGCGCCTCGCCCCGGCTCAGACGCTTCAGGCCCTGCGCGGCGGCGCCGGCCGCGAGGCCGCCCGCGGCCATGCCGAGGCCGGCCAGGCGGCGCAGGCGGGTCTGGGGGACGGGGGCGGGCGGGGGTTTGCGGGTCTTCAAGGCGCCTGGGTGGACTTGGGTGATTCGCTGCGCCCCAGTCTAGCCGCACTGCCCGTTCGACTTCGTCACGAGGCCTGCCCGGGCGCACGCCGGTACGTCACCTCAGGCCCTCGTCCCGCCATCTCAGATGCGGATCTTGTTGTCGGGACGTCGTCCGGACAATTACAATCGGTGCGTCCAGGATCCAGCCAGGAAGCGCACCATGAGCACCCCGAACGCCTCCAAGACCGAGCGCATCGACGTCCGAGCGAGCACGCCGGTCAAGCAGTTGCTGCAGGAGGCCGCGCGCGCCTGCCACAAGAACGTCAGCGAGTTCCTGCTCGACGCGGGCGTCACCGCCGCTGCACAGGCGCTGGCGGATCGTCGCCGGTTCGTGCTGGACGAGGCGCAGTGGCAGGCGTTCCAGGAGGCACTGGATCGTCCCGTGCAGGGCAAGCCTCGCCTGAAGAAGCTGCTGCGTGAGCCCGGGGTGCTCGGTTGAACGGTGACGCCATGGCGTCCCCCTACTCGCCCGTTCGCAAGCTGACCGCCACGGATCAGGTCGATGCCTTCGATTGCGGCCAGGCCGCGCTGAACCAGTTCCTTCAGCGCTACGCGCTCGTCAACCAGAAGGCCGACAGCGCGCAGACCTACGTCTGCTGCCAGGGCGACGCGGTGGTCGGCTTCTACAGCCTGGCCGTCGGCAGTGTCGACCCGGAAGCCGCGCCGTCGAGAGCGATGAAGGGGCTTGCGCGTCACCCGGTACCGGTCATGATCCTGGCCCGGCTCGCGGTGGACAGGGAGCATCAGCGCAGGGGCCTGGGCCAGGCCTTGCTCAAGGATGCGCTGCTGCGTACGGCACAGGCCGCCGGCATCGCCGGCATCCGCTGCCTGCTCGTCCATGCCAAGGACGATGCGGCGCGCCAATGGTACGAATCGTGGGAATTCGACCCCAGCCCGACCGATCCCTATCACCTGTTCCTGATGCTGAAGGATCTCAGGGG
>CAUJHG010000082.1 GCA_963204785.1 Pseudomonadota bacterium | reverse complement strand
GACCGGACCGCCGCACGCATCGCGATCTACCGCATGATGCGTCCCGGCGAACCGCCGACCGAGGATGCGGTCGAGGCGCTGTTCAACCGGCTGTTCTACAGCGAGGACGCCTACGATCTCTCCAAGGTCGGGCGGATGAAGTTCAACCGTCGGGTCGGCCGCGACGAGCTGACCGGGCCGATGACCCTTGTCGACGACGACCTGCTGGCGGTCATCAAGATCCTGGTCGACCTGCGCAACGGCAAGGGCGAGATCGACGACATCGACCACCTCGGCAACCGCCGGGTGCGCTGCGTCGGCGAGCTCGCCGAGAACCAGTTCCGCGCCGGCCTGGTGCGCGTCGAGCGCGCGGTCAAGGAGCGCCTGGGGCAGGCCGAGACCGAGAACCTGATGCCGCACGACCTGATCAACAGCAAGCCGATCAGCGCGGCGATCCGCGAGTTCTTCGGGTCCAGCCAGCTCTCGCAGTTCATGGACCAGACCAACCCGCTGTCGGAGATCACCCACAAGCGTCGCGTCTCAGCGCTGGGCCCGGGTGGCCTCACCCGCGAGCGCGCCGGCTTCGAGGTGCGCGACGTCCACCCGACCCACTATGGCCGCGTCTGCCCGATCGAGACGCCCGAGGGTCCGAACATCGGCCTGATCAACTCGCTCGCGCTGTACGCGCGGCTCAACGAGTACGGCTTCCTCGAGACCCCCTATCGCAAGGTGATCGACAGCCGCGTCACCGATGAGATCGACTACCTGTCGGCGATCGAGGAAGGCCGCTACGTGATCGCGCAGGCCAACACCGCGATCGACGAGAACGGCCGCCTCACCGGCGAGCTGGTGTCGGTGCGCAAGGCCGGCGAGACCGAGCTCACCGGGCCGGAGAACGTCCAGTACATGGACGTCGCGCCGACCCAGATCGTCTCGGTGGCCGCGTCGCTGATTCCCTTCCTCGAGCATGACGACGCCAACCGCGCGCTGATGGGCTCGAACATGCAGCGCCAGGCGGTCCCCTGCCTGCGTCCGGAGAAGCCGGTCGTGGGCACCGGGGTCGAGCGGACCTGCGCGGTCGACTCCGGCACCGTCGTCACCGCGCTGCGCGGCGGCGTGGTCGACTACGTCGACGCCAACCGGATCGTGGTCCGGGTCGACGACAGCGAGGCGGCGGCAGGCGAGGTCGGCGTCGACATCTACAACCTGATCAAGTACACGCGCAGCAACCAGAACACGAACATCAACCAGCGGCCGATCGTCAGGAAGGGCGACCGGATCGCCAGGGGCGACGTGGTCGCCGACGGCGCGTCCACCGACCTCGGCGAGCTCGCGCTGGGCCAGAACATGATGGTCGCGTTCATGCCCTGGAACGGCTACAACTTCGAGGACTCGATCCTCATCTCCGAGAAGGTGGTCTCGGACGACCGCTACACCTCGATCCACATCGAGGAGCTCTCGGTGCTGGCGCGCGACACCAAGCTCGGCCCCCAGGAGATCACCCGCGACATCTCCAACCTGTCCGAGTCGCAGCTGGGCAGGCTCGACGACTCCGGCATCGTCTACATCGGCGCCGAGGTCCAGGCGGGCGACACCCTGGTGGGCAAGGTCACGCCCAAGGGTGAAACCCAGCTGACTCCCGAGGAGAAGCTGCTGCGCGCGATCTTCGGCGAGAAGGCCTCCGACGTGAAGGACACCTCGCTGCGCGTTCCCTCGGGGATGAGCGGCACCGTGATCGACGTCCAGGTCTTCACGCGGGAAGGCATCGTGCGCGACAAGCGCGCGCAGTCGATCATCGACGACGAGCTCAAGCGCTACCGCCTCGACCTCAACGACCAGCTGCGCATCGTCGAGAACGACGCGTTCTCGCGGATCGAGCGGCTGCTGGTGGGCAAGGTCGCCAACGGCGGTCCGAAGCGGCTCGCCAAGGGCGCGGTGGTCACCGCCGAATACCTGGCCGAGCTCGACCGCTATCACTGGTTCGAGGTGCGCCTGGCCGACGAGGCCGCCGCCGGCCAGCTCGAGGCCCTGAAGGACTCGATCGAGCAGAAGCGGCACTCGTTCGACCTGGCCTTCGAGGAGAAGCGCAAGAAGCTCACGCAGGGCGACGAGCTGCCCCCGGGCGTGCTCAAGATGGTCAAGGTCTACCTGGCGGTGAAGCGCCGCCTGCAGCCGGGTGACAAGATGGCCGGGCGCCACGGCAACAAGGGGGTCGTCTCGCGCATCGTGCCGGTCGAGGACATGCCCTACATGGCCGACGGCACGCCGGTGGACATCGTCCTCAATCCGCTGGGCGTGCCCTCGCGGATGAACGTCGGGCAGATCCTCGAGACCCATCTCGGCTGGGCGGCCAAGGGCATCGGCCTGCGCATCGGGGCGATGCTGCGCCGACAGGCGCGCACCGCCGATCTGCGCAAGCTGCTCGACGAGGTCTACAACGGCGGCGGGCAGGCTGCGGACATCGCCGGGCTTTCCGACGACGAGGTCGTCGAACTGGCGCAGAACCTCGAGAACGGCGTGCCCTTCGCGACGCCGGTGTTCGACGGCGCCTCCGAGCAGGAGATCCACCGGATGCTCGACGTCGCCTACCCGGATGGCGACCCGCGCACCGCGCTGATCGGCTTCACGCCGAGCAAGACCCAGGTCACCCTGTACGACGGACGCACCGGCGACGCCTTCGACCGCCCGGTCACGGTCGGCTACATGCACATGCTCAAGCTGCACCACCTGGTCGACGACAAGATGCACGCGCGTTCCACGGGTCCGTACTCGCTGGTCACCCAGCAGCCGCTGGGCGGCAAGGCGCAGTTCGGCGGGCAGCGCTTCGGCGAGATGGAGGTCTGGGCGCTCGAGGCCTACGGCGCCTCCTACACGCTGCAGGAGATGCTGACCGTGAAGTCCGACGACGTGACCGGCCGCACCAAGGTCTACGAGAACCTCGTCAAGGGCGAGCACACGATCGACGCCGGGATGCCCGAGTCGTTCAACGTGCTGGTCAAGGAGATCCGCTCGCTGGGCATCGACATCGACCTCGAGCGCAACTGATCCGGGCCGCAGGAAACTAGGAGCACCCCATGAAAGCTTTGCTCGATCTGTTCAAGCAGGTCCAGGAAGACGAACACTTCGACGCCATCAGGATCGGACTCGCCTCGCCCGAGAAGATCCGTTCCTGGTCGTACGGCGAGGTCAAGAAGCCCGAGACCATCAACTACCGGACCTTCAAGCCGGAGCGCGACGGCCTGTTCTGCGCGAAGATCTTCGGGCCGATCAAGGACTACGAGTGCCTGTGCGGCAAGTACAAGCGCCTGAAGCACCGCGGGGTGATCTGCGAGAAGTGCGGCGTCGAGGTCACGCTTGCCAAGGTGCGCCGCGAGCGCATGGGCCACATCGAACTGGCCAGCCCGGTTGCGCACATCTGGTTCCTGAAGTCGCTGCCCTCGCGCCTGGGCATGGTGCTCGACATGACGCTGCGCGACATCGAGCGCGTGCTGTACTTCGAGGCCTTCGTGGTGATCGAGCCCGGAATGACGCCGCTCAAGCGCGGCCAGATCATGACCGAGGACGATTTCCTCGCGAAGACCGAGGAGTACGGTGACGAGTTCCGCGCGATGATGGGTGCCGAAGGCGTGCGCGAACTGCTGCGCACGATCGACATCGATCGCGACATCGAGCAGCTGCGCCGCGACCTCGAGGCCACCGGCTCCGAGGCGAAGATCAAGAAGATCGCCAAGCGGCTCAAGGTGCTCGAGGGCTTCCAGCGCTCCGGCATCAAGCCCGACTGGATGGTCATGGAGGTGCTTCCGGTGCTGCCGCCGGAGCTGCGCCCGCTGGTGCCGCTGGACGGCGGTCGCTTCGCGACCTCCGACCTCAACGACCACTACCGCCGGGTGATCAACCGCAACAACCGGCTCAAGCGCCTGCTCGAACTGAAGGCCCCCGAGATCATCGTGCGCAACGAGAAGCGCATGCTGCAGGAGGCGGTCGACTCGCTGCTCGACAACGGTCGTCGCGGCAAGGCCATGACCGGCGCCAACAAGCGCGCGCTGAAGTCGCTGGCCGACATGATCAAGGGCAAGGGCGGCCGCTTCCGGCAGAACCTGCTGGGCAAGCGCGTCGACTACTCCGGGCGCTCGGTGATCGTGGTCGGACCGCAGCTCAAGCTGCACCAGTGCGGACTGCCCAAGCTGATGGCGCTGGAGCTGTTCAAGCCCTTCATCTTCAACAAGCTCGAGACGATGGGGGTGGCCACCACCATCAAGCAGGCCAAGAAGTACGTCGAGACGCAGGAGCCGATCGTCTGGGACCTGCTCGAGGAGGTGATCCGCGAGCATCCGGTGATGCTCAACCGTGCGCCGACCCTGCACCGCCTGGGCATCCAGGCCTTCGAGCCGGTGCTGATCGAGGGCAAGGCGATCCAGCTGCATCCGCTGGTGTGCGCGGCCTTCAACGCGGACTTCGACGGCGACCAGATGGCGGTGCACGTGCCGCTGTCGCTAGAGGCGCAGATCGAGGCGCGTGCGCTGATGCTGGCCTCGAACAACGTGCTCTTCCCGTCCAACGGCGAGCCCTCGATCGTCCCGTCGCAGGACATCGTGCTGGGCCTGTACTACACCACGCGCGAGAAGATCAACGGCAAGGGCGAGGGCATGTACTTCGCCAACCTCGCCGAGGTGCAGCGCGCCTACGACAACGGCCAGGTGGAGCTGGGCACGCGGGTGACGGTGCGTCTGCCGAAGCACACGCGCGATCGCGAGACCGGCGAGATTTCCACCGAAGTCCAGCGGGTCGTGACCACCGTGGGCCGTGCGCTGCTGTCGGAGATCCTTCCCGCGGGCCTGCCCTTCGAGTTCATCAACAAGGCGCTGAAGAAGAAGGAGATCAGCCGGCTGATCAACGCCTCCTTCCGCCGCTGCGGCCTGCGCGACACCGTCATCCTGGCCGACAAGCTGATGCAGAACGGCTTCCGGCTGGCCACGCGCGCCGGCATCTCGATCGCGATCGACGACATGCTGGTCCCGACCCAGAAGGTCGGCATCCTCGCCGAGGCCGAGCGCGAGGTGAAGGAGATCGAGCAGCAGTACACCTCGGGCCTGGTGACCCAGGGCGAGCGCTACAACAAGGTGGTCGACATCTGGGGCCGCGCCGGTGACGACGTCGGCAAGGCGATGATGGACCAGCTGCGCGTCCAGAAGGTCATCGACCGCGAGGGCCGCGAAGTCGAGCAGGAGTCCTTCAACTCCATCTACATGATGGCCGACTCCGGCGCACGCGGCTCGGCAGCGCAGATCCGCCAGCTCGCCGGGATGCGCGGGCTGATGGCCAAGCCGGACGGTTCGATCATCGAGACGCCGATCACCGCGAACTTCCGCGAGGGCCTGAACGTCCTCCAGTACTTCATCTCGACCCACGGTGCGCGCAAGGGCCTGGCCGACACCGCACTCAAGACCGCGAACTCGGGCTACCTGACCCGCCGCCTGGTCGACGTGACCCAGGACCTGGTGGTCACCGAGGACGACTGCGGCACCGCCAACGGTGTCGCGATGAAGGCGCTGATCGAGGGCGGCGAGGTGGTCGAGCCGCTGCGCGACCGGATCCTCGGGCGCGTGGCCGCCTCCGACGTGGTCGATCCGGAAACCCAGGCGACGGTCTACGAGGCCGGGACCCTGCTGGACGAGGACGCGGTCGAGCAGGTCGAGGCGCTGGGCATCGACGAGGTGCGCGTGCGCACCCCGCTGACCTGCGAGACCCGCTACGGACTGTGCGCGAAGTGCTACGGACGCGACCTCGGCCGTGGTTCGCTGGTGAACTCCGGCGAGGCCGTCGGCGTGATCGCGGCGCAGTCGATCGGCGAGCCCGGCACCCAGCTCACGATGCGCACCTTCCACATCGGTGGTGCGGCCTCGCGCGCCGCGGTCGACAGCTCGGTCGAGGCGAAGTCCAACGGCGTGGTCCGCTTCGCGCCCACGCTGCGACCGGTTGCACGTGAGAAGGGCGGACAGATCGTCATCTCCCGCTCGGGCGAGGTGATCATCGTCGACGACAACGGCCGCGAACGCGAGCGCCACAAGGTGCCCTACGGCGCCCAGCTCCAGGTCCACGACGGCGACCCCGTCAGGGCCGGCGCGCAGCTCGCCGTCTGGGACCCGATGACCCGCCCGATCATCACCGAGTACAAGGGCCGCATCCGCTTCGAGAACGTCGAGGAAGGCGTGACCGTCGCCAGGCAGATCGACGAGGTCACCGGGCTGTCGACCCTGGTGGTGATCGACGCCAAGCGACGCGGCACCGCGGCGGCGCGCAGCGTCCGTCCGCAGGTCAAGCTGATCGGCGAGGACGGCGAGGAGGTGAAGATCGCCAACACCGATCACGCAGTCACGATCAGCTTCCCGGTCGGCGCGCTGATCACGGTGCGCGACGGCCAGGAGGTCGGCGTCGGCGACACGCTGGCGCGCATTCCGATCGAGTCGCAGAAGACGCGAGACATCACCGGAGGCCTGCCGCGCGTGGCCGAGCTCTTCGAGGCGCGCGCACCGAAGGATGCCGGCATGCTCGCCGAAGTCACCGGCACCGTGTCCTTCGGCAAGGACACCAAGGGCAAGCAGCGCCTGGTGATCACGGATCTCGACGGCAACGCCCACGAGTTCCTGATCCCGAAGGAGAAGAACGTGCTGGTCCACGACGGCCAGGTCGTGAACAAGGGCGAGATGATCGTCGACGGCCCGGCCGATCCGCACGACATCCTGCGCCTGCTCGGGATCGAGGCGCTCGCGCGCTACGTCGTCGACGAGGTGCAGGACGTCTACCGTCTGCAGGGCGTGAAGATCAACGACAAGCACATCGAGGTGATCGTTCGCCAGATGCTGCGCCGTGTGCAGGTGACCGATCCGGGCGAGACCCGCTTCATCACCGGCGAGCAGGTGGAGCGCTCCGACCTCCTCGACGAGAACGACAAGGCGCGCGCGGCGGACAAGAGGGAGGCGAGCTACGTCAACCTGCTGCTGGGCATCACCAAGGCCTCGCTGTCCACCGACTCCTTCATCTCGGCCGCCTCCTTCCAGGAGACCACGCGGGTGCTGACCGAGGCGGCGATCATGGGCAAGCGCGACGATCTGCGCGGACTGAAGGAGAACGTGATCGTCGGCCGGCTGATCCCGGCAGGCACGGGGCTCGCCTACCACCGCGCCCGCAAGGTGCGCGAGCAGACCGAGGCGCAGGAGCAGGCAGCGATCGCCCAGGCCGAGGCCGAGGCGCTGTTCACCTCGCCGGACGACGCCCCGGAAGCGGTTGCCGGCGAAGGGGAAACGGGCTTCGCAGGCTGAGCCGTTCCGCTGCGAACCGGTCGGGCAGTGGCGCAGCCAGGCCGGTCGCGCAGCGGTTTCGCCGGCTTGCATGGCCGGTTTTTTGAGCCTATACTGTCAGGCTTTCCAAATTCGGTCCGGCGCAATCGTTCGCCGGGGGCAGGCCAGGCCGGCGCAGGGGTCCGCAGAAGACCGGGCCCCGGTGCCTGCGGGTCGCTGTCAACACAAGGAAACATCGAATGCCCACGATCAACCAGCTCGTTCGCCACGGTCGCGAGTCGGCCGTCACGAACAGCAAGAGCCCGGCGCTGGAAGATTGCCCCCAGCGGCGCGGCGTGTGCACCCGCGTCTACACCACCACGCCCAAGAAGCCGAACTCCGCGCTGCGCAAGGTTGCAAAGGTTCGCCTGACCAACGGCTTCGAGGTGATCAGCTACATCGGTGGTGAGGGGCACAACCTGCAGGAGCACTCGGTGGTCCTGATCCGGGGCGGTCGCGTGAAGGACCTTCCCGGCGTGCGCTACCACATCGTGCGCGGTTCGCTGGATCTGCAGGGTGTGAAGGATCGCAAGCAGGCGCGCTCGAAGTACGGCGCCAAGCGACCCAAGAAGGCCTGAGCGCAGGCAAGTCGTTTTCTGGCGGGCGCGAGCTCCGGGCTTTCCGGTGGCTCGCGTTCCTGTTTGTGGCGCGGGCCCGGGGTCGGGCTGCGGCGCCAAGTAAGCGGCCACTCCCGCAGGAACACCGTGCTTGAAGGGTCCGGGTTTCGCGAGCCGGGTGGCTCGGCCAGGCCGGACCATGGGGGTTCGGCCGGCAGCTGAAGAGAGAGGTGTCTGATGCCCCGTCGTCGCGAAGTACCCAAGCGCGAGATCCTTCCCGACCCGCTGTACGGCAGCGTCGAGGTCTCGAAGTTCGTCAACGTCCTGATGCTCGACGGCAAGAAGGCCGTGGCCGAGCGCATGCTCTACGGTGCGTTCGAGCAGATCCGCACGCGTTCGGGCAAGGACCCGCTCGAGACCTTCGGCCAGGCGCTGCAGAACTGCCGTCCGATGGTCGAGGTCAAGAGCCGTCGCGTCGGTGGCGCGAACTACCAGGTGCCGGTCGAGGTCCGCCCGGTGCGCCGGATGGCGCTGGCGATGCGCTGGCTGCGCGAAGCTGCCAAGAAGCGCGGCGAGAAGTCGATGGGTCAGCGTCTCGCCAACGAGATCATGGAAGCGGCGGAGAACCGTGGCGGCGCAGTCAAGCGGCGCGACGAGGTCCATCGCATGGCGGAAGCGAACAAGGCGTTCGCGCACTTCCGCTTCTGATTCGGCGGCAGCCGGTCTGCACCCGGGCCGGCGCTTTCCGAACCCAGGGGCCACCGCCCCGCGCCGGGGCCGATCCGCGGCGTGGCGCCTGCCCCTTACACGCGGGTCCACGAGACCCGGATCCGAAGTCCTGGAGCACTGAATCATGGCTCGCAAAACTCCCATCGAGCGCTATCGCAACATCGGCATCTCGGCGCACATCGACGCCGGCAAGACGACGACCACCGAGCGCATCCTGTTCTACACCGGCGTCAACCACAAGCTTGGCGAAGTGCACGACGGTGCAGCGACCACCGACTGGATGGAGCAGGAGCAGGAACGGGGGATCACGATCACCTCGTCGGCCGTGACCTGCTTCTGGAAGGGCATGGATCTGGCCATGCCCGAGCACCGGATCAACATCATCGACACCCC
>CAUJHG010000081.1 GCA_963204785.1 Pseudomonadota bacterium | reverse complement strand
CTCCTGCAGCATGCGCTTCTCGTTGCGCACGATGATTTCGGGCGCCTTGAGCTCGAGAAGGCGCTTGAGGCGGTTGTTGCGGTTGATGACCCGGCGGTACAGGTCGTTCAGGTCGGAGGTCGCGAAGCGGCCGCCATCGAGCGGCACCAGCGGGCGCAGCTCCGGCGGCAGCACCGGCAGCACCTCCATGACCATCCAGTCGGGCTTGATGCCCGAGCGCTGGAAGCCCTCGAGCACCTTGAGGCGCTTGGCGATCTTCTTGATCTTCGCCTCGGAACCGGTGGTCTCGAGCTCCTTGCGCAGGTTCTCGATGTCCCGGTTGATGTCGATCGTGCGCAGCAGCTCGCGCACGCCCTCGGCGCCCATCATCGCGCGGAACTCGTCGCCGTATTCCTCGGTCTTCGCGATGAAGTCGTCCTCGGTCATGATCTGCGCGCGCTTGAGCGGCGTCATGCCGGGCTCGATGACCACGAAGGCTTCGAAGTACAGCACGCGCTCGATGTCGCGCAGCGTCATGTCGAGCACCATGCCCAGCCGCGACGGCAGCGACTTCAGGAACCAGATGTGGGCGACCGGGCTGGCGAGCTCGCTGTGGCCCATCCGCTCGCGGCGCACCTTGGCCAGCGTGACCTCGACGCCGCACTTCTCGCAGATGACGCCGCGATGCTTCAGGCGCTTGTACTTGCCGCACAGGCACTCGTAGTCCTTGATCGGGCCGAAGATCTTCGCGCAGAACAGGCCGTCGCGCTCGGGCTTGAAGGTTCGGTAGTTGATCGTCTCCGGCTTCTTGACCTCGCCGAACGACCACGAGCGGATCTTCTCGGGCGAGGCGAGCCCGATCTTGATCGCGTCGAAGTGCTCTTCTTCCTGTACCTGCTTGAACAGATCGAGCAATGCTTTCATTTGCTGCTCCTGAATACTTGTCTGGCCCGGGCCGTTGTCAGTTGCGCTCGAGGTCGATGTCGATGCCGAGCGAGCGGATCTCCTTGACCAGCACGTTGAACGACTCGGGCATGCCGGCGTCGATCGTGTGCTCGCCCTTGACCAGGTTCTCGTACACCTTCGTGCGGCCGTTCACGTCGTCGGACTTGACGGTCAGCATTTCCTGCAGCATGTACGCGGCGCCGTAGGCCTCGAGCGCCCAGACCTCCATCTCGCCGAAGCGCTGGCCGCCGAACTGCGCCTTGCCGCCCAGCGGCTGCTGGGTGACGAGCGAGTACGGGCCGGTCGAGCGCGCGTGCATCTTGTCGTCGACCAGGTGGTGCAGCTTCAGCATGTGCATGTAGCCGACGGTGACCGGCCGGTCGAACGCGTCGCCGGTGCGCCCGTCGTACAGCGTCACCTGCGTCTTCGACGGCGTGAACCCGATCAGCTTCGTGCGCGGGTCGTCGTCCGGGTACGCGAGGTCGAGCATCTTGCGGATCTCGGGCTCGGAGGCGCCGTCGAACACCGGCGTCGCGAACGGCACGCCGCTGCGCAGGTTCTCGGCCAGCTCGATCACTTCGGCGTCGCCCAGCTGGGCGACCTCGACGCGCTGGCTGTTGCCGGCGTAGATCTGGTCGAACAGCTTGCGCAGCTCGGGCGCCTGGACCTGTCGCTTGAGCATTTCGCCGATGCGGTGGCCGATGCCCTTCGCGGCCCATCCGAGGTGCGTCTCGAGGATCTGCCCGACGTTCATCCGCGACGGCACGCCGAGCGGATTGAGCACGATGTCGACCGGGGTGCCGTCGGCCATGTACGGCATGTCCTCGACCGGCACGATGCGCGACACGACGCCCTTGTTGCCGTGGCGTCCGGCCATCTTGTCGCCCGGCTGCAGCCGGCGCTTCACCGCCAGGTAGACCTTGACCATCTTGAGCACGCCCGGGGGAAGTTCGTCGCCCTGCGTGAGCTTCTTGCGCTTCTCCTCGAAGGCGAGGTCGAACTGGTGGCGCTTCTGCTCGATCGACTCCTTCAGCGACTCCAGCTGGCTGGCGGCGGTCTCGTCGGCCAGCCGGACCTCGAACCAGTGGTAGCGATCGAGGTCCGCGAGGTACTCGGCAGTGACCGTCGCGCCCTTGGCCAGCTTCTTCGGCCCGCCGTTCACCGTCTTGCCGACCAGCAGTCGCTCGATCCGCGAAAACGCGTCGTTCTCGACGATGCGCAGCTGGTCGTTGAGGTCGAGGCGGTAGCGCTTGAGTTCGTCGTCGATGATCGACTGCGCGCGCTTGTCGCGCTGGATGCCCTCGCGGGTGAACACCTGGACGTCGATCACGGTTCCGCTCATGCCGGACGGCACGCGCAGCGAGGTGTCCTTCACGTCGGAGGCCTTCTCGCCGAAGATCGCGCGCAGCAGCTTCTCCTCCGGCGTGAGCTGGGTCTCGCCCTTCGGCGTGACCTTGCCGACCAGCGTGTCGCCGGCCTGCACCTCGGCGCCGATGTAGACGATGCCCGAGTCGTCGAGGCGGCCGAGCTGCGACTCCGACAGGTTCGAGATGTCGCGCGTGATCTCCTCGGAACCCAGCTTGGTGTCGCGCGCCAGCACCGAGAGCTCCTCGATGTGGATCGACGTGTAGCGATCGTCGGAGACGACCTTCTCCGAGATCAGGATCGAGTCCTCGAAGTTGTAGCCGTTCCAGGGCATGAACGCGACCAGCATGTTCTGGCCCAGCGCCAGTTCGCCGAGGTCGGTCGACGCGCCGTCGGCGATCACGTCGCCCGTGACGATCACGTCGCCCTTCTTGACGATCGGCCGCTGGTTGATGTTCGTGTTCTGGTTGCTGCGCGTGTACTTGATCAGGTTGTAGATGTCGACGCCGACCTCACCCGCCGCGGCCTCGGCGTCGTTGACGCGCACGACGATGCGCTCGGCATCGACGTAGTCGACCACTCCGCCGCGCAGCGCGGCGACGACGGTGCCGGAGTCGACCGCGCAGGTGCGCTCGATCCCCGTGCCGACGACCGGCTTCTCCGGGCGCAGGCAGGGCACGGCCTGGCGCTGCATGTTCGAGCCCATCAGCGCGCGGTTGGCGTCGTCGTGCTCGAGGAACGGGATCAGCGACGCGGCCACCGACACGATCTGCGACGGCGCGACGTCCATGTACTGGACGTGCTCGGGCGAGGTCAGCTCGGACTCGCCTGCCTTGCGCACCGAGACCAGGTCGCCGGTGAGCCGGCCGGCCTCGTCGACCGCGGCGTTGGCCTGCGCGATGACGTAGCGGCCTTCCTCGATCGCGGACAGGTAGTGGATCTCGTCGGTGACG
>CAUJHG010000080.1 GCA_963204785.1 Pseudomonadota bacterium | reverse complement strand
CCCTTCGCACTGCTCCTCGCCGTGTCTCGAACGCGCGGCGCGCACAGCCCCGACCGATACGGCGCGCGAGGCGCCGTCGCAGCCCGACGGACGCCGACACGCACCCCCGATCAGGCGCCCCCGATCAGGCGCCCGTCGCGCCGCCGCCGCGCGCCGACTTGCCCGGCAGCTTTTCCTTGATCCGGGCCGACTTGCCCGAGCGGTCGCGCAGGTAATAGAGCTTGGCGCGACGAACGTCGCCGCGGCGCTTCACCTCGATGCTCGAGATCAGCGGCGAATAGAGCTGGAACGTGCGCTCGACGCCCTCGCCCGAGGAGATCTTGCGGACGATGAACGCGGAGTTCAGGCCGCGGTTGCGCTTGGCGATGACCACGCCCTCGTAGGCCTGGAGGCGCTTGCGCGTTCCCTCGACCACGCGGACGTTGACGACGACGGTGTCGCCGGGCGCGAAGGCCGGGATGGTCTTGCCCAGGCGGGCGATCTCTTCCTGCTCGAGTTGGCTGATGAGGTCCATTGCATGCTCCTTGCCATCGTGGTCCGGGCCTTCCGGGCAGCAACGCACGGCGTGCTGCGCGCTCGTCGTTCTGGGGCGCTGCGTTCGGCCCGGACGCCTCCGCGGTTCTCCCGCGGATGCCCGGCGCATCGCATGCGCTTCCCGGCCAGAGGATGGGTCTGCCGGCCACGGCGGATTCCGCGGTTCCCGGACAGCCCTCGATTCTAACCCGGATCGCCCGGCCGTGCATCAGCGGCGAGCGATGCGAGGAAACGCTCGTCGGCGGCATCCAGACCGCCCTGCGCACGCAGACCTTCGATGAGTTCGGGGCGGCGCGCGAAGGTTCCAGCGAGCGATTGCTCCCTGCGCCAGCGGGCGATGCGGGCGTGATGTCCGGAGAGGAGCACCGCTGGCACCGGTTCGTTCTCGAAGACCTCGGGGCGCGTGTAGTGAGGGCAGTCCAGCAGGCCGGCCGCAAAGGACTCCTCCTGCGCCGAACGGGGATCGTTCAGCGCGCCCGGCAGCAGCCTGATGATCGCATCCATCAGCATCATTGCCGGCAGTTCACCACCGGAGACGACGAAGTCGCCGATCGAGACTTCCTCGTCGACATAGCGATCGATGAAGCGCTGGTCCACCGCCTCGTAGCGGCTCGCCAGCAGCGTGAGCGCGGGCGCCCGGGCGAGCTCGAGCACCCGGGCGTGCGTGAGCGGCCGGCCGCGCGGCGACAGGTGCAGCACCGGGGCGCTGCTCGCGGATGCGCGGTCGGCATCGATCGCCCGCAGCGCGGCAACGAGCGGTTCGGCCATCATCACCATCCCCGGCCCGCCGCCATACGGTCGATCGTCCACGCTGCGATAGGCATCGAGAGCGAAGTCACGCGGATTCCAGCAGCGCAGTGACCACAGTCCGCGCTCGAGCGCCCGGGACGTGATTCCCTGACGCGTCAGCGCGTCGAACATCGCAGGGAAGAGGGTTATGAGGTCGAAGCGCATCGGCTCTCTCGGACTGACCGGCCGTGCCGGCTCGGATCCACCGACCCGGGCTCGCCGGACCAGGGGAGGAATCACCCGGCGACCGATCCGATCATGTCCGGGGCGACGGCCGTCAGGAAGGATCGGCCGCGAGGGTCGGTCCCGGGAGGGTCGGTCAGTAGTCGGGTTGCCAGTCGACTTCGATCCGCCTGCGCGTCAGGTCGACCGCATCGACGTAGGACTCGACGAAGGGGATCAGGCGCTCGACCTCGGCCTGGTCGCGAACCACCAGGATCGCATGTGCGCCGTGGTCGACGACGGAGCCGACCAGCCCCAGGTCGACCCCCTCGCGGTTCACCACCTGGCAGGCGATGAGATCGACCCAGTAGAACTCCCCGGCGCCTGCCGCAGGAAAATCGGCGCGGCTGGCGCACAGCTCGAGGCCCCTGAGCGCGAGCGCCGCGTCACGATCCTCGATCCCGAGCGGCTTGGCGACGATGGACGCTCCGTGCTGGCGCGCGCCTTCCACCGCGAGGCTGCGGCCGTCGGGCAGCCACCAGCGCCTGCAGGTCTGAAGGATCGAATCGGTGGGGTCGTTGTAGGGCTCGACCCTGACCCAGCCGCGCACGCCGTAGGCATCGGCGACACGGCCGACTGCCACCAGGTCCGCAGGCATCGGGATGGCGGCCGCGTCGGCCGCGGGCGCCTCGCGGGAACGCTGCGCCGCGCGCGTGCCGCGCGCGAACGAAGCACTGGCAGGCGACCCGCCCGCACGGGCGGCCCGCACCTGCCGGCGATCGCTTGCCCCGGACCCGCTCACTGCGGCAGCTACCGCAGCCGTCCGTTCAGGCGGCGGCCTGTGCCTTGGTGAAGTCGCGAACCAGGCGCTCGACCGTGGGAGACAGGCAGGCGCCGTTCTCCTTCCAGTAGTTGATGCGGTCGAGCCTGAGGTTCAGGCCGACGTCCTTGCCTGCGGCGACCGGATTGTAGAAACCGACGCGCTCGATGAAGCGGCCGTCGCGGCGATCCTGCTTGCTGGCGGCGACGATGTTGTAGAAGGGGCGCTTCTTCGCACCCCCGCGCGAAAGGCGGATCACGACCATGTTGACCTCGGTGATGGATCGAATTCGGAATTCGAAAAACCCGCGATTATAGCCCTGAACGGGGCGCGGAACAAAGAGTTGCGGGCACGATCAGCGCGCGGTGGAGAATCCGCTGCCGATGAAGGCCGCCGGAGTTCCGGCGGCCGCACCCGGGGACGACGGGTAGACGGGCGCGAAGCCTTCCGCCGGGGGCGGCGCCACGGGGACGCGGACCCATGGTGCGCGCAGAGGCCGGGGGACCACCAGCACCAGCGGACGCGTCTCCTCGGCCCGCCTGGCCTGCTCCAGCGCCTGCTGCTCGGCTTCCTCGCGCGCCTTGCGCCGCTCGTCGATCCCCGCGGCCTGGGCGCGCCAGTAGGCCTGCTGGCGCAGCGCGGTTTCACGCGCCTGCGGATCGGAGGACGAGACGAAACTGCGCACTTCGACGCTCCGGGCGCCCGGCTCGGGACGGTCGCCGAAGACTACGCGTCCCTGCGCGTCTTCGGATCGGTACACGCGGGCCACCGGAAGGCCGACGGAGAGATCGCGCGCCGCGAGTGCGCCCGGCGCCCCTGCGCGACCATCCTGCCCGGCGGCACCGGCAACTGCCGGGAGAAGGGCTGCCAGCGCCGACAGCAGCGCGCAGGCAGCCGCCGCACTGTGCAGAGGGTACAGCCGATGCGCGAATCCGGTACGGGCCATGGTCAGTCCCTCGTGATGTCGACGGCGCAACCGGGTGCGCCGAAGGGCGCCGGCGGAAAGAGGCCCAGTTGTGCCTCGCTTCCGGGGCGAACGAAGAGATCGGTACGCAGTTCCAATCTAGCACGGCCGAAGCCCAGCCTGCGCGCCGCGAGATCGAAGCGCAGCCGGAGGAGATCTGCCCAGTGCCCGCGGCCCTTCATCCTGGAGTGGAAGCGTGGATCGTGGAGCCGGCTGCGGTGCTCGGGGTCACGCATCTCGGCCAGCCGGGCGAGGATGCGCTTGCGGCGCTCCGGGTAGTGGGCCTCCAGCCAGTCGGAGAAGATCTGCTCGACCTCCCAGGGCAACCGGAGCACGGTGAAGAAGGCGTGGGTGGCGCCGGCTTCGCGGGCGGCGCCGAGCACCGTCTCGAGCTCGGGCTCGTTCAGGAAGGGCACGACCGGGGAGAAGGCGACGCCCACCGGGATTCCTGCCTCCGACAGGCGCCGGATGGTCTCGAGCCTGCGCCAGGGCGCCGCAGCGCGCGGCTCCCAGCGGCGGGCGAGCACGGGATCGAGCGTGGTGACCGACAGGTAGGCGGCGGCAAGCCCTGCGCGCGCCATCGGGGCGAGGAGATCGAGGTCGCGTTCGACCAGGGCGGACTTGGTGACCAGGACCACCGGATGCCTGCAGGCCGACAGCACTTCGAGCACCGCACGGGTGAGGCGCAGCTCGCGCTCGACCGGCTGATAGGCGTCGGTTGCCGTCCCCAGGCTGATCGGCGAGCAGACGTAGGCGGCAGCGGCGAGTTCCGAGCGCAGGCACTCGGCGGCATTCGCCTTCGCGAACAGGCGGGTCTCGAAATCGATGCCGGGCGACAGGCCCAGATGCCCGTGATTGGGGCGGGCGTAGCAGTACACGCAGCCGTGCTCGCAGCCGCGGTAGGGGTTGGCCGACAGGCGGAAGGGGACGTCGGGGGAGTCGTTGCGCGAAATCAGGCGGCGCGCCTGCTCGAAGCGGAGCTGCGTTTCGAGGCGGGGAGGATCTCCCTCGGGGCCGAACCATTCGTCCTGGTGTGGCGCGCGAATGAAGCGCTCGAAGCGACCCTGGGGATTGCCGAGCGCCCCGCGCCCCTTGATCGGTGCAGGCTGCGACACCCCCGGCCGCACGCCCTGCGCGGGCCTGGCTCCGGACCGGGAGCTGCGTTCCGGGTCGTCTGTATGCATGAACAGTATTGTCCGCCGCATCCAGCGATCCCGCAATCGGCCGTCCTGCCGACCGGGGTTCGCAGGCCCCGATCCGCCGGCCGCCCGGGTCAGAACTGCTCTTCGCTCAAGCCGAGCACCCCTGTGGCGCCCGAGCAGATGCTGGCGGCGATCCCGGCGGCCCCGGACAGCAGGTGGTCGGCGAAGAAGCGCGCAGTGACGAGTTTTGCCCCGAGGAAAGACTGGTCGCCCTCGCCGGCGGCAAGCATCCGCTGTGCGACCAGCGCCGCGCGCGCCATCTGCCAGCCGCACAGGACGATTCCCGCGAGCTTCAGGTAGGGCACGCTGCCCGCGTAGACCGCGCGTATCTCGGATTTCGCGCTGGCAACGATGAAGTCGACCACCCGTTCGAGCGCCGCCGCCCCCTCCCCGAGCGCAGCGCGGATCGCCGCCAGGTCTGCGGAGTCGGGGACCTGCGCCAGCGCGCCTTCGGTCTCGCGAATGCGCGCGATCAGCGCCTTCGCGGTTGCGCCGCCGTCACGGACCGTCTTGCGCCCGACGAGGTCGTTGGCCTGGATCGCGGTCGTGCCTTCGTAGATCGGCAGGATGCGCGCGTCCCGGTAATGCTGCGCGGCGCCCGTCTCCTCGATGAAGCCCATCCCGCCGTGGACCTGGACGCCCAGCGAGGCGACGTCGATCGACATCTCGGTCGACCAGCCCTTCACGATCGGCACCAGGAACTCGTAGACGGCCATGTTCTGGCGCCGCACCCCGGCGTCCGGGTGATGGTGGCCGGCGTCGCTGGCGGCGGCAGCCACGTAGGCGAGCGCACGCGCGCCCTCGGTGAGCGCCCGCATGGTCATGAGCATCCGGCGCACGTCGGGGTGATGGACGATCGTGACCGGGCCTGGCGAGCCGGCGACGTCGCGGCTCTGCACGCGCTCCTTCGCGAAGGCCGCGGCCTGCTGGTAGGCGCGCTCGGCGATCCCGACGCCCTGCATGCCGACGGCGAAGCGCGCCGAGTTCATCATCACGAACATGTACTCGAGGCCGCGATTCTCCTCGCCGACCAGGTAGCCGATCGCACCTTCGCCGACCTCCCCCTTGCCGTCTCCGTAGATCAGGACGGCCGTCGGGCTGGCCTTGATGCCCAGCTTGTGCTCGATCGACGAGCACCAGACATCGTTGCGCGGGCCGAGGCTGCCGTCGGCGTCGACCAGGAACTTCGGCACGATGAACAGCGAGATGCCCTTGATGCCTTCGGGCGCCTCGGGAGTGCGCGCGAGCACCAGGTGCGCGATGTTCTCCGCCATGTCGTGCTCGCCGTAGGTGATGAAGATCTTCTGGCCGAAGATCCTGTAGCTGCCATCGGCCTGCGGAACCGCCCTGGTGCGCACCATCGCAAGGTCCGAGCCGGCCTGCGGCTCGGTCAGGTTCATGGTGCCGGTCCACTTGCCGGAGATCATGTTCGGGATGTAGCGGGCGCACTGCTCCTGCGAGCCCGCGGTGAGCAGCGCCTCGATCGCGCCATCGGTGAGCAGCGGGCACAGTGCGAACGACAGGTTCGCGGAGTTCAGCATCTCGATGCAGGGGGTGCCCACCAGCTTGGGCAGGCCCTGCCCACCGTACTCGACGGGGTGCTTGATGCCCTGCCAGCCACCGGCGCCAAAGGCGTGGAAGGCCTCCCGGAAGCCCCTGGTGGTGGTGACCACGCCGTCGGCGAGGCTCGAGGGCGCAAGGTCGCCCTCGCGGTTCAGCGGCGCAACCACTTCCTGCACGAAGCTCGCGTTCTCCTGCAGCACCGCCTCGACGGTCTCGGCAGTGGCCTCCTCGCAGCCCGGCAGCCTGGCCACCTCGTCCAGGCCGGCCAGTTCCCTGACCACGAACATCATGTCCTTCACCGGTGCGACGTAGCTCATCTGCCTGCTCCTGCTGTGCCTGCTGCGTTGTTCGATCGGATGCTCTATGCGAAGACGCGCGACGGGTTTCCCCGCCGCGCGCCCTTTCTGCCTTGCCGCTGCCCCTCGCGCCTGCGGACCGCGCCGCAGGACGGGACAGCATGCGGCCCTGCTCAGCCCAGGGCGCTCACCAGTTCGGGAACCGCCTGGAACAGGTCCGCGACCAGGCCGTAGTCGGCCACGCCGAAGATCGGCGCCTCGGCGTCCTTGTTGATCGCGACGATGACCTTGCTGTCCTTCATGCCGGCAAGGTGCTGGATCGCGCCGGAGATGCCGATGGCGACGTAGAGCTGCGGCGCGACGATCTTGCCCGTCTGGCCGACCTGCCAGTCGTTCGGCGCGAAGCCGGCGTCGACCGCGGCGCGCGAGGCGCCCAGCGCTGCGCCGAGCTTGTCGGCCAGCGGGTCGAGGATCTTGAAGTTCTCGGCGCTGCCCATGCCGCGACCGCCCGAGACTACGATCTTGGCGCCGGCGAGTTCGGGGCGATCGCTCTTGGACACTTCACGACCCACGAACTGCGACTTGCCGGCGTCGGCCACCGCGGCCACGTTCTCGATCGCACCCGAGCCGCCGGTGGCGGCAGTGGCGTCGAAGCCGGTGGTGCGCACCGTGATCACCTTGACCGCGTCTGCGCTCTGCACCGTGGCCAGCGCGTTGCCGGCGTAGATCGGGCGCACGAAGGTGTCGGGGCTCTCGACGCTGGTGATCTCGGAGATCTGCGCGACGTCCAGCAGCGCGGCCACGCGCGGCGCGACGTTCTTGCCGAAGGCGGTGGCGGGCGCCAGGATGTGCGAGAAGCCGGAGGCAAGCGCCACCACCTGCGCCGCGACGTTCTCGGCGAGCCCGTCGGCCAGGTGTGCGGCATCGGCAACCAGCACCTTCGCGACACCGGCGATCGCCGCAGCCGCCTGTGCGGCGGGAGCGCAGTTGTGGCCGGCGACCAGCACGGTGACCTCGCCGCCGGCCTTCGCCGCCGCGGTGACCGTGTTGAGCGTGCTCGCCTTCAGGGAGGCGTTGTCGTGTTCGGCAATGACCAGAGCTGCCATTTAGATCACCTTCGCTTCGTTCTTGAGCTTGTCCACGAGGGCGGCCACGTCGGCCACCTTGATGCCTGCCTTGCGTCCGGCCGGCTCGGCGACCTTCAGCGTCTTCAGGCGCGGCGCGACGTCGACGCCCAGATCGGCCGGCTTGACCGTCTCGAGGGGCTTCTTCTTCGCCTTCATGATGTTGGGCAGCGTCACGTAGCGCGGCTCGTTCAGGCGCAGGTCGGTGGTGACCACCGCCGGCAGCGACAGCACGACCGTCTCCAGGCCGCCATCGACCTCGCGGGTGACCGTGGCCTTGCCGTCGGCGACCTCGACCTTCGACGCGAAGGTGGCCTGGCCGCAGCCGGCCAGCGCAGCCAGCATCTGGCCGGTCTGGTTGGCATCGTCGTCGATCGCCTGCTTGCCCAGGATGGTCAGCGCGGGCTGTTCCTTGTCGACCAGCGCCTTCAGCAGCTTGGCCACGGCCAGCGGCTGCAGGTCGGCATCGGTCTCGACCAGGATGGCGCGATCGGCGCCAATCGCCAGCGCGGTGCGCAGCGTCTCCTGGCAGGCGGCAACGCCGCAGCTCACCGCCACGATCTCGGTGGCGACGCCCTTTTCCTTCAGGCGGACTGCCTCCTCGACTGCGATCTCGTCGAAGGGGTTCATCGACATCTTCACGTTCGCGATGTCAACGCCGCTGCCGTCGCTCTTGACGCGCACCTTGACGTTGTAGTCCACCACGCGCTTCACGGGTACAAGAATCTTCATCGCCGCTCTCGCCGCCTTAGTTGGAGGAAAACCTCGATTATAAGGATGGATGACCCTCTGGCGATATCGAACCGCCACGGGCGACAGGCCCTCCAATTCCGGCATCCGCCCTGCCAATGCCTGCTGGCCTGCCTGATCTCGTCAACATTGGTTGACGCCGGAACTCTACGCACGGACAATGAAGATGTCAACCGACATTAACGAGATCAGCATCCGACCATGCCGTCCCATGATCCAGCGCAAGAAGCAGCCCGCATCACCGGGACGCACCCGGCCGCGGCTGCGAACCTGAAGCAGCTGCTGCTGACGCGCGCCGACTGGTTCGAGCGCGAACTGCTGGCGGGAATCAGCACCGGCGACTACGCCTTCCTGAGTCCGGCGCAGACGCGGCTGCTGGCGCACATGGGCGGCAGGCCGATGAGCATGTCGGAGCTCGGGCGCCGACTGGCGATCTCGCGCCAGGCGGTGCACAGGACCGTGACGGAGCTGGTGCGACGCGGCCTGCTGGAAGTCCGCGAGGATCCGGAACGCGGCAACGCCCGCCTGGTCGTCTACACCGAGAAGGGCCGACAGGTGAACCGCTCGGGCGCGCGGCTGATCGAGCGGATCGAAGGGCGGATCGCGCAGCGCATCGGCGCCGATGGACTGACGACGCTGAAGCGGCTGCTCGGGGAGCCCTGGGACTGAATGCGTCCCGGGCCCTGCAGCCGGATCCTCACCAGTTCGGCTTGCGCTTCTCGATGAAGGCCTGCACGCCTTCCAGCGTGGGCTCCTCCATCATGTTGCAGGCCATGGTCTGGCCTGCGAGCTGGTAGGCGGCCTCGACGCCCATCTCGATCTGCCGGTAGAACAGCCCCTTGCCGGCGGCGATCGCGACCGGCGGCTTGGCGGCGATCAGTCGGGCCAGGCGGTCGATCTCGGCGTCGAGCCCGTCGGCCGGCACCGCGCGATTGATCAGGCCTCGCTGCACCGCGGTCTGCGCGTCGATGAACTCGCCGGTGACCAGCATCTCGAACGCGGTCTTGCGCGGCACGTTGCGCGACAGCGGCACCGAAGGCGTCGAGCAGAACAGCCCCAGGTTGACGCCCGAGACCGCGAACTTCGCCTCCTCGGCGGCCACGGCGAGGTCGCACATCGCGACCAGCTGGCAGCCGGCCGCGGTGGCGATCCCGTGCACCCGGGCGATCACCGGCTGCGGCATCCGCTGGATGGTCAGCATCATCTTCGCGCACTGCGCGAAGAGCTTCTGGTAGTACTCGAGCGAGGGCTCGGCCCGCATCTCGCGCAGGTCGTGTCCCGCGCAGAAGGCCTTGCCGGCAGCGGCAAGCACCACCACGCGGGCCGATGCATCGGTCGACACGCGTTCCAGCTCGGCCTGCAGCGCCGCCATCAGCCCTTCGGACAGCGCGTTGAACTGGGCCGGACGGTTCATCGTCAGCGTCACGACCGGGCCTTCCCGGGTGAGCTCGACGAGCGGTGCCTCGGCAGCGGCTTGCGGAACTGCGGACATGGCGGTCTTCTCCTGGAAGGGGACGGGCAGGGCCGGGACGTGAGCCGGGCCGCGCCGATCGATGCTATCAGCTTCCGCGTGTCCGCGGGCACGCCGACCGTCCAAGGTCCGCGCGAGGCCCAGGCGGCCTCGGCGCCTTCCCCCGCCCTCCGGCGGCGCCGGCGCCGCGCCGTCTGCGCGAGCCAACCCCGGCCCTTTCGCGACGCGCGTCGCGCCGATCGTCGGCCCGGGCGGGTTGCCGGCGGCAGGGGTGGCAAGGCCTCGCGTACACTCGCCGGACCCAGATTCGGGCCCGAACCACCGCCCCGATACGCCGCTCCCACATGCTCGAGAAAATCCAGTCGGTCGCCGCCCAGGTTGGCCGGATCGTGGTCGGCAAGCAGCCGCAGATCCGGCTTGCGCTCGCCTGCATGCTGGCCCGCGGACACCTGCTGATCGAAGACATCCCGGGCGTGGGCAAGACCACGCTCGCCCATGCGCTGTCGATCTCGCTGGGCCTGCAGTTCAAGCGGGTCCAGTTCACCAACGACCTGCTGCCCGCGGACATCGTCGGCGTCAGCGTCTTCGACCGCGAACGCGCGAAGTTCGTCTTCCATCCCGGGCCGGTGTTCACGCAGGTGCTGCTGTCCGACGAGATCAACCGCGCCTCGCCCAAGACCCAGAGCGCACTGCTCGAGGCGATGGAGGAGCGGCAGGTGAGCGTCGACGGCAGCGCCCGGCCGCTTCCCGATCCCTTCTTCGTCATCGCGACCCAGAACCCCCAGGACCAGATCGGCACCTTCCCGCTGCCGGAGTCGCAGCTCGACCGCTTCCTGATGTGCGTCGAGCTCGGCTACCCTGACCCGAAGTCCGAGCGCGCGCTGCTCGAGGGGCAGGACCGGCGCGGGCTGCTCGACTCCCTGCAGCCACGGATGACCCCCGACGATCTGCTCGAACTGCAGCGCAAGGTCCGCGAGATCCGCTGCGCACCGCCGCTGCTGGACTACGTGCAGAACCTGCTGACCTTCAGTCGCCGCTCGCCCGCGCTTGCCGAAGGGCTGTCGCCGCGCGCCGGGCTCGGGCTGCTCCAGGCGGCGCGCGCCTGGGCGCTGCTCGACGGACGCAACCACGTGCTGCCCGACGACGTCCAGGCCGTCCTGCCCGCGGTTGCCGGCCACCGGCTGCGCCCTGCCAAGGGCGGCGGCGTCTCGCACCGCGCGCGCGCCGAACTGGTCGCGGGAGTCATGCACTCGGTCGCGGTGCCCTGAGCGAGGACCGGCGTGACCGCCCTGCCCCTGGAACGGCTGTCGCGCTGGGTCGCGGACCGCAGGCGTACCCGGCGGGGCGAGCTGCGCCTGACGCATCGCAACGTCTACGTGCTGCCCAGCCGGCCGGGAATGCTCTACGCGCTGGTGCTGCTCACGATGCTGGTCGCATCGATCAACTACGCGCTGTCGCTGGGCTTCATGCTCACCTTCCTGCTCGGCGCGGTTGCCGTGGTGGCGATGCTGCATGCCTTCCGCAACCTCGCATCGCTGGTGCTGCGCCCCGGACGCGCAGAACCGGTCTTCGCGGGACAGCCGGCCGAGTTCAGCCTGCAGCTCGCCAACCCCGGGCGCGGCGAACGCTTCGCGATCCGGCTGGCCAGCGCCGGGATGCTGCGCCACGAGATCGCCGACCTCACGCCGGGCGCCGAGCAGACCGTGCGCATCGCGGTGCCGACCGTGCGCCGCGGCTGGCTGGAGCTGCCCCGGGTCTCGGTCTGGACCACCTGGCCGCTGGGCCTCTGGCGTGCCTGGGCATGGTGGCACCCCGGACTCCGGGTGCTCGTGTATCCGGCCCCCGAGACGCCTGCGGCACCGCTGCCCGAGACCTTCACGCTTGCCGGCGACGCACGGGGCAGCGCCGGCGGCGAGGAGGACGTCGCGGCGATCCGCCCCTATCGGCCGGGCGATTCGCCCCGCCGGATCGCCTGGAAGGCGATGGCGCGCACCGCGTCCGACGAGCTGCTGACCAAGGAGTTCGGCGGCGGCGACCGGGGTGACCTGCGCCTGGACTGGCACGCCCTGCCTGCGCAGATGGACCCCGAGGCGAGGATCTCGCGACTGACCCGCTGGGTGCTGGACGCCGACACGTCCGCCACACGCTGGGCGCTGGTGCTTCCCGGCCGCTCGATCGACGCGGATGCCGGCCCGGAGCACCGCGCGCGCTGCCTGGAGGCGCTCGCGGTGCTGGAGGCCTGAGGTGGCGCTGCCCGCGCGCAAGGCGCTGCGACACTCGCTCCAGGCCCTGGGCGGACGCCTCGGCGAGCAGTGGGAACGCGAGCGGCGCGACACCCTGTTCCTGATGGGCGCGATCCTGCTCGCCGTGCTGCCGCACATTGCCTACCTGCCGTGGTGGATCTCGGCGGGCTTCGGCATCCTCTTCCTCTGGCGCTTCGGCCTGGTGATGTCCGGGCGCTGGCTGCCGCGCGACTCGGTGCGCTGGGTGGCCTCGCTCGCCTGCACGGCAGCCGTGTTCGCGCACTACGGCACCCTGCTGGGGCGCGAACCCGGCGTGGCGCTGCTGGTGCTCTTCCTCGGCCTGAAGCTGATGGAGATGCGGGCGCGTCGCGACCTGTTCGTGGTGATCTTCCTGTGCTTCTTCCTGCTGCTCACCGCCTTCTTCCACTCGCAGTCGATGCTGACCGGGGCGCTCACCGCGCTTGCGGTGCTCGCGCTGCTGGCGGCCATGCTGACGATGCAGTTCGGCGAGCACGAGCAGCCGGTCGTGCGCCGTTTCCGGACCGCGGGCAGCATCCTGCTGCAGGCGATGCCTATCGCGGTGCTGATGTTCCTCCTCTTCCCGCGGATCCAGGGGCCGCTCTGGGGCCTGCCCGAGGACGCGCACAGCGGCGGCACCGGGCTGTCGGAGTCGATGAGCCCGGGACAGATCTCGAAGCTGACGCAATCCGAGGCGGTCGCGTTCCGGGTGCTGTTCGACACCGAGGCCCCGGCGCCGGCAGCGATGTACTGGCGCGGCCCGGTCTTCGGCGAGTTCGACGGACGCACCTGGAAGCCGCTGGGGCGCACCGCCGCGCCGCTGCCGCTGACGAGCGTGCAGGGCGACCCCGCCTCGACTCTCGGCTACACGGTCACGCTCGAGCCGAACGACCGCCCCTGGCTCTTCGCGCTGGAGGCGCCGGTGCGCGTCGACCAGTTGCCCGGCGGGAGCGCGCTGCTGATGCCCGACATGCTGCTGATGTCGCGCACACCGGTCACGCAGCGGCTGCGCTACCACCTCGAGTCGCAGACCGAGTTCCGCGTCGGGCTGAACGAGACTCCCGCAAGCCTGGCCAACTGGCTGCGCCTTCCCGAAGGCTTCAACCCGCGTACTCGGGAGCTGGCGCGCCGCTGGCGCGACGAGGCGGCCGCGTCCGAAGGGCCGCAGGCGCACCTGCAGCGCGCGCTCGCGATGTTCGGCTCAGCGCCGTTCCGGTACACGCTGCAGCCGCCGCTGCTGGGCCGCGACGGGGTCGACGACTTCCTCTTCGGGTCACGCGCGGGCTTCTGCGAGCACTACGCCGGTGCGCTGGTCGTGCTGATGCGCGAACTCGGGATTCCGGCGCGCGTGGTCACCGGCTACCAGGGCGGCGAGCGCAACCCCGTCGACGGCTACTGGGTGGTGCGCCAGGCCGACGCGCACGCCTGGGCCGAGGTCTGGTTCGAGGGCCGGGGCTGGGTGCGCGTCGACCCGACCGCCGCGATCGCGCCCGAGCGCATCGAGCGTGGCAGCCGCGCCTTCCGCATGACCGGGCAGATCGCCGGAGTCGACCTGCCGCTGCTGGAGAGCCTTCGCTTCAACTTCGAGGCGCTGGGCAACGCCTGGCGCCAGTGGGTGCTCTCCTACGACCACTCCCGCCAGCGCCGGCTGCTCGAGAGCCTCGGCCTCGGCCTCGACTGGCAGGGGCTGCTCGGCGTGCTCGCTGGCGGGCTCGCACTGCTGATCGGCGGGGTCGCGCTGCTGACGCTGCACCCGCGCCGTGCGAAGGACCCCGTGGCGCGCTGCTATGCCGAGTTCTGCCAGCGGCTCGCCGCCGCCGGGATCGACCGTGCGCCGCACGAGACCTCGCACCGCCTGCTCGCGCGCGCCGAGCGCACGCTGGCGCCCGAAGCCGCGCAGCGGGCCCGCGCGATCGTCGCGCTCTACAACCTGCTGCGCTACGGGGCCGACACCCCGTCCACAGGCAGGCACGTGCGACACTTGCGCTCCCTCGTGCACGCGTTCCGGCCTTGAACTCCCCCACCCAGCACCCCATCGCCCTGCTCGCCATCATCTCCCTGTGCGCTGCACTGGTCGCGCTGGCGCCCGCGTCCGCGGACGCGAAGCGCCGCGTCGAGACTGCCGGCAAGCGCGCAACGGAAGACGGGGATTACGCCAGGCGCCCCGAGATCGCCGGATTCATCGACGAGATGGTCGCCCGCCACGACTTCGACGCGGCATCGCTGCGCACGCTGTTCGGGCAGGCCCGGCGCAGCGCGGACGTGCTGCGCCTGATCGCCCCTCCCGCGGCCGGCTTCCGGCGCTCCTGGGAGGCCTATCGCGCGCGCTTCCTGGATCCGCTGCGGGTGCGCGAGGGCCTGGCCTTCTGGCGCACCCACGAGGCGGCGCTGGCGCGCGCACAGGATCAGTGGCGCGTGCCGCCCGAGATCGTGGTCGCGATCATCGGCGTGGAGACCATCTACGGCCGGGTCACCGGCGACTTCCGCGTCCTGGACGCGCTGAGCACGCTGGCCTTCGACTACCCGCGCCGCGCCGCCTTCTTCCGCGAGGAACTCGAGCAGTTCCTGCTGCACGCGCGCGAGCAGCAGCGCAACCCGCTGGAGCTGCGCGGCTCCTTCGCCGGCGCGATCGGCCTGCCACAGTTCATGCCGGGCAGCATCCGTCGCTATGCGATCGACTTCGACGGCGACGGCCGCATCGACCTGCAGCGCAGTCCGGTCGACGCGATCGGCAGCGTGGCGCGCTTCCTGGCCGAGCACGGCTGGGTGGGCGGCGAGCCGACGCACTTCGACGCGAGCATCGCCCACGACGCCGGCATCGCCGAGCTGATCGAGGCCGGCATCGAACCGCGCTTCACGATCGAGGAGCTCGCTGCACACGGCGTCGGCAGCCCGCAGGCGATCCCGCCGGACACGCTGCTGGCGCTGGTGGATCTGCCCAATGCCGACGCCCCGCCCAGCTACTATCTGGGAGCGCGGAACTTCTACGTGATCACCCGCTACAACCGCTCGAGCTTCTACGCGATGGCGGTGATCGAGCTCTCGAAGGCGCTCGCCGCAGGTCGCTGACGAGCTCGGCCCGCCACGCGGCAGGCGCCGACGCTGCCCGTGCATCGACGCCAGGAACCACCCCGATGGCCGCAACCAGCCTGCTTGCCCTGATCGACGACATCGCCAGCGTCCTGGACGACGTGTCGGCGATGACCAAGGTCGCCACGAAGAAGACCGCCGGGGTGCTCGGCGACGATCTCGCGCTGAACGCCCAGCAGGTCAGCGGTGTCGCAGCGGACCGCGAACTGCCCGTTGTGTGGGCAGTGGCCAAGGGCTCCCTGCGCAACAAGGCGATCCTCGTTCCCGCAGCGCTGGCGACGAGCGCGCTTGCGCCCTGGGCGGTGACGCCGCTGCTGATCGCGGGCGGGGTCTTCCTCTGCTACGAGGGCTTCGAGAAGCTCGCCCACCGGCTGTCGTCAGTAGCGTCCGCCGGCGGCGCGCATCCGGCGGCCTCGACGAAGGCCGTCGAGCACGCCGCGGTCGATGGTGCAGCCTTCGAGAAAGCCCGGATCCGGGGCGCGGTGCGCACCGATTTCATCCTCTCGGCCGAGATCATCACGATCGCGCTGGGCATCGTGGCCGCGATGCCCTTCGCCACCCGCGTCAGCGTCCTGGCGGCGATCGCGGTGATCATGACCGTGGGCGTCTACGGGCTGGTGGCGGGCATCGTCAAGCTGGACGATGTCGGGCTGCATCTCAGCCGCCGCACTGGCGAGGGCATCGGAGCAGCGAGCCTGCGTGCCCTGGGCCGCGGGATCCTCAACGCCGCCCCCCGGCTGATGAAGGCTCTTTCGGTCGCGGGGACCGTGGCGATGTTCCTCGTCGGCGGCGGCATCCTGACGCACGGCCTGCCCTGGCTGCACCAGGTCGCTGCAGGCGCCGTGGCGCTCACCGCGGGCATTCCGGGCGCGGGCACCGTGCTCGGCGCAGTGACGCCGATGCTGGTCGACGCCGCTGTCGGTGTCGCCGCCGGCGCGCTGGCACTGGCGACGCTGACGCTGGCTCGCAGGGTACGGGGCGCCTGAGTCCGACCTTGCGCCGCACCCCGCGGGATTCTGGCCCGCAGCCGGTGGCTGCGCTCGGCCCGCCGGCAATTCCCCGGGATCGGAGGGGCTCGCTCAGTCCTCGACCGGAACGACCGTGATCCGGCTGCGCACCAGCATCGCCACGCCACTGGCGACGATCAGCGCGATCCCTGCGAGCGCGATCACATCCGGGAAGCTGCCGAACACCAGCAGTCCAAGCCCCAGCGCGACCACCAGGTGCAGGTAGCCGAAGGGCGCCAGCAGCGTCGCGGGCGCGGTCTCCAGCGCCTTGACCAGCGTCAGGTGCCCAAGCCCGCCGATCGCGCCGATCGCCACCAGCAGCCCCAGGTCGCCGAGGCTGCGCGGCGCGCTCCAGTGGAAGGGAACGAACAGGCTCAGGAGCGCCGCGGCCACCAGCGCACCCAGGAACAGGGTCGCATCGCCGTCATCGACGCCCGCCAGCCGGCGGGTCATCAGCTGGTAGCCCGCATAGCAGAACGCGCTGGCCAGCGGCAGCAGCGCACTCCAGGTGAACACTGCGCTGCCCGGGCGCACGATCAGCAGCACGCCCGAGAAGCTCGCCGCGAGGGCGAGCATGGTCCCGCGCGGCGCGCGCTCGCCGAGCAGGCGCACCGCGAGCACCGTGACCAGGATCGGCGTCATCGAGGAGATCGCGGTCGCCTCCGCCAGCGGAATTCCGGCCAGGCCGGTGAAGAAGAGCAGCGAGGACAGCCCCAGCACCGCCCCGCGCAGCAGCTGCATCCCCGGGCGCGTGGTCGCGAACAGGCGCGGTCCGATCCGCGGCCAGTACAGCGCGAGCATCAGCAGCACCTGCACCAGGTAGCGCACCCAGGTGATCATCGGCACCGGGTAGGACTGCGCCAGCCACTTGACGATCGCCTCCATCGTCGCGAACGAGCAGATCGTCGCGAGGAACAGCAGGATGCCGCGCGTCGGTCGCTGGGCGATCGGGGCCGGCACGGCCGGGGCTGCGCTCACGGCCCGCCCGCCAACGGGGAGAGGCGTGCGCCTCACTCCGGGAAGACGCCGGTCGACAGGTAGCGATCTCCGCGGTCGCAGACCACGAACACGATCGTGGCGTTCTCGACCTCGCGCGCGATGCGCAGCGCGATGCAGCAGGCGCCGGCTGCCGAGATGCCGCCGAAGATGCCCTCCTCGGCCGCGAGCCTGCGCGCCATCTGCTCGGCGTCCGACTGGGCCACCTCTTCGATCCGGTCGACGATCGCGTGGCTGTAGATCTTGGGCAGGTAGGCCTGCTGCCACTTGCGGATCCCGGGGATCGACGAGCCGTCGGTGGGCTGCGCGCCGACGATGGTGACCGCGGGCTTGCGCTCCTTCAGGTAGCGCGACACTCCGGTGATCGTCCCGGTGGTGCCCATCGCGGACACGAAGTGCGTCACCTGCCCGGCGGTGTCCTGCCAGATCTCGGCGCCGGTGGTCTCGTAGTGCGCCGCCCAGTTGTCGTCGTTGGCGAACTGGTCGAGCAGCCGCCCCCTGCCCTCGGCCTGCATCCGGTCGGCGAGGTCGCGCGCGCCCTCCATTCCCTCGCACTTCGGCACCAGGATCAGCTCGGCGCCGTAGGCCTTCATCGCCTGCCGGCGCTCGATCGACAGGTTGTCCGGCATGATCAGCACCATCCGGTAGCCGCGGATCGCGGCAGCCATCGCCAGGCCGATTCCGGTGTTGCCCGAAGTGGCCTCGATCAGCGTGTCGCCGGGGCGGATCTCGCCGCGCGCCTCGGCGCGCACGATCATCGCAAGCGCGGGGCGGTCCTTGACCGATCCGGCGGGGTTGTTGCCCTCGAGCTTGCCGAGGACCACGTTGCCACGGCGCGCATTCTCCCCGGCGTCGATGCGCTGGAGCCGGACCAGCGGCGTCCTGCCGATGGTCTGGTCCACGGTCATGTATTGCGGTCGGTTCATCGGGGATCGGGGTTCAGTGGGACTGGGGCGTCGCGTCAGGCAGCAGTGTGACACCGCGCAGGCCCGCGGCCAGGATTCCCATGCGCAGCGCCTGGATCGCCGGCAGCCTCGGGAAGCTCTTGCGCCAGACCAGCGACACGCGGCGCTGCGGCGCCGGCGGCTCGAAGGGAACGTACACGAGCAGGCTGTCCTCGGAGGGCTCGGGCCTGGCCATCATCGGCAGCACCGTGACGCCGATTCCCGAGGCGACCATGTGCCGGATCGTCTCGAGGGACGAGCCCTCGAAGGTCTTCTGGATGCCGCCGCTGGCCTGCGAGAAGCGTGACAGCTCCGGACACACCTCGAGGACGTGGTCGCGAAAGCAGTGGCCGGTGCCCAGCAGCAGCATCGTCTCGCGCTTGAGTTCCTCGGAGCGGATCGACGCGCGCCCGGCCCAGCGGTGATCGCGCGGCACCGCGACCACGAAACTCTCGTCGTAGACCGCCTGCGTCATCAGGCCCTGGTCGGGGAAGGGATCGGCGAGCACCGCGACGTCCAGGTCGCCCTGACGCAGCGACTCGAGCAGCTTGGTCGTGAAATTCTCCTGCAGCACCAGCGGCATCTGGGGGGCGTCCGCGATCATCCGGCGCACCAGGCCGGGCAGCAGGTAGGGGCCGATCGTGTAGATGACACCGACGCGCAGCGCGCCGGAGAGCGGGTCCTTTCCCTGCCGGGCGATCTCGCGGATCTCGTTGGTCTGCTCGAGCACGCGCTGGGCCTGCTCGACGATCTGCTGGCCGGTGGGCGTGACCGACACCTCGGTGCTGCCACGCTCGAAGAGCTGGACGCCGAGCTCGTCCTCGAGCTTCCTGATGGCCACCGAGAGCGTCGGCTGGCTGACGAAACAGGCCTCTGCCGCGCGGCCGAAGTGACGCTCGCGCGCCACCGCGACGATGTACTTCAGTTCGGTCAGGGTCATGGCAGTCGATGATACCAAGCGCCCGCCCGGGCCTGCGCCCGGTCCCGGCGGGCAGCCGCGCTGGCTCCGTGCGGGCGCCAGGGCGTTCGGGCTCAGGCCTTCAGGTAGTCCTCGCGGCCGGCCATCCAGCGATCCAGGTGCGCGTCGATCTCGGCCTGCCGGTCCGACGACAGCATTGCTGCGGCGCAGGTGCGCGCCGCCTCGGCCAGCACGGCGTCGCGCTCCAGGTCGGCAAGGCGCAGCAGCGCCACACCCGACTGCCGCGCGCCCAGGAACTGGCCGGGGCCGCGCAGCGCCAGGTCGCGCCGGGCTATCTCGAAGCCGTCGGTGGTCTCGTACATCGTCTTCAGACGCTCGCGCGCCGTCGGCGAGAGCGGCGCCCGGTACATCAGCACACAGACGCTGTCGGCAGTGCCGCGTCCGATGCGTCCGCGCAGCTGGTGCAGCTGCGCCAGCCCGAAGCGCTCGGCGTGCTCGATCACCATCAGCGACGCGTTCGGCACGTCGACCCCGACCTCGATCACCGTCGTGGCGACCAGCACATCGAGCGCGCCGCGGGTGAACGCATCCATCACTGCCTGCTTCTCCGCCCCCGGCAGCCGGCCGTGGATCAGTCCCACCGACAGCGGCGCAAGGTCTTCCGACAGCCGCGCGTGGGTGTCGATCGCGGTCTGCAGTTCGAGCGCCTCGCGGCGCACGCGCGCTGCGCGCGCGCCGCGAGGCGCGCCCGGCGGCGCAGCCCCGGCGCCAGGAGCCGGCACTGCGCTGCCCTCCTCGCCGGCCTCTTCGATCAGCGGGCAGACCCAGTAGGCCTGCCGGCCGGCAGCGACCGCTGCGCGCACACGCCCGATCAGCTCATCGCGACGGGCCTCGGACACCAGCCGGGTCAGCACCGGCCGGCGGCCCGGCGGCAGCTCGTCGATCACCGACACGTCCAGGTCCGCGTAGTAGGTCATCGCCAGCGTGCGCGGAATCGGCGTCGCGCTCATCATCAGCTGGTGCGGCAGCGGCCCGCCCTTGCCGCGCAGCGCGAGCCGCTGCGCGACCCCGAAGCGGTGCTGCTCGTCGACGATCGCCAGCCCGAGACGGGGAAACACCACCGCGTCCTCGATCAGCGCGTGGGTCCCCACCAGCAGGTCCACCTCCCCGGCGGCGACCCGCTCGCGCACCGCGCGCTTCGCTGCGCCCTTGAGCGAACTGGACAGCCAGTCGATCCGGGCGCCGATCGCCGCCATCCAGGGGCCGAGCTTGGCGAAGTGCTGCTCGGCCAGGATCTCGGTGGGCGCCATCAGCGCCGCCTGCATCCCGCTGCCGATCGTCTGCGCGGCCGCCAGCGCCGCGATCACGGTCTTGCCGCTGCCCACATCCCCCTGCACCAGGCGGTTCATCGGCTGGGCGGCGGCGAGATCCGCCGACACTTCGCTCCAGGCGCGCGCCTGCGCGGCGGTCAGCCGGAAGGGCAGCGCCGCGCGCAGCCGCTCGACGCCGCTCGCCTCGCGCAAGGGATGGGCGCTGCGTTCGGCGCGCGCGGCACGGGCGCGCTTCAGCGAGAGCTGCTGCGCAAGCAGCTCGTCGAAGATCAGCCGTCGCCAGGCCGGAGCGCTGCGATCCTCGAGCGCGTGCAGGTCGGCATCCGCCGGCGGTGCGTGCAGGAAGCGAAGCGCCTCGGCCGCAGCGGGCAGGCCGAGCTCGCGCAGGCACCCGGCCGGCACCGTCTCGGGCCACGGGTGCGCGCGCAGCGCCTTGCGCACCGCGGCGCGCAGCGCTGCCTGTCCGATCCCGGCCGCGCTCGGGTAGACCGGCGTCAGGCGGGTCGGCAGTGGCTCGCCCGGCTCGACCTGGCGATAGCGCGGGTGGACGATCTCGAGCCCGAGCAGGCCGCCGCGCACCTCGCCCGAGACCCGCAGGCGCCGGCCGGGTGCGAGCTGCGCGAGCTGCGAGCCGTAGAAGTTCAGGAAGCGCAGCCCCAGCGTGCCGCTGGCATCGCGCAGTTCCGCCACCAGCATCCGCCGGCCCCTGCCGGTGACCTCGCTGCGCGCGACCTCGCCCTCGACCTGCGCGTGCTGCCCGGGGCGCAGCGCCGCGATCGGCGTGATGCGGGTCTCGTCCTGGTAGCGCAGCGGCAGGTGCAGCAGCAGGTCCTGCTCGCGGCGGATTCCCAGGCGCGCGAACCGGGCGAGCGGATCGTCGGCCACCGCCGCTCCCTGCCGCCGGACTCAGGACCGGACCATGATCGCCTCGACCTCGAACTCCGCACCGCGCGGCAGGCTCGCGACCCCGACGGTGGAGCGCGCCGGGAAGGGCTTGCGGAAGTACTCCTGCATGATCTCGTTGACGCGCGAGAAGCTGGTCAGGTCGGTGAGGAAGAGCGTGAGCTTGACGCAGTCGTCGATCGATCCCCCGGCAGCTTCGGCGACCGCGCGCAGGTTGCGCAGCGCGCGGTGCACCTGCGCATCGAAGCCACCCTCGACCAGGTGCCCGGTGGCTGGGTCCAGGCCGATCTGCCCGGACAGGTAGGCCACGTTCCCGGCGGCGATCGCCTGGGAATAGGGACCGATCGCCGCCGGCGCGGACGAGGTGGAGATCACTTGCTTGACCATCGGTGGCGCCCTCCGTGAACGAGGCGGTCAATCTTAGCGGATTGCCGCCCACGGCCCCTGGCCGGGCGACAACCCGCCGGGGCTCGCGGGATGTGCCGGCCGGCGCCGCAGCGCTGGGCTAGACTTCCGCCTCCTTCCGCCGCAGGACGCTCGATGCCGGCCCAGCCCCCCGATGCCCGCCGCCCCGCGATCCGCATCCGCGGCGCGCGTCAGAACAATCTGCGCAACCTCGACCTGGACCTGCCGACCAACGAGCTGATCGTGGTCACCGGCGTTTCCGGCTCGGGCAAGTCCTCGCTCGTCTTCGACACGCTCTACGCCGAAGGGCAGCGCCGCTACGTCGAGACCTTCTCCGCCTACGCGCGGCAGTTCCTGGACCGGATGGACAAGCCCCAGGTCGACCGGATCGAGGGAGTTCCGCCGGCGATCGCGATCGACCAGACGAACCCGGTGCGCACTTCGCGCTCGACCGTCGGGACGATGACCGAGATCGACGACCACCTGAAGCTGCTCTTCGCGCGCGCCGGCACGCTGCACTGCCGCTGCTGCGCGCATCCGGTGCGTCGCGACACGGTCGCCTCGGTCCGGCAGGCGCTTGCCGCGCGCGCGCCCGCTGCCGGCGACCCGCGCCTGGTCGTGAGCTTCCCGGTCGAGGTGCCCGCGAACTACGGCGAGGAGGAGGTGCGCAGGCACCTGGAGGCGCAGGGCTACACGCGGGTGCAGTGCACCGAGCCCGCCGCCGCCGGCACCGGGCAGGTGCTGCAGGTGGTGCAGGACCGCTTCCGCCTGGGCGGGGTCGAGGACGCGCGCGTGTCCGACGCGATCGAGAGCGCGATGACCCGCGGCCACGGCCGGCTCTCGGTGCACGTGCTGGACGACGAGGGCAGCGAGCGGGCGCGCTGGCGCTTCAGCACCGGCCTGCACTGCGCCGACTGCGACATCGCCTATGCAGACCCCCTGCCGAGCCTGTTCTCGTTCAATTCGCCGCTGGGCGCCTGCGAGACCTGCCGGGGCTTCGGACGGGTGATCGGAATCGACCTCGGCCTGGTGATCCCCGACGAAAGCAAGACCCTGGCCGAGGGGGCGATCAGGCCCTGGCAGACCGAGAGCTTCCGCGAGTGCCAGCGCGACCTCGTGAAGTACGCGGCCGCCGCTGGCGTGCCTCTCGGCGTCCCGTGGCGCGCACTCGACGACGCGCACCGCCGCTGGGTGATCGAAGGCGCCGACGACTGGTCCGGCAAATGGCAGTCGCAGTGGTACGGCATCCGTCACTTCTTCGGCTGGCTCGAGTCGAAGGCCTACCGGATGCACATCCGCGTGCTGCTGTCGAAGTACCGCTCGTACACGCCCTGCACCGCGTGCCGGGGCGCGCGCCTGAAGCCGGACGCGCTGCTGTGGCGGGTGGGCTCGGTCGAGGACGCCGACCGCACGCTCGGCGGCTACCGGCGCTTCCGCCCCGCCGGTGTCGACTGGAACGACGCGCAACTGGCCGGCATCGCCGGCCTGTCTATCCACGACCTGATGCTGCTGCCGATCGACCGGGTCGCGGAGTTCTTCGCGATGCTGCGGCTTCCGGCGCCGCTGGACGAGGCCACCGACCTGCTGCTGACCGAGATCCGCGCGCGCCTGCGCTACCTGCAGCAGGTGGGGCTGGGCTACCTGACGCTGGACCGCCAGTCGCGCACGCTCTCCGGCGGCGAAGTGCAGCGCATCAACCTGACCACCGCGCTGGGCACCTCGCTGGTCAACACGCTCTTCGTCCTCGACGAACCCTCGATCGGGCTGCACCCGCGCGACATGAACCGGGTGATCGAGGTGATGCAGCGGCTGCGCGACGCCGGCAATTCGCTGGTGGTGGTCGAGCACGACCCGCAGGTGATGTTCGCTGCCGACCGGATGATCGACATCGGCCCCGGCCCCGGCGAGCGCGGCGGGAACATCGTCTTCGACGGCCCGCCTGCAGAGCTGCGCGCGGCCGACACCCTGACCGGCGAGTACCTGTCCGGTCGCCGTCGGGTCGACACCGGACGGCCGCAGCCCGTGGGCCCGTCGACGCGGAAGCTGCTGCTCGAAGGCGCGCGCGAGCACAACCTCAAGGACGTCTCGGTCGAGATCCCGCTGGAGCGCCTGGTCTGCCTGACCGGCGTCTCCGGCAGCGGCAAGTCGACGCTGATGCAGAACGTGCTGCTGCCGGCGCTGCTCAAGGCGCGCGGCAAGGCCACCGAGGCCCCGGGCGCCTACGAGCGCCTGCTCGGCGACGACTGGATCGGCGAGGTGGTGTTCGTCGACCAGTCGCCGATCGGCAAGACCGCGCGCAGCAATCCGGCCAGCTACGTCGGCGCCTTCGACCCGATCCGCAAGCTCTTCGCGGCGGCCGAACTGGCGCGCGAGCGCGGCTACACCGCCGGCACCTTCAGCTTCAACGCGGGCGACGGCCGCTGCCCCACCTGTGGCGGCAACGGCTTCGAGCACGTCGAGATGCAGTTCCTCTCCGACGTCTACCTGCGCTGCCCGGACTGCGACGGCAAGCGCTTCCGTCCCGAGGTGCTCGAGGTGACGATCGAGGGTCGCGACGGCCGCCACCGCTCGGTCGCCGAGGTGCTCGAGCTCACGGTGCACGAGGCGCTCGCGGTGTTCGCCGGCGAGCACGCGCTGCGCACGCGGCTGCAGCCGCTGGCCGACGTCGGCCTCGACTACCTGCGCCTGGGCCAGCCGGTGCCCACGCTGTCGGGCGGCGAGGCGCAGCGCCTCAAGCTCGCCGGCTTCCTCGCCGAGGCCGCCAGCCACGGGCGCACCGCGCCCGTGGCGCCGGGGCAGACCTTCGTGAAGGAGGGACGCCGCGGCGCCCTGTTCATGTTCGACGAGCCCACCACCGGCCTGCACTTCGACGACGTCGCAAAGCTGCTGCGCGCCCTGCGCAAGCTGCTCGCCGCCGGCCACTCGCTTCTGGTGATCGAGCACAACCTGGACGTGATCCGCGCCAGCGACTGGCTGATCGACCTCGGCCCCGAGGGCGGCGACGAAGGCGGCAGGGTGGTTGCCACCGGCACGCCGGAACAGCTCGCCGCCGAAGCACGCACCCACACGGGACGGGCGCTCGCCGACTACGCCAGCGCGCTGGCGGGCAGGACCGTCGGAGCGGGCGCCGCGCTGGCTGTCGAAGAGCCGGCAGGCGCGCCGCTGCAGAGCCTGCTGCGCGAGCGCGCGCGCAACGCGATCTTCGTGCACCACGCGCGCGAGCACAACCTGAAGGGGATCGACGTCGAGGTGCCGCGCGACCGGCTCACCGTGATCACCGGCGTCTCGGGCTCGGGCAAGTCGACCCTGGCCTTCGACGTGATCTTCGGCGAGGGGCAGCGCCGCTACCTCGAGTCGCTCAACGCCTATGCCCGCCAGTTCGTGCAGCCGGCCTCGCGACCGGACGTCGACGGAGTGTTCGGCATCCCGCCGACGGTGGCGATCGAGCAGCGCACAAGTCGCGGCGGGCGCAAGAGCACCGTGGCGACGCTCACCGAGATCTACCACTTCCTGCGCCTGCTCTACGTGAAGCTCGGGCAGCAGCACTGCCCGGACTGCGGCACGAGGATCGAAGCGCAGGACTTCGACACGATCGCGGCGCGCATCCTGCGCGACTATCGCGGCAGGCACATCGGCCTGCTCGCGCCGCTGGTGGTCGCACGCAAGGGCGTCTACACCGATCTCGCGAAGTGGGCCGCCGCCAGGGGGCACGGCCACCTGCGCGTCGACCGTCGCTTCCTGCCGACCGACCGCTTCCCGCGCCTGGACCGCTACGTCGAGCACGACATCGAGCTGCCGGTGGCCGACCTGGCGGTCGATCCGGCGGACGAGGCAGGGCTGCGCGACGCGCTGCGCCGCGCGCTCGAGCTGGGCAAGGGCGTCGTGATGGTCGCCGGGCCGCTGGACGCGTTGCGCGCGGCCTCCGATGCGGGAGACGCCGACGCGTACGAGCGCGCCTCGGAAGCCCTCGGGACGCGCCTGTTCTCGACCAGGCGCGCCTGCCCGTCCTGCGGCACCAGCTTCCCGGAGCCGGATCCGCGGATGTTCTCGTTCAACTCGAAGATCGGCTGGTGCCCCTCCTGCGTCGGCACCGGCGTGCGCCTGCCCTACCTGCCCGCGCCCGACCCGAAGCACCGCTCCGGCGAGGACGCGAGCACCGAGTCGGTGGGCGAGCTCGCCGAGCGCCTCGCGGACCAGCTGGCCGCCCAGGCCGCGGCGCAGGCCGCGCAAGCCGGCGAGGCAGCCGCCGCAGTGGAGACGCCCTGCCCCGCCTGCGCGGGTCGGCGCCTGAACCGCACTGCGCTCGCAGTGAAGCTGCTCGACCTGTCGATCGCCGAGCTCACCGCGATGCCGGTCGCCGACTGCGCGCGCTGGCTGCGCCAGGTCGGCTTCGCCGGCCGCGAGCAGGAGATCGCGCGCGACGTGCTCGCCGAGATCCGCTCCCGGCTCGACTTCCTCTCGGAAGTCGGGCTGGGCTACCTGACGCTGGACCGCGCCGCCCCCACGCTCTCCGGCGGCGAGGCGCAGCGCATCCGCCTGGCGGCGCAGCTCGGCTCGAACCTGCAGGGCGTGTGCTACGTGCTCGACGAGCCGACCATCGGCCTGCACCCGCACGACAACCGCATCCTGCTCGACACGCTCGAGTCGCTGCGCGACAAGGGCAACACCCTGCTGGTCGTCGAGCACGACGAGGACACGATCCGGCGCGCCGACCACGTGATCGACATCGGCCCCGGCGCGGGCCGCCTCGGCGGCCGCGTCGTCGCCACCGGCCGCCACGACGAACTCGCCGCGCACCCCGACAGCATCACCGGTCGCTTCCTGGCCAGCCCGCTGGTGCACCCGCTGCATCCGCCGCGCCCGCTGCCGCCGGACGATCTTGTCGCCTCAGGCTCCGTGGACGCGAGCCACACAGGCGGTCGCCCGTCCGCCAACGCAGCCCCCGGGCACGCGCCGGCACCGGCTGCCGGCGCGCCGCCCCACTGGCTCACGCTGCGCGGCGCGCACCTGCACAACCTGCGCCACGTCCAGGCCCGCATCCCGCTGCACCGGATGACCGTGGTCACCGGGGTCTCCGGCTCGGGCAAGTCGACCCTCGCGCGCGACGTGCTGCTGGCCAACGTCGCCGCGCAGGTCGGCGCACGCAACCAGCGCAGGCCGGCGCCGGCACTGGCCGGCGTCGAGGCGATCGAGGGCTGGGAGGGGATCACCCGCGTGCTCGAAGTCGACCAGACTCCGATCGGCAAGACCCCGCGCTCCTGCCCCGCGACCTATGTCGGCTTCTGGGATGCGATCCGGCGGCTGTTCGCGGACACCTCGGAGGCGCGCATCCGCGGCTGGACTCCGGCGCGCTTCAGCTTCAACACCGGCGCCGGCCGCTGCCCGGCCTGCGAGGGCCAGGGCCAGCAGACCATCGAAATGAGCTTCCTGCCCGACGTCAAGGTGTCGTGCGACGCCTGCGGCGGGCGCCGCTTCAACCGCGAGACGCTCGAAGTGCAACTGCGCGGACGCAACATCGGCGAGGTGCTCGCGATGGACATCGACGAGGCGCTGGAGTTCTTCGCCGCGCACCCGTCGATCGCGCATCCGCTGAAGCTGCTTCAGGACGTGGGCCTGGGCTACCTCACGCTGGGCCAGCCCAGCCCGACGCTGTCCGGCGGCGAGGCGCAGCGGATCAAGCTGGTGACCGAACTGGCCAAGGTGCGCATGCGCGACGAGGGCGGTGAGGACGATCCCCGGCTGGTACGCGCACGCGCGAAGGCGCTCGCTGCCGGCAAGGCGCTGCCGCCGGGCCAGCACACGCTCTACGTGCTCGACGAACCCACCGTCGGGCTGCACATGGCCGACGTCGAGAAACTGATCCGCGTGTTCCACCGCCTGGTCGACGCCGGCAACACCCTGGTCGTGGTCGAGCACAGCCTGGACCTCTGGGCCGAGGCGGACTGGATCGTCGACCTCGGCCCGGAAGGCGGCGCAGGCGGCGGACGCATCGTCGCCGCTGCACCACCCGCCGCAATGGCCGAGCGCGCCGACACCCACACCGCGCGCACGCTCGCCGAGTTCCTGGGCCGCATGCCCGCCCACCCCTCCCCTGCACCGACCGCTGCCGCCGCTCCCCGATGATCCAGCTCAAGAACATCGCCCTGCGCCGCGGCGCCCGGCTCATCCTCGACGGCGCCTCCGTCACCGTGAACCCGGGCGAGAAGGTGGGCCTGGTCGGCCGCAACGGCGCCGGCAAGTCCAGCCTGTTCGCCCTGCTCGCCGGCACGCTGCACGAGGACGGTGGGGATTTCTCCATTCCGCCGACCTGGCGGATGTCCCAGGTGGCCCAGGAGATGCCCGAGACCAGCCAGGGCGCCACCGCCTTCGTGCTGGACGGCGACCTCACGCTGGCAGCCGCGCGGCGCGAAGTGGAGGCGGCCGAGGCAGCCGACGACGGCGAGCGCATGGCCCACGCCTACCTGGCGCTGCAGGATGCGGGGTTCAACGACGCGCCCGCCCGCGCCCAGGCCCTGCTGCTGGGCCTGGGCTTCGCGGTCGGCGAGCTGGACCGGCCGGTCGACAGCTTTTCCGGCGGCTGGCGGATGCGCCTGCAGCTGGCGCGCGCGCTGATGTGCCCCAGCGAGCTGCTGCTGCTCGACGAGCCCACCAACCACCTGGACCTGGACGCGCTGGTCTGGCTGGAGAGCTGGCTGGAGCGCTACCCGGGCACGATGCTGGTGATCAGTCACGACCGCGAGTTCCTCGATGCGGTCACCAGCGTCACCCTGCACATCGAGCGCGGCAGGCTCACCCGCTACGGCGGCAACTACCGCCGCTTCGAAGAGATGCGCGTCGAGCAGATGTCGCTGCAGGAGGCGAGCTACGCCCGCCAGCAGGAGAAGATCGCCCACCTGCAGAAGTTTATCGACCGCTTCAAGGCCAAGGCCACCAAGGCTAAGCAGGCGCAGAGCCGGGTCAAGGCCCTCGAGCGCATGGAGAGAATCGGTCCGGTGCTGGCCGATGCCGAGTTCAGCTTCGAGTTCATGGAGCCGGCCAGGCTGCCCAACCCGATGCTCACGCTGCAGGGGGTCGCCGTGGGCTACCCGGGCAGCGACGGCGCGCCGCCGACGGTCATCGTGCGCGGCATCGACCGCTCGGTGCTCGCCGGCCAGCGCATCGGCATCCTCGGCGCCAACGGGCAGGGCAAGTCCACGCTGGTCAAGACCATCGCCCGGGCTCTCGCCCCGATCGAAGGCTCGATCACCGAGGGCAAGGGGCTGGACATCGGCTACTTCGCGCAGCAGGAACTCGACGTGCTGCGCCCCCAGGACACGCCGCTCGAGCACATGATCCGGCTCGCGAAGGAGACCGCCCCCCAGGCCCGCGAGCAGGAACTGCGCAACTTCCTGGGCAGCTTCAACTTCAGCGGCGAGATGGCGGCGCAACCGGTGGGCAGCATGAGCGGCGGCGAGAAGGCCCGGCTGGTGCTGTGCATGATCGTCTGGCAGCGCCCCAACCTGCTGCTGCTCGACGAGCCCACCAACCACCTGGACCTCGCCACCCGCGAGGCGCTGTCCGTGGCGCTCAACGAGTTCGAGGGCACGGTGATGCTGGTCAGCCACGACCGCGCGCTGCTGCGCACCGTCTGCGACGAGTTCTGGCTGGTCTCGCGCGGTGGCGTCGCCCCCTTCGACGGCGACCTCGACGACTACCAGCGCTACCTGCTCGACGAAGCCAGGCGGCTGCGCGAGGCGGCCCAGACCGGCGGCGCGCAGGCACCGGAGGGCGCTGCCGCAGGCGCGGGGGCTTCGGCCGCATCCGGCAGCGCGGCGCGCTCCGGACCGCTCCCCGGCCCTGCGCTCAGCGCCGCCGAGCAGCGCCGGCTGGATGCGCAGCGCCGCCAGGAGCAGGCCGCGAAGACGCGCCCGATCCGGCGCGAGATCGAGACGCTGGACAGGCGGATGGTCGAGCTGCAGGCCGGGATCGCCGAGCTCGGCGCCCGGATCTCCGGCCCGATGCCGCCGGCCGGGATCGCCGACTCGGGCCGGCAGCTCAAGGCGATGGAAGCCGAGCTGGCCGAGGCCGAGAACCGCTGGCTGGAGCTCAGCGAAGCGCTCGAGGCGCTGGAAGGCTGATCGCCGGGCGCGCGCGGCGGGCCATCGGCGACGGCGGCCGGTGCGCATCCACACGGCCGGTGCGCATCCACGCGGCCGGAACGCTGGCCGCCGATGCGTGCCGGCTCAGCGCCCCCGCATGAAGGCCTCGATCACCGCAGCGAGCCGTTCCGGCTGGTCGTGGTGGATGTTGTGCCCCGAGTCCTCGACGTGCTCCACCTGCAGGTCGGCGTAGGCGCTGGCGCGATCCTGGAATTCCTGCGGGTTCGAGGCCAGCCGCGCCCACAGCCCGGACTGCGCGCCGTCCACCCACAGCACCGAGGCCTGCGTCTGGCGCCAGCAGTCGAGCACGTCGGCCTGGCTGAACGGCAGCGGGTTGATGCGCTTGAGCGCGGGGTCCGCGCGACGCACCACGCCGCCGTCCTCGGCCTCCCTGCCCCAGTGCCGCACCAGGAAACGCGCGCGATCGTCGGTCAGGCGCGGGTTCTCCGACTGCATGCGCAGCGCGAATTCGTCGTAGCTCTCGTAGGGGCGCTGCGAGGTGTCGTCGCCGAGCTGCCCGAGCCACTTCGCGAGTCGCCGCGGCGCCGGGTCCTGGCGGCCGACTGCAGGCCCGAAGCCGTCGACGTTGACGAAACGGCTCACCCGGTCGGGCCGCACGCCGGCATAGATCGCCGCGATGTGCGCGCCCATGCTGTGGCCCACGAGCAGCGCCGGCCGCTCCGGCGAGAAATGCTCGAGCAGCGCGTGCAGGTCGCCCACGTAGTCAGGGAACCAGTAGCTGTCCGCGCCGCTCCAGCCCGACAGGCCGTTGCCGCGCCAGTCGGGTGCGATCACCTCCCAGTCGTGCTGGAAGGCATCCACCGTGAACTGCCAGGACGCCGAGACGTCCTGCGAGCCGTGCAGCAGGAAGAGCTGCGGCGCGCCGGCGGCGCCCCAGATCCGGCAGTGGTAGTCGACGCCGCGGATCGGCAGGCGGACGGAGCGGCTCTCGTTCATGGCGGCAACCTCGGCAGAAGGGAACGGCCGAGGATAGCAACCGCGGCGCGGCGCTGTCGCGCCGGGGTTTCACCCCACGGACCGGTCCGCCGCGGCGATCACGATGGTGGTGCCGGCCAGCTCGACCACCTGGCCTGCCCTCAGCTTGCAGCCGCGGCGCAGCTCCACCTCCCCGTCGACCCGGACCTCGCCGGCAGCGATCATCGGCTTGGCAGCGCCGCCGCTGCCCGCCAGGCCGGTCGCCTTGAGCAGTGCGTCGAGCGCGATGTGCTCGCCGCGCAGCGCGAAATCGATCCGCGGGCCGGGGGCTCCCGATGCGCCCTTCGCCGCTCCCTTCGCCGCCCCCTTCGCCGCCCCCTTCGCCGCCCCCTTCGCCGCTCCCTTCGCCGCTCCCTTCGCCGCTCCCTTCGCCGCTCCCTTCGCCGCTCCCTTCGCCGCTCCCTTCGCCGGCCCGTTCGTCGCGCCCTTCGCCCCGCGCCCCGGTGCCGCGCCCCTGCTCCCCGTCTTAGTTCCGCTCACAGTCGCGTCGCCTTCACCGCCCTGCCCTTGACCTTCGTCGCGTTCAGCGCCTTCGCCGTCTCGCGTGCGACGGCGCGCTCGACCGCCACGTAGGTGGCGAACTCCTTGACGTCGATCCGGCCGACCTGGTCGCCGCGCAGGCCGATGTCCTTGGTCAGCGCGCCCAGCACGTCGCCGCGACGGATCTTGTCCTTGCGGCCACCGAGGATCTGCACGGTGGCCATCGGCGGGCGCAGCGGCTCGGGGTCGTCCGAAGGCTTCAGCTCCGACAGCGGATGCCAGTCGAACGCCTCGCCCTGCATCTTCTCGATCCGGTCCGGACGCTCCATCTCGCCGGGGCCGACCAGGCTGAAGGCCCAGCCCGCCTCGTCGGCCCGCCCGGTGCGTCCCACGCGGTGCACGTGCAGCTCCGGGTCCGGCGTGACATCGACATTGATCACCGCCTCCAGCCCGGTGATGTCGAGCCCGCGGGCCGCCACGTCGGTGGCCACCAGCACGCTGCAGCTGCGGTTGGCGAACTGCACGAGCACCTGGTCGCGATCGCGCTGCTCGGGTTCACCGTGCAGCTCGAGCGCGACCAGCCCCCTGGCCTGCAGCAGCGCGGCCAGCTCGCGACAGCGCTGCTTCGTGTTGCAGAAGGCCAGCGTGCTCACCGGCCGGAAGTGCTCGAGCAGCCGCATCACCGCCGGCAGGCGCTCCTCCTCGCTCACCTCGTAGAAACGCTGGCGGATCTTGCCGGCTGCGTGACGCTCGGCCAGCTTCACCTCCTGCGCCTCGCGCATGAAGCGCCTGGCCATCTTCGTCACGCCCTCGGGCCAGGTGGCGGACAACAGCAGGGTCTGGCGCCCGGACGGGCAGCGCCTGACGACTGCGGCGATGTCCTCGGCGAAACCCATGTCGAGCATGCGGTCGGCTTCGTCGAGCACCAGCGTGTTCAGCGCCGCCAGCGACAGCGTCTCGCGCGAGAGATGGTCGAGGATGCGGCCCGGCGTGCCCACGACCACGTGCGCGCCATGCGCCAGGCTGGCGGCCTGCGGGCGCAGCGTGGCGCCGCCACAGAGCGTGAGCACCTTGAGGTTGTCCTCGGCGCGCGCCAGGCGACGGACCTCCTGCGCCACCTGCTCGGCAAGCTCGCGCGTGGGGCACAGCACCAGCGCCTGCACCGCGAAGCTGCGCGGGTCGAGCCTGGCGAGCAGCGGCAGTGCGAAGGCGGCAGTCTTGCCGCTGCCGGTCTTCGCCTGGGCGATCAGGTCACGGCCTGCCAGCGCCAGCGGCAGGCTGGCCGCCTGGATCGGCGTCATGCGCTCGTAGCCGAGACGCTGGAGATTGGCCAGGACGGCCGGAGCGAGGGGCAGGCTGGAGAAATCCGCAGCTGCGGCGACGGGAGTCGGGGATTCGGTCATCCCGGATTGTCGCAGAGGCTGCGGCCGCGACGAGAACGACAGCACCAACGAACAGGGCGCCCGAAGGCGCCCAGGAAGGCTCGCACCTCGCCACCGGCGAGGCGCGGCATCGTGAGATTCAGGCCAGGCGGCGGCGCAGGGCTCCGAGCCCGAGCATGCCGGCGCCGAGCAGGGCGACCGTCCCCGGCAGCGGAACCTGTCCGGGGGGCGTGGCCATCGAGAACGAGTGATTGTCGGTCTCGAACGCGTTCTGACTGCTCGAGAGCACGACCTGATCGAACTTCACTCCGCCGGTCGTGTAGTAGTTGATGTAGGCGGCCAGATTCTGGTTGCCGGTGGCTCCGGTACCCGGGAACGCGACCGCGTTGATTTCCGTTCCGGTGAAGGAGTCGACCAGGGAGCTGCCCAGGTAGAAGGACACCAGGTTGTAGGTGTCGAGCGAGCCTGCGTAGAAGCCGAAATAGTTGGCCTGCTCGGTGAGCGTCACCTGCACGTTGTTGCCGGCCGAAGGTCCGACGGTCAGGTAGTGAGAGGTGTCACCGGCAGGCGCTGCATGCTGCCCGCTCGCCGTGCCCTGCACGATGTTGCCCGAAGCGATCGCATAGGCGGCGCCGCAGGTGTTGATCGCAGTGCCGTCGTTGAACGAGACGGTGCAGGTGCCGACCGACGAGGTGAAGCCGTTGCCGGTGCTGGTCTCGTCGACACCCCCGACCGTGATGACACCGGCCTGGGCACCCGCGGATGCAAGAAAGAGCGCTGCGATCAGAACGTTTTTCATTTTGTCTCCGGATCGGGTGAACGTTGGGATATGAGCTCGAGCAGATATAAAGCATATTCCATACCACGTCTCTAATTTATTGTTTTATATGCCTTTTTATTCCACGCAATGTGATCTCTGTAAGAATCAGCGACGTGGCATACATCATGCGCGCCCCACGACGCCAGGCTCCGCCCGCGAACGGCGCGCGCCTGCAATGGCGCCCACAGGAAACGAAGGCGGCGGAAAGATGTCCGGGTCGACCAGGGTGGCGGATCGAGGCCCCGGCCGGGCGTGCGCCCTATTTGCCGAAGACGGTCTTGAGCAGGTCCGTGCTGCGCGCCAGCGGGTTGGTGCGGATCTTCCGCTCCTCCTCGCCGACCGTGTGGAACAGTCCGTCGAGCGCCTTCCCGGTCACGTAGTGGTCGAGGCCCGGCGACTGGCCGACCGCCTCGGCGGCACGGTTCATGCTTAGCACGAAGGCATCGACCTGCTTCTGCTAGCCCGCCATCCGCGCGAGTTCCGCCACCTTCCGGACGCCCGAGGGCATCAGGATCTTCAGCGCCTGCTTGGCGAACTGGCCGTCGGTCCTGGACAGACGCTGCACCGCGCGCTCGGCACCCACTCCGGGCGCCTCGACCTTCGCCGTGCCGGCGCGTGCCGGCGGGCCGGAAGCCGATCCCGGCCCGCTGTCGCGCTTACGGCCGAGCCTGGTCGGGGCGGCTGTAGTCGCAGACCCCTTCAGGGAAGATCTGCTCGAGCTTGGCGATCTCGGCAGCGTTGGGAGTCCAGGGCGCGTAGGTGCCGTCGGCCACTGCAGCCTTCACCGTCTTCTTCGCGCAATCGTAGATGGCGCCCTCGATCGGCGCGCCTGCGACGATCCGCGAGGTCCGGTACAGCGGGAAGGCCTGGGTGCACACGCCCGGCGCAGCGCCGTCGAGGATGCCGCTCCAGGCTCCCGCGCCCCCGTACATCCGCTGTCCATCCTTGTCGTAGCACGCGTCCACGGCCCGGGCCGGCTTGCTGGCCGCGATTCCGGCCGACGGATTGGCGCGCATGTTGGCGAGCCACTGGTCCATCACCTCGAGCGCTTCGAGCGACTGGCTCGCCTTGGGCGTGTTCGGGATGGTGTCGGTGAACCAGATCACGAGATTGTCGCTGTGGCCCATCCGGTCGAGCACGCGCTTGCGCACCGCGAAGCTCTGGTGGCTGTTGTGCATGTCGAGCTCGCGCTCCATGTACTGGCGATGGTCGATCGCGGGCACCTCGAGCCGCCCGGTGAACACGTGTCCGCTGGTGTAGGCGGCGCGCATCGCGATCGGGTCGCCCTTGGTGCGCGGCATCGGCAGGCCTTCGCCCGGGCTGGCGATCCTGTTCTTGCTGCTCCAGGGATCGAAGTAGCCCGGAATGGTCTGCGCCTTCTGGAGTTCCGCAGCGCTGGTGCCGAAGAAGGGGAAGGTCTCCTGCACCATCTGGCTCGGGTGCTTCCAGCCGCCGACGTTCCAGTTGAGGTCCAGGAACTCCGCCGGGGTGATGCTGCCTTCCTTCAGCGAGGCCAGCCCGTACTGCACGCCGACGTTGTCCCAGGTGGGCCGGGCAGCGCCGTTGGCGTCGACTCCGTAGACGTTGCGCAGGTCGTCGTAGTGGGTCCAGCGGATCGCAGCGATCTCGGAGAGCGGCTCCCAGAGCTGCTGGTTGGGGGCCTCGCCGTACAGCGGGCTCACCGCCAGCGGCGTGAGGCCGCGCCAGGCCGGGACGCACTCGGTGGTGCCGGGCGCGGTGCTGTAGCCCAGCGCGGTCTTCAGCGGGGCGAGCGCGTCGTTCACCTTGGCGAAGCCCTCTTCGGCGTTGAAGCCGACCAGCAGCGAGCGGTTCTTCGTCACCCTCCACTTCGGATTCGTGCGGTCGGTGGCGTCCATGTAGTACTCGAGGAGCTCGCAGTCGCCGACGTGGATGGTCTGCGTGACCATGTCCGGATAGCTCTGCACCGGCAGCAGGCCGTCGAGCACGCCGGGGTTGTTCTGCGCGAGCATGTACTGCTGGATGGCGCCGCCGGAGCCGCCCAGGCCGATGGTGTAGAGCGGCACGCCGTAGCGCTCGATGAAGCGCTCCTTGGTCATCATCGCGGTCTCGCCGGCGATGTTCATGTTGTAGTGGGTGCCGGTGTTGTTGCCGCTGCTGTGGACGATTGCGTAGCCCTGCTTCAGGATGTCCGGATTGAGCGAGCCGCTGTGCACCGTGCCCTGCGTGTGGCCGATCGCGACCCCGCCCTGGAACCAGTAGAGCAGCTTGCGGTTCCACAGGCTCAGGTCCGGAGCATCCGCCTTCTCGCCGGCAGGCGCGAGCATCGCGAAGCTGTAGAGGAAGCGGTTGATCGATCCGATCTCGCGCCGCACGATGAAGTCGACGCTGCGGCCATCGGGCAGCGTGACCACGCTCATGTCGACCGGACGGTCGCCCGCGGGCAGCGTCTTCCACGCGTTGCCGGTGCTGCGGTACAGGTAGCTGACCGTGGTCTCGATCGAGCAGTTGCGGCTGTAGCCGATGGTGGCGCCGCTGGCGTCGGTCACGCGGTAGCCGGGCGCGCTGGCGCTGTCGACCAGCGGCTGCATGCCGAACTGCGTCGCGGTGCAGGTGAAGGGCGTCTGCTGGGGACCCGTGAACATCGGGCCGGTGATCGGCCAGTTGGTCAGCGTGAGCGTGTCGCGCACCTTGCCGCCCGTCTCACGCACCTCGAGCCTGTTCTTGCCCTCGACCAGCCCGGCGATCACGCCCTCGAGCTGCTCGCCGGTGCTGCGCATCGCGGGAGCCACCCGGGCTCCGTTCAGCCACAACTCGAGCTTGTCCTGGAGCTCCGGCGATGCGCGCAGCGCGATGCGCGCATCGCCGCCGGACACCCACTCCGGCGCGCTCGACAGCACGCTGAGCTGCACCGTTCCGCTGTCGCCGCTGCCGCCTCCGCAGGCCGCCAGCAGCACGCTGCCCAGCACCGCGGCCCAGCCCGCGGCGCGCCCGAATCGATCGACGATCGTGCCAGCCATTCCCATCTCTCCTCCGGCCTCGTGGCCCTTTTCTTCTTCACGTGAACCCGGCCCGCGCCCCGGTTGCGCGGGCGCATCCGGGGTTCGGGTCGCGTGTGGGCGCGTCGCACGCAGGCTGTTGCCGGCCGCAACGCTACCGACTGCATGCATTGTGGTGCATTCCGCGCGCCGCGGGAAATACCCCCTCCGAGGGGAGTGCCCGCATGCGGGTCAGGCGCGTCGGCGATCCGGCGTCTTTCCGGACCGGCGCGAGGCGCAGCGCGGCGGCGCTTGACTCGGAAGACGGTTACTCAGAACACCTGCTTCCCCCGACGCCGGATCCGCCAGACGAACGCAGGGTCGCCGTGATCCATGCGCTCGAGCACTTCCAGCACCAGGAAGCGGTCGTGCACCATCAGTGCGCCCACCCAGAGTTCGTTCCACGCGTCGAACACCGCGGTGTGCAGCGGGGCCAGCCCGCGCATCAGGCGCCAGCCGGCCTGCCGGACGATCACCGCGTCACCGTCGCGCGAGCACTCGGCCGGGTCGCCCTGCCCCCGCGCCATCGCGGCGAGGTAGCGCGCGAAGCCTTCGGCGCCCCCGGGCGCCACGCCGAGCCTGGCGGCGGTCTCCTGGTAGTACTGCATCGCGATCAGGCGCGCGGCGACGCCGCCCAGGTAGGCCGCCTCGGCGGGACCGAAGAGCTCGGTCAGCCGCGGCAGCGCAGTGCGCAGGTAGTCCATCGCGTAGTTGCGGTTCGCCCTGGCCAGCCGATCCGCGGTCCAGTCGACCGGATCCAGCGCCGGCGCGGCCGCCGGATCGAAGGGCGGAGGCTCTTCCCCGGGCGCAAAGCGCAGGCGCTCCTCGGGCGCAAGCTCGCGGTCGTGCTCGAGGAAGTAGCCGGCGAGCCCGTGCTGTCCGTCGGGAGTCTGCGCCGTGCAGACGAAGCCCAGGCGCGGATTGCCCAGGCTCACCCCGTTGTGCGCGTACCAGCCGCGCAGCACGCCTCGCGACACCTCGGTGGGCACGCCTGCGATCGCGGTGCCGTCGTAGATCCAGCGCGGCGGGACGAAGCGCACCCAGGCCTTGCGGTCGGATTCGCGCATGAACTCCACCTGGACGCCGCCCACGGTGTTGGAGAGGTAGTGGTAGCCGGCGGCCGCCACCGCGTCGGGCAGCGTCGCCAGGCCGAGCTTGCGCAGCCCCGGGAGGAACTTCTCGTGGTGCTGATGCCGGAAGACGCGGAACATCAGTTCGCCCGCGTCCTCGCGGCCGCGGCGCGTGACCACGGTGAGGATCAGTCCGGTGAAGAAGCGGTGGTACAGCGTGGCCGCCGCCTGCATCGCCGCCGCATCGTCAGGCGCGTGAGGGGGCGCGCCGGCCGCGGCCTGGGGGGTCATTGGTCGGGTCATCGTCATCTCCTCGTCGGGTCGTTTCGGCGCATGGCGAGATCCGGCAGCGATGCGTCTGCAGGGGCGCGGCTCGCGGTCACGGCGCCAGGAAGCCGCCGCGCCGGTAGGTGAGCACCAGCGTGTCGCGGTGCGCGTCCGGGCCGTCCGGCTGGATCGGGGTGGCCTCGTGGATCACACGCTGGTCGTCGAGCAGCACCGCGCTCCAGGGCTCGTCCATCACGAAGCGGATGCCGCGCGGACCGTCGGCCTCGAACACGCGGGTCTCCCCGCCGCGCACCTGGTGGCGATCGACCAGAACGACCGCGACGAAGTCCACGCCGTCGCGGTGGGCGCCCTCGGGCGTGGGACGTCCGACGCCGTCGGTGGTGTCGATGCGGAACTGGTGCGCCTCGACGAACCAGCGGCCGGCCGGCGCGATCGACTCGAACAGTTCGCCGAGCGCGCACAGCAGCCGGCTCCAGGCCTGGTCCGCGCAAAGCGCCGGCTCGAGCGGCTCGAACATCCGCTCGATGCCGCCGTGCAGCGCGTTGTAGTCGACCGGCTGCCAGTGCGCGCGGTGCGCGGCCTGCACGAGCCGTCCGGTCGCTGGCTCGTGCACGAAGCTGCCATGACGGCGCCGGCGGTAGCGGCCGCCGTCGCGCAGCCAGGCATCGGGCGGCAGGCGCTCCCAGCCGGGACGCCAGCGCTCGAACGCCTCGACCGGCACGCGGGCCAGTCCCGCCAGCTGCGCCGCGCCCAGCCGCACGAAACCCTGCGCGCGCAGCGCCGCCGCCGGCAGGTCCGCGTCCAGGGTCCAGGGGGCGGTCGGGTTCATCTCGAGGGGCTCCGACGCCCGCGCGAACGTGCGGGCAGGATCGAGATTCTATGCACGCGCAGCCCCGGAACGCGGCGCAGTGCAGCGTGGTTCGGAATGGGTACAATCGAACGACTCCTCTTGTGCGATGCATCATGAACGAACGCAAACCCGTGACCCTGACCCGCCTGCGCGAGATGCACGCGCGCGGCGAGAAGATCGCGATGCTGACCGCGTACGACGCGTCGTTCGGCCGCCTGTGCGACGAGGCGGGCGTCGACACGATCCTGGTCGGCGACTCGCTGGGCAACGTGATCCAGGGCCAGCCCGGGACCATGCCGGTGTCGCTGGAGGACATGGCCTACCACGTCGCCGCGGTCGCCCGCGGCAACCGCAACTGCTGGCTGATCGGCGACCTGCCCTTCGGCAGCTACCAGGAGTCGCACGAGCAGGCGGTGCGCAGTTCGGTGAAGCTGGTGCAGGCGGGGGCGCAGATGGTCAAGCTCGAGGGCGGCGGCTGGACCGCGGACACGGTGCGCTTCATCGTCGAGCGCGGCATTCCGGTGTGTGCGCACATCGGCTTCACGCCGCAGACGGTGCACGCGCTGGGCGGCTACCGCGTGCAGGGCCGCGAGGGCGAGGCGGCCGAGACGATGCTGCGCCACGCGACCGAGCTCGCCGACGCGGGCGCGGCGATGCTCGTGATGGAGATGGTGCCCTCGACGGTCGCCGAGCGGGTCACGAAGGCGCTGCCGATCCCGACGATCGGCATCGGCGCCGGACCGGGCACCTCGGGACAGGTGCTCGTGCTGCACGACATGCTGAACGTGACCCGAGGACGCCTGCCGAAGTTCGTGCGCAACTTCATGGAGGGCGCGCCGTCGATCGCAGCCGCGCTGCGCAGCTACGTCGAGGAGGTCAAGGCCGGCCGCTTCCCCGATCCCGCCCTCCACGGATACTGAGGGGCCGCCCGCATGAGGATCGAGGACAGCCTGGAGGGCCTGCGCGCCGCGCTGGCCGGGCCGCGCCGCGTCGGCTTCGTGCCCACGATGGGCAACCTCCACGAAGGCCACCTGTCGCTGGTGCGCGAGGCGCGCCGCCAGGCCGGGGCCGACGGCCTGGTGGTGGCCAGCGTCTTCGTCAACCGGCTGCAGTTCGGCCCGAACGAGGATTTCGACAAGTACCCGCGCACCTTCGAGCGCGACGCCGCGCTGCTGCGCGAGACCGGATGCGACCTGCTCTTCGCGCCCGACGAGACCGTGATGTACCCGGAGCCGCAGGCCTTCCACGTGGTGCCGGATCCGTCGCTGGCCTCGATCCTCGAGGGCGAGGTCCGGCCAGGCCACTTCGACGGCGTGTGCACCGTGGTGATGAAGCTCTTCGCGATGGTGCGTCCGGAGTTCGCGGTGTTCGGGCGCAAGGACTACCAGCAGCTGATGCTGATCCGGCGGATGGCCCAGCAGTTCGCGCTGCCGGTGCGCATCGTCGCACACGACACGGTGCGCGAGGCCGACGGGCTGGCGCTGTCCTCGCGCAACGGCTACCTGAGCGCGACCGAGCGCAGCGAGGCGCCCAGCCTCAACCGGGTGCTGCGCGCAGTGGTCGACACGGTACGTGCGGCGCGCGCACGGGGCACGATCACCCACGAAGCGCTCGCGCAGGCCGAGCAGGCGGCGATGGCCGAACTCGCCGCGCGCGGCTGGAAGCCCGACTACCTGACCGTGCGCCGGCAGCGCGACCTGCACACGCCGGCCACCGCGGAGCTCGAGGGCGGCGAGCCGCTGGTGGCGCTCGGCGCGGCCCGGCTCGGCACGCCGCGGCTGCTGGACAACATCGAGATCTGAGGGCCGGCGTTCCACCGGGGGGCGCGTCCCGGGAGGGTCCGGACGCGCACGATCTCGTGATCCGCCGCGGCGCAGGCTGGCTGGCTTCCAGGCTCCGGCGCGCGCAGGCCTGGCCGCCGCAGCCGATCGATCGCGCTTCCTGAACCCGGACCGATGGGCGATCCGACCTTCGTCTTCCACGGCGGACTCGACCGGCTGCTGCCCCGGGCGCGCCGCGGCGCCTGCCTGCGCCAGGCGGGCGCGCAGCGCGCGAGCATCAAGCACGCGATCGAGGCGCTCGGCGTGCCGCACACGGAGGTCGGTGCGGTGCGGGTCGACGGCCGCGACGCCGGGCTGGACGAGCCCATCGGGGAGAGCGCGCGGATCGAGGTCTTCCCGCCGGCCCCCGGCGAGGGGCGGGACCCGTTGCGCTTCCTGGCCGACGCGCACCTGGGCGCACTCGCCCGCCGCCTGCGTCTGCTGGGCTTCGACACGGTGCTGGCGCGCGACGGCCCCGACCGCGAACTCGCGCGCCTCGCCCTCGCCGAGGACCGCATCGTGCTCAGCCGCGACCGCGCCCTCCTCGAGCACCGGCGGGTGCAGCGCGGGCGCTTCGTGCGCGCGCAACAGGTGCAGGAGCAGCTCCTCGAGGTGGCGCATCGCTTCGGCCTGGCAGGACTGGAGCGACCGTTCACCCGCTGCCTGGAGTGCAACGGCCTTCTCGAACCGGTGGAGCCCGAGGCTGTCGCGGCATCGCTGCCGCCGGCGGTGGCGGCGAGCCAGCGCGAATTCACCCGCTGCGCGGACTGCGCGCTGGTCTACTGGCCGGGGACGCACTGGCAGCGGCTGCGCGCGCTCGTCGAGGAGTTCCAGACGCTTGCCGGCACTGCCGGTGCCGCTTCGTAGCTGCGCGCCCCGGGGTCGTCCGCGCCGCGCGCGGCCCGCCGCGCCACCTCGCCTCGATCGGCATCAGCGCATCGTGACCCACTGCCACTCGAACCAGTTAGCTGATGCTGATCCGCCGCATGGCGCAGCAGTTCGCGCTGCCGGTGCGCATCGTCGCGTACGACACGGTGCGCGAGGCCGACGGGCTGGCGCTGTGCTCGCGCAACGGCTACCTGAGCGCAGCGAGGCACCCAGGCTGAACCGTGTGCTGCGCGGGCTGGTCGGCACGGTGCGGCTGCTGAACGACATCGAGATCTGAAGGTCGGCGCTCCGCTGAGGGCGGCGCGAGCACCTGCATCGCCCTGAGCCGCTACCGCGAGCCTCTCATGCACAGGCCGAGGCGGCGCCAAGCTTTCGCTCCGAGGGGCGGCGCATCAGTTGCCGCCGCCCCCCCCACAATCGGCGGTGACAGAAACGCGGCAGTTGACCCGCCGCCATCCCTGCCTTCCGACAGAGTGTCAGATCTTCCGACGACGAAGGGCTCCCAACGCCAGCAGACCCAGGCCAGCCAGTGCGAGGCTGCCGGGTTCGGGCACGGTGCCGCCACCCTGGTCGGTCACCCGGCATCCGTTGTCAACGGTCCAGGAAGTCTCGTTGAGCCCGCACGACGCAGCCCAGCCGTTGCTCCAGGTTACCGACACGTACGCATTGCGCAGGCTGGTGCCGACGAAATCGATGATCCCACCTGTCACATCCAGCGGGTTGAGGGTCTGGATCAGGTCGATGTCCAGGCCACTGAAATCGAACGACGCACCCTCTGCAATTGACAGACCGCTCCAAGTGACCGTCTGGAAAAACCGCGAAGAAGCCAGGAAGTCCGACGCGGTGCCCCCGCCCGTGTAAGTGTCGAAGGTAGCAACGAAATCGCCGGGCGTCCCGTAGCTGTAGCTGATAGCGGAGATCGTTGCGCCATCGCCTGATACGTTGGTGACAGTGCCACTCTGTAGATAATTACTGCCTTGCAGCGAAACACTGGCGACGGGCGCTGCCTGTGCGACGCCCATGATGCCGCACAGCGCAGCAGCGGCGAGCGTGATCTCGAGCCTCATTCCAAACCCCTTTTGCGTGTATCACCGCCGGACCCATCCGTCGGTGACATCGCTTTCAAGCAAGAAACGGGCCTCTTTGGATTTCTATCGAAACATCAGTAGTTTATTGCTTGCTTGATCAACACGAAGCGTTTCACTGTAAGAACTTTCGACGTCGACGCGCACATCGCTCCTTGCGACATCTCGAGGTCGCTTCCGAGGCACGGATCAATGTCCAGTGCGCCGACGGACAGTGATCTCTCGAGTCAGCGCGCCTGGATCGTCACCCACTGCCACTCGAACCAGTTGTCCGGCCGGTGGACCACCTCGACGCCCTTGCGTGCGGCCCAGGGGATCACCTGCCGGTGCAGCGGGATGTGGTGCACCTGGGCGTTGTGCTCCTTCACCGCGGCGCGGATCAGCTGCTCGCGCTTCGCCGGATCCGGCTCCTGGCTGGAAGCCGCTGCGAGCCGGTCGAGCTCGGGGTTGGCGACCTGCCCCCAGTTGTAGTCGCCGACGCCGCCCGCGCCCCGGGTGCGGTAGATCGGGGTCAGCGTGGTCTCGGCGTCGGTGATCGAACCGCCCCAGCCGAGCATGTACATCGAGGTGTCGAGCTTCTCCATCTTCGCGAAGTACTGCGCGCGCGGCATCGCGTTGACGCGCACCTTCACCTTCAGCTGCGCCCACATCGCCGCCAGCGCCTGGCAGATCTCCTCGTCGTTGATGTAGCGGTTGTTCGGACAGTCGAGCGTCACCTCGAAGCCCTGCTCCCAGCCCGCCTCGGCCATCAGCCGCTTCGCCGCGGCGAGGTCGTAGGGCAGCCGCCGCTCGAGCTCGGCGTCGCCGAACACGCCGCGCGGTGAAGGCATGACCGCGCCGGTGGGCAGCGCCTGGCCGCGCATCAGCTTCGCGCGGATCGCCTCGATGTCCACTGCCTGGTACAGCGCGCGACGCACCCGGACGTCCTTGAAGGGGTTGCGCCCCTTGACGCTCGAGTAGAGGAGCTGGTCGCGCCCCTGGTCCATTCCGATGAAGACGACGCGATTCTCCTGGCCGTCGACGACCTGCACTGCCGGATGCCGGCGCAGGCGCGGGAGATCCTGCGGCGCGGGATCCTGGAGGAAGTCGATCTCGCCGGAGACCAGCGCCGCGGTGCGCGTGGCGTCGGAGCCGATCGGCGTGTAGACCACCTTCTGCAGGTTGCCCTCGAAGCGCCCCCACCAGTCCGGGTTGCGCCGGTAGGAGGTGCGCACGTCTGGCTCGCGCGCCACCAGGATCCACGGGCCCGTGCCATTGGCGTGGCGCGCGGTGTGGCGCTCCTCGCGGTTGCGGAAGTCCAGCGGCCGCGTCGCATCGTGCTTCTCGCACCAGGCGCGGCTCATGATCTGCACCAGGCTCAGGTGCTCGAGGAAGATCGGATCGAACTTCGGCAGCTCGAACTCGACCGTGTTCGCGTCCACCTTGCGCGCAGTGCCGAGCGCGCTGGCGTAGACGCGGATCATCGAGGTGGGCTCCTTCGCGCGCTGCATCGAGAACAGCACGTCGTCGGCGGTGAACGGCGTGCCGTCGTGGAAGCGCACCCCCTCGCGCAGCTTCACGCGCCAGCGCGTCGGCGACAGCCGCTCCCAGGCCGTGGCCAGTCCGGGCACCAGCGCGAGCGTGCGGTCGCGCTGCACCAGGGTCTCGTAGACCTGCCCGTTCATCGCGTTGGTGAGCAGTTCGTTCTGCGAGTGCGGATCCATCGTCTGCGGATCGCCCTGCGAGGCCCAGCGCAGCGTCTGCGCGGACGCGAGCGTGCAGGCTGCCAGCAGCGCGAGCGCGGCCAGGGCGCGCCTCGGTCCGGGCGGAATCGTCATCGTCGTTCTCCTTCGGGGGTCGGGATGCGGCAAGGCCCGCCGCGCAACCCCGCGGCTTGCCGGACTACCGGGCGCTGCGGCTCATCAGCCAGCCATGGGCCCAGGCGCCCGCGAACATCCCCGCGAGCGCGATCGACAGCGGCCAGTTCCCCGCGCCGAGCCCGGCGATCGCCGGCCCCGGGCAGACACCCGAGAGCCCCCAGCCGATGCCGAAGATCGCAGCGCCGCCCAGTGTGCTGGCGTCGAGGACCGACGGATGCCGGCCGAACGCGGGCTCGAGCAGCGGCCTGCGCATCAGTCGCGGGGCGAGCCGATAGACGATCGCGGTGACCACGACCGCGCCACCGAGCACCAGCAGCAGCCCGAAATCCTGGAAGCGCAGGAAGGAGAGCACGACCTCGGGGCGGATCATCGTCGACCAGGCGAGCCCGAAGCCGAACAGCACTCCGCCGGCGAGCACTGCGAGCAGGGACAGCGGTCGCATCAGGCACCTCCCAGCGCGGCGACGAGCCCGGCAGTGATCATTGCGGTGGCCAGGAAGATCAGCACCGCGAGCAGCGAGGGCAACTGGAAGGAGCCCATTCCGCAGATCCCGTGTCCCGAGGTGCACCCGTTGGAGAGCCGCGCGCCGAAGCCGCCGATGAAGCCGCCCAGCGCCAGCTGCCACCAGGGCACGGCAGTGACCACCGGCTCGCCGCCGCCGAGCGTCAGCATGCACAGCAGCGCGCCGAGCACCAGCCCCACCGCCATCGCCAGCCGCCACTGCCGGCTCGTGGTGAATCGCTCCTGCGCGAAGAAGGGCAGCCGGGAGAACCAGGACCAGCTCGCGCTGAAGAAGGTGCTCATTCCCGCCACCAGCCCGGTGGTGACGAAGATCCCGGCCACCGCGACGCCCAGCAGCAGCCCGCCGCCGAGGTAGTGGGCAATGCCGTTGGGGAAGAACTGCTCGAGCATCGGCGGCCTCCGGTCAGGCGTAGGTGATCGCGTGCCGACGCTCCGGGAACTCGAGGTGCGGCACGTTGTTGAAGCTGGCGACCCGCAGGCTGTCGCCCACCGCCACCAGCTCGCAGAAGCCGGTGTTGCGGAACTGGAGATTGAACTCGATCGCGGTGCTCGACGGGGCGCCGGTGATCTCGCCCAGCAGGCGTCCGATCGCGCCGCCGGAGCTGACCACCAGCGCGGTGTCGTCACGTCCGAGCCCGCTGGCGGCCACCGACAGCGCGCTGCGCATGCGCGCCCCGAACTCGCCCCAGGTTTCGGGGACGCCTTCGAGCTGGTCGTCGGCCCAGGCCTGCATCGCTGCCCTGAAGGTGCGCCAGTAGCCCTTGAAGTCGGCACGCTGCTGCACGACCGGATCGGCGCCGCCGGTGTAGGCCGCGTACAGCGCGGCGCCCGGGTACTCGTCAAGGCCGGGATGAGTGACGATGCCCGAGGCGTCGTGCGGCATCGTCGCGAGCAGCTCGCGGGCGGTGTCCTGCTGACGCACCAGCGTGCCCACGCAGATCCGGCTGAACTGCAGGCGGCGTGCGGCGAAGTACTCGCCCAGCCAGCGCGACTGCTGGCGGCCGAGCTCCGAGAGCCGGTCGTAGTCGTCGGTGCCGAAGGAGGCCTGCGCGTGGCGCACGAGGAAGATCAGGGGCATGGCTGCAAACGGTGGTTGGCGGGTGCGGCAGGCGCGCGCGGTCGGCCCTGCCGATGGCGCGGCTTCAGGCCCCGCGAACATACCAGACCGACCGGCACCGCAGCGCGGGACCCCTCGCGCCGCCGGGGTCGGCGAGCGCCGGCAGGCGCGCGCGCAGCGCCGGCCTGCGCCCCGGCAGGCTCCATGCGATAGACTGGAACGATGAGCCTGCCTGACACCCTGCCCAGGACGATCGGGACGCTGCGCCGCCTGGTCGCTTTCGACACGGTCAGCAGCCGCAGCAACGTCGCGCTGATCGACTGGGTCGCCAACCGGCTCGACGATCTCGGCGTGCACGTGTTCGTGCAGCACTCGGCGCAGCCGGGCAAGGCCAACCTCTTCGCGACGATCGGCCCGCAGGACCTCCCCGGCGTGATGCTGTCCGGGCACTCCGACGTGGTTCCGGTGACCGGCCAGGACTGGGCATCCGACCCCTTCGAACTCACCGAGCGCAACGGACGCCTGTACGGCCGCGGCAGCGCCGACATGAAGGGCTTCATCGCGTGCTGCCTGGAGACGGCGCCTCGCCTGGCCGCAGCCCGGCTGCGCACCCCGGTGCACCTGGCGCTCTCCTACGACGAGGAAACCGACATGGGCGGGATGCGCCAGCTCGCCGCTCACCTCGCCGCAGCGCCGGTGCGGCCGTCGGCCTGCGTGATCGGCGAGCCCACGATGATGCAGGTGGTGATCGCCAACAAGGGCGCGGCCATCTACCGCTGCCGGGTGCGCGGGCATTCGGTGCACTCGTCGCTGCGCGACAGCGGAGTCTCCGCGGTCGAGATCGCGGCGGAGGTCGTCGCCTTCCTGAACGCGCTGCAGCGCAGGCTGCGCGACACGCAGCGCCACGACGGATTCGAGTTCCCCCACACCAGCGTCCACGCCGGAATGATCCACGGCGGCACCGCACACAACATCACCGCAAGGGACTGCGAGCTCGTCTTCGAGGTGCGCGCCCTGCCCGGCGTCGCTGCCGCGGACGTCGTCGCGCGGGTGCGCGAGCACTGCACGCAGGTGCTGCTGCCGCAGATGCGCGCGATCTCGCCGGACTGCGACATCACCATCGAGGAGATCGTCGACACACCGGGCCTGGACGAGCGGGGCAACCTGCACCTGGCCCGCGCGATGATGCCGCTGTGCGGCTGCGCGCAGCCCGGCCGGGTGAGCTTCGGCACCGAGGCAGGCATCCTGCAGGGCGCCGGGGTGCCGACGATCGTCTGCGGGCCGGGCGACATCCGCGTCGCGCACCAGCCGGACGAGCACGTCGAGATCGCGCAGCTCGGGAAGTGCCTCGACTTCCTCGACCGCCTGGGCGCGCGGCTCGAGCGAGGCGATCTGTCCCTGTCCTGAGTCCGGCAGCCGGCCGCTGCCGATCCGTCCCCCAGGCCCCGATGCCTGACGGAGGGGTGTGAGACAATCCGCGGCTTCCAATCGTCCGAGGCCCGCGCGCCCTCTTCCGGCACCTGTCGATGCTGTCATTCTGGGTCCTGATCGGCCTTCTCACCTGCGCCGCAACGGCCCTCGTGGTCTGGCCCCTGTTCAGACGCGCCGCTCCGGTCGCCGGCGAGGCCGATGACGAAGCCCGCCGGCTGGCAATCTACCGCGACCGGCGGCGCGAGATCGAGCGCGAGCGCGAGGCCGGCCGGCTGAGCTCCGAGGAAGCTGCGCGTGCGATCGACGAGCTCGTCGGCGAAGCCGCCATGCAGTTCCCGCAGGCGGCTGCCGGGCTGCGCCAGCCCGAGGGCAGGTCGTCGCGCTCCGGCGCCGCGCTGTCCTGGGCAGTGGTGTCGGCAATCGCGGTGCCCGTGCTCGCGGCGCTGGTCTATTCGGTGGTGGGATCGCCTTCCATCGTCGGGCTGGACCGCGCGGCGCTGCACGGCGAACTCACCCAGGAGCGGATCGCGCAGGCGGTCGGGGAACTGCGCAAGCAGGTCGTGCGCAACCCGCAGGACGCCGAAGCCTGGGCGATGCTCGCCGAGGCGCTGCGCCTGCAGGACCAGCCTGCCGAGGCCGCGAAGGCCTACGAGAAGGCGGTGGAACTCGAGCCGCGGCACGCGCGCCTGCTTGCCGACTACGCCGAGACCCTGGTGCTGCTGTCGCACGGCGACTTCGCCGGCAAGCCGGTCGAGCTGCTCGAACGCGCGCTGCGGATCGACCCCAGCGACGGCAAGGCGATCGCACTGATGGGAGCGGCCCAGTACCGGCTGGGCAACCTGCCCGAGGCGCTGCGGCTGCTGAAGCTGCTGGCGCGCGAGATGCCGCCGGAGTCCGTGGAAGCCAGCCGGATGTCCGAAGCGATCACGCGGATCGAGGGCGAGCTCGCCGCGCAGGGCGGCGCGGCTGCGGTCCCCGCTGCGGGCGGTGCCGGGCGCACGGACCAGGCATCCCCCTCCGGCGCCTCGGCCCCGCCGGCTGCCGCCGAAGCCGCGGTCTCGGGGGAGATCACGATCGACCCCGCGCTTCAGTCGAGCCTGTCACCGGGCGCGGTGCTCTACGTGGTGGCGCGCGACCCGCAGGGCCCGCGCGCCCCGCTCGCGGCCCTGCGCCAGCCGGTGGGCGAGTGGCCCGTCCGCTTCCGGCTCGACGACCTGCAGTCGATGGACCCCTCGCGGCGGCTGTCGGCGGCCCCGTCGCTGGTGATCGAGGCGCGCGTGAGCGCCAGCGGCGAGGCGATGCGACGCAGCGGCGATCCGATCGGCACCAGCGCGCCGGTCACCCCCGGCGCATCGGGAGTCGCGATCCGGATCGACCGCCGCGTGCCATGAGCGGCGCCGCGCTCGAGGCGATCGCCCTGGCCTGCACGCTGGGCAACCGCCGACTGTTCGTCGATCTCTCCTTCGCGCTGGACGCCGGACGCTGGCTGATGCTCACCGGGTCGAACGGTTCGGGGAAGTCGACCCTGCTGCGGATCGTCGCCGGCCTGGTGCGTCCGTCCTCCGGGGAGATCCGCTGGCGGGGCCAGCCGCGCCGCGCCGGCGACCCGCAGTGGCACGCCTGCCTGGCCTACCAGGGCCACGCCACGGGCTGGAAGGAGCAGCTGAGCGCGCGCGAGAACCTCGAGATGCAGGCCTGGCTCGACCGCTCGGGCCGGCTCGGTGACCAGATCGGCACGGCCGTGGACGCCGCCCTCGACAGGGTCGGGCTGGCGCGCCAGCGCAGGCTGCAGTTCGCGCGCCTGTCGGCCGGGCAGCGTCGGCGCCTGGGCCTGGCCCGGCTCGCGCTGACGCCGCGGCCGCTGTGGCTGCTCGACGAGCCCACCACCGCGCTGGACACCGACGGCCAGCGGCTGTTCGCTGAACTGCTCGACGGCCACCTCGCCGACGGCGGCTGCGCGGTGGTCGCCACCCACCTGGAGTTTCCGACCGCCTCGCCGTCAGTGCCGCTGCGGCTGGGCGCGCCGGACGACGCGCGCCCGAGCGCTTCCATGGCCGGCGCCGTCGCACCGGGAGCGACGCGGTGAACCGCCCCGCTGCGCAGACCCCAGCCCTGGCTTCGACCACCGGGGTGGCCGCCCCCCGCGAGGCCCCGGCCGGTGGTGGCACGAACTCCGCGCCCGAGCCGGCCGCTGCGCTGGCGGCGCTCGCCTGGGCCTGCCGCCGTGACCTGGTGCTCGCAATGCGCTCGCGAGCTGAACTCGCGCTGGTGCTGGTCTTCTTCGTGCTGGTGATATCGCTGTTCCCGCTCGGCGTCAGCCCGGAACCGACGCTGCTCGCGCGGATCGCGCCGGGCATCGCCTGGGTCGCCGCGCTGCTGGCCTCGCTGCTGTCGCTGGCGCGGCTGTTCGCGGCCGACCACGCCGACGGCAGCCTGGAGCAGCTCGTCCTGGCGCCGGCGCCACTTGCGGCAGTGGTGGCCGGAAAGGTCCTGGCGCACTGGCTGACCAACGGACTGCCGCTGGTGCTGCTCACGCCGCTGGCCGGAATCCAGTTCGGCATGCAGCCCGAGGCGATCCTCGCCCTGACCGCCGGGCTCGCGCTGGGAACGCCCACCCTCTCCTGGCTCGGGGCGATCGGCGCGGCGCTGACCCTGGGAACGCGCGCGGGAAGCGCGCTGCTGGCGCTGCTCGTGCTCCCGCTCGCGGTGCCGGTGCTGATCTTCGGCGCCGGCGCCGCCGAGTCGGTCGACGTCGGCCTGGGCGCGGGCGCGCATCTCTCGCTGCTCGGCGCGGGACTGCTGACCTCCTCGGTGCTCGGGCCGTTCGCCACTGCGGTGGCGGTTAGAATCGCTTACGAATGACGATGGCAGGCATCTCCTGGTTCAAGTACTCGGCGCCGGCGAACTTCTACCCGCTCGCGGGCCGGCTGATCCCCTGGTTCGGGGCCGCGGCGGCCATCCTCGCCGCAATCGGCCTGTACATCGGCTTCGTGGTCGCGCCCACCGATTACCAGCAGGGCGAGGCCTACCGGATCATCTTCATCCACGTCCCGGCCGCATGGATGGCGATGTTCGCCTACCTGGTGATGGCGGGCTGGTGCGCCGCATCGCTGATCTGGAACACCCGGATGTCCGCGATGATGGCGCAGGCGATCGCGCCCACCGGCGCCATGTTCGCGTTCGTCTCCCTGTGGACCGGAGCCTTCTGGGGCCGTCCCACCTGGGGCGCCTACTGGGTGTGGGACGCGCGGCTGACCTCCACGCTGATCCTGTTCTTCCTCTACCTGGGCTACATGGCGCTGCGCGCGGCGATCGACGACGAACGGCGTGCCGACCGCGCCAGCGCCCTTCTCGCGCTGGTCGGCGTGGTCAACGTGCCGATCATCTACTTCTCGGTGCGCTGGTGGAACACCCTGCACCAGGGCGCGACCGTGTCGATGACCGCAGCTCCGAAGATGGCGCAGACCATGCTGGCGGCCATGCTGATCATGTCCTTCGCCGCCTGGTTCTATACGATCGCGGTGGCGCTGCACCGGGTGCGCAGCATCGTCCTCGAGCGTGAGGCGCACACCGACTGGGTCCGCGCACTTCCGGAGACCGCACGATGAGCGAGTGGCTCGCGATGGGCGGTCACGGCGCCTACGTCTGGAGTTCCTACGGCATGCTCGCGCTGGCGATCGCGATCGAACTCTGGTCGCTGCGCCGTCGACGCTCCCGTGCCCGCCAGCGCGTGCACGAACTGATCGAAGAGGAATCTGCTTGAAGCCGCGTCACCGCCGAATGATCTGGATCCTGGCAGGGCTCGGCGCGCTCGGCATCGCCCTGGCGCTGGTGCTCAATGCCTTCCAGAGCAACCTGGTCTTCTTCTTCACGCCCACGCAGATCGCCAACGGCGAAGCGCCGCAGGGGCGCGCCTTCCGGCTCGGTGGCCTGGTCGAGCCGGGAAGCCTGCGCCGCGAGGGCGACGGCACCGTGGTCGCCTTCCGCGTCACCGACAGCGCGAAGACCGTCGAGGTCACCTATCGCGGCATCCTGCCCGACCTGTTCAAGGAAGGGCGCGGCGTGGTCGCGCAGGGCACCGTCGAGCCCGACGGCAGCTTCCGCGCCAGCGAGGTGCTGGCCAAGCACGACGAGAACTACATGCCGCCCGAGGCCGCCGAGGCGCTCGAGCGCGCCGGCAAGCCGGTGGGCGCCCCGTCGGAATTCGTCGACAAGGCGTCGAAGTCGCTGAAGTGAGGTGATGCGATGGCCGTCGAACTCGGACATTTCGCGCTGGTCCTGGCGCTGCCGCTGTCGCTGCTGCTGGGCGTGCTGCCGCTGGTGGGCGCCTGGCGCCGCGACGCACGCCTGATGGCAGTCGCACCGAGCGCCGCGGCGGGCACCTTCGCGCTGACGCTCTTCTCCTTCGCCTGCCTGGTGGCGGCCTTCGTGCACAACGACTTCACCGTCGCGCTGGTGGCCAAGCACTCGAACCTGGCGCTGCCCTTCTGGTACCGGGTGGCCGCGAGCTGGGGCTCGCACGAGGGCTCGATCCTGCTGTGGGCGCTGACGCTGTCCGGGTGGACCGCCGCAGTGGCGCTGCTGTCGTCGCAGCTGCCGGCCACGCTGCGCGCCCGCGTGCTCGCGACGATGGGCCTGGTGATCTTCGGCTTCCTGCTGTTCGTGCTGTTCACCTCCAACCCCTTCGAGCGGCTGGTGCCTGCCGCACCGGATGGGCGCGACCTGAACCCGCTGCTGCAGGACCCGGGAATGGTGTTCCACCCGCCGCTGCTCTACATGGGCTACGTGGGCTTCGCAGTGGCCTTCGCCTTCTCGGTGGCCGGCCTGCTCGAGGGCCGCTTCGACGCCGCCTGGGCGCGCTGGGCGCGGCCCTGGACCACTGCCGCCTGGGCCTTCCTGACCCTCGGGATCGCGCTGGGCTCCTTCTGGGCCTACTACGAGCTCGGCTGGGGCGGATGGTGGTTCTGGGATCCGGTCGAGAACGCGTCCTTCATGCCCTGGCTGGCCGGCACCGCGCTGATCCACTCGCTGGCCGTGACCGAGAAGCGCGGCGCCTTCCGCAGCTGGACGGTGCTGCTTGCGATCCTCGTCTTCAGCCTGAGCCTGCTGGGCACCTTCCTGGTGCGCTCCGGCGTGCTCACCTCGGTCCACGCCTTCGCCACCGATCCGGCGCGCGGGGTCTTCATCCTCGCCTTCCTCGCGATCGTGGTGGGCGGCTCGCTCACGCTGTTCGCCTGGCGTGCGCCGCGCATCGGAGTCGGCCCGGGCTTCTCGCCGGTCTCGCGCGAATCGATGCTGCTGGCCAACAACGTGCTGATGATCGTCGCCACTGCCGCCGTGCTGCTCGGCACGCTGTACCCGCTGGTGCTCGACACCCTGGGCCTGGGCAAGATCTCGGTGGGTCCGCCCTACTTCGAGACCGTGTTCGTGCCGCTGATGGCGCCGGCGCTCTTCCTGATGGGACTGGGCCCGATCGCCCGCTGGCGCCAGGCCGAGCTGCCGCCGATGCTCGATCGCATGAAATGGGCTCTCGCGATCTCGGTGATCGCCGCGCTGCTCGCCCCGCTGAGCATCGACGGCTTCCGCCCGATGACCAGCCTCGGGCTGCTGTTCGCGTTCTGGATCGCCGCGAGCGCCACGGTGACCGTGCTCGACAGCCTGCGTGGCGCCGACCGCCGCATCACGCTGTCGCGCGCGCGGCTGCTGCCTGCCAGCATCTGGGGAATGCACCTCGCGCACATCGGCGTGGCCGCCTTCGTGCTCGGCGTCACCCTGGTCAACAGCTACGAGAAGGAGCTCGACGGGCGTCTCGAGATCGGACAGAACATCGAGCTCGGCGGCTATGCAGTGCACTTCGACGCCCTCGAGGACGTCCGTGGCCCGAACTACGACGCGGTGCGCGGCCACTTCACGATCTCGCGCGAGGGCCGCACGGTGGCGCAACTGCATCCGGAGAAGCGCGTCTACCGCGCGACGCGCATGCCGATGACCGAGGCCGCGATCGACCGCGGGTTCACCCGCGACCTCTACGTGTCGATGGGCGAGGCGCTGTCGCCGACGGCCTGGGCGGTGCGCGTGCACGTCAAGCCCTTCGTCAACTGGATCTGGATCGGCTGCCTGATGATGGCCGGGGGCGGAGTGCTTGCCGCCGCCGATCGCCGCTATCGCCGCCGACGCAGCGAGGCCTCGGCGGCGGTCCGCACGGCGGCCGCCTGATCCGTCCACGCACGCCTGCGATGCCCCGGCTGCGTCTCCCCTTTCCCTCCTTCCTGCGAAGGCGCGGCGCCAGGCGCCGCGCGTCCCGTCGATGCGCGCTCTGAAATTCCTGATCCCGCTGCTGGTCGCCATCGGCATCGGCTGGTTCCTGCTGCGGGGGCTAGATCGCGATCCCCGCGAGATCCCCTCCCCGCTGGTCGGCAAGCCCGCGCCCGAGGTGTCGCTGTCGGTGCTCGGCAGCGATGGCGGCGCGCCCTGGACCACGGCCTCGATGCGCGGCCAGGTGTGGCTGCTGAACGTCTGGGGCTCCTGGTGCGCCGGATGCAAGGTCGAGCACCCGCTGCTCAACGAGTTCGCCGCGCGTCGGCTGGCGCCCGTGGTCGGCCTCGCGTGGAAGGACCGCCCCGAGGACGCGAAGGACTGGCTCGAGCGCCTCGGCAATCCCTACACGACGACCGTGCTCGATCAGGAAGGCAAGGCAGCGATCGACTGGGGCGTCTACGGCGCGCCGGAGACCTTCGTCATCGACAAGGCAGGGGTGGTGCGCGACAAGTTCATCGGCGCGCTGACCCCCGAGGCGCTGTCGCAGCGCATCCTGCCGCTGGTGCAGCGGCTCCAGGCGCAGTGATGCGGCGCGCGATGCTTGCCCTGGCCCTGGCGGCGGCGCTGCTCCCCGGCGCCGTTCTCGCGCAGCAGGCCGATGGGCGCAGCAGCGCCGCGCCAGGCGCAGCCAGCACTCCAGCGCCGCCGGCCGCGGGCGCGGCTGCCGAGTCCGCGGCTGCGGCTGCGACTGCGACTGCGACTGCGACTGCGGCCGCAGCAACCCAGACGGAAGCGCCTTCGGGCCGCAGCCTGCGCGAGCAGATGTCGCCCGAGGCCGAGCGCCGCCTGCGCAGGCTCGAGGAGGAACTGCGCTGCCTGGTGTGCCAGAACCAGACGCTGGCGGACTCGAACGCCGACCTCGCGGTGGACCTGCGCCGGCAGGTCGAGTCGATGGTCGCAGCGGGTCGCAGCGATGCCGAGATCAAGGACTACCTGGTCGATCGCTACGGCGACTTCGTCCTGTACCGTCCGCGGCTCCAGGGCAACACGCTCGCGCTGTGGATCGGCCCCTTCGCCCTCCTCGCGCTCGGTGTGCTCGCGTGGCTCCTGGTCCAGCGCCGCAGCGCACGCGCGGCGGCGCTGCGCTCCGAGGCGGACGCCACCGCGCGCGATCACGCGCGGCGCCTGCTCGACGACTGAACCGCGGGTCGAGGCGCAGGCCCTCCATGCCAAGGGAAGGCGCCAGGCGGCGTGCTCCGCTTCAGCGCATCCCGATCAGCAGGTGCAGCGCCCGATTGCCCCCGGAGCCGAAGCCGGCGACCAGGTAGAGCGGTCCGAGGAAGGTGTCGGCGCCGATGAACAGCCCGAGCGAACCCACGGTTCCGGGCGCCAGCGACGCGAGCGCCCGCGACAGGCGCCCCGCCTCCAGCGACACACCCGCATAGACGCCGGTTCCCAGCGGGTTGGGCAGCGCGTAGGTGCGCCGGTAGTACTGCAGGCGCGCGAAGGCGAAACCCTCGGCGAGGAAGCGGCCATAAGGGTGGCCAGAGAGCTGGAACGGCCCACCGAGCGTGAAGGCGTCGAAGACCGGCAGTTCGGTGCCCAGCCTCGACCCGCCCTGCAGCGACAGGTTCAGCGTGTGGGGTCCGGCGCTCACCGCGTAGTCGAGCCGCGCATTGAGTCGCCGATACGCGCCACGATCGGCACGGTCGTTGCGCTGCCACGTGTATGCGTCCAGCCACAACGCGTAGCCCTCGCGGGCGAAGTAGGGCCGATCCAGCGTGTCGACCAGCAGGTGCAGGCGCAGCCCGCGCGCGGACTCGTTGTCGTCGGGAATCAGCGGAAGCCCGATCACGGTGCTCGAGCGGACGCGACGACCGAGCACGCCCAGGCGCAGTTCACCCGCCGTTCCGAACACGGTGCCGAGGTCCAGCCCGATCCGGCCGTCGTTGCCGCGCAGCTCCGCGACGCTGCGCTCGCCTGCGTAGAGCTCGCGACGGTTCGACTCGAAGGAGACGTAGGGGGCGACGAACCACTCGCCATCGGCCGTCAGCGGCTGATACCACTCGGCCAGCGCGAGGTTGCGACGGCCGACCTGCAGGTCCAGCCCCAGCTCGCCGCCCAGCGCATTGAGCCAGGTGCGACGGTAGGCCGCCCGCAGGTCGAACTGCGAATCGCCGCGGAAGTCGGTGCCGAAGCCCAGCCCCAGGCGCAGGTAGCCCGGTCCCGTTGCCTTCTCCTGCACGCCGAAGATCAGCGTGCGCCGGCCCGATTCACTCGCGATCCGGTAGTCGACCCGCTCGAAGTCGCCGCGCCCGTAGACGCGGCGCAGATCGCGCGCAATCGCCTCCTCGGTCAGCGGCTCTCCCGGCCTGGAATGGACGAGCCCGCGCAGCACCTCCTCGTTGCTGCGCTGCTGCCCCTCGAAGCCGATTGCGTCGACGCTGCCCAGGCGCACCGGCGCCGAAGCCTGCTGCGCGCGCAGCTGCCGGTATTCGCGCATCGTCAGGCTGTAGCGCTGAAGCGACGCGCCCAGCTCGCGCGCTGCAGCCTCACCGATGCGGATCGCCTCCGGCGTGCGCTCGAAGCTGCCGGCCGAGATGTCGCCGAGATCCGGGCTGATCAGCACGTCGGCCTTTCCCAGGCCCGCGAGCTGCTGGTCGACCCTGCCCTTGCCGAGCAGGTTCACGAGCTGGCCGACCACGCTCGCCGCCGACGTGATCTCCTCGCGCGCGAGCAGGCGCGTCTGGATGTTCACCGCGACCACGACATCCGCATCGCAGGTCGCGCGCGCCAGGTCGATCGGAAGATTGTCGGTGACGCCGCCGTCGACCAGCAGCCGCTCGTCGATCTCCACCGGCGCCACCGCGCCGGGGATCGCCATGCTCGCGCGCAGCGCGCGCGACAGGTTCCCGCGCTCGAGCACCACCGGCTCGCCGCGGACGATGTCGGTGGCCACCGCGCGAAAGGGGATCGGCAGCTTCGAGAAATCGTCGACGTCGAGCACCGGCTGGGTCAGCAGCCGCAGGAAGCTCTCGAGGGTCAGGCCGGCGATCACGCCCTTGGGCAGCTCCAGGCCGCCCGGACCCACGCCGAACTCCGGATCGGCAAGACCCTTGTAGCCATCGGCCTTGCGCCGCACCGCGATCTGCGCACGCGGCGGCGCATCGTCGAAGACCGCGCGCCAGTCGGTGTCGGTGACGATGCGCTCCATCGATTCGACGGGCATTCCCGCCGCGTAGACCCCGCCGACGATCGCGCCCATGCTGGCCCCGGCGATGCAGTCGATCGGCACGCGCAGGTCCTCGAGCACCTTCAGCACCCCGATGTGCGCTGCGCCGCGCGCGCCGCCCCCGGAAAGCGCCAGCGCGATCCGCGGCCGGCTGCCCGGGGCTGCGGGCAGGGCCGCCGCCTGCGCCGTCATCGACTGCGCCGTCATCGACTGCGCCGTCATCGACTGCGCCGTCATCGACTGCGCCGTCATCGACTGCGCCGTCGATCGCCCGGCCCCCGATCCCGAGGGCTCGGCATCGCCAGCAGCCATCCCCAGCGTCGGTGCCGCAAGGACCAGCAGCCCGGCAAGGAGCCGGACGGACAGTGCCACCTTCCTCGGCATCGGCTCAGCGGGCCGCGGCCGGCCCGGCTGGCGCCGCCGCACGCGCCAGGAGATCTGCGCGCGCCACGGCACGGCCGAGCAGCACCGCGATCGCGACGTTGGCCAGCGCCAGCACCCCGGTCACCCACCAGGTGTTCTGCCAGCCGCCGCTGGCGCCGACCACCGCAGCCACCAGCGGCGGTGTGAGGAACTGGCCCAGCGACGAGCCCTGCTGCATCAGCCCCGTGGTCGTCGACACTGCGCCGGGGTGCGGCGCCAGCCGCGGCGCGCTCGCGAAGAGCGCACCGGGCACCAGGCCGCCGACGGCCGAGAACGCCAGCACGCCCGCATAGCGCCAGGCGAAGTGCAGTCCGGACCCGAAGGCGAGCCAGGCACCGAGGGCCATCGTCAGCGAGGCTGCAGCGATCAGCGCCGTCCGGCTGGCGCCCCGCTGCAGCAGCGCCCCGGCGGCCACGTTCCCGCTCAGGTTCACGGCGACCCCGGCCGCAGTCAGCACCCCGGCCAACTGCGGCGCGATTCCCGCATCCTGGTAGGCGGTGGGCAGGAAGCTGAAGACCACCATCCACTGCCCCGCGTAGCACCCGAAGCAAGCCGCAAGCAGCCACGGCCCCCTGCCCGAGAGCGTGTCACGCGCAAGCGCCCAGGCGCGCTGGGCGGGCTGCACCTGCGCGGTGTCCGCAGGAACACCGTTCAGCACCAGCCCCCACATCACCGCCGACGCCAGGGCAGCGGCCCACCAGGCGAGCGACCAGCCGCCGATCACGATCAGCCAGGGAGCCAGGACCAGCGCCAGCGCCATCCCGGCCGGCATGTACGAGCCCCAGACGCCGAGCGCGAGGTTCATCCGCTGCGGCGGCGTCACGCGGCGCAACAGGGCAGGCCCGGGCAGTACGGCCAGGACGAAGCCTGCGCTCTCGACCGCACGCAGCAGCGCCAGCGGCAGCACCGCTTTCGTCATGGCGCCCGCAGCGCCTGCGATGGCCATCATCGCCAGCCCGGTGAGCATCGCCCGCCGCAACCCGAAGCGGTCGGCGAGCAGGCCGCCGAACAGGCCCATGGTCATCCCGCCGACCTGGAAGGCGGACACCAGCAGACCGGCCTGCACCAGGCTCAGGCCGAGTTCGTGCTGCAGCGCGGGCAGTGCCGGGGGCAGCTTGCCCACGTGCAGCGCGGTTGCGAAACCGGCGAGGTAGACGATCGCCGCAGGAGGCAGTGACGGGAAGCTCACGGTGGGATTTGGCCGGCGGCAGGCCAGGATCTGGCGGTAACAGCAGTGACGGATTGTAAGAGCTCGGGCCTCGACGCGGTCCGCGACGCTAGGATCCTTCCATACCGAAGGTGGCTGTGGAGTGCTGCGGGGCGGCCAGCAAAGCTGCCCGCCCACGCGATGGATCGACGAAGAACGAGCGGAGGTGTCGAATGAAACGAATCCTGGCTTCGGCCGCAGTTGCCGGCGCGGCACTGCTCACCAGCGGAACCGCTGCGGCGAGCAAGGTCGCCTGGTCGGTGACCGTCGGCTCGCACGGCGGGGCTGCAGTCGCGATCGGTGTCCCGGTGGTATCCGCACCGGTCTATGCACCGGTCGTGGTTCCGGCGCCCCCGATGGCGTATCCGCGGCCGGTGGTGTACCTGCCGTCACCGCCGATGCACTACCAGCCCTACCTGCGGCCCGTCGCCCTGCCCTACCACTGGCCTCCGGTGCGCCCGATGGCCCATGGCCATCGGCACCGCGGTCTGCACCACGGCAGGCCGCACGGTCGATGAGCGGTGCGCCCGTGCCGGGCGCACCAACGAAAAAACCGCAGCCCTGGAGCTGCGGTTCTCATGCTCCGCGGCGTGAACCGCGGAACGGCGTGCGGCGACCGGAAGGCCGCCGCTCCCGCCCCTTACAGGGGGCGGATCGATGCCGCCTGCAGGCCTTTCGGGCCGCGCTTGACCTCGAACTGCACGCGCTGCGCTTCGGCCAGGGTCTTGAAGCCGGTGCCCTGGATCTCCGAGAAGTGCGCGAAGAGGTCTTCGCCGCCACCGTCCGGGCTGATGAAGCCGACGCCCTTGGATTCGTTGAACCACTTGACGATGCCGGTCTGGGTGTTGCCGCTCATTGCTACGTTTCCTGAATGGAATTGATGTGTTGGAACTCGGCCCGCGGGAGCGGATCGGTCCGGGGGTGCAAACGTACAAGAAACGTAGCCGGGGGAACAACCGAGGCGCGCCTCGAAAAGGACGGCGCATGGAGAACCGCTAGATACACTGCTTGAATCGACTGCGAGCCGCACTATACGCGCGTTTGCGCATCGACGGCAAGCACAGGATCACGCGCAGCCTCGCTGGCCAGCGAGGGCCGCCCGGATGTCTAATTGACGCTGGCGCCCCCAACGACAAGGTGCAGCGATGTCCGAGCTCTCCCCCAGCGCGATCCGCAACCTGGTGCTCGTCGGGCACGCCGGCAGCGGCAAGACCACGCTCACCGAGGCGCTGCTGCTTGCCGCCGGCGCGATCGGCTCGGCGGGAAGCGTCGAGAAGGGCAGCACGGTCAGCGACCACGATCCGCTCGAACGGGCGCTCGGGCACTCGATCCAGTCCGCGCTGGTGAACTTCGACTGGCAGGGCGTGCGGATCCATCTGGCCGACACTCCCGGGCTGCCCGACTTCTCCGGCCAGACGATGGCGGCGCTCGCGGCCGCGGACACCGCGCTGGTGGTGGTCGACGCCCGCACCGGAATCCGCTCGATGACCGAACGGGCGATGCGCGCCGCAACCGAGCGGCGGCTGTGCCGGATGATCGTGGTCAACGGCATCGACGCCGAGGGTGTCGACCTGGCCGGGCTGCTGCGCAGCCTGCGCGAGCGCTTCGGCAACGAATGCCTGTTGCTGGACCTGCCGACGCAGCACGGTCACGAAGTGATCGAGCTGCTCTCCCACGCGGACGGCGAGGCGGACATCGAATCGGTGTCCGCCGCACACCGGGCGCTGATCGACACGCTGGTCGAGGAGGACGAGACGCTGCTGGCGCGCTACCTCGACGACGGCGTCGATCCCTCGGAGGCGGAGCTGCACGCGCCCTTCGAGCAGGCGCTGCGCGAAGGGCGCCTGGTGCCGGTGGTCTTCACCTCGGCGCGCACCGGGGCCGGCGTGGCCGAACTGCTGCAGCTGATCGCCAGGCTCGCGCCCTCCCCGCTCGAGAGCAACCCGCCGCAGTTCTTCCGCGGCGATCCCGGCACCCCGGACGTCGAGCCTCTCGACGCCCGGCCCGATCCGCAGGCCCACGTGCTCGCCCACGTCTTCAAGGTGGCGATCGACCCCTACATGGGCCGCGTCGGCGTGTTCCGGGTCTTCCAGGGCACGGTGCGCAAGGACATGCAGCTCTTCGTCGGCGACGGCCGACGGCCGCTGCGGGTCTCGCACCTGTACCGGATCAACGGCAAGGACCTGGCCGAGACCGGCATGCTGCTGCCCGGCGAGATCGGGGCGATCGCCCGCAGCGACGAACTGCGCTTCGACGCGGTGCTGCACGACTCCCACGACGAGGACCACGTCCACCTGCGCGCCACCGCGCTGCCGCCCGCGATGCACGGGCTGGCGCTCGCTGCGAAGCGCCAGGGCGACGAGCAGAAGCTCGCCGAGGCTCTGGCGCGGCTGGCCGCCGAGGACCCGTCGATGCTGCTCGAACGCGACGACCGCAGCCACGAGTGGGTGATCCGCGGCGTCGGCGAGCTGCACCTGAAAAGCAAGATCGACCGGCTCTCGCAGTCCTGGCGACTGTCGGTGGACGCCCACCCGCCGGAGGTCCCGTATCGCGAGACGATCCAGTCGGTCGCCGAGGGCCATCACCGCCACCGCAAGCAGTCGGGCGGCGCAGGGCAGTTCGGCGAGGTGATGCTGCGCGTCGAACCGCTGCCGCGAGGCGCGGGCTTCGAGTTCGTCGACCAGGTCAAGGGCGGCGCGATCCCCGGGGTGTTCATGCCGGCAGTCGAGAAGGGCGTGCGTCAGGCCCTCGCCGAGGGGGTCGTCGCCGGCTTCCCGGTGGTCGACCTGCGGGTCGTCGTCCACGACGGCAAGACCCATCCGGTGGACGGCAAGGAAGTCGCCTTCGTCACCGCGGGGCGCAAGGCGGCGATCGAGGCGATCCGCGCAGCGACGCCCGCCGTCCTGGAGCCGATCGTCACCATCGAAATCGAGACGCCAGGCTCCGCGATCGGCGAGATCACGGGCGACCTCTCCTCGCGCCGCGGGCAGGTGACCGGTACCCTGCCCGAGCCGGATGGCAGCGCTGTGGTCACCGGACTGGCGCCGCTTGCCGAACTCACCGACTACACGGCGCGGCTCGAGGCGATGACCGGTGGCGCGGGCCGCTGCAGCAGCAGCTTCTCGCATTACGCGCCCGCGCCGCCCGGACTGCAGCGCAGGCTGATCGATGCGCACCGCACGAACGCTGACCAGGACTGAAAGACGAGCACCGATGACGATTCCCCCCTCACTGCCGATCGCCGACCCGGACGTGCTCGGGCTGTCGCCCGCCCGGCTCGCCCGGATGTCCGAGGCCTTCCGCGCGGAAATCGCCCGCGGACGCCTTCCCGGAGCCGTCCTGCTGATCGCCCGGGGCGGGCGGATCGGCTGCTTCGAGAGCCTGGGGGTCGCCGACCCGGTGCGCGGCACGCCGATGACGCACGATGCGATCTTCCGCATCTACTCGATGACCAAGCCGATCGTCTCGCTCGCCGTGATGATGCTGGTCGAGGAAGGTCGACTGCTGCTCGATGATCCGGTGTCCCGGCACCTGCCCGAGTACGCCGGACAGAAGGTCGCGATCGAGCGCGACGGGCGCATCGACCTGGCGCCCGTCGAGCGCGATGCGACGGTGCAGGACCTGCTGCGGCACACCTCCGGAATCGGCTACTCGTTCACCGGCGAGTCCACGGTGCAGCGCATGTACGTCGAGCAGCGCCTGGGCAGCCTGTCGAAGACCAATGCGGAGTTCAGCGCGCAACTCGCCGCGCTGCCGCTGATGCACCAGCCGGGCTCCCGGTGGGAGTACGGGCAGTCCACCGACGTCCTCGGACGGCTGATCGAGGTGATCTCGGGACAGGGGCTCGGCAGCTTCCTGCGCGAGCGCATCCTCGACCCGCTGGGAATGGTCGACACGGCCTTCCACGTCCCTGCCGGGCAGCAGCACCGTCTGGTCGAGGGTTTCGCGCGTGATCCGGACAGCGGCGCCGAAGTGCGGCTGATGAAGGTGCGCGAGGCGCCGCGCTTCGAATCCGGTGGCGGCGGCCTGGTGTCGACCGCGCTCGACTACGCACGCTTGCTGCAGATGCTCCAGAACGGCGGCACGCTCGAGGGCAAACGCCTGATCGGCCGCAAGACGCTGCAATGGATGACTTCCGACCACCTCGGCAGCATCCCCAGCGGCTCGCCGCTGCTTCCGCCCGGCAGCGGCTTCGGCCTTGGCTTCGCGGTGCGAATGGCGCCCGGGCTGGACCCAACGCCCGGCAGCGCCGGCCAGTACTACTGGAGCGGAATGGCCGGGACCACCTTCTGGGTCGACCCGAGCGAGGAGATGTTCGCACTGCTGATGCTGCAAGGACCCAACCAGCGCGAGCACTTCCGGGCACTGTTCCGCAGCCTGGTCTACGCGTCGCTGACCTGAGCGGGCCGGGGCGCCCGGCGCTGCGGGCCACCCGGGGATGCGACAGGCGCCCGCATTCCCCGCATGGTATTGATTGCGAATGCGAACGCTTCGCGTTTATGATTTGCCCGTCGAGCACGTCTCTTCTCCGGGCAGCAAACGCGATGATCATCTGCATCTGCAAGTCGCTCAACGACCGCCAGCTTCGCGAATCGATCGCCTCCGGCGCCAGTTCCTTCGACGAACTGCAGTTCGAGACCGGCGTATCGACCTGCTGCGGCAGTTGCGAATCCTCGGTGCACGAGCTGCTCGCGGCGCACGCGGCAGGCACCGGGATGGCGGCGGCCGAACTGCGGCGCAGCGCGCTCGGGTGATACCCTCCCTGGGTCGAGGTCCGTAACATCGGGAGGGAACATGAAGGGCGACGCCAAGGTGATCGCGCACCTGAACGCGCAGCTGAAGAACGAGCTCAGCGCGATCAACCAGTATTTCCTGCACTCGCGGATGCTCGGCCACTGGGGGCTGCGCGCGCTCGGGAAGAAGGAGTACGAGGAATCGATCGGCGAGATGAAGCACGCCGACCTGCTGATCGAGCGCATCCTGATGCTCGGCGGCCTGCCCAACCTGCAGGATCTGCACAAGCTGCTGATCGGCGAGGACACCCCGGAGATCCTCGCCTGTGACCTGAAGCTCGAGACCGCTGCGCGCGAAACGGTGCGCGACGGGATCGCCCACTGCGAGAGCGTGCGCGACTACGTCTCGCGCGCGCTGCTGCAGCGCATCCTCGATGACACCGAAGAGCACATCGACTGGCTCGAGACGCAGCTCGAGCTGATCGAGCGCGTCGGCCTGCAGAACTACCAGCAGAGCATGATGGGCGAAGCTTGAGGCCGCTGCGGGGGTGCGCCCCCGCGGGTGGCGCCCAGGTGCGCGCGGAGCCCGGCGGCTGCGCGCACGGACAGCTGGCGCGCTGCTGCGCGCCGCGAGTCAGTTGCAGCGACCGCGCGCGCCACCGAGGCTGTAGCGGCCTGCACCGAGCAGCACGATCGCCAGGGCCCCGAAGAGGAACAGCGCCTGGGTCTCGATTCCCCAGGCGCCGACCTCGGTCAGCGTTCCGATGTGCCCCATGTGCACGAGCCCGATCGCGAACAGCATGTTGACCACGATCACCAGCGCCGCGACCCGGGTGTACACGCCCGCCACCAGCAGTAGCGGCGCGACGAGCTCCCCTAGATAGACGCCATAGGCGAGCGCGGCCGGGAGCCCGGCCTTGCCGAGCATTGCGCTGATCCAGTCGAGGTTGCCGCCGAGCTTGGCGATTCCGTGCAGCAGGATCAGCAGGCCGATCGTCAGGCGCAGGACGAGCCGGCCCAGGTCATCGCGGGCGGTGCTGGAAGCAGCGGAACTGGCCATCGGATTCTCCTGGTTTCGCGCTCTCGGGTGCGCAGGCACGTGACGGCGGCGACCCGAGGGTACCGGTCCGGGGCGGCGGCCCAGGGCCGCCGCCCCGGGAACATCACTCCCCGACCGGCTTGCCCAGCGGGACCCAGCGCTTGCCGTCGAAGCGCATCAGCTGGATCTTACGGTACAGGTTGTAGTTGTCAGCCGACATGTTCATCGCGATGCCGGGCAGCATCATCGGTGCGGTGAAGTCCTTCAGCTGGGTCATCTGCTTCAGGATGTTCTCGCGGCTCAGGTCGTTGCCGGCAGACCTCAGCACGTGCGCGATCGCAGTGCTGCTCGCAAGCACCGAGGCATTGCTCGAGTTGTTGATGTCGCCGTTCGGGTAGTACTTCTTCATCCAGGCCACGTACTCCTTGTAGTCGGCATCGTTGTGCCAGCTGGAGTCGGAGGGGTCCTTGATGACCGCGGCGCTCATCACGCCGACCACCTTGTCCAGGCCCACGTTGGACAGCGTCGGGTGCACCTGCGTGGACACGTGGCTGATGTAGACCGTGGGCTTCCAGTTCAGGTCGTCCATCTTGCGCAGCGCCTGGCTCACCTGCTTCGAATAGGCGGCCAGCAGGATGGTGTCCACTCCAGCGCTCTTGAGCGCGAGCACCTGGGAATCCACCGTCGGGTCGGTCTGCTCGTAGGTGATCTCGGAGATCAGCGCCTTGCCCGCCGAGGACTTCAGGCCGTTCAGGTAGTCCTTCCCGTAGTCGTCGTTCTGGTAGAGGATGCCGATCTTCGCGTTCGGGTTCGCCTCGAGGATCTGCTTGCCGTAGACCTTCGCCTCGAAGGTGTAGTTCATCAGCGCCGAGGTGCTGTACGGGAACTCCTTGGGCTGCTGGAAGTTGTGCGAGCCCGCCTGCACGAAGAGCTGCGGCACCTTCTTGGCATTCAGGTACTTGCGCACCGACGAGGCCGCAGCGGTGCCGACCTGGTTCACGATCGCGTGCACCTCGTCCTGCTCGACCATCTTGCGCACCTGCTCGACCGTCTTGGGCGGCTGCAGCGCGTCGTCCAGGCTGATGACCTTGACCTTGCGGCCGTTGATCCCGCCCTCGTCGTTGATCTTGGCGAAGTAGGCGACGGTGGCGTGGCCGACCATGCCGTAGAAGGAGGCAGGGCCACTGTAGGGGACGGTGTTGCCGAGGCGGATCTCGTCGTCGGCGGCGCCGGCGACGCTGGCCGCCGAGGCGAGCACGACCGCGGCTGCGATGCGGGTGAGCTTGGCGAATCTCATGGCCCTGGTGACTCCTGGTTCTGTCTGATTGCGCGAACCGCTCGGTGAGGCGGCCGAGCGAACACAAGGGGCCCGCAGCGGGCGCGAGCGCGACTGCAATGGCGTGCTGCGGGGCAGGGTCAGCAGCCTAACCGTTCGGACTGCAGCGCGTCGGCAGCGGTGGTCCGGAAATCGCGCCAGCGCCGTCGTGACGGTGGAGACCGCCGCTACTCGTGCCGCAGCGCCTCGATCGGGTCCAGGCGCGCAGCCCTTCGCGCCGGAAAGTAGCCGAACACCACGCCGATCAGCGCCGAGAACGCGAAGGACACCAGGTTGATCGTTGGGTCGAAGAGCAGGGGCACCTGCATCAGCCGCGCGAGCACTGCCGAGGCCACCGCGGCCAGCGCCAGGCCGGCCAGCCCGCCGAAGGCCGCCAGCACCACCGCCTCGATCAGGAACTGAAGCAGCACCTCGCGCTCGAGCGCACCGATCGCCAGGCGGATCCCCACCTCGCGGGTGCGCTCGGTGACGCTGACCAGCATGATGTTCATGATCCCGATTCCGCCCACCAGCAGGCTCACCGCGGCCACTGCGCCCAGCAGGGTGGTCATCACCTGGGTGGTCCCGGACATCGCGTCGGCGATCTGCCGGGTGTCGAGGACGTTGAAGTTGTCGTCCTCGTTGTCGCCGAGCTTGCGCCGCTCGCGCAGCAGCAGACGCAGGCTCTCCTTGACGCTGTCGGCGTCGGTGCCCTCGTTCATCGACACCAGCAGGGTGTTGATCCGCGTGCTGCCGGTGACGCGCCGCTGCACAGTGCGCAGCGGCAGCACCACCAGGTCGTCCTGGTCGGAGCCCATCGCGCCCTGCCCCTTCGAGGCGAGCAGGCCCACCACCTGGCAGGAGAACTGCTTGATGCGCACATGCTGCCCGAGCGGGTCCTGGGCGCCGAACAGCTCGCGTCGCACCGTCGCGCCGATCACGCAGACCGCGGCGCCAGCGCGCTCCTCGCCCGGCTCGAAGCCGCGCCCCGAGGCGATGCGCCAGTTGCCGATCCGGAAGTAGTCGTTGGTGGTGCCGGTGACCACGGTGGACCAGTTGCGCGCACCGTGGATCACGGTGACGCCGCTGCGCACCTCGGGCGCCACCGCGCGCACGCCGCCGATCTGCGTTGCGATCGCCTCGACGTCCGCCTCGACGAAGGTCGGCGCGCCGGCGGCGCCCGCGCCCGGGCCCAGCCGCTGGCCCGGACGAACCTGCAGCAGGTTGCTGCCCAGGCTGGAGATCTGGTCCTTGACCGCCTGGGTCGCGCCGTTGCCCAGGGTGACCATCGTGATCACCGCGCTCACGCCGATCACGATTCCCAGGATGGTGAGGAAGGAGCGCAGCAGGTTGCGCCGGATCGCCCGCAGCGCGAGCAGCAGCGAGTTCCAGATCATCGACCAGCCTCCTGGGGCGCGGCGCCGCCTCGCGGCTGCTGACGCTCATCGCTGGCGATGCGCCCGTCGACGAAGCGCACCACGCGCTTCGCGTACGCCGCCATGTCCGCCTCGTGGGTCACCATGAGCACGGTGATCCCGCGGTCGCGGTTCAGCGACTGGATCAGGTCCATGATCTCCCGGCTGCGGTGGGTGTCGAGGTTGCCGGTGGGCTCGTCGGCGAGCAGCACCTGCGGATTCGTGACGATCGCGCGCGCGATCGCCACGCGCTGCTGCTGGCCGCCCGAGAGTTCCGCCGGGGCATGGTGCTCCCGTCCGGCAAGGCCCACCGACCGCAGCGCCTCGCGCGCCGCTGCCTGGCGTGCCTGCGCGCTCTCGCCACGGTAGAGCAGCGGCAGCTCGACGTTCTCCTGCGCCGAGGTCCTGGGCAGCAGGTTGAAGCCCTGGAAGACGAAACCCAGGTAGCGCCGGCGCAGCAGCGCCCGCTGGTCCCGGCTCAGGCCTTCCACCGGCACACCGCGGAACAGGTAGCGCCCCGAACTCGGCGTGTCCAGGCAGCCGATCACGTTCATCACCGTGGACTTGCCCGAGCCGCTGGGCCCCATGATCGCGACGAACTCGCCGGCCTCGACGTCCAGGTCGACGCCGTCGAGCGCGCGCACCTCCGCCGCTCCGTGGCCATAGACGCGCGTGATCCCGCGCAGGCGGATCAGCGGCACTGCGCCCTGTGGCGGGCGCTCGCCGACGCTCATCGCGCGTTTCCTGCCGTCTGCTCGACGATCACGCGCTCGCCCTCGGCAGGTCCGCCGGCGGCCACCTCGGTGAAGCGCCCGTCGCTGACTCCCGGGGTGAGCGCTACAGCAACCGGCTGCCCGTCGCGAAGCACCCAGACCTGACGCGCGCTCGAGGTGCTCGCGCCGCCCGCGCGACGCGCACCGCTCCGGGGGAAGCGCGGCATCAGCTTCGAGACGAAGCTGTCCCCGCCAGCGCTGCCGCCCTGTCCGGATGCTCCCTGGCGCGCAGTTCCTGCCGGGGCCTGCCCGTTGCCGGCCGCAGGCCTGCCGCCCGCTGCGCCCGCGTCGGCAGCCGCAAGAGCCGGCCCCGCCTGCCCGGTCGCCGCCGGCGTGAAGCGCAGCGCGGCATTGGGCACCAGCAGCACGCCTGAACGGTGAGTGGCGGTGATCGTCGCGGTCGCGGTCATTCCCGGCCGCAGCGACAGGTCGTCGTTGCCCACCTCGAGGTCCGCCAGGTAGGACACGACGTTGTCCTTGGTGGTCGATCCGTAGCCGACCCGCACGATCTTCGCCGGGTAGCGCCGGTTGGGCCAGGCGCTGACCGTGAACTCGGCCGACTGCCCCTCGCGCACCTGCCCGACGTCGGCCTCGTCGACGTTGACCTGCAGCTTCATCCTGGTCAGGTCCTCGGCGATGTTGAACAGGGTCACCGCCTGCAGCGAGGCCGCCACCGCGTTGCCGGGATCGACCGAACGCGTGAGCACGACGCCGTCGATCGGCGAGCGGATCGATGCCTTGCGCAGGTTGGTCTCGTCGACGCTGAGCGCGGCCTGCGCATCGGCGACGCTGGCCTTCGCCACGGCCGCATCGGCCAGCGCGCGCTCGACCGCAGCGCGCGCGGAATCCAGCTCCGCCTGCGAAGGCACCTTCCCGCCCGACAGGCGCGCGACTTCCTCCATCCGCGCCTGGTTCGCCTGCGCCTCCTTCACCGTGGCCGCGGTCTGCGCGACCCTGGCCTGCGCCGACAGCACCGAGGCGCGCGAGCGGCGGATCTGGTCGCCCAGCTTGGCAGTGTCGAGTTCGGCGAGCACCTGCCCGCGCGTGACCCGGTCGTTCACGTCGACCAGGACCCGCGCGACCGTTCCCGAGAGTTCGCTGCCGACGTTGACGGCACGTGTGGGCTGGAGCGTGCCGTTGGCGGTGACCGTCACGGTGAGGTCTCCCCGGGTCACCGGCTCGCTCAGGTAGACCGGCATCGAGGCCTGGCTGCGCCGCTGCTGCCAGAGCGCCCAGCCGGCAAGCACCGCGAGCACCAGCACCAGGGCCACCCAGGGCCCGGGCCTGCGCCACCACGGACGTGCTGCGCCCGCGCCGAGCAGGTCCTCGATCCCGCCGGCGCCCTGGGCGTTCGCAGCCGGAGTTCCTCCGTTCGGATTCGTCATCGCCTCGCCTTCACTGCTGCCCGGCGGACCAGCCGCCGCCGAGCGCCTTGTACAAGCGCACCATCGAGAGCGCCCCGTTCGCCCGGCCGGTGGCCAGCGCATCCTCGGCCGAGAGCACGGTGCGCGAGGAGTCCAGCACCGCCTGGAAATCGACCAGCCCGGATGCGTAGCGCTGCCGCGCCAGCAGCGCCGCGTTGCTCGCAGCCTGCGCCGCGGCTTCGAGCGCCTCGGCCCGGTCGCGATCGGAGGCCACCGAGAGCAGCGCGTTCTCCACCTCCTCGAGCGCGGCGAGCACCGTGCCCTCGTACGCGGCCAGCGCCTGCTCCTGCACCGCGCTGCGGATCTCCACCTGGCGGCGCAGCCGGCCGCCGTCGAACACGGTCGCCGCCAGGCTCGCCGCGAGCGAGCGCACCGTTGCACCGCCGGAGGTGAGTCCGCCCAGGCTCAAGGCCTGCAGACCGAGCGACCCGCCAAGCGTCAGCCCCGGCCAGCGTGCGGCCTGCGCCTGCCCGACCCGGGCAGTCTCGGCGGCCAGGCTGCGTTCCGCCGCATGCACGTCCGGACGCTGGCGCAGGACCTCGGCCGGGATCGCGAGCGCAGCCGCGAAAGGCGCCCGCGGGATCGGCGCAGACTGCGCAAGCTTCGCATCCAGCGCGGCGGGCGCCTGCCCGGTCAGCACCGACAGGCGATGGCGTGCCTGTCCGAGGCTCGAGCGCAGCGCCGGCAGCTGCGCCCGGGTCTGCTCGACCGTGGCACGCGCCTGCTCGACGTCCAGGGAGCCGACCAGCCCTGCCTGGGCGCGCCACCGGGTGAGCTGGAGCGTCTCCTGCTGGGTCGCGAGGTTGCGCTGCGCGACGTCCAGCCGCGCCTGGATTGCACGCAGCTCGACGTAGGTCTGCGCGACCTCCGCGGCCAGCGAGGCCTGTGCGGAGCCCAGGCGGGCGGCGCTGGCCTGCAGGTCGGCGTCGGCCGCCTCCAGCCCACTGCGCAGTCGACCGAAGAGGTCGATCTCCCAGCTCGCATCCACGCCGAGACCGTAGGAGGTGGTGGAGCTGCCGCCCGAAGCCTTGGAGTCGCGCACCGAGGCGCTCGCGCCGACGCTGGGCGAGAAGCCCGCCTCGGCCAGGCCGCGCTGCGCGCGCGCCTGCCCGACGCGCGCCATCGCCGAGCGCAGGTCCGGGTTGTCGACGAGCGCGCTGGCGACCAGATCGTCGAGCAGGGGATCGTCGAAATGCCGCCACCAGGACGCCAGCCCGGAGTGCGTCGGGTCGACCTGGCCATGGTCCGCGGGCGCCGCGGCCTGCACCGCCGATGCCTGCGCCCACGCGACGGGCGCCGCCATCGGCGGCGGCTGGTACTGCGGCCCGGTCGCCGCGCAGCCGGCAAGCACCGTCGTGACGGCCAGGGCGAGCGCGGCGCGCAGGCCAGGGCGCTGCGCCTGCGCGCCGTCCGAAGCTTCCTGTGGAATAAAGCTCAAGTGCGGATCGCTCACGGCTGGTCGATGGAATGCCGAGTATCGCCGATCGGATGCGACGCTTCGCGGGCCGTCGCGTAAGGTCGGGTGCGAAATTGCAAGCGGATGTTGCCCGCCGCAGCGCCGGTGGCCCGCACAGCCCGTCCCGTCGGCTGGCGAGGCGCCCGGTTGAACCGAAGGGGGTGCCTGCCCGGCCGCCCGCGCCGGCCCGCGCTGCTCAGGGCGCGGATTCGTCCAGCGAAGCGACCGCCCCCAGCATGTGCCCCAGCCGGCTGGCCTTGGTGCGCAGGTATCCGAGGTTGTGCGGATTCGGCGGGATCTGCAGCGGCATGCGCTCGGTGATCTCGATCCCCCGCTCCTCGAGCGCACGGATCTTGCGCGGATTGTTGGTCATCAGCCGCAGGCGATGCACGCCGAGCAGCTCGAACATCTCCGCGGCTGCCTCGTAGCTGCGCAGATCGGCGGCGAGCCCGAGCTGGTGGTTGGCCTCGACGGTGTCGGCGCCGGCGTCCTGCAGGCGGTAGGCGCGGATCTTGTTCAGCAGGCCGATTCCCCTCCCCTCCTGGCGCAGGTAGAGCAGCGCGCCGCGCCCCTCGGCAGCGATCGCAGCCAGCGCTGCCTCGAGCTGGGCGCCGCAGTCGCAGCGCAGGCTGTGCAGCGCGTCGCCGGTCAGGCACTCGGAGTGCATCCGCGCGAGCACCGGAGCGCCGTCGGACAGGTCGCCGAGGGTCAGGGCGACGTGTTCGCGGCCGCTGGCGATCTCCTCGAAGCCATGCAGCTCGAACACTGCCCAGGGCGTGGGCAGGCGGCACGACGCCACCAGGCGGACCGCCGGGTCCTGGGCAACGGCAGGAGAAGTCTTGGTCGGCATCTCAGGAAACGCGGCCGGCCGCAGGGGCCGGAACGCATCGGGACGGAACGGAGGAGGGTCGATGATAGCGCGGGCCCGCATCCCGGGCAGGACGCAGGCTTCCGATCGCCGAGAGCCGTGCGCCGTTCGGGCAGCTGCGACGAGCCCTTGCGGCCTGTGCTCGCCTCAGGGCCCGGAGCGCCGCTGCAGCAGCGCCTCGGCGCCCTCGACGCTGCGGATGTGGACGTCGAGCTGCTTGAACGCGATGTCGATCCCCTCCGCACCGAACAGCTCGTCGATGCGCCGGTTGACCTCGTCGATCGCAGCGTCGCGGTCGCGCAGCTCGCGCACGTGCAGATAGATCTCGTGATCGAGCGTGCTCTCGCCGAAGGACCTGAAGACGACGACCGGCGCCGGCTCCGCGAGCACCCGCGGGTTCTCGCGCGCGATCTGCAGCAGCAGGCTGCGCACCCGATCGAGATCCGAGCCGTAGCCGACGCCCAGCCTCAGCCTCACCCGCGTGATCGTGTCGCTGAGCGTCCAGTTCACGAGCTGGTCGGTGACGAAGGTCTTGTTCGGGACGATGATCTCCTTGCGGTCGAAGTCGGTGATCGTCGTCGCCCGGATCTGGATCCGGCTCACGGTCCCCGACAGATTGCCGATCGTGACGACGTCGCCGATGCGCACCGGGCGCTCGAACAGGATGATCAGCCCCGACACGAAGTTCGCGAAGATCTCCTGCATGCCGAAGCCAAGCCCGACCGACAGCGCCGCCACCAGCCACTGCAGCTTGTCCCAGCTCACGCCGAGCGTGGACAGCGCCGCCACCAGCCCCACGCCTCCGACCAGGTAGGAGGCAAGCGTGGTGATCGCGTAGGCACTGCCCTGCGCGAGCGGCACGCGCGACAGCACCAGCACTTCGAGCAGGCCGGGGATGTTGCGCGCGAGGACGGCGGTTGCCACCACGATCAGCGCGGCCACCAGCAGCTCGCGCAGGCTCAGCGGCACCATCACCGTCCGGTCGCCGCTGCCGCTGCTGTACTCGTACAGGGCCACGTTGTCGAGGTAGGAGAAGAGCGGGATCACGTCGGCCCAGACCAGGTACAGGGCGAAGGCCAGCACACCGAGCAGGAGCACGCGCATGAGCCGCAGCGACTGCTGGTTGAGCTGCGCGATGTCGGGCACCGGCGCCTCCTCGAGGGCGACCGTCTCGTCGCTCTCGCTGCGTGCCGCGGCCAACGACTGGCGGCGCACCTCGCGCTGCGCCGCCAGCCGGTGCGCCGCCACGGCGAGGCTGCGCTGGCCGACTGCCTGCAGCAGCTGCCAGGCGAACAGTACGTACAGGGTGTCCACCAGCCGCCCGCTCAGCTTCAGCGCCGTGTAGTAGTAGCCGAGACCGACGATCGCGATCAGCGCCAGGGGCATCGCCGCGAGCGCGAGGTTCGCCGGCGCCCGCCACGGCGCATCACGCTCCTGGCCGCGATCCCTGAGCAGGTGGCCCAGCAGCCAGGCCATCGCCGCCAGGCAGACGAGCACCAGGAGCAGCCCTGCCGCATCCTCGGCGAGCGCGGCCGGACGCTGCTGCGCGAACGCCGCCACCGCCGCGAGCACCGGCACCGCCCTGCCGAGCTGTCGGATCCGCCGCGCACTCGCTGCGCAATCGGATGCCGGCCAGCCGAAGTGGATTTCGCCGACCCCGCCCGGCGCCAGCACCCGGCGCGCGGTGCTGAACACCAGCCAGGCGAGCGCCGCCGTCGACAGCGCTGCCCCGATCAGGGGGTTGATCCCCTGTCCGTGCATCGAGAGCAGGGCGCCCGCGAGCCAGACGACGAGCGGCCCCGGAAGCGCGAGAAGCAGCACGAGCAGCAGCGCCCGCGGAGTGCGCAGCTGGTCGTCGGTACGCGCGTTGCCGACGCCCACGTGCAGCCGCGCGAGCCGACGCCGGATCTCCGCAGCCCGCGCACGCAGCAGCACCGGCACGAACAGTCCGGCCAGGCCGATCAGCGGGCGCGCCCACAGCCCGTCGAGCACCTCCCGGGCGATCAGGCTCCAGCCGATATCGGCGAACTGCCGCTCGAGCCTGTCCGGCAGCGCGCGGAACCACTGCAGGTCGAGGGGCCGGTTGCTCGGCGCCCAGAACATCTGCTCTTCGAGAGTCGCGCGCACCCTGGTCGCGGTGGCGCTCAGCTGCTTCTGGTTCAGCTGCAGCCCGTAGGACTCGTTGACCAGCGATCCCAGCTCCTGGTTCATCCGGCCCAGCAGGCTGGCCCGCGTCTCGAGCAGCGACTGCAGCTCGCGGCGCTGGGCCTCGCCGAGCTCCTCGCCACGCGCCTGCGCCACCAGCCGCTCGGCGAAGGCGGCCGGATCGGCGAGCTGCTCGCGGTGCCGATTGATCTCGAACTGGTACAGGCGCAGGTCGGCGATCTGGTCGGCCAGCGCAGGGTCCAGGTCCAGCCGTGGCAGCGCCTGCTTCTGCTCGTAGAGCACCCTGTTGAGCAGCAGGCTGCCGTGCAGCACGCTGATCTGCTCCTCGAGCGTCTTCTCCGCCTGGGTGAGCGCGTCGAGCTGCTGGCGGGCCCGCATGTTGCGCTGGGTCAGGTCGTTGAGCTGATCGGTGGTGCGCAGCAGGAACTCGGAGAGGCGATGGTTCACCTCGGCTTCGCGAACCAGCAGCCCGCCCTCGCCCGTCGAGCTGCTGCGGCGCAGCTCGTTCGAGAGCTCTGCCACGGTCTTCTCGGAGCGCTCGCGACGCAGGTCGTTGATCGCCACGCCCAGCGTCTGCAGCTCGTGCTCCTCGCGCGCGATCTGCGCGCGGAGCAGGTCGCGACGCGCCTGGCCGAGCTGCTGGAGCTGGTCGTTTCCGGCCAGCTGCTGGCGCCGCAGCGCGCTCGCTGCGTCCAGCGCCCGCGCCTGCGCAGCGAGCAGGTCGCGTCGCTCCTGCGTGAGGGCGCGACCGCCTTCGCGCCCCGCGCGCAAGAGCTCCGAGATCTCCGCGAGGCGCGCCTGGTTCTTCTCGATCTCGGCCTGCGCGCGCTCGGGGCGGGTCTGGGCGCCGATGATCAGGCTGTTGGCATCGCCGAGCGCATGCTGGAGGTCCTCGAGCCTCGAGCTTCGCTCGGCGAACGCCTTCTCCAGCGCAGCGAGCCCGAGGCCCGGATCCGGCTGCACCGCGGCCGGCGCACGCGACTCGAGGCGACGCCGTTCGCGCTGCGCCTGGGCGACCTGTGCGGGCGCCTCGTCGAGCTGCCTGCGCAGGGCCACAAGCTGGCGCTCGCTGTCCTCGGCTGCGGCGAGCTGCTCGAGCGCCTGCTCGAGCGCCTGCTTCGCGGCAGCCTGCTCGGCCTCGGGAAGCCTGCGCGCTGCGAGCCCCCCCAGCGCCGCCTCGAGCGCCGCAGCGCGGGGCGCGGCCGGCAGCTCCGCAAGCGCGCTGCCCGTCGTCAGCCAGAAGATCGCGAGCGCGGCCAGCGCAACGCGCACGCGCGCTGCCGCACCGCTGCGCACCAGGAGGCTCAATCGCTGCGTCCGCGCTGCCCGCCCGCTGCCTCGCCCTGCGTCGGACCGCGCGCCGGCTGCCGCACCGGCAGAAGCTCGAGCACCGCCTCGGGCGGGCGGCACAGTCGGGCACCCAGCGGACCGTGCACGATCGGGCGCTCGACCAGGATCGGATGCGCGAGCATCGCGTCCACCACCTGCTCCTCGGTCACGGCGGGATCGTCCAGACCGAGCTGCGCGCACAGGGCCTCCTTGCGACGCAGCAGCGCACGTGCCGGCTGCCCGGTGGCCGCGATCAGCGCAAGGAGCTGCTCCCGGTCCGGCGGCGTCTCGAGGTAGCGAACGATGCGCGGCTCGATTCCGGCGTCGCGGATCATCGCGAGCACCTTGCGCGAGGTTCCGCAGGCAGGGTTGTGATGGATGACGACTTCGGCGCTCATGACGGCCCCGGCTGCGCGGGCGCGTGGGCGAAGGGCGGACCGCAGGCCCGCGCGCTGCGACCGCCAGGTTTCCAGGGTCTGCGCAGATTACCAAATGTCCGGCCCGCCATCGCGCGCAGCCCCGACAGGGCGCAGCGGCGCAGGGCGGCGCCGACAACGGCCGTCGGCAGGCTGCGCTCAGCAGCTCCCCTGCGCCTCCTGCCCCGCTGCACGGGTGACGAGGACCTGGTCGATCTTGTAGCCGTCGACGTCGAGCACCTCGAAGCGCCAGCTGCCCCAGACCACGGCATCGGTGCGGCGCGGAATCCGGCGCAGCATCACCATCAGGAAGCCGGCCAGCGTGTCGTACTGGCCGCGCTGGGGCAGCAGCGCCGCATCGGCGCCGATCGCGCGCAGCACCTCGCCGATCGGGGTCAGGCCGTCCATCAGCCAGGACCCGTCGTCGCGCCGCACGATCTGCTCCTCGTCGTCCGGGGCCACCAGGCTGCCCATCACGGTGCTCATCACGTCGTTGAGCGTGACGATGCCCACCACCAGGCTGTACTCGTTGACGATCACCGCGAAGTCCTCGTGGGCCTGGCGGAACTGCTCGAGCATCTCCGACAGCGTCAGCCGGTCCGGGACGATCAGCACCTTGTGCAGCAGTCCGCCGTCGTCGCGCAGCGAGATCGACTCGCCCTGCAGCACTCGCTGGAAGAGGTCCGGCGCGTCGACGTAGCCGACGACGTGGTCGATGTCGCCGTCGCACACGAGATAGGTGGAGTGCGGCTGCGACGCGATCCGGGTGCGGATCTGCTCGTCGCTGTCGTCCTGCAGGAGGTAGACGATGCGCTCGCGCGTGGTCATCGCGCTCTCCACGGTGCGCGTGTCCAGCTCGAACACGTTGGCGATCACCTGGTGCTCGGGGGCGGCCAGCACGCCGGCCTGCGCCCCAGCCTCGGCCAGGGCCAGGATGTCGGCAGGCGTGATCCGCTCGTCGCGCTCGGTGGGCAGGCGAAGCAGCCGCATCGCCAGGCTGGCCAGCCCGTCGAAGGCCCAGACCGCCGGCCGCAGCAGCCACATCCACCAGTGCATCGGCCCGACCACCCGCAGCACGATCGTCTCGGGGCTCACCATCGCCAGCCGCTTCGGGAGCAGATCGGAGAACAGCACGAACAGCGAGGTGATCAGGGCGAACGAGAGCGCGAAGCCGATCGTCGCGGCCGCGGCGGGCGTCGTCAGGTGCTGCAGCAGCGAGGCGAACCACGGCGTGAGCGCCCCTTCCCCGACCACGCCGCCGAGGATCGCCACCATGTTCTGCCCGATCTGCACGACGGTGAAGTAGCTGCCCGGCTGCGCCTGGGTCTCCAGGGCCCGGCGTGCGCGCGGGTCGCCGGCGTCGGCGAGCTGGCCCAGGCGCAGCCGCCGGGCGGCGGCCATCGAGATCTCGGACAGCGACAGGAACGCGCTGGCGAGGATCAGCAGCGCGATCAGGAGGAGGGTCAGGCTCGGATCCATCGGCAGGCTCCCACTGTACCGGATCGCCCAGCGCCCCGGGAGCCGGCGCACCAGGCTTGACAGCCGCGCACAGGAAGCGAAAGATAGCAAGCAATTACTATCTGAGACTCCGCATGAACGCCCCGCCGAAACACCTGCCTGCCGACCAGCGCCGTGCGGTCACGGTCGACGCCGTGCTCGAACTCGCGGCCGAACGCCACCCGAGCGAGATCACCACCGCAGCCATCGCCAGGCACATGGGCGTGACCCAGGGCGCGCTGTTCAGGCACTTCCCCAGCAAGGAGGCCATCCTGCAGGCGGTGATGGAGTGGGTCGCCCAGCGGCTGCTCGCCCGGGTCGACGAAGCTGCACGGCCGGCAGCCTCGCCGCTGGCCGCGATCGAGGCGATGTTCCTCGCCCACGTCGGTTTCGTCGCCGAGCACCCCGGCGTGCCGCGGATGCTGTTCGGCGAGCTGCAGCGCACAGGGATGACCGCCCCGAAGCGGATGGTCGCCACCCTCCTGCGCCGTTATCGCGAGCGCCTGGCGACGCTGCTCGAGCAGGCCAGGGCGCAGGGCGAAGTGCCCGCAACGCTCGACACCGAGGCCGCGATCACGCTGCTGATCGGCATGATCCAGGGCCTGGTGATGCAGGCGATGCTCGCCGACGACGTCGGGCGGATCCGCAGCGATGCGCCGCGGGTCTTCGCGATCTACCGGCGCGGAATCGGGAGCCCCCAATGAAGGGAGTTCGCCTGCATCGACGCACCCTGGCCCTGGCCGCGGTCATCGCCGCCCTGGTCGCGGTCCTGGCCTGGGTGGCGCTGCGCTCCGGCCCGCTGGCGCCGGTGGCGGTGACCGAGACCACCGTGGAGGCGCACGCGATCCGGCCGGCGCTCTTCGGCGTCGGCACCATCGAGGCGCGCTACACCTACCGGATCGGGCCGACCCTCGCCGGTCGCCTGCGCCGCCTGGACGTCCACGTCGGCGATCGGGTCGCCGCCGGGCGCCTGCTGGGGGAGATGGACCCGGTCGACCTCGACGAACGGATCCGCGCGCAGCAGGCCGCCATCGGCCGGGCGCAGGCGCAACTGGACGACGCGAGCGCGCGCCAGGCCTGGGCGGACACCCAGGCGCGCCGTTACGAGCAGTTGCTCGCGGTGCGCTCCACCAGCGAGGAACTCGCGGCCGCGAGGCGCCAGGAGGCCGCGCTGGCCCAGGCTGCGCTGTCGGCGGCGCGACAGGACCTGTCGCGCGCGCGCGCCGACCTCGAAGCGCTGCGCGCGCAGCGCCTCAACCTGCGCCTGGTCGCGCCGGCCGACGGCATCGTCACCCAGCGAGACGCCGATCCCGGCACCACGGTGGTCGCCGGCCAGGCGGTGCTCGAGGTGGTCGACCCTGCCAGCCTGTGGGTCAACGTGCGCTTCGACCAGATCAGCGCCTCCGGCCTGGCAGCCGGACTGCCCGCGCGCGTCGGCCTGCGCTCGCGCGACGGCCGGATCCTGACGGGTCGGGTGCTGCGCGTCGAACCGAAGGCGGACGCGGTCACCGAGGAGACGCTGGTCAAGGTGGTCTTCGACGAGCTCCCGTCGCCGCCCCCGCCGATCGGGGAACTCGCCGAGGTCACCGTCGACCTGCCCGTGCTCCCCGCGACGCCGACCATCCCGAACGCGGCGGTGCAGCGCCAGGGCGATCGCACCGGCGTCTGGCAGATCAGCGACGGCAGGCCCGAGTTCGTCCCGGTGCGGCTGGGGCGCTCCGACCTCGACGGCCGGATCCAGGTCGTCGAGGGCCTGCGCGAAGGCGACCGGATCGTCGTCTACAGCGAGCGGGCGCTCGACGCGGGAAGCCGGATCCGCGTGGTCGAACGCATCCCGGGAGCGCCCAGATGATCAGCCTCGCCGGCCGCGACATCCTCCACAGCTGGGGCAAGTTCGTCTTCACCGGCTTCGGGCTGGGACTGCTGATCGGGGTGACGCTGGTGATGGCGGGCGTCTACCGCGGGATGGTCGACGACGGCCGCGCCCTGCTCGACAACAGCGGCGCCGATCTCTGGGTGGTGCAGCGCGACACGCTCGGCCCCTATGCCGAGTCCTCCAGCCTGGCCGACGACCTGTACCGGACCATCCTCGCGATGCCGGGAGTGGCCCGCGCGGCCAACGTCACCTACCTGACGATGCAGGTGCGCGAGGGCGAGCGCGACGTGCGCGCGATGGTGGTCGGAATCGCACCGGCCGGCGCCGCCGGCGCGCCCGGCTGGCCGCCCCATCTGGTGGCCGGGCGCCAGCTCACCCGCGGACACTACGAGGCGATCGCCGATCTCGCCACCGGCTTGCGGATCGGCGACCAGCTCACCATCCGGCGCAACCGCTTCACCGTGGTCGGCCTGACGCGGCGCATGGTCTCCTCCAGCGGCGACCCGATGGTGTTCATTCCCCTGAAGGACGCCCAGGAGGCGCAGTTCCTCAAGGACAACGACGCGATCTGGCAGAGCCGCCGGCGCACCGGCGAGAACCCCGCGTTCAACCGTCCCGCGGTGCCCGGCCTGCTCGAGGCGGTGATCGCATCGCAGACCACCAGCTCCTCCGTCAACGCGGTGCTGGTGCAACTGGCCGAAGGCGCGCTCGCCGACGAGGTCGCCGCGTCGATCCGGCGCTGGAAGCGCCTGACCGTCTACACGCGCGCGCAGATGGAAGGCATCCTCGTGGGCAAGCTGATCGCCACCTCGGCGCGGCAGATCGCGATGTTCCTGGTGATCCTGGCGCTGGTGAGCGCGGCGATCGTCGCCTTCATCATCTACACGCTCACGATGGACAAGATCCGCGAGATCGCGGTGCTCAAGCTGATCGGCACCCGGAACCGCACGATCGCCTGGATGATCCTGCAGCAGGCGCTCGCGCTGGGCGCGATCGGCTTCGCGGTCGGCAAGATCAGCGCCACCTGGACCGCGCCGCTGTTCCCGAAATACGTGCTGCTGGTGCCGCAGGACTCGGTGGTGGGCTTCCTCGCGGTGCTGGGGATCTGCGCCGCCGCCAGCGTGGTCGCGATCCGCATGGCGCTCGCGGTCGACCCGGCCGAAGCGATCGGAGGCTGACGATGGCCGACCGAGGCATCCGCATCGAGGGCCTGAGGAAGCGCTACGGCTCCGGGGACACCGCGGTCGACGCGCTCAAGCGCGTCGACATGGAAGTGGCGCCGGGCGAGGTGGTGGGGCTGATCGGGCCTTCGGGCTCGGGCAAGAGCACGCTGCTCAAGTGCCTGGGTGCAGTGATCGACCCCACCGCGGGCCGGATGCGGCTGGGCGACGAGCTGATCTACGAGGACGGCTGGAAGGTGCCCGACCTGCGCGCGCTGCGCCGCGACCGGATCGGCTTCGTCTTCCAGGCGCCCTACCTGATCCCCTTCCTGGAGGTCACCGACAACGTGGCGCTGCTGCCGATGCTGGCGGGAGCGCCCAATGCCGAGGCGCGCAGCCGTGCGCTGGAGCTGCTGGCGGCGCTGGACGTCGCCCATCGCGCGCACGCGATGCCCTCGCAGCTCTCGGGCGGCGAACAGCAGCGCGTGGCGATCGCGCGCGGGCTGGTCAACCGGCCGCCGGTGATCCTGGCCGACGAGCCCACCGCGCCGCTCGACTCCGAGCGCGCGATGGCGGTCATCCGCATCCTGAACGAGATGGCGCAGAAGTACCGGACCGCGGTGATCGTGGTCACCCACGACGAGAAGATCATCCCGACCTTCCGGCGCATCTACCACATCCGCGACGGCGTGACCCACGAGGAGCGCGGAGAAGGACGAGGCTTCGGCACATGAGACACCGCAACGATGCCCCCCTTGCGCACTCCTGCGGCGCAGGCGGCCCCAGAGCCGGGCGCAGCGCAGGCGATTTCGGCGCCGGGCGCAGCCCGGGCGAGGCCGCGTCGGGCGCTGCGACCGGCCTGCGGGGCGGCCGCAGGCTGGCCTCGCTCGCGCTGCTGCTCGCGCTGGCCGCCTGCACCGCGGGTCCGGACTTCCGGCGCCCGGCCGCGCCCGAGGCCCAGGCCTACACCAGCGCCGGGCACGCCGAGCAGGGCCGCACCATCACCGCAGGGCCCGACGGGCCCCGACAGCGGATCGTCGAGGGCAGCCCCGACCCCCAGTGGTGGCGAAGCCTGGGTTCGCCCAGGCTCGATGCGCTGATCGAGTCGGCGCTCGGGGCGAGCCCCACGCTGGCAGCCGCCCGCGCGACCCTGGTCCAGGCGCAGCAGCTGCACGATGCGCAGGCCGGATCGACGCTCTACCCGAGAGTGGACGCAGCGGCCGGCGCCCAGCGCCAGCGGATCAGCCCCAGCGCCCTCGGGCAGCCGGGCGATGCGAGGGAATTCAGCCTGTACAACGCGAGCGTCGGCGTGCGCTACAACCTCGACCTCGCCGGCGCCAACCGCCGCGCGCTCGAAGCGCTCGCCGCGCGCGCCGACTTCCGCCGCCACGAGCTCGCCGCGGCGCGCCTGGCGCTCGCCGGCAACCTGGCCACGGCGGCGATCGCGCAGGCCCGGCTCCACGCGCAGTTCGAGGCCACGTCGGCGATCCTGCGCACGCAGGAGGCGCAGCTGCAGATCGCCCGCGACCGGGTGCGCCTGGGCCAGGCGGCGGCGGACGAAGTGCTCGCGCTGCAGGCCCTGGCGCAACGCACGCGCGCCGACCTGCCCGCGCTGCAGCGGCAGATCCAGCAGACCGGACACCTGCTGGCGGTGCTCGCCGGGCGCGCCCCGGGCACGGCCGAGCCCGCGCCCTTCACGCTCTCGGACTTCACCCTGCCCGCGCAGCTGCCGCTGAGCGTCCCCTCCGAGCTGGTGCGCCAGCGACCGGACATCCTGGCCTCGGAGGCGCTGCTGCACGCCGCCAACGCCGACTACGGCGTCGCGGTCGCACGGCTGTATCCGCAGCTCACGCTGAGCGCCAGCCTGGGCAGCCAGGCGCTCAGCACCGGCGCGCTGTTCGGCGGCGGCTCGGCGGTCTGGGGCCTGGTCGGCCAGATCACCCAACCCCTGTTCAACCCCGGGCTGCCCGCCGAGAAGCGCGCGGCGCTCGCCGCCTTCGACGCGGCGCTCGCCAACTACCAGCGGGTGGTTCTCGATGCGCTGCGCAGCGTCGCCGACGCCCTCACCGCGGTACACAAGGACGCCGAGGTCTTCGAAGCGATGGCCGCAGCCGACCGGGCAGCGCAGGAGTCGCTGCGCTCGGTCGAGCGCCAGTACCGGCTCGGCGCTGCCGGCCACCTGCAGGTGCTGATCGCGCAGCAGCAGGCCCAGCAGACGCGGCTGGGCCTGAGCGCCGCGCACGCGCAACGGCTGGCCGACAGCGTTGCGCTCTACCAGGCGATCGGGTCAGGCTGACAGGCGCGACGCCGCCTTGTGCCGCACCCCGGGCGCGGGCGGGTTCTCGGGCGGCCCCGCGAAGCACTGCGCGATCGCCATCCACTGCTTCGCATTCGGCCCTTCGACCCTGAGATCGACGTCGGCGATGTTGCGCGTCTGCGCCACCACCTGGCAGAAGGCGGTCGCCGAGCCCTCGATCAGCTCGCCGGTGCCCTCCTCGCCGAAGGTCCAGAGCTCGCCCGAGGGCCCGGTCAGCCGCAGGTGCGGCATCGGCCGAGGCACCTCCATCTTCCGGTTCGCGAAGGTCCAGCCGTAGGTGTTGACGCCGAGGACCACGATGTTGCGGATGCGCTCGCCGTCCTGGCGATCGACGCTCATCACGTCGTAGATCGCCTGCGCGTGCGACCAGGTCTCCATGAGTCGCGCGGTGATCGACGAGCGCACGCTCATGTCGGGTCCGGCCCAGAGCACCCGGGCGGAGGGGTCGGCCTCGCCGAAGCGCGCCGCCATCGGCAGGTAGAACTCCCGCCAGGCCTGCACCAGCGCCCTGCCCTGCAGGCCTTCGGCCCACTGCCGCTCGAACGCGGTGAGCGTTCCGCCCTTGGCCATGTGGGCAGCCACCCTGGCCCAGAAGGCCTTGAAGCCCTCGCCGTCCTTCAGCGAGAGGTCCGCGGCCCAGTTCCACATGTGCAGGTGCCCGATGACGTCCGAGATCGTCCAGCCCTTGAACAGGGTCGGCGTCGCCAGCTCGGCGTCGGACAGGGGGGAGATCAGCGCGTACAGCGCCTCGCTCTCGTCGAGGAAATCCTTCGCCTGCTGCATCATGGTTCACACCTCCGATGTTCGGATCCATCGATTGCGCCGGAAAGCCGGCGCATCGGTCATTCGTCGGCGCCCTCCGAGGGCGTGATCTCGAGGATGAGATCGCCGGCGGCGATCTGGGTGCCTGCGACGCCCACCACCCGGGCCACCACCCCGTCGACCTCGGCGAGGATGTGGTGCTGCATCTTCATCGCTTCGAGCACCGCGAGCGGGTCTCCCTTGGCCACCCGCGCACCCTCCTCGACGAAGACCTGCAGCAGGCGCCCGTGCATCGGCGCGGCGACGGTTCCGCCGCCGCCCTCCTCCTCGCCGGCTGCTGCCGCCTGCGTGAGGTCGCGGACCGAGAAGCTGCGGTCCGCGCTCGACAGGTGCAGCACGCCCGCGCCTGCGTCGGCGAAGGCGAGGTCGAGCGCTTCGCCGTCGACATCGAGCCGCGCACGATGGCCGTCGATCCCGCGCACGCGCACCTGCACCGGCGCTTCGCCGCCGCGCACCTCGTAGCGGTCCGCACCGAGGGCGTGGACCTGGAAGGTGATCGGCCCCGACGGGTCCGCGTACTCGACCACCGAGTGCAGCGCACCGACGCTGGACCACTCGAGCAGCTCGGGGGAGACGTCGAGC
>CAUJHG010000079.1 GCA_963204785.1 Pseudomonadota bacterium | reverse complement strand
AGGAACACCTGCGCCCTGCCGGCCGGGCAGGTGAACGCTGCAATGCGCCCCGCCGTGAAATTCTCGCGCGCCATGCTCGCCCCCGGACTACTGGACGGAAAAACAGTCCTTCGGCCATGTAAGCAGCCATGTAAGCAATTTTCCCGAAAACCGATCAACGCAGGCGAATTTTACCCGCGCCGCCGAAAGCCGCGCCAGTACGTGTTTTACGAGAGAAAATCAACGCAAACCGCCGAAACCGATTGCCTACGAATTAGGCAGCCCCACGGAATCATAATCCGCAGGTCCGGGGTTCGAGTCCCTGATGCGCCACCATGAACAAAAGCCCCTTGCAGGTTCGCCTGCAAGGGGCTTTTCGCATCAGCTGGCTGGCGCCAGGCCGCGCAGGCCCGGCGCCGCAGGTCACTTCAGCTTCACCGGCTCGAGGAAGTCGGTGATCGGCACCCACTTCCCGTTCTGGATCTGCACCACCCGGACCTTGTCGATCCCGAGGCGGTTGTCCTTGGAGACCGAGAACGGCGGGTTGCCGAGCTCGTCGGACGGCAGCTTCGTCGACTCCATGGTCGCGTTGAAGGTCTCGGCGGTCAGGTTGCGACCGGTCTTCTCGGCGAGCCTGGCGAAGGTGGTGATCCCGTAGTAGGTGTACATCGAATAGAGGCTGGGATCCTCGTTGTTGAAGCGCTTGCGGTACCTCGCGACGAAATCGCGCACGCCGGGGTTGGCGTCATCCGGATAGGGCAGCAGGATGAAGGTCGACGAGTACACGCCCTCCATCAGCTTGCCGCCGATCGAGTGGATCTGCGGCGCGTAGTTGGCCGCGGTGCCCATGAAGTCCGGCTTGAAGCCGATCTTGTTCGCTTCCTGCACCGAGGCGATGTACTCGCGCATGGTGGTGGCGCTGAAGACGAAGTCGCAGCCTGCCGACTTCATCCGCGCCATCTGCGAGGAGAAATCCACCGCGCCCCGTTTGTAGGAGACTTTCTCCACCAGCGGCTTGCCCGACTGGTCCAGGTAGCGCGACACGCCATCGAGCACTTCGCGCCCGAAGTCGTCATCCTGGTAGATGATGCACGGCTTCTCGTACTTCTTCTTCGCCATCATGTAGGCGGCGGTCGTGGCCGACATCTCGACGTAGGACGGCGCGAGACCCACCTTGAACATGTGCGGCGGATCGTAGAGCTCGCGCGCGCCGCCCTGCGGCAGGAAGCTGAAGACCTTGTTGTCCAGCAGCATCGGCAGCGCTGCGAGGTTGGTCGCGGTGCCGAGCGTCCCGACCATCGCGAAGATGCCGTTGCCCTGCGTCACCAGTTTCTGCGTCGCCAGCACCGACTTGCGCGGATCGTAGCCATGGTCTTCCACGAGGAACTTCAGCTTGCGGCCATGGATCCCGCCGCGCGCATTGATCTCCTCGACTGCGAGAATGCCCGCGTTGCGCGACTCCTTGCCGTAGTTGGCGATCGGCCCGGACAGGTCGGTGACCATGCCCAGCGTGATCTCCGTATCCGACACTCCGCGTGTCTGTGCAAACGCAGTGGCCGACAGCGCGATGCCGGCTGCCATCACGGCGAGCTTGCCCTTCATCGATGAATCTCCTTGTCGTGGACAGACGTGCAACCCGGTTGTGTCGCGCAGGCGGCAGACGGCCGGGGGGAAGCGGATCATGCATCCGATGGGATGCCGCTGCTTGCGGCAACCTGCTGCCGGCAGGCCGCGCGTGCCGATTCCGGACGGGTCGCCGGTTCCGGAAACTGGCTGCGATACAATTCTGGCCTCGCCGGTTGCGGTTCGGCCTGCGTATCGACGCGCTCAGGTCACCGGGCGGCGCCACTGGTGCGGTGCCTGTCATCGCGAAGGCGCAATCGCCGTCATCGGCCGTCGAGGGAGCAATCGCCGTCAGTCGTCCGGAACCCGCCGGGCGGCATTTTCCGGCTGAGTTCCTCGCCTGCGGTGCGCGTCGCAGGAGGCATATTCGTTCCTCGTCCCCCGAAGCCACGACCATGAAGCCTCGCTCGAAGAACCGGTACCGCGTCGTCATCGGCCTGCTGGCGCTCGGAGCCGCGCCCTTCCTCGGTGCAGCGGCATGGGCGCAGCCGCGCACCTTCACCGAGCCCACGAGGCTGGGCGTGCTCGAGATCAAGGTCTTCCCGCAGGCGCAGATCGACGGCAATGAGGTCCTGCTTGCGCCCGGTGCGCGCATCCGCAACGAATCCAACCTCCTCGCGCTGCCTTCCTCGATCCGCGGCGCAGTGCCGGTACGCTACCGGCTCGACCCCATGGGCCAGCTGATCGATGCCTGGATCCTCACTGCCGAGGAACGGAAGATCGCCGAGGAAGAAGCCCGCAAGCGGCCCGCCCCCAGATGACGAAGAAGCTCTACATCAAGACCTTCGGCTGCCAGATGAACGAGTACGACTCGGCGAAGATGGCAGACGTCCTCGCGCAGGCCGAGGCGATCGAGCACACCGACGATCCGACCGAGGCCGACATCATCATCTTCAACACCTGCTCGGTGCGCGAGAAGGCCCAGGAGAAGGTGTTCTCCGACCTGGGGCGCGTGCGCGCGCTCAAGCGGGAGCGGCCCGGCCTGGTCGTCGGGGTCGGGGGTTGCGTCGCCAGCCAGGAGGGCGCGGCGATCGTCTCGCGCGCGCCCTACGTCGACGTGGTCTTCGGGCCGCAGACGCTGCACCGGCTGCCGGAGCTGATCGCGAAGCGGCAGCGCACCGGCGAGCCGCAGGTCGACATCTCCTTCCCCGAGATCGAGAAGTTCGATCACCTGCCGCCCGCGCGGGTCGACGGCGTCAGCGCCTTCGTCTCGATCATGGAGGGCTGCAGCAAGTACTGCAGCTTCTGCGTGGTGCCCTACACACGCGGCGAGGAGGTCTCGCGCGCCTTCGAGGACGTGCTGGTCGAGGTCGCCGGCCTGGCCGAGCAGGGCGTGCGCGAGGTCACCCTGCTCGGGCAGAACGTGAACGCCTACCGGGGCAGGATGCCCGCGGACGGGGGCGACACCGAGATGGCGGACTTCGCACTGCTGCTCGAGTACGTTGCGGAGATCCCGGGAATCGAGCGCATCCGCTACACCACCTCCCATCCGAAGGAGTTCACCCAGCGGCTGATCGACGCCTACGCGCGCATCCCGAAGCTCGCAAGCCATGTGCACCTGCCGGTCCAGTCCGGAGCCGACCGCGTGCTGGCCGCCATGAAGCGCGGCTACACCACCCTCGAGTACAAGTCGATCATCCGGCGCCTGCGCGCGGCACGTCCCGACATCAGCATCTCCTCCGACTTCATCGTCGGCTTCCCCGGCGAGACCGACCAGGACTTCGCCAGGACGATGGCGCTGGTCGAGGAGATCGGCTTCGACAGTTCCTTCTCCTTCGTCTACAGTCCGCGCCCGGGAACGCCCGCCGCCGACCTGGTCGACGACACCCCGCAGCAGGTCAAGCTCGCACGCCTGCAGCAGCTGCAGGCGGCGATCGACGCCAGGGCATTCGCGATCTCCGAGGCGATGGTCGGCACCCGTCAGCGGGTGCTGGTCGAGGGCAGCGCCCGCAAGGATGCCAACGAGATCTCGGGACGCACCGCGAACAACCGGGTGGTCAACTTCCCCGGCCCCGCAGACCTGGTCGGCCAGATGCTGGAGGTCGACATCACCGCCGCACTGCCGCACTCGCTGCGCGGCCGGATCCCGGCGCGCGGCTGAGCATGGCCCGAGCCTGCGACCGCGACCCACGCGGCGCTTCCACGCGAAACCGCATCGGGCGCGCGCGCTGGCTGTGGCTGGCTCGCGCGGGAATCCTCGCGGCCTGCCTCGGATCCGGTCCCACCCTCGCGCAGACCTCGCCGGCAGCCCCTCACACAGCCACGGGCGATCCGGCTCCGGCGCCGCTCGGCGGCCTGCTGCGCGACGCACGCGGGCTTCTCGAGGCAGGCCAGCCGAAGGAGGCCCATGCGCTGCTCGCTGCGCAGGTGCGCTGGTACGGCGGATCCCCCGAGTTCGACCAGCTGCTCGGCATCGCGGCACTGGACGCAGGGCGTCCTGCGCAGGCAGTGCTCGCCTTCGAGCGCGTGCTGGCGGTCATGCCCGACAACCTGCGCGCGCGCGCGGAACTGGCGCGCGCACTGCTCGCGCTGCGCGAGACCGAGGCCGCGCGCCGGGAGTTCGAGACCGTCGCCGCGCAGCGGATCCCACCCGAGGTCCAGACGATCATCGACGGCTACCTCGCGCGGATCGCAAGCGTCGAACGTGCAATGCAGCCCAGCTTCAGCGGACGCGCCGAGATCGGCTTCGGCAGGGACAGCAACGTCACCCTGGGAAGCATCGGCTCGCAATGGCTGCTGGCCGGCGGCACTGCGGTCGTTCCCGAGGCCTCCAGCCGTCCGCGCGCCACCGCGCTGCTGAGCTGGGGCGCCGGCCTGGACTGGCAGGGACCGATCGATGGCAGCTGGCAGTGGATGATCGGGGGGCAGGCAACGGGCCGCTCGAACGCGAGCGCGCATACACTCGACCAGACCTTCATCGATCTCTCGGGAGGCCTGCGCTACCGCAAGGGTTGCCACGCAATCGACATGCTCGCCCAACTGCAACATCTGCGCGCAGATCGCTCGGCATTCCGCAATGCCTCCGGCGGGTTGCTGCAATGGCGCTGCGACCTCGATCCACGCACCCAGGTGGGCGTCTACCTCCAGCACTTCGACTTCCGCTTCCCCGACCAGCCGGTTCGCAACGCACGCCGGCAGATCGTCGGCTTCACCGCTGCCAGCGCACTCGCGGGTGCGGGCGACCCCCTGCTCGTGGGCACCATCTACGTCGGGCGCGAGCGTCCCGAGCAGGACCTGCCCCAGCTCGAGCATCGCGTCCACGGCCTGCGGGCAGTGCTCAGTGCCGGGCTCACGGAGAAGGTGCGCGGATGGGCTGCGCTGTCCTGGGAGGCGCGCGATTTCAAGGGAGCGGAGCCTCTGTTCGACGCCGTGCGCGAGGACCGCCAGAGCGAGATCGAGATCGGCGCGTCGATCTCGATCGATCGCGCGTGGACGATCACGCCGCGGCTGCTCCATACACGCAACGCGTCCACCCTCGCGCCGAACGACTTCCGTCGCACCCAGGCGCTGGTGTCGGCGCAGTACCGGTTCTGACGATGCCGGCACGCAAGTCCATCATGCCTGCCCGGATCGCCATCGCGCTTGCGCTGGGCGTCTGCGCGCTGCCGGCGCTGGCGGCAGACGCGATCTTCCTGGTCGTCTCCGGCGAAGTCCGGATCGTCGGCCCCGCACCGGATGCGGCGCGCAAGCCGGCGCGCAGCGGTGACGAGGTCAGCGCGGGCGACACCATCCTGACCTCCGCAGACGGACGCGCCCAGCTTCGCTTCTCGGACGGCGCCATCGTCTCGCTCCAGCCAGGCACCGTGTTCCGCATCGACCAGTATCGCTTCGATGTCCAGGAGCAGCGCGGCTTCTTCAGCCTGCTGCGCGGCGCACTGCGCACCGCGACCGGCGCGATCGGCAAGCGCAACCGGACCGACTACCGGATGCAGACGCCGACCGCCACGATCGGGATCCGGGGCACGATGTACTCGGCCGAGGAAACCGTCTGCGATCCCCGCTGCGCCCCGGGCCGAAAGGCCGGCCTGCGAGTCTCGGTCAGCGAAGGCCGGGTCGCAGTGAGCACGGCTGCCGGCGAGATCGAGGTCGGCGCGGGCTCCGCTGCCGAAGCCACTTCTCCGGACAGCCCGCCCACGCTGAGCGACCTTCGGCCGCTGCTGCCGCCGACGAAGCTGGCACTCGCGCATCCAAGGGCGTCGAGCGACGAGGAAGCGCAAGGCGCTCGCGCGGCTGCTGGAGTGGTTCCGCAGGCCGGCAGCGAGACGACGGCGACAGCGGCTGCAATGCCGGCCGAGGCGGCCGCCGACAGCGGTGAAGCATCCGTCACGGATGAACCGAAGACCCCGGGATCCAGGGGCCAGCCGCAGAACGCCGCTGCGAAACCGATCAATCCCCGAATTTCCACTGCGACGGACACGGCGAGGGTGCCCGCCAGCCCGCGAGCCCCGGCGCTGCTGCAGACGAGCACGGCGCTGTTCCCGGGGCATCCGAGCGAGGCATTCGCACCCGCCTCGAACCGCACTCCGGATGGCCGGCTCGACCTTGCCGCCCTTCAGGAACCGACGAATCCCAGCGGCGCATCGAGCGAAAGCACCGGGGGCAGCACGACAGGCGGTTCGGCCGGCGGCTCCACTGATGGCTCGACGGGTGGCTCGACGGGTGGCTCGACTGGTGGCTCGACTGGCGGCTCGACTGGCGGCTCGACTGGCGGCTCGACGGGTGGCTCAACCGGCGACTCGACCGATGGCTCGACCGGCGGCTCGACCGGCGGCTCGACCGGCGGCTCGACCGGTGGCTCGACCGGTGGCTCGACCGGTGGCTCGACCGGCGGCTCGACTGGCGGCTCGACTGGCGGCTCGACCGGTGGCTCGACTGGCGGCTCGACCGGTGGCTCGACCGATGGTTCGACTGGCGGCTCAACGGGTGGCTCAACGGGTGGCTCAACGGGTGGCTCAACCGGCGGCTCAACCGGCGGCTCAACCGGCGGCTCGACTGGCGGCTCGACTGGCGGCTCAACGGGTGGCTCAACTGGTGGCTCAACGGGTGGCTCAACCGG
>CAUJHG010000078.1 GCA_963204785.1 Pseudomonadota bacterium | reverse complement strand
GTGCGATCTCCAGCCGGGTGACTTCATCTGGACCGGCGGCGACTGCCACCTCTACTCCAACCACCTCGAGCAGGCGCGCGAGCAGCTCGCCCGGGCGCCGCACCCCTTGCCGCGGCTGGAGATCCTGCGCAGGCCGGCCAGTATCTTCGACTACCGCTTCGAGGATTTCGCCTTCCAGGACTACCTGGCGCATCCGAACATCAAGGCGCCCGTGGCGGTCTAGCCGCGGCCCAACCCGCGACCCAGGACGGATTGCCTTGAGCGCGACAGCCGAGCCCTGCCCGCGCGTGACCCTGATCGTCGCACGCGCCCGCAACGGCGTGATCGGCCATCGCAACGCGCTGCCTTGGCACCTGCCCGAGGATCTGCGCCACTTCAAGGCAGTCACCACGGGCCACACCATCGTCATGGGCCGCAAGACCTTCGAGTCGATCGGCCGCCCGCTTCCGGGCCGTCGCAGCATCGTGGTCACCCGTGACAGGAACTGGCGCCACGAAGGCTGCGAGCGCGCCGGCTCGATCGAGGAAGCCGTCGCGCTGGCCTCGCAGCCAGTGCCGGATTCCGCGATCGCCACCGACGAGGTGTTCGTGATCGGCGGCGCGCAGCTCTACGAAGCTGCGCTCGGGCGCGCCGATCGCGCGCTCGTCACCGAGATCGGGATCGAACCCGAAGGCGACACCTGGTTCGCCCCGCTGGGCCCGCCGCAGTGGGAGCTGCACGCCAGCCGGGCGCAGCGCTCCGCGAATGGGCTCGACTACCGGATCGATGACTGGCGCCGCGTGCGCGCCCGGGGAGCCGGCTGCGGTGACTCCGGTAGAATCGCTGCTTCGCCTCCGTAGCTCAGTGGATAGAGCATCTCCCTCCTAAGGAGAGGGTCGCACGTTCGATTCGTGCCGGAGGCGCCAGAAATCATGGCCGACACGATCGAAGCCTTCGTCTTCGATGTCTTCGGCGCGGTCGCCGACCGGGATTCCATCGCCGAATCCGTGATCGATCCGGCGCGGCAGGCCTGCTACCAGAGGCCCATCGACAACCCGGTGGCCATCGCTTCCCCCAGTTCCCGGGCACGCGCCAGATCCTCGCGTCCGATCCGTTTCGCAGCGAGGATCGCCTGCGGGGTCTGCGCATGGGTGCACACGATCAGCGTCGGGGCTGCCTGGCGCAGGCGCCACCCCGTGGCGATCCGGTCGATCTGGCGCGCTGCGCCCTGGCCGTCGGAGCCGGCACAGACGATGCTCGCATAGGGGCGACCGTTGATCCGGTCGAGGACCGGGTAGTAGCACCGATCGAAGAAGTCCTTGAGCATCCCCGACATCGACGCGAGATTCTCCGGGGTGCAGAACAGATAGCCGCCCGCGCGCAGCACGTCCTGCGGCTGCGCGCAATCGGCGCGCAGACACTGCGGCGCCTGCTCCCCGGGCTCACTCCCGGGCTCGGTGTCGGCAAGCGCCTGCAACGCGCCCTCGTGCGCGGCGCGCGCGAGCTGCTCGGTGCCCCCGGTCATCGACCACCAGACGATCAGCAAGGGCCCCCTGGCCAGATGCTCCCCGGACATGCCTGCCTCACCCTCCAGGGTAGATCAGCGCCGCAAAGCCAAAGGCGACGAGCATCGCTGTCACCAGCCAGCGACTGGTGCGATCGCGCAGCGCGAAGATCAGCGGGTCGTCGTGCATCCGCCCGCGCGCAGTCACGATCCAGAGATGGGCAAGCCAGGCGAGCAAGGCCACCAGCATCAGCCACAGAAAGCGCGGCGCGGCATATCGATGCGCGATCTCGGCAGACTCCACGTACAGCGCCAGCACCAGCACCGCCGCAACCGAGGTTGCCGTACCGAGCGACTTGAGCACCTCGAGGTCGGCCGCCACGTATCCGCGCCCCTTGGCGCGCTCGACCTCGCGCGCCCGCATCGAGACCAGCTCCGCGCAGCGCTTGACCGTCGCCAGGCTGAAGAACATGAACACCGAGAAGGCGAGCAGCCAGAACGACAGCTCGACCTGGATCGCGGCGCCCCCGGCCAGGATGCGGATCGTGTAGAGCCCTGCCAATGCGATCAGGTCGAAGACCGCCAGCCGCTTGATCCCGAGGGAGTAGGCAAGCGTCAGCGCGCTGTAGACGAGCAACCAGGCTGCGATCGGCAGCGACATCAGCATCGCGCCGGACAGCCCCGCACCGAAGAGCAGCGCCGCCACCAGGACTCCCGCAGGCACTGGCAGGCGCCCGCTCGCGAACGGGCGCAGGTGCTTGGTCGGGTGGCGGCGATCAGCCGCCAGGTCGAGCAGGTCGTTGACCAGGTATCCCCCGGAAGCCACCATGCAGAAGCACGCGAAGGCAGCCAGCGCGGCCAGCACCGAGTCAGCGTCGTCGAGCCGGAATGCGGTCACCAGCGGCACGAACACCAGCAGGTTCTTCAGCCACTGGTGCGGACGCAGTGCGCGCGCCCAGTCGCGCCAGCCATCACTCTCCCGAGAGAAGATCCGCCAGACCGCGGCCCGTTCCCGCGCTGCCCCCTCCACCGCCCGCGGCGCGTCGACCACCACCGCCTGCTCGGCCGCCGCGAAGATCTGGAGGTCCTCCGGGCCGTTGCCGCAGTAGACGAAGGCTCGGCCCGCGCAATGCTCGCGGATTGCAGCGAGCTTGCGCGCGCCCTTCAGGTTGAGTCGACCGTCGCTGGCCAGCACGCCGGCGAAGAACCCGAGGTGGTCGGCGACCCCCTGCGCGAGGCTGCGCTCCGCGGCGGTCGCAAGCCAGATCTCCCTGCCGGCCTCGGCCTGCTCCCTGAGCCATTGGACGAAGGGCTGGTTGAACGGCAGCGTCCCCGCCTCGATCACGGCGGCATCGGCCAGCGCGCGCTTCATCGCCGCCTTGCCCGCTCGCAGGCGCGCCAGCCCGGCGAGCGCCGCAAGCGGTTCGCGACGCAGCGCCGACAGCAGGCTCTCCCAGAGCAGATCGGAGTGGATCAGCGTTCCGTCGAGATCGACGTAGATCGGCGGCAGGCCTTCGTGCGAGCCGGCATCGTCGCCCACGCGCGCCCGATGCCCACCGTCGATGTGGTGCCCGGGAGTCATGCGCGGCTCACTGCGAGCGTGCGCCGCGTGACTGGCGCCGCCGCGGGGCGCTCCCGATGCGCGCCTCGAGCCGGTCGAGTCGTCGCTGCAGGGAATCGACCGATGCCGCCTCCCCTGGAACGCGCCATCCCTCGAGAAGCATCCGGACGATCGCTTCGGCAGTCCCGACGATGTCGAGATTTCGCTGACGGTCGGCACGGCTCCACACCACGTGCTCGAGCCCCCCGAAGAGCATGTCGCGCGCCAGCATCAGGTCGAGGTCCGGACGAAGTTCGCCCCGCGCGATGCCATCGGACAGGGTGCGCAGCAGGAAGCGGCTGTAACGACGGTTCAGCGCGTGCAGCTTGGAGCCGAAATAGATCGACTGCCCGCGCGCCTCGCGCGCGATGAGCCGGCCCACGCCCGGGTCGTCGATCGCGATCTGCAGGTGCCGCGCCACCAGGAAGCCGAGACGGTCGCGCGTGCCGTGGATGGCATCGAAGCGCGGCTCGATGTCGGCGATCAGCCGGTCGTAGAACTCGGCGAGCACCGAATCGAGGAGATCGCGCTTGTTGCGGAAGTAGGTGTAGAGCGTGCCCTCGACGCAGCCGGCGCGGCTGGCGATCTCGCTGACCGATGCATC
>CAUJHG010000077.1 GCA_963204785.1 Pseudomonadota bacterium | reverse complement strand
GTCATCTTGCGGGCGATGGTGTTGAGCAGGCTGAACTGCACGCCCGCAGCCAGTGCCCAGCACAGACCCTTCATCGCCGGGCTCATGTTGCGGGCCCGCTCGCGCAGCACCCTGAGTCTGGAAAGCGCCTGGTTCATCTTGGTCCGACGCGTGCGGGGACGCCGGGAGCCCTCGGTCCGAAACTGCGCTTTCTCGGCGCGCTGCCGGGTTCGCTTTCCATTGCGTCGAGTATAGTCAGCCGCGATGCGGGGCGTCTCGTCCCGCGCACGGGCGCGTCTCGTTCGGAGCCTTCCGTGGCGACCCGCCCACGCACCGCGAGGAGGAGACGAGGATGCGCATCCGCGAAATCGCTGCCGGGCTGCAGTTCCCCGAAGGCCCGGTCGCAATGGACGACGGTTCCGTGCTGCTGGTGGAGATCGCCCGCGGCACTCTCACCCGTGTCACTCCGGACGGCCGCGCGAGCGTGGTCGCCGAACTCGGCGGCGGCCCCAACGGCGCCGCGATCGGCCCGGACGGCGCGGCCTACGTGACCAACAACGGCGGCTTCCAGTGGCACCGGCGGCCCGACGGGCAGCTTCGCCCCGGCCAGCAGGGCGACGGCTACTCCGGCGGGCGCATCGAACGGGTGAACCTGTCCACCGGTCGCGTCGAGCGCGTCTACGACCGGTGCGATGGCGAGTCGCTGCGCGGCCCCAACGACCTCGTCTTCGATGCGCACGGCAACCTGTACTTCAGCGACCTCGGCAAGATCCGCACGCGCGACATGGACCGCGGCGCGCTCTACCACGCGAAGGCCGACGGCAGCGCGATCACCTGCATCGCCCCGTCGATCATGTCGCCCAACGGCATCGGCCTGTCGCCCGACGGCAGGACGCTGTACTACGCCGAGACCGAAGGCGCACGCCTCTGGGCCATGGACCTGGCCGAACCCGGCCGGATCGACCGCCGCAAGCCGCCCGCTCCGCCCGGGGTGCGCGTGCTGGCCTCCGCGCCCGGCGGCCACCATCAGTACTTCGACTCGCTTGCGGTCGACGCCTTCGGCAACGTCTGCGTCGCCACCATCCTGCACGGCGGGATCACCGTGGTCGCACCCGACGGCGGCGTGATCAGCCACGTGCCGATGCCCGACCGCTACACGACCAACATCTGCTTCGGCGGCAAGGACATGCGCACCGCGTTCATCACGCTGTCGGGCACCGGCAGGCTCGTCGCGGTCGACGACTGGCCCGTGCCCGGCCTGCGGCTGCACTTCAACGCCTGATCCGCGGCGCCGCGCAGCGCCGGCCTCAGCGCGGCCCGGCGCCCCGCGCGCGCAGCACCGCCTCGCGCACCAGCGGCAGGCGGTCGTTGCCGAAGTACATGTCGTCGCCGACGAAGATCGTCGGCGAGCCGAAGCCGCCGCGGCGCATCAGCTCCTCGGCGTTCTGGCGCAGGGCCTCCTTGATCTCGGGCCGCGCGATCTGCGCGAAGAACCAGGCCGGGTCCACGCCCACCTGCCGGCAGACCTGCCCGAGCACCTCGTCCTTGGAGATGTCCTCGTCGCGGCCCCAGTAGGCCTCGAAGACGGCGCGCGCGAAGGGCGCCAGCCCACCCTGCGGCTCGAGTGCCAGGCAGCCGCGCATGGCCTTGACGCTGTTGACCGGGAACACCGACGGCGGCATCCGGATCTGCAGCCCTGCCGAACGCGCCCAGTCGCCCAGGTCCTTCAGATGGTAGGCGGCCTTCACCGGCACCGGGTTCTCGCGCGCGGCGTACACGCTCGGGTTGACCGTGTTGAACAGCCCGCCGACCAGGATCGGCCGCCAGCGGATCTCCTCGCCGAGTTCCTTCGCCAGCGGCTGCACGTTGTGGAAGGCCAGGTAGGTCCAGGGGCTGGAGCAGTCGAAGAAGAACTCGATCATCAGGATCTCCGTGCGCAGGCTTGCGGGGGTGTTCGGGGTTGGCGTGATGCGACTGACGATCCGGCGCAGCCTCGCGGTGCGCGCGCGTCGCGCAGCCTCGGGACCGCGCTGCGCCGCGCGTCGCCAGCAGCAGCAGCAGCAGCAGCAGCAGCAGCAGCAGCAGCAGCAGCAGCAGCAGCAGCAGAGCATCGGCGATCTTGCGGCGCACGGGCGCATCGCGCGGCGGCGTGCATTCCGGAATGTCGATCCCCGGGCCGGCGCTGCGTCCCGCAGTCCCACAGCGCGCGCGCGCCGCAGGCTCGCCATCGGCGCCGCCCCTATACTCGATCGATGTCTTCCGGATCGAAAGCCCCCGCTGCCGGGGCGAGCGCGCTCGTCGTCGGCACCGCCTGCTTCCTGGGCGCAAGCCTGTTCTGGGGAATGAACATCCCCATGACGACGATCCTGTTCCGGACCTTCGATCCGATGCTGCTCGCGTCGGTCCGGGTGGGCATCGGCACCCTGCTGCTGCTGGCGATGGTGGTCGCGATGCACGGCTGGCGTGCGCTGGGGCCGGGCACCTCGGTGATCCGCCTGGCGACGATGACGCTGGCGATGTCCGGCTTCTACATCCTCTACAACCTCGGCCTGCGCTACACGAACACGATCACCGCGGCGGCGATCATGGCCGGCAACCCGGTCTACACCGCGCTGATCCTGCGGGTGCTGATGCGCGCCCCGCTGGAGAAGGGGTTCTGGGGCGCGGCGGCGCTCACGCTGCTGGGCGCGGGAATCGCCGTCTGGGGCCGCGCCAGCGCAACGGGCCAGGGCCTGGCGCTGCAGGGCGGCGAGCCGCTGATCCTGCTGTCGATGGTGTGCTGGACCCTCTATTCGATCTGGTCGCAGCGCTGGTTCGACTCCGCCGTGCCGCAGTTGCGCCGCACCTACGCGGCGCTGCTGGGCTCGACGCTCTGGCTGTTCGTCTTCTGGGGTCTCGCGCGCGCCGTGGGACTCGCCGGCCCGGCGCCGGAGGTGGTCGGCCCCGATGCGCTGCTGTGGCTGATGATCACTGCTGTCTTCGCCACCGCTCTCGGGGGCTTTGCCTGGAACATCGGCGTCCACCGCATCGGGATCGCCGCGGGAACCCTCTGGCAGAACACGGTTCCGGTGTTCGCGGTGCTCGTGTCGCTGCTCTTCGGCTTCGTCCCCACCACCGAGCAGGTGGTGGGCGGGGTGATCGTGATCGCCGGGGTGCTGTACATGCAGTGGCGTCGCATGCGACCCTGACGCCGGCTGCCCTGTCTGCCGCGCGTCCGGTCGCCGGGTTCCCGGTCCCGGCGCGCCTGCACCGCGGGCCGCCGGACACCGACTGACCGCCATCAAGGACACGGCGCACCGCGCCGATAGAATCGCAGGCAATGCTCTCCTTCCTCCCCCCCGTCGTCCGCGGCACGATCGCAGCCGTGCTGCTGTTCGTGAACGTGATCTTCTGGTGCCTGCTGCTGTTCGCGTTCGCGCTGATCAAGCTGGTGCTGCCGCTGCGCTCGGTGCGCACGGTGATCGACCCGATCCTGAACGGAATCGCCGCCAACTGGATTGCCGGCAACAGCGCCTGGATGCGACTGACCCAGCGTGCCCGATGGGACGTCGAGGGCGTCGATCGGCTCGAGTACCGCGGCTGGTACATGGTCAACTGCAACCACCAGTCGTGGGTGGACATCTTCGTGCTGCAGCACGTCTTCAACCGGCGCATCCCGCTGCTGAAGTTCTTCCTGAAGCAGCAGCTGATCTGGGTCCCGGTGATGGGGCTGGCCTGGTGGGCGCTGGACTTCCCCTTCATGCGCCGGCACTCCGACGCCTACCTGAAGGCGCACCCCGAGAAGCGCTTCGAGGATCTCGAGACCTCGAAGCGCGCCTGCGAGAAGTTCGCGCTGGTGCCCACGAGCGTGATGAACTTCCCCGAAGGCACGCGATTCACGCGCGCCAAGCACGATGCGCAGAAGTCCCCGTACCGGCACCTGCTGCGGCCCAAGGCCGGCGCGCTGGCGCTTGCGCTGAGCGTGCTGGGCGACCGCTTCCGCTCCTTCGTCGACGTGACGATCGTCTACCCGAAGGGTGCGCCCAGCTTCTGGGACTTCCTGTGCGGACGCATGCCCGAGGTGATCGTCCGGGTGCGCACCCTGGAGATCCCGGCAGAGGTCTGCAGCGGCGACTACGCGACCGACCCGCGCTTTCGCAAGCGGATCCAGCGCTGGCTGCAGGATCTGTGGCGCGAGAAGGACCGGCAGATCGACGAACTGCTCGGCATCGCGCCTGCGCAGCCCGCCGCGCCTGCGAGCCAGGAGGCGGTCAGATGAACAGGCGCACCAGGCCGATCCCGAGCAGGTAGAACGGCCTCAGGAAGAAGCCCAGGGTCTGCGTCGCCAGCAGCGCGATCACGATGAAGAAGCCGTAGGGCTCGATCCGGGCGAAGCGCCAGGCCAGTCGCGCAGGCAGCAGCCCGGTGAGGATGCGCCCGCCATCCAGGGGTGGCACCGGCAGCAGGTTGATCGCCATCAGGCCGATGTTGACCATGATCCCGGCAGTGGCCATCTCGACGAAGAAGCGCTCGTCGATGCCGAACAGCGCCAGCAGCCTGAAGAACAGCGCCCAGCCGATCGCCATCGCGATGTTCGCCCCCGGCCCTGCCGCGGCCACCCAGACCATCTGCTGCCGCGGGCGGCGCAGGTTGCCGAAGTTCACCGGCACCGGCTTGGCCCAGCCGAACAGGAAGCCGCTGCCGCCGAACGAGGAAAGCAGCAGGATCGCCAGCGGCACGACGACGGTCCCGATCGGGTCGATGTGGCGAAGCGGGTTCAGCGTGATGCGCCCGGCGATCGCCGCAGTGTGGTCGCCGCACATCCTGGCGACGTAGCCGTGGGCCGCCTCGTGCAGCGTCACCGCCAGGAGCACGGGAATCGCGTAGACCGCGATGGTCTGGATCAGGTCGTTCATGGACGGAGTCTAGCAAGGCGGAAGTGTCCGCCAGCGCAACATCTGCGCGCGGCCTTTCCCGCCTGCGGTTGAAGCCCGCGCAGCCAGACGCCACAATGGCCGAAGCAGGCCAGCCACGACCGCGGGTCGAGCGGCCGCCTGCGCTGCCTGGAGGTATCGATGCCCGACCATCCCCATGATCGGCTGCCGCTGACCGGCAAGGCCACGCTGCCCGCCGACCACGCCCTCGACGCCGGATCCGCTGCGCAGCCGCACGGCGACGCCGCAGCGGGGCGCCGACGCTTCCTGCGCGCAGGCGCCGCCTCGCCTGCGCTGCTCGCGGCCCTCGGTGGCGGCGCCGGCGGCCTGGCGCTGGCGACGGCGAGCCGGCCTGCTCGCGCGGCGCTGGCGACCTCGGCGCACGTGGTGATCGCCGGCAGCGGAGCAGGCGGCCTGGCCATCGCCAACCGCCTGAGCCACGAACTGCAGGGCGCGAAGATCACCGTGGTCGATCGCAAGGAGGAGCACAACTACCAGCCCGGCTACACGCTGGTGGCCACCGGGATCTGGCCGGTGGCCAAGGTCTCGGACCGGAACGCCGATTTCCTGCCTGCCGGCGTCGAGTGGGTGCGGGAGATGGTGGTCGAGTTCGATCCGGACGCGAACACGGTCACCACCGACGCAGGCACGAAGATCCGCTACGACTTCCTCGTGGTCGCCACCGGCCTGCACCTGGACTACGCAGGCATCGAGGGAATGGACCCGAAGGCGATCGGCACCAACGGTGTGGGCAGCGTCTACAACGGTCCCGCGGGCGCGCTGGCCACCTGGCGCACTATGGATGCCTTCCGCAACAAGGGCGGCGAGGCGCTGATGACCCTGCCGGCCACGCCGCTGAAGTGCGCGGGCGCCCCGCTGAAGATGACCTTCATGCTGGCCGAACGCCTGCGCCAGGCGGGCACGAGCGACAGGTCGAAGGTCAGCTTCCACTCGGCGCTGGGCAACGTCTTCGGCGTGCCGGTGGTGAACGAGACGGTGCTCCAGCGCTGGAAGGCCCTGGATGTCGGCGTCGAGTTCAACAGCAGGCTCACCGCGATCGACATCGGCGCCAGGCGCGCGACCTTCTCCAGCCCCGAAGGCGAGAAGACCGAACTCGGCTACGACTTCATCCACGTCGTTCCCCCGATGCGGGCCACGGATGCGGTCAGGGGCAGTGCGCTCGCCTGGCGGGAAGGCGGCTTCGCCGCCGGCGGCTGGCTCGAGGTCGACAAGTCCACGCTGCGCCACCGTCGCTACCCCAACGTGTTCGGGATCGGCGACATCAACGGCACGCCGCGCGGCAAGACCGCGGCCACCGTGAAGAAGTCCGCGCCGATCGTCGCGGGCAACCTGGTCGACGTGATCGCCCAGCGCGAGCCTTCGCTGGATTTCGACGGCTACACCTCGTGCCCGCTGCTGTTGCGCCAGGGCGCGGCGCTGCTGATCGAGTTCGACTACGAAGGCAGGCTCACCCCGTCGCTGCCGATGGTCGATCCGCTGCAGGAGAGCTGGTTCGCCTGGCTGATGAAGTTCGCGCTGCTCAAGCCGGCCTACGTGGCCGTGCTCAAGGGCCACGTCTGAACGCGCACCGAGGAGTTCCCCGATGTACGAGATCTGGCTCGCAATCAACGTCGTCTACGAGCTCGCCCTGGCCCACCTGTCGGTGGTCCTGTTCTTCCTCGCGCTGTGGATCGCCCTGACCGGCTTCGTCGTGCTGCGCGGGCGCGCGAACTGGCGCGGCGCCTTCCCGGCCGCGCTGCTGGCCTGGGTGCTCGCCTCGGCCGCTGCGTTCTTCGGCGTTCCGGCGGCCACCCAGTCCACGCTGTCCGACATGCGCTACTGGGTCGACTGGGCGAACCTGGTGGCGATCGCCGCCGGCCTGGGCGGGATCGTCGCGCTGTTCGTCTGGCCCTTCATCGCGGGGATGGCGCGCCGCGCCTGATCGGCGCGCGCCGCCCGGTCAGCGCACCGTCACCACTGCGCGCCGGTTGCGCGCTTCGTCCACGCCGTCGGCGGTCTCGACCGCCAGCGCACGCTCGCCCTCCGAGGCGATCGACAGCGTGAGCGGCACGACCCCGTGCTCGCGGAGGATGGCGGCCATCTGGCGGGCGCGCTCGAGGCCGAGCTGCCAGTTGAACGCGTCCGTGCCGACCGTGTCGGTGTGTCCGACCACCATGAGCTCGGGCGCGGGGCGCGCGCGCACCCGGGCGGCGAACGCCGCCAGCGCGCGCGCCGATTCCACGCTCAGACGCACGCCGCCCGTCTCGAAGTGGACCACGAGCGTCTCCGGCAGCGGTGGCTGCGCCGCCAGCGCGGCGCCGAAGTCACGCGCAAGCTGCTCCGTGTCCACGTCGAAATCGAGCGGAGCCCTGCGATCAAGGGTGGTGGCCTGCATCGGCCGCTCCAGAACCCGCATGCCGCCGGCATCGCTGACCGCCACCCGGCCGACGCCACCCCCCGGGCTGGGCAGGAGCACCGCATAGGCGCCGGGCTGCGACGCACAGCCCGCCGACAGCAGCAAGGCTGCGGCGAGCGCGGCGAGCCTGGCTGCGGCAGCGCAGCTGAAGTTCACGGCGCCGATTCGTCCACCTTGACCAGGAAGTGCGTTCCGCGGATCCCCAGCGTGGCGGTCGGCGTGCGCATCGTCTGCGCATCCGGGCGCAGCTTCGCGATCAGGCCGGAGATCACGCTCGCGGTTCCGCGCAGCAGAACGGCCGACAGCCGACCCTCGCGCGCCGTCGGTTCGTAGAGGAAATCGTCGATGCGCGCGACCGAGCCGGAGCCGAAGGACATGACGGTGTTGTCGTGGAGGACGATCCCCAGCCACGCACCGGCTCCGGTCCTCATCGTGTCGCCGGTGCGCACCGGGCTGCCCACGACGAGCGGCACCGGTGCGCCGTCCGGGCCGCGCCACGCCTCGCCCCTCACCGTCTTGACATAGCCGATCACCGCAGCGGCACCGATGGCCTCGCCCGCTGCCGGGTCGACTGCCGCCGGGGCGCCGATCGGCCGGGCGGAGTCGGCCGCGCCCGCGGCGCCGATCCCGGCGAGGCTGGCGGCCCCCAGGAGCACCGCAGCCAGGCGCGAAGCCGCAGCCTTCGGGCCGCATCGACCGTTGCGTTCCATGGATCCTCCCCTGTGCCGCAACGGAGACGTCCGTGCGCCGGAAGGCAAGAACCCCGATCCGCTGGCGGATCGGGGCCCTGGTGCAGATGGCGTCCCGTAGGGGATTCGAACCCCTGTTACAACCGTGAAAGGGTCGTGTCCTAGGCCTCTAGACGAACGGGACCGTGTTCGTCACCACCGGCACTGCCGGCAGTCTTTGTTGGTGGAGGTAAGCGGGATCGAACCGCTGACCTCTTGCATGCCATGCAAGCGCTCTCCCAGCTGAGCTATACCCCCGAACGAGTGCGCGATTATGCCACAGCTTGCGCTAGAGGCTGTCGCGCACGAGCAGGCGCGGCCCCCTTCCCCGGATGGGGCCGCCAGGTGTCGAAATCGCCCCGCCCCTGCGGACGCGCGGGGCCGGTCTGCGTATGCTGGCCTCATCCACGGAGGTAAACGATGACACAGCGACTGGACTACAGAACCGCCTCGCCCAAGGCACTCGAGGCCATGCTGCAGGTCGAGCAGCAGGTCCGTCGCAGCGGCCTTGAAGAGCCGCTGCTCGAACTGGTCAAGACCCGGGTCTCGCAGATCAACGGCTGCGCCTGGTGCCTGGACATGCACACCAAGGACGCCCGGGCGCGCGGCGAGACCGAACAGCGGCTGCACCTGCTCGCCGCCTGGCGGGACGCCCCCTGCTACAGCGCACGCGAGAGGGCTGCGCTCGCCTGGGCCGAGGCGATGACGCAGATCGCCACCCACGAGGTCTCCGACGCCGTCTACGCCGAGGCGCGCCTGCACTTCGACGAGAAGGCCCTGGTCGATCTGAGCCTGGCGATCATCGCGATCAACGGCTGGAACCGCCTGAACGTGGCCTTCCGCACCGAGGTCGGCGACTACGTCAGTCCGCACTGCGCCCCCGGCAGCAGTTGAGCCCCCCGAGCGGACAGTCACGCCCGACGTCGCCGGGGACACGGCACATCCATCTCCCCGACGCCCGGAGCGACCCGGCGGGCGCCCCGCCACCGGCGGCGGTCCAGTTTGATTCGTCCCGGCGATGCAACTTATCATCGCGCCGATGCAAGGAGACCCGGATCATGAGGGCGGTTTGCGGTCGGGAACGCCCGCAGGTGCGCCTGGCAGTGAGCAAGCCGCAGGCAGGCAGAACAGGCAGGAACTCAGGGCGCGCCTGACCCGCGAAGCCCTCTGCCAGGCCACCATCGCCTGTCTCGATCGCTACGGATATTCAGAGACCTCGATCAGCAGGATCACCGACGAAGCCAGGGTCTCGCGTGGCGCACTCACGCACCATTACAGATCCAAGGAAGACCTGATCGTCGATGCTCTCGACCGAATGCTCCAGGCGCGCATCGAGATCCCACTGCCCAGCCAGCGGCACAGGGACAGCCTTTCCACGAGCGAGCTGATCCGCACCGACCTCCTCTGGGTCTGGAGGAATCTCGATACGCGCAATGGCCGGGCCCTGGTCGAAGTCCTGCTGGCCTCCCGCACCGATGCAGCCCTGCAGGATCGTATCTCGGACAAGCTGCACGACTGGAACACCCTGATGTCCACCTTCATCCTCGAGTCGTACAGGACGCGAAGCGGCCGCGACGAGGATGTGCTGGTCCTGTGGGACATCTGCCGGGTCTTCTTTCGCGGTCTTCTGATCCAGAAGGCCTTCGTCAGCAGCGCGAGGGAGAACCAACGCCTGGCCGAGGCCTTCATCGCCCTCGTTTCCGACGGTTTCCTGCCGCGCTAGCTTCACGAGCGCCTCGGCCCTGCAGCCCCGACGGGCCGAGTTACGAAGCCGGCGATTCACGTTCCATAAATAAAACCGAACGTTCTTCTTCTTTTGACAAAACCAGACCCCAGACGCTAACCTGAGCGCGCCTTCGACAAGCCGGATCCGGCCTGCCCGGAGTTCCCGCTTTCCGACAGACGAATCGAGGAGACGTCCGATGAGCGCAGCAGACAGACAATTCGTCCGGATCGGCGGCGCCTCCGGCTACTGGGGCGAATCCGACATGGCCTTGCCGCAGCTCCTGGCAGCGGGCGGCATGGACTACATCGTGTTCGACTACCTCGCCGAGATCACGATGTCGATCATGGCCCGCGCTCGGGCAGCCGACCCGGACCAGGGCTACGCAGGCGACTTCGTCAGCGCAGTGCTGAAGCCGAATCTCCAGGCGATCGCCGCCTCGGGAGCGAAGCTCATCTCCAACGCCGGAGGGGTGAATCCGCAAGCGTGCGGGGCTGCCGTCAGGGCATTGATCGAAGCCGCGGGACTGGATCTGCGCGTGGCAGTGGTCAGCGGCGACGATCTGATGCCGCGGCTCGGGGAATTCTCCGGATCCACCTCGATGGACACCGGCGCCGCGTTCCCCGAGCTTGCCAAGGTCGCCAGCGCCAATGCCTATCTCGGCGCGTTCCCGATCGCCGAGGCCCTGCGACGCGGCGCGGACATCGTGATCACCGGACGTTGCGTCGACAGCGCGGTGACGCTCGGCGCGTGCATCCACGCCTTCGGCTGGACACGCGACGATCATGATCTGCTGGCAGGCGCAAGCCTTGCCGGACACATCCTCGAGTGCGGCCCGCAGGCGACCGGCGGCAATTTCACCGACTGGCGCGCAGTGGCCTCCACCCTGGGCGATGTCGGCTACCCGATCGCCGAGGTCCGTCCGGACGGCAGCTTCGAGATCACCAAGCCCGAGGGCAGCGGCGGCGCCGTGACGGTCGGCACGGTCGGCGAACAGATGCTCTACGAGATCGGCGACCCGAAAGCCTACGTGCTGCCGGACGTGGTCTGCGATTTCTCTGCGGTCCGGCTGGAGCAGACGGGCGCCGCCCGGGTGCTGGTATCGGGCGCACGCGGGCGCCCGGCCACCGATACCTACAAAGTGTCCCTGACCTGGAACGACGGCTGGCGGGCTGGCGCCCTGTGGTTCTACGTCGGCGAGGAGGCTGCCGACAAGGCGCGCAGCTTCGCCGAGACTGCAGTCGGTCGGGCCCGCCGCAAGCTGCAGGCAATGAAGGCCCCGGATTTCGACGAGGTGCTGATCGAGGTCCTGGGCGACGAGAGCCACTATGGCAGCTTCGCGCAACGACGCGATTCGCGTGAGGTGGTCCTGAAGCTGGCGGCCAAGCATCAGAACAGGCTTGCCGCCGGACTGCTGCTGAAGGAAACGACCGGCCTCGGGCTTGCGGCCCCGCCGGGCCTGACCGGGTTCGCGGGAGGGCGCCCCAAGCCCTCCCCGGTCGTGCGGCTCTTCTCCTTCCTCGCCCCGAAGCCCTTGCTCCCGATCAGTCTGGACATGGACGGCGAACAGATCCCGCTGGGATGCGAGAACGGCCAGCCCTTCGACCGGGCCTCGCTCGCTCGCGAAGCCCCACCCCCGGTGCAAGGCGACGATCTTGTCGAGGTCGCGCTCGTGCGGCTCGCCCAGGGGCGCTCGGGCGACAAGGGCAACAACGCGAACATCGGCATCCTGCCGCGCAGGCCGGAATACGCGCCGTGGATCTGGCGCAGCCTGACCGAGGAGGTCGTCGCCGCGCGATTCGCGCATTTCCTCACCGGGCCGGTCGAACGTTTCTACATGCCCGGCACGGGCGCCATCAACTTCCTCCTGCGCGACGTCCTGGGCGGCGGCGGCGTCGCCAGCCTGCGCAACGATCCGCAGGGCAAGACCTACGCACAGGTGCTCCTGCAGACACCTGTCGCCGTCCCCCGCTCCATCGCCGAGGCGCTCTGACCATGCCCGTTTTCAAGTCCCAGGTTTCGACGAACACCGAGGCGTTCGCGAAGAACCGCGCGCAGATGCTCGCGCTGGTCGACGAGCTGCGCGAGCTCGAGGGCCGCGCCGTGGCGCTGTCGAGCAAGCGCAACGCCACCTTCGCGATGCGCGGCCAGATCCCGCCGCACGAGCGGATCGCCCGCCTGCTCGACCCGGGGATGCCCTTCCTGAGGCTGCACACCCTGGGCAACTACATGCTCGACGAGCGC
>CAUJHG010000076.1 GCA_963204785.1 Pseudomonadota bacterium | reverse complement strand
TGGCGCTCGAGCACGAACAGGTCTTCCAGTTCACTGACCAGCCCAAGCGCCTGCACCACGCGAACCAGGGTCTCCAGCGACGACTGGCCGCTGCTTTCCAGCTTGCGCAGCGCACCCAGCGAGAGGCCGGCCATCTGCGCCAGCTCGCGTTGGGGCATGCCCTGGGCCAGCCGTTGCGCCCGCATGCGTTGGCCCAGGGCCAGAAGGACTTCGCTGGACGGCGCTAGAATTAATGACATTATCCTGGCTTTTATATCGGTGAAAGTTACTTAAAAGCCATTTTACTAGTCTTTATATGACGCCACCACTAGGTGTGTGCCTTGATCTGCGCTTGCCTCCAGGACTGCGGCTTGACGCAGCCGCGCCTCATGCGACCAGCCCACTGATCCAGGGCCACCTTTTGCTCCTCGAAGCAGTCGTACTGGTTGCAGACGCCCTCCACATCCCGCACCTTGTGATCTGAAACCTCACTCGATGTTCTGCACCTGCTCGCGGATCTGCTCGATCAGCAGCTTCATCTCCACCGCGGCGTTGGTCAGGTCGATGTTCGCGGCCTTCGACCCGAGCGTGTTCGCCTCGCGGTTGAGTTCCTGCAGCAGGAAATCCAGCCGCTTGCCTGCCTGACCGGCGCCGGAGACGATCCGCCGCAGCTCGTCGATGTGCACTGCCAGCCGCGAGAGCTCCTCGGCGATGTCGATGCGCAGGCCGTAGAGCACGACTTCCTGGCGGACGCGGTCCATCGCCTGCTCGGGCGGCAGCGAGGTCCCGGCAGCGGCTTCGCCCAGTGCGGCGCGCAGGCGTTCGACGAGGCGCTGCTCGAAGGCGGTGAGCAGCGCGGGTGCGTCGGCGCGCAGCTGCGCGACGATTTCGTGCATCCGCCCGGCGCGCTCGAGGATCGCCTGCGCGAGCCGGGCGCCTTCGCGCATCCGGCTTGCAGCCAGCTCCTCGACCGCCTGGCGGCCCAGTTCGACCACTTCGCGGGCGACCGCATCCGGGTCGGCCAGCGGCTCGGCGAGCACGCCTGGCCAGCGCATCAGGTCGGCCTGCGACAGCGGGGCGGCCTGCGGCGCGAGCGCGGCGATCTCGGCGGACGCGGCCAGCAGTTGCGCCAGCAGTCCGCGGTCGATCGCCGGTTGTCGGTTCTCAGAGGGCAGCTTCTGCAGCGCGATGCGACACTCGACCTTGCCGCGCGCGACACCGGCGGTGAGCAGCTCGCGCAGCCCGGGCTCGGCGGCGCGCAGGTCGTCGGGCATGCGGAAGGACAGATCGAGGAAGCGCGAGTTGATGCTGCGCAGTTCCAGCGAGACGCGCCCGGCTGCGGTGTCCCGGGACACCGAGGCGTAGCCGGTCATGCTCTTGATGGTTCGGGGGCTGGGCACGGTGCTTGGGGTACTCTTCTCGGAAGGATTCGGAGGGCTGGACCGGCGCGGTGACGCGTGGCCGGGCAGGGCTGGCGGAAACGGATGAAGCACTACGGCACCAACGGCGGCACCCATGGGCTCGCAGACGAACGCACCGCTGCCTGACGGCCTCGAGCTCGGCGGCTACCGCATTGTAAGAAAGATCGCCAGCGGCGGCTTCTCGATCGTCTACCTCGTCGAGGATGCCGACGGCGAGCGCTACGCGATCAAGGAGTATCTGCCGAGCACGCTGGTGCGCCGCGAGCGGGGCGAGCTCGTTCCGGCGGTCAGCCCCGAGAACCTCTCGACCTACCGCAACGGGCTGAAGTGCTTCTTCGAGGAGGGCCGGGCGCTGGCGCGCATCCTCCATCCGAACGTGGTGCGCGTGGTCAACTTCTTCCGCGCCAACGAGACCGTCTACCTGGTGATGGCCTACGAGGAGGGGCGCAGCCTGCAGGAGGCGATCCTGCGCAACCGCGGCCGCGAGGGCAGGGTGGTGATCGCCGAGCGCCACATCCGGCGCATCTTCGCGCAGGTGATGTACGGGCTGCGCGAGGTGCACGCCAACCGGATGCTGCACCTGGACCTGAAGCCGGCCAACGTCTACCTGCGCCTGGACGGCTCGCCGATGCTGCTGGACTTCGGCGCGGCGCGCCAGACGCTCACGCACGATGCGCCGAAGCTGTTCCCGATGTACACCCCTGGGTTCGCGGCGCCGGAGCTGTATCGCCGCCAGCAGCAACTGGGGCCCTGGACCGACGTCTACGGAATCGGCGCGAGCCTGTTCGCCTGCATGATGGGTTCGCCGCCCCAGCCTGCCGACCAGCGCGACGGGGGCGACCGGATGCCGGAGCTCTTCGCGGGGCTGCGCGGCGCGTACTCGGCCGCGCTGGTCGAGGTGGTCGAGGCCTGCCTGCGCCTGGATCCCCTGCAGCGCCCGCAGAGCGTCTTCGCGGTGCAGCGTTCGCTGCGCACGAGCGGCCTGGCCGACGAGCCGACGCCTGCCGGGTCTTCCCAGGGGCTTGCGCGATGGATCGACACGATCGCCGGGCGGATCGGGGTGCGCAGGCGTGCGGGGCAGCCAGGCGACGACACCGATGCGGCCGTGGCGCGCGGGAGCCTGCGATGAGGTTCACGATCTTCCAGGACAGCGCGCTGGGAGCGCGCACGATCAACCAGGACCGGATGGGCTACTGCTTCACCCGCGAGAGCCTGCTGATGATCGTCGCCGACGGGATGGGCGGACACCAGCGCGGCGAGGTCGCCGCGCAGATCACGATGCAGACCGTCGGGGCGGTGTTCCAGCGCATGGCGCATCCGGGGATCGACGACCCGGTCGAGTTCCTGGACCATGCGCTGCGCAGCGCGCACCGGGAGATCCTGCGCTATCAGCAGATCCACCGGATGCCGGAGGCGCCACGCACCACGGTGGTCGCCTGCCTGGTGCAGCAGGGGCAGGCCTGGTGGGCGCACGCGGGCGACTCGCGCCTGTACTGGATGCGCGAGGGGGCGGTGCTGGCGCGCACGCGGGACCACTCCAAGGTCGAGAACCTGGTGGCGCTGGGCCTGCTGGCGCCGGAACACCGGGAGCGCCATCCGGAGCGCAACAAGGTGCTCAACTGCCTGGGCTCACCCTTCGAGCCCACGGTCGAGATCGGCAGGGGCGTCGAACTGCGCGCCGGTGACGCGCTGCTGCTGTGCTCCGACGGGCTGTGGTCGGCGCTGTCCGACGAGATCATGTGCCGCGCGATGTCGGCGGCGCCGGCCACGCGCGCGATTCCCGACCTCGTGCGCCAGGCGGTCGCGCTTGCCGACCGGCAGGCGGACAACGTCACGGCCCTGGGGCTGAACTGGGAGGGCGACGAGCGTGCCGGCGCGATGAGCTCGGCGCTGCTGCCCGATGGCGCGGTGACCACGACGATCGCGCTCGGTCCGCTCGAGGAGCAGGAGCTGCCGGACATCACCGAGGACGAGATCGAGCGCACGATCCGCGAGATCCGCGACGCGATCGAGCGCAGCGCGGGCCGCTGAGCGAAGCCTGCCGCGCGCCACGGGGCATCCGCCGGCGCGCCGTACAATGCAGGCCATGACTTCCGACCTCACGATCCGTCGCCCATCGGGCCGCTCCTTCGACCAGCTGCGCCCGGTGCGGCTGACCCGCCACTACACGCGCCACGCCGAGGGTTCGGTGCTGGTCGAGTTCGGCGACACCCGGGTGCTGTGCACTGCCAGCGTGGAGGAGCGCGTTCCCGGTTTCCTGAGGGGAAAGGGCCAGGGCTGGGTCACTGCCGAGTACGGGATGCTGCCGCGCGCAACCCACACCCGCTCCGACCGCGAGGCGGCCCGCGGCAGGCAGTCCGGACGCACGCTGGAGATCCAGCGGCTGATCGGGCGCAGCCTGCGCGCGGTGGTCGATCTGGAGCGGCTGGGCGAGCGCACCGTGCAGATCGACTGCGACGTGCTCCAGGCCGACGGCGGCACCCGCACCGCGTCGATCACCGGCGCCTGGGTCGCGGTGCATGACGCGGTTTCCGGGCTGCTCGCGCAGGGCCTGCTCGAGAGCTCGCCGATCCGCGATGCGGTGGCGGCGGTGTCGGTCGGGATCGTCGCCGGCCGGCCGGTGCTCGACCTCGATTACGAGGAGGACTCCGGCTGCGACACCGACATGAACGTCGTGATCACCGGCGCCGGCGGCTTCGTGGAGATCCAGGGCACTGCGGAGGGCGTTCCGTTCAGCCGCGGTGAGGTCGACGTCCTGCTCGAACTGGCGCGCGGCGGCGTGGCGCAACTGGTGCGCGCCCAACGCGCGGCGCTCGGGCTGGCGGACTGAAGCCGCACGGGCGGGGCCAGCGATGAAGCTCGCGCGCGTGGTGCTCGCCTCGAACAACCCGGGAAAGCTGCGGGAGCTGGGCGAGCTGCTGGCGCCGCTGGGCGTGGAGCTCGTGGCGCAGGGCAGCCTGGGAATCGGCGAGGCCGAGGAGCCGCATCCGAGCTTCGTCGAGAACGCGATCGCCAAGGCGCGGCACGCGGCGCGCGCCAGCGGCCTGCCCGCGCTGGCCGACGACTCGGGGATCTGCGTCGACGCCCTTGGCGGAGCGCCCGGAGTGCATTCGGCACGCTGGGCCCAGCTGGCTGGCGGCCCCAGGACCGACGAGGCCAACAATGCGCGCCTGCTCGGGCAGCTCGCCGGCGTGTCCGACCGCAGCGCGTGCTACGTCTGCGTGCTCGTGCTGCTGCGCAGCGCGGGCGACCCGCAGCCGGTGATCGCCGAAGGCAACTGGTGCGGCGAGCTGGTCGATGTTGCGCGCGGCAGCGGCGGCTTCGGCTACGACCCCCACTTCCTGCTGCCGGAACTGGGCCGCACTGCTGCGCAGCTGAGCGCGCAGCGCAAGCATGCGATGAGCCATCGTGGGCAGGCGACGCGGCTGCTGGTGCAGCGGCTGAAGGCGATGCGGCTGGTCTGATGGGCTCGAGGAAGGTGCTGCTGCTGCGCCAGGCGGGCGGGCCCGCGCCCGGGCCGATGGCGGCCGGCGCCTCGGGGCTGTCCCGTCTGCCGCCACTGTCGCTCTACCTGCATCTGCCCTGGTGCATCCGGAAGTGCCCGTACTGCGACTTCAACTCCCACGAGCTGCGCGGCGCCGGGGAACTGTCCCGGGAGCGCGAGCAGGCCTACCTCGGCGCACTGCAGGCCGACCTCGAATCCGCGCTGCCGCTGGTTTGGGGGCGCAGCGTCCAGACCGTGTTCATCGGCGGCGGCACGCCGAGCCTGTTCTCGCCGGCAGCGATCGACCGGCTGCTCGAGGCGGTGCGTGCGCGGCTGCGGGTCGCGCCCGACGCCGAAGTGACGATGGAGGCGAACCCGGGCACCTTCGAGACCGGTCGCTTCCGCGACTTCGCCGCTGCCGGAGTCAACCGGCTGTCGATCGGCGTGCAGAGCTTCGACGACGCGCTGCTGCGGGCGATCGGCCGCATCCACGACGGCGACCAGGCGCGTAGGGCGATCGACGAGGCCGCGCGCCACTTCGCGAGCTTCAACGTCGACCTCATGTACGCGCTGCCGGGGCAGAGCCTCGAGGCGCTGGAGCGTGACCTGGCCAGCGCGCTCGCGTTCGCGCCGCCGCACCTGTCCTGCTACCAGCTCGCGCTCGAACCGAACACCCTGTTCGCGAAGTACCCGCCTGCGCTGCCCGACGAAGATCTCGCGGCCGACATGCAGGAGGCGATCGAGGCTGCCACGCAGGCCGCGGGCCTGGCGCACTACGAGATCTCGGCCTACGCCAGGCGTGGACACCGCGCGCGCCACAACCTGAACTACTGGGAGTTCGGCGACTATCTCGGCATCGGGGCCGGAGCGCACGGCAAGCTCTCCTTCCACGACCGGATCATCCGGCAGGCGCGCTTCAGGCATCCGCAGCGCTACCTCGAGCGGGCGATCGGCGGTGCGGCGGTCGAGGAGGAGCGCACGCTGTCGCCGGCCGACCTGCGCTTCGAGTTCATGCTCAACGCACTGCGACTGCTCGACGGCGTGCCCTCGGCGCGCTTCGAGGAGCACACCGGGCTGTCGATCGCGATGCTGGCGCGCCCGCTGGGCGAGGCGCTCGCCCGCGGGCTGCTCGACCCCGACCCGACCGTGATCCGCGCAACTGCCCTCGGGCTGCGCTTCCTGAACGACCTGCAACAACTCTTCCTCGAGGAGAAGCCATGAAGTCCACGATGATGTCGACACCGCTGTCGCTGAACCGGATCTTCGAATACGGGACGACGATGTTCCCTGGCACCGAGATCGTCTCGAGGCTGCCGGACAAGTCGCTGCGCACCCACAGCTTCGCCCAGCTGCGCCAGCGCACGCGCGCGCTGGCGGCGGCCCTGAGGAAGCTCGGCCTGCGCAAGGGCGACCGGGTGGCGACGCTGTGCTGGAACCACCACGCGCACCTGGAGGCCTACTTCGGGATCCCGGCCGCCGGCGGCGTGATGCACACGCTGAACCTGAGGCTGGCGCCCGAGGAGATCGGATGGATCGCCCACCACGCCCAGGATCGCTTCCTGATCGTCGACGACATCCTGCTGCCGCTGTACGAGCAGTTCGCGAAGCTGCACGGTTTCGAGCGCGTGATCGTGTTCCCGTTCTCGGGCGCGCCGGTGGCCACGCGGGCCGGCGATCCGCACGAGGGGGAGGCGGCGATCGACGACTACGAGCAGCTGCTGCGCGATGCGCCCGCGCAGTTCGAGTACGCGGAGCACGACGAGAACGATCCGGTGGCGATGTGCTACACCTCGGGCACCACCGGCAAGCCCAAGGGAGTGGTCTACTCGCACCGCTCGACAGTGCTGCACTCGCTGACCATCTGCCTGCCCGACGCGATCGCGCTGTCGGCGCGTGACGTGGTGATGCCGGTCACCCCGATGTTCCACGCCAACAGCTGGGGCATTCCCTATGCGGCAGTGATGCAGGGCTCCAAGCTGGTGTTTCCCGGCCCGCACCTGCACGCGGACGACCTGCTCGACCTGATGCAGGCGCAGCCGCCGACGCTCGCGCTGGGCGTGCCCACCATCTGGCTGAGCCTGATCCAGACCTACGAGGCCAACCCCGGGCGATGGACGCTGCCGCAGGGGTTCCGCAGCCTGGTGGGCGGCGCGGCGGTCCCCGAGGGGCTGATCCGGGCCTTCGCGAAGCATGGGCTGTCGGTCCAGCAGGGCTGGGGAATGACCGAGACCTCGCCGCTGGCGACGGTCTTCTACGAGAAGCCGGAGCTGCAGGGCCAGCTCACGCAGGACCAGTGGTATGCCCGGCGCACCCTGGCCGGCGTGCTGGTGCCGATGGTGGAGTTCCGGCTGATGGACGAGGAGGGCAGGGAGGTCGCCTGGAACGGCAGGGACGTGGGCGAGCTGCAGGTGCGCGGCCCCTACATCACCGGCTCCTACCACGAAGTGCCCCAGGATCCGGACAAGTTCACCGCCGACGGCTGGCTGCGCACCGGCGACGTCGCGGCCATCGACGAGCACGGCTACATGCGGATCGCCGACCGCACCAAGGACCTGATCAAGTCCGGCGGGGAGTGGATCAGCTCGGTCGACCTCGAGAACACGATCATGGGCCACCCGGCAGTTGCCGAGGCTGCAGTGGTCGCAGTGGCGCACCCGAAGTGGACCGAGCGGCCGCTGGCCTGCGTGGTGCTCAAGCCGGGCGCCTCGCTCGGCGCCGAGGAGCTGCGCGGCTTCCTGGCCGAGCGCATGGCGCGCTGGCAGGTGCCCGACGCGATCGAGTTCGTCGACGCGATCCCGCGCACCTCCACCGGGAAGTTCTGGAAGCTCAAGCTGCGCGAGCAGTACAGGGACTGGACCTGGCCCGAGGCCGGCGCCTGAGCCCGGGCCGAGGAATACAATCCGACGGTTGCGGGCCCGGCGCTCGTCAACGCTCACGATGCACTCAGGAGACTCCCGAATGGCCACCGCCAAAGACGTGATGAAGATGATCTCGGACAACGAGGTCAAGTTCGTCGACTTCCGGTTCACCGACACCCGCGGCAAGGAACACCACGTCACCGTCCCGGTGAGCCATTTCGACGAGGACCGGTTCGAGTCAGGCCATGCGTTCGACGGGTCCTCGATCGGGGGCTGGAAGGGGATCGAGGCCTCCGACATGCTGCTGATGCCGGATCCGGCCACGGCGAACATGGATCCCTTTCGCGAGGAGCCCACGCTGATCCTGAGCTGCGACGTGATCGAGCCCAGCGACGGCAAGGGCTACGACCGCGACCCGCGCTCGATCGCCAAGCGCGCCGAGGCCTACCTGAAGTCCACCGGAATCGGCGACACCGCCTACTTCGGGCCCGAGCCCGAGTTCTTCATCTTCGACTCGGTCACCTGGAACGTGGGCATGTCCGGCTGCTCGGTGAAGATCGGCTCCGAGGAGGCGTCCTGGAGCAGCGGCAGGGAGTTCGAGGGCGGCAACCTCGCCCATCGTCCCGCGGTCAAGGGCGGCTACATGCCGGTGCCTCCGGTGGACTCCTTCCAGGACATGCGCTCGGAGATGTGCCTGCTGCTCGAGCAGATGGGCGTGCCGGTCGAGGTCCACCACCACGAGGTGGCCGGCGCCGGGCAGAACGAGATCGGCACCAGGTTCTCCACGCTGGTGCAGCGTGCCGACTGGACGCAACTGCTGAAGTACGTGGTGCTCAACGTCGCGCACAGCTACGGCAAGACCGCGACCTTCATGGCCAAGCCGGTGGTCGGCGACAACGGCTCGGGAATGCACGTCCACCAGTCGATCTGGAAGGACGGCGCCAACCTGTTCGCCGGCGAGAAGTACGCGGGGCTGTCCGATTTCGCGCTGCACTACATCGGCGGGATCATCACCCACGCGCGGGCGCTCAATGCGATCGCCAACCCCGGCACCAACTCGTACAAGCGGCTGGTGCCGGGCTTCGAGGCGCCGGTCAAGCTCGCCTACTCGGCGCGCAACCGCTCGGCCTCGATCCGCATCCCGCACGTCAGCAACCCGAAGGGGCGCCGCATCGAGGTCCGCTTCCCGGACCCCACGGCCAACCCCTACCTGCTGTTCGCGTCGATGCTGATGGCCGGCCTGGACGGCGTGCAGAACAGGATCCACCCGGGCGACGCGGCCGACAAGAACCTCTACGACCTGCCGCCCGAGGAGAATGCGCGAATCCCGACCGTGTGCTCGTCGCTCGAGCAGGCGCTCGAGTGCCTGGACGCCGACCGGGAGTTCCTCACGCGCGGCGGGGTGTTCAGCGACGACATGATCGACGCCTACATCGAGCTGAAGATGGAGGAGGTCACCCGCTTCAGGATGACCACGCATCCGGTCGAGTTCGACATGTACTACTCGCTGTGAGCCTGCGACAGGGGCGCGCGCCGTCGACCGGCCCGGTGAGATCGGATGGCCGGTCGATCCTCCGGCGTGGGAACCCGGTATAGTCGGACCGCCCACGAACCGACTTTCCTCCACGGCATGGCAACCAGCAAGACCCTGCGGCGCGCACTGCGATCCGGCCTGTTCCCCGTGCTGACCGCCGGTGCGCTGCTCGGCGGGCCGGCACAGGCGCAGATCTACAAGTGCGAGGGGCCGGACGGCGTCGTCGAGTACAGCAACTCCCCGAACGCGGCGCAAGCCGGCCGACGCTGCACCGCGGTGCAGCTCAACCCGATCACCACGATCCCGGCCCCGAAGCTGCCGGCGCGTGCGGCCCCGCCTGCCCCCGCAGCGGGCGGCTCGGCGACCCCGGGCGCACCCGCGCCCGGCCCAGGGGCATCGGCCCCCGCGGCGCGTCCGGTGGGCCAGGAAGCCTTCCCGCGCGTGGATTCCGCGACGCAGAAGGCCCGGGACACCGACCGTCGCCGCATCCTCGAGGACGAGCTGAAGAAGGAAGAGGACAAGCTCGCGGAGCTGCGCAAGGAGTACAACGACGGCGAGCCCGAGCGCCTGGGCAACGAGCGCAACTACCAGAAGTACCTGGATCGGGTGCAGCGGCTCAAGGACGAGATCGGCCGTTCGGAGGTGAACATCGCCTCGCTCAAGCGCGAGCTCGGCGCGATCCGCAACTGAGGCACGTCTCCTGCACCGCCGAGCGCTCGCGATCGCCGCTGCCCTGATCCTGGCGGCGCCCGTGGTGACGCCCGTTCATGCGGCGCGGCCGATGATCACCGACGACGCCCGCGTGGTCGACCCCAGGACCTGCCAGCTCGAGAGCTGGGTGCACAGCAGCCCGTCCAGCGTCGAGCTGTGGGCGCTGCCCGCCTGCAGCCTGGGCGAGCGCACCGAGCTGACCGTGGGCGGTGCGATCGGCAGGGGCGGGGAACCGGCGCGCAGCAGCGACGCGCTGGTCCAGCTCAAGCACCTGTTCCGCCCGTTCGACGAGCGCGGGTGGGCGGCCGGCATCGCGCTGGGCCAGACTGTCCGCTCCGAGCCGGGCCGTCGCTCCGGCCTGCCGGGAGATGCCTTCGCAACGCTGCTGCTGAGCGCGGCCTCCCGCGACGAGGCGTTTGCGGTGCACCTGAACCTGGGCTGGCTGCACCAGCGGGAGCGCCACCGCGATCGCGGCACCTGGGGGCTCGGGTTCGAGGCACAGCTCGCCCCCAGCTGGATCCTGATCGGCGAGCGCTTCGGCGACGGTTCGGGGCGGCCCTGGTGGCAGCTCGGGGTGCGGCACTGGCTGGTGCCCGGTCGCGTCCAGGTGGATGCGACCGCGGGCGACCGCTGGGGAGGCCCCGGTGGCGAGCGATGGATCAGCGTCGGCATCCGCCTGCTGTCGCCGCCGCTGCTGCCCTGAGCCCGCCGACGCGGCCAGGGCGGCGTTCGCCGCGCTCGGGCGGGGCTGCGGCGGGCCGCGTCGGGCCGCGTCGGCTGCGCGAGCGACGGATACTCAGCGATGCGCACCAGCGATCGCTCAGTCGGTGAGCACCAGCGATCGCTCAGTCGATGCGCACGAGCACCGGCGCGTGGTCCGAGGGCTGCTCGCGCCGGCGCAGCTCGCGCTCGATCCGGCACTCGGTGACGCGCGGGCGCAGCGCCTGCGACACCAGCACGTGGTCGATGCGCAGGCCCATGTTGCGGCGAAAGGCCATCTGGCGGTAGTCCCACCAGGTGTAGGACCTCTCCGGCTGATCGAAGAGGCGGAACGCATCGACCAGCCCGAGCGCCTGCAGCGCGCGAAAGCGCGCGCGCTCGGGCTCCGAGAAGAGCACCTGTCCGGCCCACGCGGCAGGGTCGTGCACGTCGCGCTCCTCGGGGGCGATGTTGAAGTCGCCCAGCAGCGCCAGTGGCGCGCCGCCGGCGAGCTGGGGCTGCAGCCAGTCGAGCAGGCGGTCGATCCAGTCCAGCTTGTACACGTATTTGTCGGAGTCCACCGACTGCCCGTTGGGGAAGTAGGCGCAGATCACGCGAAGCCCGGCCACCGTGGCCGAGATCAGCCGCTGCTGCGGATCCTCGAGGAGCGGGTTGCCGACCTGCACTGCGAGCGGTTCGCCGACGGTCTGGCGCCGCGTGAGGATCGCGACTCCGTTGTAGGTGGGCTGCCCCGCGAAGGCGGCCGCATAGCCCGCCTCCTCGAGCTGCGCCACCGGGAACTTCGCGTCGACCAGCTTGGTCTCCTGCAGGCAGACCACGTCGACCGGGGTCTGTGCGAGCCAGTCGAGCAGCTGGGGCAGGCGCACCTTCAGCGAATTGACGTTCCAGGTGGCGATCTGCATCACGCCTGCACCCCTGCAGCCGTCTCGACCATCCCGCTGTGGCGCAGCAGCGCGTCGATCTGCGGCTCGCGGCCGCGGAAGGCGCGAAAGGACTCGATCGCCGGCCGGCTGCCGCCCATCGCGAGGATCTCGTCGAGGAAGCGACGACCGGTCTGCGCCAGCGCCTGCGCGGGGTCGGGGGCGTCGGCAGCCTCCTCGAAGGCCGCGTAGGCGTCGGCCGAGAGCACCTCGGCCCACTTGTAGCTGTAGTACCCGGCCGCGTAGCCGCCGGCGAAGATGTGCGAGAAGCCGTTCTGGAAGCGGTTGAAGGCAGGCGGGATCAGCAGCGCGACCTCGGCGCGCACCTCGTCGAGCAGGTCCTGCACGCGCAGTCCCTCGCGCCATTCGGCGTGCAGCCGCATGTCGAAGAGCGCGAACTCGATCTGACGCAGCGTCTGCAGGCCGCTCTGGTAGTTCTTCGCGGCGAGCATCCGGTCGAAGAGCGGGCGCGGCAGCGGTGCGCCGGTGTCGACGTGGGCGCTCATCGCGCTGACGTTGTCCCACTCCCAGCAGAAGTTCTCCATGAACTGGCTGGGCAGTTCGACCGCGTCCCACTCCACGCCGGAGATGCCCGAGACCGCGAGATCATCGACGCGGGTGAGCATGTGATGCAGCCCGTGGCCGAATTCGTGGAAGAGGGTGATCACGTCGTCGTGCGTGAGCGTTGCCGGTTTGCCGCCCACCGGCGGCTGGAAGTTGCAGCTCAGGTAGGCGGCGGGCGTCTGCAGCGTGGTGGGGAGGCGGCGGCGTGCGCGCGCGTCGTCCATCCAGGCCCCCGGCCGCTTGCCGGGCCGGGCGTAGAGGTCGAGGTAGAACTGGCCGACCAGCGCGTGATGGCCATCGGCGTCGGGGCTGCGCCGCTCGATGCGGTGGAAGCGCACATCCGGGTGCCAGGTCTGCGTCGTGTCCTCGACGATGCGCACCTCGAACAGGCGCTCGACCAGACCGAACAGGCCCGAGAGCACGCGCGGCAGCGGGAAGTACTGCTTGACCTCCTGCTCGGAGAACGCGTAGCGCTTCTCCTTGAGCCGTTCGCTGGCGAAGGCGATGTCCCAGGGCTGCAGCTCGTCGAGGCCGAGCTCATCGCGCGCGAAGGCGCGCAGTTCGGCGAGGTCGCGCTCGGCGAAGGGGCGCGCCCGGTGGGCGAGGTCGCGCAGGAATTCGATCACCTGTCCGGGCGACTGCGCCATCTTGGGCACCAGCGAGACCTCGGCGAAGCTGGCGTAGCCCAGCAGCCGCGCCTCCTCGGCGCGCAGCGCGAGGAGTTCGTCGATGATCGGTGCGTTGTCGAGCGCCGCGACGCGCTCGGGCTCGGCGGGCGCCGCGGCCATGGCCGATGCCCGGGTCACGTAGGCGCGATAGGCGGTCTCGCGAAGTGCGCGGTCGCTCGCGTACTGCATGACCGGCAGGTAGGAGGGCATGTGCAGCGTGAAGCGCCAGCCGGGCTTGCCGGCTGCCTCGGCGTTCTCGCGGGCTGCGTGGCGGGCGTCCTCGGGCAGGCCGTCCAGGCGCGCCTCGTCGTCGACGAGCAGCTCCCAGGCGTCGGTGGCGTCGAGCACGTTCTCGGAGAACTTCTGTCCGAGCGCGGCCTGGCGTTCGGACAGCGCCATGAAGCGTTCGCGCTGCGGCGACTCGAGCTCGACCCCGCCCAGCCGGAACGACTGCAGCGCCAGTTCGACCACGCGCTTGCGCGCCGGCGAGAGGCCGGCAAACTGCGGTGAGGACTGCAGGGCGCGGTATTTGTCGTAGAGCGCGCGGTTCTGCCCGAGCTCGGTCCAGAACTGCGTGATCTTGGGCAGGTTCTCGTTGTAGACGGCCCGCAGCTCGGGGGTGTCGGCAACGCCGTTGAGGTGGCCCACCATTCCCCAGGCGCGCGCAAGGCGTTCGGTCGTGTCTTCGAGCGGCTCGACGAAGGCCTCCCAGCTCACCGCCGTCTGCGCGCCCGAGACCAGCTGCACCGTCTCGCGCGCCTGCGACAGCAGCGCGTCGACCGCGGGGGTCACCAGCGTGGGAGCGAAGTCGGCGAAGCGGGGCAGGCCGGAGAAGTCGAGCAGCGGATTCGGCAGCGGGGTGGTGGTCATGGCCTCAGGGCAGGGATGGGCGCGGGTGCGCCCGGATGTCGATGGGCCGCAGCCAGGCTGGCGCCGGCAGCGGGTGGTTCCGGTCGGTCGCTCGTGCGACGGCGGGCTTGCAGCCCGGGCGCGTTCAGGCCTGGGCGGCGGCGCGCTCGGCCGCCTCGATCGTGTTGACCAGCAGCATCGCGCGCGTCATCGGGCCCACGCCTCCGGGCACCGGGGTGATCGCCGAGGCGACCCTGCAGGCGCTGTCGAAGTCGACGTCGCCGCACAGCTTGCCGGCGTCCGGTCCGTCGGGGATCCGGTTCATCCCGACGTCGATCACCACTGCGCCCGGCTTGATCATGTCGCCGGTGATCATCCGCGCACGGCCCACTGCGGCGATCAGCACGTCGGCGCGCCGGCAGTGTTCGGCGAGATCGCGCGTGCGGCTGTGGCAGATCGTCACGGTGGCGTTGCGCTCGAGCAGCATCATCGCCTGCGGCTTGCCCACGATGTTGCTGCGGCCCACCACCACCGCCTCGGCGCCGTCGAGCTTCACTCCGGCGTGCTCGAGCATGCGCATCACCCCGAAGGGCGTGCAGGGCCGGAAGCGCGGCGTGCCGGTCATCAGCGCGCCGGCGTTGCTGACGTGGAAGCCGTCGACGTCCTTCTCGGGCGCGATGGTCTCGATCACCCGATGGCTGTCCATGTGCGCGGGCAGCGGCAGTTGCACCAGCACGCCGTGCACCGAGGGGTCCGCGTTCAGCGCGCGCACCCGCGCCAGCAGCGTCTCCTCGGAGGTGTCGGCAGGCATGCGATCGAGGATCGAGCGGATCCCGGACTCCTCGCAGTCCTTGACCTTGTTGCGCACATAGACTGCCGAGGCCGGATCCTCGCCCACCAGGATCACCGCAAGGCCGGGCGTGCAGCCGGCTGCGGCGAGCTTGGCCGCCCGTTGCGCGACCTCCGCGCGGATCTGGCGCGCGAGCGCGTTTCCATCGATGATCTTGGCGGACATGGCAGTGGCTTCCTGTGGCTGCGTCGAAAACGCAACTTTACAACGTCTGCGCGACTGGCTATATTGACGGGCTTGTTCGGGGGTATAGCTCAGCTGGGAGAGCGCTTGCATGGCATGCAAGAGGTCAGCGGTTCGATCCCGCTTACCTCCACCAACGAAGACCGCCGGCAGTGCCGGTGGTGACGAACACGGTCCCGTTCGTCTAGAGGCCTAGGACACGACCCTTTCACGGTTGTAACAGGGGTTCGAATCCCCTACGGGACGCCATCATCTTCCCCAGGTGATGGTTCGAAGAAGGAACTTCCCCGGCGTTCTCTCGCGCCCGAGTGCAGGCAGTCGGAGCCGGCTTTCGCCCGCCCCAGGGTCGCCTATGCGCTGCCCAGCCTGTCCCGGCGGATGCGAATGCCGGCAGCTTCCCGGTCCCAGGTATCGGCGGTGACGCCCGCGCTGCGCAGCAGGTGCTTCTGCACCTTGGCGGTCGGCGTCTTGGGCAGTTCCGGCAGGATGCGGACGTAGCGCGGAATCATGAAGTGCGCCATGTTCGGCTGCAGGAAGGCGATGAGCTCGGCCGGATCGAGTTCGGCGCCGGGTGCCCGCGAGATCGCGACCAGCACCTCGTCCTCGGCGACTTCGCTGCGCACTGCCACGGCAGCGGCCTCGCGCACCAGCGGGTGCCTGGCGACTTCCGCTTCCACCTCGAAGGACGAGATGTTCTCGCCGCGTCGGCGGATGGCGTCCTTGATGCGGTCGACGAAGAAGAAGGTTCCGTGCGCGTCGCGGCGGAAGCCGTCGCCGGTGTGGAATCAGCCGTTGCGCCAGGCATCGGCGGTGGCCTGGGGGTTCTTGTGGTAGCCGTGGTTCATGGTCCATGGACGGGCGGCGCGCACTACCAGCTCGCCCACCTCGCCGACCTCGACCTCGCAGTCATGGGCGTCGACGATCCGGCATTCGATGCCGGGGCGCGGTCTGCCGGCGGCGCCCACGAGCGTGGGGTTGACTTCGGAGACGATCGGGCTGCTGACCTCGGTCATGTTGAAGCCGGTGATCACGTCGACCCCGAAGCGCCTGCCGAAGGCGATCGCATCCTCGTCCAGCGGCACCACGGAGATCCAGCGCAGGGATCGAGCCATCTCCGCGGGCGGGTCGGGCTGCTTCATCAGGAAGCCGGCCATCACGCCGAGGAGGATCGCGGTGCTGCTCTGCGTGCGATGGATGGTCTGCCAGAACTGGTCGGTGGAGAAGGACTCCATCAGTGCGAAGGAGGCGCCCAGGAGCAGCGACACATAGACGGGAATGGTGCCGCCGACGTGGAACATCGGGAGCGTCACCAGATGGCGATCCTCAGGCCTCGCCAGCGGATACCCATTCCTGTAGCTGGAGACGTGCATGTACGACTGCAGCACGCCCTTGGAGGGACCGGTGGTGCCGGAGGTGAAGATGATCGCGTGGGTGTCCCAGGGCTCGATCGGGGCGTCGAGATCGGGCAGGCTGTCGTCGCTGCCTTCCAGGACCTCGAACGGATGCACGTCGAGCCCGTCGACCGTCGCGCCATCGTGATGGACGACCACCACGTCGCGCAGCCTGGCGCGGTCCACGTCGGTGAGTCGGGCAAGCAGGTCGCGATGGGCCACGCAGACCCTGGCGTCCGACAGGTCGAGCACGTGTTCGAGCAGGCGGCCGCGATAGGCGGTATTGGCGGGGACGTAGACCGCCCCGAGATAGTTCACCGCAAACCAGGTGACGAGGCCTTCGAGGCAGTTCGGCAGCCTGACCAGGACGTGGTCGCCGCGCCGCACGCCCAGGTCTGCCAGGCCGTGCGCAGCGATCCGCACGCGCCTGCGGAACTCGCCGTAGCCGAGCGTGGAGCCGTCCTGCAGGACGACGAAGACCGTGTCCGCAGCAGCCTGTGCACGCGCGTCGAGCAGATAGCGCAGTACGCAGTCCTCGCGGGGAAGGACCTTGTGGTCGCTCGACATCGGATGACCTCCTGTCGGCAGGGCGCCCAGGCCCGAGGCCAGGAGCCTCGGCGCCCTGCGCCGTCGTCGATGCTCAGCTCCCCATCGTTCCGGCGAGGCGCTCGAAGGCCCGCAGGAAGTCCTCCTTGAATTCCTGTACCACCTGAGCAGCCGACATGCTCTGGTTCATCAGGCCGACCGCCTGGCCGACCCAGTAGGTGGCCAGGGTCTTCGCGCCTTCGTGGCCGCTCTGCGAGAGCTTGTCGACCTTCTCGAGGGCCGGCTCGGAGATCAGGGTCTGCAGGGGCATCGGCAGCGGCTTCGGTGCACCGTCCCGCTCCCAGGCATCGGTCCAGGGCGATCGAAGCTGGCGCGACGGCTTGCCGGTGCGTGAGCGCGACCTGACCGTGTCGCGGGACGAGGCGGCCAGCATCTTCTCCTTCACGACCGGGTTGGTCTCCGCTTCCGCGGTGGTCAGCCACACGGATCCGCACCACGCGCCTGCGGCGCCCATGGCCATCGCGGCGGCCATCTGCGCGCCGGTCGCGATGCCCCCGGCAGCCAGCACGGGCGTGTCGACTCCGGCCTGCGCGAGGGTGCGGCAGACTTCCGGCACCAGCACCATGGTCGAGACGTCGCCGCAGTGGCCGCCCGCCTCTCCGCCGGCAGCCACGAGGATGTCGACGCCGGCGTGGACCTGCGCGATCGCGTGCTCCTTCGATCCGATCAGCGCTGCGACGGCCACGCCGTGCCTGCGGGCCTCCTCCAGCATGATCGGGGGCGGCACGCCCAGCGCATTCGCGATGAGCTTGATGGGGTGGCGGAAGGCCACTTCGAGCATCGAGTCGGTCTCGGTGCCGCGCACGTTGGCAGCGAAGCGCGTGTGATGGTGACGCAGTTCGTCGAGGCCCGAGGGGTCGATGCCGTGCTGTGCAAGCAGGTGATCGGCGAACGCCTTGTGCTCGCCCGGCAGGCGATGGAGCAGGGCTTCGGGGCTGAAGTGTTCGCCCTTGCCGTCGACCGCGTTGGGGACGATGAAGTCGACCCCATAGGGCTTGCCGTCGATGTGCGCATCGATCCAGGCGAGTTCCTCCTCGAACCGCTCCGGCGTCAGGCCGACGGCGCCGAAGACGCCCATGCCGCCGGCCTTCGAGACCGCGACGACGACGTCCCGGCAGTGGGTGAAGGCCAGCAGTGGGAATTCGATCCCGAACATGCGGGAAACCGGTGAATTCATCATGCGTTGCTCTCCTCGTCAGTTTCGATTTCGAGAATGAGGTCTCCCGCAGCGATCTGGGTGCCTGCGACGCCCACCACCCGGGCCACCACCCCGTCGACCTCGGCGACGATGTGGTGCTGCATCTTCATCGCTTCGAGCACCGCGAGCGAGTCTCCCTTGGCCACCCGCGCACCCTCCTCGACGAAGACCTGCAGCAGGCGCCCGTGCATCGGCGCGGCGACGGTTCCGCCGCCGCCTTCCTCCTCGCCGGCTGCTGCCGCCTGCGTGAGGTCGCGGACCGAGAAGCTGCGGTCCGCGCTGGCCAGGTGCAGCACGCCCGCGCCTGCGTCGGCGAAGGCGAGGTCGAGCGCTTCGCCGTCGACATCGAGCCGCGCACGATGGCCGTCGATCCCGCGCACGCGCACCTGCACCGGCGCGTCGCCGCCGCGCACCTCGTAGCGGTCCGCACCGAGGGCGTGGACCTGGAAGGTGATCGGCCCCGACGGGTCCGCGTACTCGACCACCGAGTGCAGCGCACCGACGCTGGACCACTCGAGCAGCTCGGGGGAGACGTCGAGC
>CAUJHG010000075.1 GCA_963204785.1 Pseudomonadota bacterium | reverse complement strand
TGCGCGCCGCTCCACCGCCCGCGGGCGCCTGCGCGATCAGCTGCTGGCGTGTCGGACCGTCCGCGTCGATGAAGCGCGTCCACCAGGTGCCCAGCTCCGCGGAGGCCTCGCCGGCGTCGCAGCGCAGGAGCATGAAGTCGTAGGCGGCGCGAAAGCGCATGTGCTCGAGCAGCCGGTGGGGCGCGCCGCCGCTGCGCCGGCCGAAGCGCGGCTGCATCGCCCAGATCTCGCGCATGTCGGCGATGATCCGCTTCTGGATCGCGAGCTTCTCGCTCTGCTCGTCGACCACGGTGTCGATCGCGGCGTGCAGCGCGGGGATCGACTGCTCGCCATGGGTGACACGCTCGTTCCAGCGCACCCGCACCTGCTGCCAGAGCAGGGTGGCGAACAGGAAGCCCGGGGAGACCGGCTTGCCCTGGCGAACGCGTTCGTCGGTGCGGGTGAGCGCGAGCTCGATGAAGCGTTCGCCCTCCGGCTGCTCGAGGATCACGTCGAGCAGCGGCAGCAGGCCGTGGTGCAGCCCCTCGCTGCGCAGCTGCCGCAGGCTCGCGAGCGAGTGGCCGGACTCCAGCAGCTTGAGCATCTCGTCGAACAGCCGTGCGGCCGGGACGTTGTGGATCAGCGGTGCGAGCTCGCGGATCGGCGCCCGGGTGGCTTCCTCGACCGTGAAGCCGGTCTTGGCGGCGAACCGGGCGGTGCGCAGCATGCGCACCGGGTCCTCGCGGTAGCGCGTGGCCGGATCGCCGATCATCCGGATGACCCGCTCGCGGATGTCCCGCACGCCGTCGTGCCAGTCGAGGATCAGGTCGGCGACCGGGTCGTAGTACAGCGCGTTGATCGTGAAGTCGCGGCGCGCGGCGTCCTCGGCCTGCGTGCCCCATACGTTGTCGCGCAGCACCCGGCCGTGCTCGTCGGTCTCGTGGTCGTCGCGCAGCGCCCGGAAGGTGGACACCTCGATCGTCTCGCGGCCGAACATCACGTGGACGATCTGGAAGCGGCGTCCGATGATTCGCGAGCGCCGGAACAGCCTGGTGACCTCCTCGGGCGTGGCGCTGGTGGCCACGTCGAAGTCCTTCGGGGCGAGCCCGAGCAGCAGGTCGCGCACGCCGCCGCCCACGACGAAGGCATCGTAGCCGGCCTTCTGGAGGGTCTCGCAGGTGCGCAGCGCCGCCGCGGAGACGTCCTCGCGCCGCATCCCCTGCTCGGAGCCGCGGTAGCGGGTCGCTTCGCGCGGTGCCGGGGCAGCCTGCGGCGCACCGGCGGGGGCGCCGGCCGCGGGCTGGCGCCTGAAGAGGCGGTCGATCAGTTTCCGGATCATTCGAAGAGCCGCAGGACGGTCCATCCGTGTGCGCTGGCGTGGGCGGCGAGCCGCTCGTCCGGGTTGGTGGCCACCGGGTCGGTGACGCGCGACAGCAGGGGGATGTCGTTGGCCGAGTCGCTGTAGAACCAGCTTCGCTCGAAGTCGGACCACTTGCGTCCGAGTTCGCGCAGCCAGTCGCCGGTGCGCGTCACCTTGCCTTCGCGATAGGTGGGCGTGCCGACGTGGCGGCCAGTGTAGCGGCCATCGCGGCACTCGACGCGGGTGGCGATCAGGTGCTCGATGCCGAACTCGCGTGCGATCGGCCCGGTGACGAAGTCGTTGGTGGCGGTGATGATCGCGCAGAGATCGCCGCCTTCCAGGTGCCGGGCGACCAGCGCGCGGGCCTGCGGACGGATCGCCGGCAGGATCACCTCGTCCATGAACTGGCGATGCCAGGCAGCCAGGCGCTCACACGAGTGCTCGGCCAGCGGGGCGAGCTGGAAGGCGAGGAACTCGTCGATGTCCATCGTCCCCGCGACGTACTCGCTGTAGAAGCGGTCGTTCTCGCGACGATGCCACTGTGCATCGACCACGCCGGCGCGCTCGAGGAAGCTGCCCCACTCGTAGTCGCTGTCCAGGGGCAGCAGGGTGTTGTCGAGGTCGAAGAGTGCCAGACGCATGGTTCGGCTGCGGATCTTATCAGTCCCCGGAGATCGGCGGCCGGCGGCCGAAGCTGCGGCCCTCGTCGCCCTGCATCCATTCGCGCAGCAGCGGCAGGGTGATCGGGCGCCTGCGCGCGAGCGCGTGCCGGTCGATCGCGTCGAAGATCTCGAGCAGCGCCCGGATGTCGCGCGAGCAGTGGGTGAGCAGCCAGGGGATCACGTCGCCGGAGACCGTCACGCCGCGCGCGGCGGCGAGCCTGCGCAGTGCGCAGGCCTTCTCCTCGTCGGTGAGCAGGCGCAGCTCGAAGACCAGGCCCCAGCCGAGCCGGGTGCGCAGGTCCTCGCGCAGGTCCAGCCGCAGCGGGGGGGCGTCGCCCGCGGCCACCAGCGCCGCATGGGGCGTGGCGCGCACCTGGTTGACCAGGTGGAACAGTGCGTGCTGGCGGGGCTGGTCGTAGCAGTGCGCGTCGTCGGCAAGGTACAGCGGGCAGGCCTCGGAGAATTCGAAGCCCTCGATCGGCGTCTGTGGCGACAGCAGCCGTGCGCCGCCCGCGGCGAGCGCGCGCAGCAGGTGGCTGCGCCCGCTGCCGGGCGCGCCCCACAGGTAGACGAGCTGGCGCGCGCGCTCGCCCGCGAGGATCGCGCGCAGGCAGTCCAGGCACTCGAGGTTGCGCCCGACGACGAAGTTGTCCAGCGTCGGCTCGGCCTCGGCGAGCAGGTCGAGGGCAAGCTGGCTCATCCGGTGCGATAGAAGGCGCTGGCGAGCCAGGCGCGGCGCAGCCGCCGCAGCCCCACGGCCACCACCGCCGACAGGGGAAGCGCCACGAGCACGCCGACGAAGCCGAACAGCGCGCCGAACGCGAGCAGCGCGAGGATCACCGCGACCGGGTGCAGGCCGATGCGCTCGCCGACCAGCCGTGGGGTGAGCACGAAGCTCTCGACCCACTGGCCGATCCCGTAGACGATCACGGTCGCGATCAGGCCGTGGAGCGGCCCGAGCTGCAGCATTCCCGAGACCAGCGCGAACAGGCTGCCGAGCGCGAAGCCCAGGTAGGGCACCACCACCAGCAGCCCGGTGAGCACGCCGATCGGCAGCCAGAGATCGTAACCGGCCAGCAGCAGGCCGATCGAGTAGTAGGCGGCCAGCGCGATCATCACCAGCAGCTGGCCGCGCAGGTACTGGCCCAGCAGGGCGTCGATCTCGCCGAGCAGGTCGAAGGCGTTGGCCCGCCAGCGCGGCGGCACCAGTTCGGCAGTGCGCAGGGTGAAGGTCGGCCAGTCCAGCAGCAGGAAGAAGGTCACCACCGGCACCAGGAAGACCAGTCCCACCACCTGCATCGCTGCGCTCCAGCCCGAGCGCACGTAGTCGAAGAGCATTGCGGCGAGGTCCTGGCCGCTCTCGGCGAGGTGCTGTGCGATCCATTGCCGGACCGAGGCGACGTCCAGCCGCAGCTCGAGCCGGAAGGTCCGGTTCAGCCAGGGCAGCAGCTGCTGGGTGAGCGCATCGACCAGGGCGGGGAAGCGCGTGCGCACCTGTGCGACCTCGTTCTGCACGATGGGCAGCAGGATCAGCAGCACCGCGATGATCGCCACCAGGGCCACCAGCATCACCACGAGCACTGCCAGCACCCGCGGCGTACGGTGCGCTGCCAGCCAGCGCACCCCGGGTTCGAGCGCGTAGGCGAGCACGCCGGCGGCGGCAAAGGGCGTGAGCACCGGACCCAGCGTGGCGAGCGCCCAGAGCAGGAGCGCGGCCACCGCGGTCCACAGCAGGGTCTGGCGATGCGCGGGGGTGAGGGTCATCTGGACGAGGATGGGAAGGCGCGGGCGCCGGGATGGATCGCAGGTGGAAGGACCGCGCCGCGCGAGCAGGGGCCACCCAGCGACTACAATCGCGGATCATTCTATCGGTCCGCGAAGCCCGCCGCCGGCAGGGCGCGACCGCTGCGAGTATCCCATGAGTTCATCGCTGTCCTACAAGGATGCCGGCGTCGACATCGACGCGGGCGAGGCGCTGGTCGAGCGCATCAAGCCGCTGGCGCGCCGCACGATGCGCGAGGGTGTGCTCGCCGGCATCGGCGGCTTCGGGGCGCTGTTCGAGATCCCGAAGCGCTACCGCGAGCCGGTGCTGGTGTCCGGCACCGACGGAGTCGGCACCAAGCTGCGCCTGGCCTTCGCTCTCGATCGCCACGACGGCATCGGGATCGACCTGGTCGGGATGAGCGTCAACGACATCCTGGTGCAGGGGGCCGAGCCGCTGTTCTTCCTCGACTACTTCGCCTGCGGCCGGCTGGACGTGGACACCGCCGCCCGGGTGGTCGGCGGCATCGTCCGGGGCTGCGAGCTGGCCGGCTGCGCGCTGATCGGCGGCGAGACCGCCGAGATGCCCGGCATGTATCCCGACGGCGAGTACGACCTGGCCGGCTTTGCGGTCGGCGCGGTGGAGAAGTCGCGGATCATCGACGGGCGCGCAATCGAGCCTGGCGACGTGGTGCTGGGGCTGGCCTCGAGCGGCGCGCACTCGAACGGCTATTCGCTGGTGCGCCGGATCATCGAGCGGACCTGGGGCCGCATCGATGCGCCGCAAATGGACGCCGATTTCCACGGGGCCAGCTTCGCCGATGCGGTGATGGCGCCCACGCGCATCTACGTGAAGCCGCTGCTCGGGCTGATGGAGCACCTGCCGGTCAAGGGCATGGCGCACATCACCGGAGGCGGGCTCGTCGACAACGTGCCGCGGGTGCTCCCGGAGGCTGTCGCCGCCCGCCTGTACCGTGACGCGTGGACGATGCCGCCGCTGTTCGGCTGGCTGCAGCAGCACGGTGGAGTGAGCGACGCGGAGATGCACAGGGTGTTCAACTGCGGCATCGGAATGGTCGTGGTGCTGGCGGCCGACGACGCCGACGAGGCGATCGAGCGCCTGCAGGCCGCGGGCGAGACGGTCTGGCGGATCGGCGAGATCGTCGAGCGTGCACCGGGCGGGGCGCCGGCCGTCGTGGTCTGAGCCACCGATGCGGCATTGCCGTCGGGCGCGCACGCGCATCGCGGCACTCGGCGCGGTGCTGCTGCTGGCCGGCGCAGCGCCCTCGCGCGCACAGACCGCGAACTACCGGATCGTCGTCGACGCGCCCCACGAACTCGCCGATGCGCTGCGCAGCCAGACGCTGCTCGGGCGCTGGCGCACCGATCCGCAGTTCGAGCCCGACCAGCTGCCGCTGTTCGTAGCGCGGGCGCGCGAGGAGGCCGAGGCGATTGCGCAGGCGGCGGGCTATTTCTCCGCCCGGGCGACGGTCACGCGCACTGATGGGCCGGACGGCCTTCCCGAGGTGCGCATCGAGCTCGATGCGGGTGCGCGGACCACGGTGGCGCGGATGCAGTTCGTGCTGCGGGGCGAGGCGGCGGGGCAGCCGGTCGAGGCGGTCCTGCGGCAGGCCTGGCCGCTCGGGGAAGGCAGCTTCTTTCGCACCGGCGAGTGGGACCTGGGCAAGCGGCAGCTGATCGAGCTGCTGCAGCAGCGCGGCTACCTGCGGGCACGGATCACTGAAAGCCTCGCCGAAGTCGACCCCCGGACCACGGCCGCCTCGCTGCGGGTGAGCGTCGACAGCGGCCCGCGACTGAGCGTCGGCTCGATCGTGGTGCAGGGGCTGCAACGCTATCCGCGCACGATCGTCGAGGACCTGCGACCGTGGCGTGAGGGCGACCACTACACCTTCGAGCGGCTGCTGCTGTTCCAGGAGCGGCTGCGCGCCGATGGCTATTTCGGCAGCGTGAGCGTGCTGCCGGATCTCGCCGCGGTCGAGGGCGACCCCGCGCTGACCGAAGTGCCGATCCTGGTGAACCTGCGCGAGCGGCCAGCCCAGCGGCTGACCGCCGGAATCGGCTACAGCACCGATCAGGGTGCGCGCGGACTCCTCGGCTACGAGCACCGCAACCTGGCCGGGCGCGGCTGGGTTGCTGAATCGGGCGCGCTGATCGAGCAGGTGCGCCGCCGCATCCACGTCGACGGGCGCACTCCCTGGGATGCCGACGGCCATCGATGGCAGACGGGCGTGCGCAGCGAACGTCTCGACGTCTCGGGGGAACTCACCGACAAGAACACGCTGTACTTCGGACGCGGCGGACGCCGCGACGATCTCGAGCACTTCGTGTCGCTCCAGTACCAGACCGAGCACAGCGCGGTCGACCCGGGCCAGGGGGCCGATGCGCGCACCGCGAAGCGCCAGGCGCTGACCCTGGGCTACGCCTGGGCGCTGCGACGGCTCGACTCGCGGGTGGATCCGCGCAGGGGCTACACGGTGAGCGCGCAGGTCTCCGGTGCCCTGCGGGGAGTCGCTTCCGACGCGAGCTTCGTGCGGCTGTACGGTCGGGCGATGCGCTTCTGGCCGATGCCGCCGGACTCGCCGCTGGCGGGCGGGGCCCTGGTGGGCCTGGTGGAGGCGGGGATGGTGGTCTCCCAGGGGCGTGCGGGAATCCCGAGCGAGAACCTGTTCCGTGCAGGCGGCGCGCAGTCGATCCGCGGCTATCGCTACCTGGGCCTGGGAGTTCGGGAGGGAGAGGCGGTGACCGGCGGGCGGGTGCTCGCGCTCGCGAGCCTCGAGTACCAGCACCCGATCGCAGGTGACTGGTACGGCGCAGCCTTCGTCGACGTCGGCGACGCCACCGATCGCTGGACCGACTGGAAGGCCGCGCGCGGCACCGGCGTCGGCTTGCGCTGGCGCTCGCCGATCGGGCCGGTCAATCTGGATGCCGCCTACGGAGATCGGGAGGGCCGCTGGCGCTTCCATTTCTCGGTCGGCTACAGCTTCTGACCTCATGCGGCCAGCTCGCGCGCTCAGCTTCGGCGTGATCATCTGCCTGGCGCTGGCCCTCGGCGCGCTGGCAGCGATCGGCTGGGCGCTCACCCAGCCCGCTGCGCTCCGATGGGCCGTGGACAGGGCCGTGCAGGCCAGCGCCGGCCGGCTGCAGGTGGAGACGGTGCGCGGCAGCCTCGCGGGGGGTTTCGCGCTGACCGGTCTGCGCTGGCGTGACGATCCGCAGGCCGCGGAGGCTTCGGTCGAGGTGCGCGAGCTGAGCGCCCGCTGGCGGCTGCGCTCGCTGCTGCGCGGCGAGTTCGATCTCGCACGGCTGCACGCTTCCTCGGTCGAGCTGCGGCTCGCGTCCTCCGACGAGCCACTTGTGCTGCCGCAGTCGCTGTCGCTGCCGCTTGCGCTGCGCCTGCGTGCGATGCGCGTCGACGAGCTGCGGATCCTGCCTCGCGCCGGGGAGCCGGTGGTGCTGTCCGCGCTCGGGCTCGATGCGCGCTATGTGCCCGGGCGCTACCGCGTCGACCGGTTCGAGGCGGACAGCCGCTGGGGCCGGGTGAAGCTGTCGGGAACGCTGGGTGATGCGCCGCCGTACGCGCTGGACCTGAGCGCGATGCTGCGGGTTGCGATCGGTGCCACGCAGATCCAGCCGCCGGCGAACTCCGCAAGCTTGGACGCTGCGCCGCCGCCGTCGCTGCCCCTGGAGGCGTCGGCGAAGGGCACGCTCGCCGAACTGGCCCTGGAGGCGAGGCTCGCAGCGGCGACCGAAGCCGGCAGCGCGGTCGCACGGGCGCGGCTGCGGCCCTTCGATCGGCAAGTCCTGGGTGCGGCAAGCTTCGAGGCGCAGGGGCTGGATCTCGCTGCGCTCGGGCTGGCTGGGGCCGTGCGCACGCAGCTCGGCGGACGCGCGACGCTGGAGCCTGCCGCGATCGATGGCGCGGGCAGCGACGCAGGCGGGATCGAAGGGCCCTACCAGGGCGAGCTGGAATTCGCGAACACGCTGCCGGGGACGCTGGAGACCGGTGCGCTGCCCCTGACCGCGCTGCGCGGCGCCTTCCGCTGGCATGGTCCCGAGGGCCTGCGCGTCGAGAACCTGCGGGTGGAGCTTCCCGGGAGCGGTCGCGTGGAAGGAAGGCTGCAGGTCGATCCTTCACGCAGCCTCGCGCTGCCTGGAGTGCGCCTGCCGTGGCTGTCCTTCGAGCTCGGTGTCGCGGCCCTCGACCTGCAGGCGATCTCTGCCGCGCTGCCGGCGAGCGCACTGACCGGCCGGGCCGCCGGCAATGGCGAGCGCTTCGAGCTGACCCTGTCCGATGCGGCGCGGGGTGGAATTGCATTGGAGGCGCGCGGCCGGGTCGATGCCGGCGGCCTGGCGCTCACGCGCGCCGAGCTGAGGACGGGCGACGCCGGCGGCGGTGCGCGGCTGTCCGCGTCGGGGACCCTGGGGGTACGCGCGCCGCACGCGCTGGCCTTCGAGGGGCGCTTCCAGGGGCTGGACCCGGCGAGGCTTCCCGCGCTGCTTGCCCTGCTTGCCCGGCCGGCGCCCCGGAGCGCGGTGCCCGCGGCGACGAAGGCACGCGGGCAGCCCGCAGTCGCCGGTGACGACCGGACCCGATCCACGGCCGCGCCGCCGGCGGAATGGCTGGCGCGCCTGTCGGGATCGCTCGACGGCCGCTGGGCGCTGGGCGGCGAGCTTGCGACCGAACGCAGCAGCGGCAGTGCCGCCAGGCTGCGGGCGATGCTCGAGATCGAGCGCGGCGTGCTGGGCGGCCTGCCGACCCACGCTTCGGTCGAGGCCGAGGTCGAGGGCGTGCGCCTGGGTGCTCCGGACCCGCAGCGGATGCGCGTGCGGCTCGGGCGCTTCGAGCTCGCGCTCGGTGCGGCGCGACTGCAGGGGCGTGGCGCCCTGGGCGCTGCTGGCGATCGGCTGGGCTTCGAGCTGCGCGTCCCCGAACTGCGGCGGCTCGCCCCGCTGCTGCCCGTCGATGCGGCGCTGTCGGGCGCGCTGTCCGCACAGGGGGAGCTCTCCGGAGGCTTCGCGCAACTGGGCCTCGATGCGCAGGCGCGCGCAAGCCGGCTGGAACTCGGGGCGCGGCTGGGTGTCGCCGAGGTCGCGCTGTCGCTGCAGGTGCCGACGCAGGCCCTGGCCCTGCAGGATGCGCCCCTGGCCCTGCATGCCGAGATCCGCGACCTGGTCGCGGGCGGCGCCACGGTGCAGACACTGCGCGTCGATGGCGACGGGAGCCTGCGCCGGCACCGCCTGCGCGCCTCGGCCGGGCTGCCGCGTGCGAGCCTGCGCGCGGTGCTCGAGGGCGCGCTCGCTGCAGACGCCGGAAGCTGGTCCGGCGAGCTGTCCGGGCTGACGGCCGAGGGAACGCTGAGCGCCAGGCTGGCTGCGCCCGCACCGATCGAGGCGCGTGCCCAGTCCGACGGCTGGGCGCTGCGCGTCGGAGCGGCCCGGATCGACAGTGAGTTCGGGTCACTGCGCCTGGCGCGCGCCGGGTGGCAGGACGGGCGCGGCGAGCTAGCCCTGGAGGCGCGGCTCTCCCGCCTGGGCCGCGCCGCCGAGGCGCTCGGGCTGACCGGCGAGGTGTCGGGGGCGGGAGAGGCTCTCGACGCGCTGGTGTTCACGCTGCGCGCGGAGCTCGCCGGCAGCGGCATCGCCGACCTCGATGGAACGGTGTCGGCGCAGCTCGAGGGGCCGCCCGGAGCCGCAGGCGACGGGCGGGCGCAGCTGAGGCTGAGCGCCGGGGTGATCTCCGGTCCGCTCGAGCTCACGCTGCCCACGCTCGCGATCGCCAACCGCCTGATCGGCCCCGAGTGGGGGGTCGACGGACGCTTGCGCTTCGCCGGCACCGTCTCGGGCAGCGTTGCGGCGCCGCGGCTGACGGGCGATGTCGCAGGAAGCGGTCTGGCGCTGCAGCAGCACGCGATGGGCTGGAGGCTGCGCGACGGTACGCTCGCGGGCCGTTTCGACGGCGAGCGTTTCCGGTTGAGCTCGATGAAGCTGTTCTCGGGCCCTGCACCCGGGGCAGGTTCGATCGAGATGCGCGGCGAGGTTCGCGTGGCCGATCTGGAGGGGCGCTTCGACCTGAGTGCGGACCGCTTCGCGGTGCTGATCGGGCCGGGCCAGCGGGTGGTGGTTTCCGGGCAGGGGCAGGCCTCGAACCTGGCCGGTGCGTTCGAGATCAAGGGGAGCCTGCGCGCCGACGAGGGGCGCATCGAGCTGGGGGCCGGCGATGCGCCCAGCCTGCCCGACGACGTCGTGATCGTCGCGCGGCGTGACGCTTCCGCGGCGGGGGCCGGACCGGTCGCTGCGGTGCGTCGCACCAGCCTGCGGCTGGCGGCCGAGGTCGAGCTGGATCTGGGCGAGAAGCTGCGCGTGCTGGGCAGCGGGATCGACGCGCAGCTTCGCGGCAGCGTCAGCCTGCGGGGCAGCCTGCCCGAGGCTCCGCGCGCCTATGGCACGGTCCGGATCCGTCAGGGGCGCTATCGCGCCTATGGCCAGGAGCTGCAGATCACCCGCGGCCGGATCGTGTTCAACGGGCCGCTCGACAACCCGGCGCTCGACATCGTTGCGCTGCGGCGCGATCAGGCGGTGGAGGCGGGCGTCGCGGTCACCGGGACCGTGCTTTCGCCGCGGGTGCGGCTGACCTCGACCCCCGAGGTGCCGGATGCCGAGAAGCTCTCCTGGCTGGTGCTGGGAGTGCCGCTGGACGACGCGCGCTCCGGCGGCCAGGGCGCTGCGCTGCAGGCGGCAGCCGCAACGCTGTTCGGCAGCAACGACGGCGCGCTGGCGGGCGGGCTCGCGAACGCGCTCGGCCTGGACGTGCTGACGATCCGCAGCGGCGGCACCGGCGGGCAGGGCCTGCTGGCGTCGAGCTTCGGCGCAGGCTTCGGGACCACCCTGCCACCGATCCCTGGGCAGGTCGGCGTCAGCGGAGGAGGCGTCGCCGCAGCGGGCGTGTCGGACAACGTGCTCACCGTGGGCAAGCGCCTGGGCTCGCGGCTGCTGCTCACCTACGAACAGGGTCTGCACGGGGTCTGGAACCTGTTGCGCATCCAGTACGACATCACGCGGCGGCTGTCGCTGCGCGCACAGACCGGCAGCGAATCCGCGATCGACCTGCTCTACCGGTTCTCGTTCGACTGAAGCAGCAGCGCGCGCACCTGTGCCAGCGCATCGGGGGCGAGGCAGTCGACCACGTGGCGCCCGGGCATCGCGCGCAGCCAGGTGAGCTGGCGCTTGGCGAGCTGGCGTGTGGCGGCGATCGCGCGCGCGATCATCGTCGCGCGGTCGCAGCGCCCCTCCAGGTGCTCCCAGGCCTGGCGGTAGCCGACACAGCGCATCGAGGGCAGGCCTGTATGGAGGTCGCCGCGGGCGCGCAGCCTGCGCACCTCGTCGAGCAGGCCTGCATCGAGCATCTGCAGGAAGCGGGCCTCGATGCGCGCGTGCAGTGCAGCCCGTTCCGAGGGCTCCAGCGCGACGACCAGGAAGCGCTCGGGCGAGCCGGTGCGCGTCTGTGCAGCCAGCAGCGCGGACATCGGTTTGCCCGTCAGCTCGAAGAGCTCGAGCGCGCGCTGGATGCGCTGCGCGTCGTTCGGTTCGAGCCGCGCTGCAGTCGGCGGGTCGACGCCAGCGAGCCGGGCGTGCAGCGCCGGCCAGCCCAGGCGCGCGGCCTCGCGGTCGAGCTGCGCGCGCAGCGCCGGATCGGCGCCCGGGAGCAGGTGCAGCCCTTCGAGCAGCGCCTTCGCGTAGAGCATGGTCCCGCCGGCCAGCAGCGGCTGCCGCCCGCGCGCACGGATCTCGCCGATCAGTCGCGCTGCATCGTCGGCGAACTGCGCGGCCGAGTAGCTCTGCGTCGGCTCGATCAGATCGATCAGGTGGTGCGGCACCTCCTGCCGCTCTTCGCGGCTGGGCTTCGCGGTGCCGATGTCCATGCCACGGTAGACCAGTGCGGAATCGACGCTGACGATCTCCGCCGGGATCTCGCGGGCCAGCGCCATCGCGATCGCGCTCTTGCCGGACGCGGTGGGGCCCAGCAGCAGCACTGCCGGCGCTGCGGCGTTGCGCCCGGAGCCGGTCGCGCGGTTCATCTTGTGCTGCTGCGCGCGGCGCCTTCGCGACGCGGGTCCGCGCCGCCGACCCAGCGCCCGTCGGCAGTGCGCGCCACGCCGTGCAGGCCGCTGGTGAGATCGATGAGCAGCACGCGGTGGCCCAGGCGCTTCAGGGCGGGGGCGAGCGCCTCGAGCGCGGTGCCGCGTTCGAGGAAGGTGGCCGCCGAGGCCATGGCGCCGAAATTCGGCAGATCGACCGCCTGCTGCACGTCGAGCTCCCAGTCGATCATAGCCACCAGCGCCTTGGTCACGTAGTTGACGATTGCGCCACCCCCGGGCGAGCCGATCACCGCGACGAGGCTGCCGTCGGGCGCGAACACCATGGCCGGGGTCATCGTGCTGCGTGGCCGCTTGCCCGGCTCGATGCGGTTGGCCAGCGCCCGCCCCGTGCGGTCGGCGGGAACGAACGCGAAGTCGGTCAGCTGGTTGTTCAGCAGGAAGCCGCCCGCGCTCAGGAGGCTGCCGAAGGCGTGCTCGATCGAGGTGGTCATCGACACTGCGTTGCCGTCGCGGTCCACCACCGAGAGGTGCGTGGTCGACGGTGGCCCGAAGCGCGGCGGTTCGTCGCCGTGCTCGCCGGCGCCATCGGGCGCCCCGGCGACGGGTGTGCCCATGGACGCGTCGCGACGGATCAGCGCGGCCCGCTGCGCGAGGTAGCGCGGGTCGAGCAGACCGGCGATCGGCACCGGGACGAAGTCGTCGTCGGCGACGTGACGGCCGCGGTCCGCGTAGGCGAGCCGCCACGCCTCGGTGATCAGGTGGACCGCCTCGACGCCTTCAGGCGCGAGCGCGCGCAGCTCGAAGTGCTCGAGGATCCCGAGCGTCTGCAGCAGTGCGATTCCGCCGGAGCTCGGCGCTGGGACCGAGCAGATCCGGTAGCCGCGATAGGGGCCGCACAGGGGCTTGCGCTCGCGCGCCCGGTAGCTGCGCAGGTCCTCCTGCGTCAGGCGGCCCGGGCGCAGCGGATGAGCCTGGACCGCCGCGACGATGTCGCGGGCGATCGGGCCTTCGTGGAAGGCGTCGGCGCCGCCGGCGGCGATCGCGCGGAAGGTCCGCGCCAGGGCCGGGTTGCGCAGGCGGCTGCCCGCCGGCGCCGGCGCGCAGCTCCCCGGCTGCATGAACAGCGCTGCCGACCGGCTCGCGCAGATCCGCGACGCGGCCGCCACCAGCGAGCGATGCAGGCGCGCAGAGACCTCGAAGCCGTCCTCGGCGGTGCGGATCGCCGCTTCGAACAGCGTCGCCCAGGGCAGGCGCCCGTGGCGCCGATGGGCTGCCTCGAGCATGCGGAGCAGCCCCGGCGCGCCCACCGAGAGCCCGCTGTCGGCCAGTTCGGGAAAGCGTCGCGGCCGGCCATCCGGCCCGAGGAAGATCCCGGGAGTGACGGCGGCCGGGGCGGTCTCGCGCCCGTCCCAGGCCGACAGCGTTGCGCTGCTGCCGTCCAGATGCAGCAGGAAGCCGCCGCCGCCGATTCCCGAGGACTGCGGCTCGACCACGTTGAGCACCATCTGGGCGGCGATCGCGGCGTCGATCGCGCTGCCCCCGCGCGCAAGCATCCGTGCGCCCGCCTGTGCTGCAAGCGGGTGCGCGGCGACCACCATGTCGCGTGCCGGGGGCGACAGTTGCCTGGCAGTGCGCCCGGTGGCGATTTCCGGCGCCAGCGGAGCGCCCGGTTGCGCGACGGCGGGAACTGCTGCGCCGTCCGGCAGCATCGGCGCCGACGCGCAGCCGCCGAGTGCGAACGCCACGAGAGCCAGCGCGCGCTGCAGCCACGCCGCTCCCCGCGCTGCCCTCGGCGGCCTGGCGCCGCGGATGACCGCGCGCTGCGCCATCAGCGGCCCCGCAGGAACCAGCGATCCAGTTCCTGCAGCCCCACCTGGACCCAGGTGGGGCGGCCGTGATTGCACTGGTCGGCGCCCGCGGTGCGTTCCATATCGCGCAGCAGCGCGTTCATCTCCTCGATCGACAGCCGTCGGTTCGCGCGCACCGCCGCGTGGCAGGCCATCGTCGCCAGCAGCGCGTCGCGATGGCCGGCGAGCGCGTCGGCGCTGCCGGTCTCGCGCAGGCTGGCGAGCACCGAGCGCGCCAGCGCGGCCGGATCGCCGCTGGCCAGCAGCGCCGGCACCCCGCGCACCGCGATCGCGGTCGGCGAGAGCACCGAGAGCTCGAGCCCGAGCGCGGCCAGCAGCGGCGCTTCGTCCTCGACCAGGCGCACGTCCAGCCGGTCGGCGCGGAAGGTCGCGGGGATCAGCAGCGGCTGCACCGGCACCGAGCGTGCATCGTGCGCTGCCTTGAGCTTCTCGTAGACGACCCGCTCGTGGGCTGCGTGCATGTCGACCACCACCAGTCCGTGGGCGTTCTGCGCGAGCACGTAAATCCCGTGCAGCTGTCCGATCGCGTAGCCCAGCGGCGCCGCCTCGGCAGCATCGACCTCCGCGGCGTCCGCTTGCGTGGCTGCATCGGCTGCGCCCGGCGCGAGGAAGGCCATCGCCGCGGCGACCGAAGCCGCCGTAGGGGCGGCGTGGATCGGTCGCGCCGGGATGCCGGGGGTCGACGGTGCGCGGCCCGTGAGTTCCGGGTCTGTCTGATCCTTGACGGAATAGACCGAGGATGGCTGTCTGATCGGGAGCGTTCGCTGCAATGTCTGGACGTGTTCTGGGAGCGGCAGGGCTCTCCCGCCGCCGGTGAGCGCTGCCCCGCCGGCAAGCGCCGGGTGTTCCGCTGCCGAGGCCCGCAGGGCGTCGCGGACCGCGTGGAATACCGCACGATGGACCGCCTGCGGATCGCGGAAGCGCACCTCGATCTTCGCCGGATGCACGTTGACGTCCACCAGCGCCGGGTCGATGCGCAGGAAGAGAACGTAGGCAGGGTGGCGATCACCGTGGAGAACGTCTGCGTACGCCTGCTTTACTGCGTGCATCAGCAGGCGATCACGCACGAAACGCCCGTTCACGTAGGAGTACTGCCGGTCGGCGCGCGCGCGGCTGATCGTCGGCAGCCCCAGCAGGCCGGCCACGCCCAGGGCAGGCGCCCCGGCTTCGATCATCCGATGGGCATGCTGGTAGTCCTCGCCCAGGCCGGCGAGCCCACGCTCCTGCCAGGAGCTGGCAGGCAGGTCCTCGACTCGCCGGCCGTCGACCCAGGCGCTGAAGCCGACGCCGGGGTGGGCGAGCGCGACGCGTCGCAGCGCCTCGATGCAGTGCGCGGTCTCGGTGCCGGGCGATTTCAGGAACTTGCGCCGGGCGGGGGTGGCCGAGTAGAGATCGAAGACCTCCACCGTGGTGCCCTGCGTTCCCGCAGCGGGCATGCTCTCGCCGGCTCCGGTGTCGTGCGCGCTTGCGTGCGGGGCATCCGCGGTGCGGCTGGTGATGCGCAGCCGCGCCACCGATGCGATCGAGGCCAGCGCCTCGCCACGGAAGCCGAGCGTTCCGACCCGCTCGAGCTCCTCGAGCGAACCGATCTTGCTGGTCGCATGCCTGCGCAGCGCGAGGACGAGTTCGGCTGCGGGGATGCCACAGCCGTCGTCGGTGACCGCGATGCGGCGCATGCCGCCTTCCTCGATCCGCAGCTCGATGCGTGTGGCGCCGGAGTCGATCGCGTTCTCGAGCAGCTCCTTCACCACCGAGGCAGGGCGCTCGATCACCTCGCCCGCGGCGATCTGGCTGACGAGGATGTCCGGCAGGGGCTGGATCGGTCGCCGCTCGGGCGGCGCGCCGGCGGCGGCAGAGGGCATCTGGGCTCCGAAGGGAGGGCGCACGTGCGGAAGGCCCGTTCGCCGATTATATCGACCGGTTATGATCGGCCCCCTCGCCCGGTCGCACCGCCGGCGCCAGCCGAACCTCCGCAGCAGCACCCGAGGCCGCATGGACTTCGCTCAGCTCGTCGACATCTTCCTGCACCTGGACAGGCACCTCGCCGAGGTGGTCGCCGCCTATGGCCCATGGGTGTACGGGCTGCTCTTCCTGATCATCTTCATCGAGACCGGGCTGGTGGTGATGCCCTTCCTGCCGGGGGACTCGCTGCTGTTCGTCGCCGGGACGATCGCTGGCGTGGGCGGGATGAGCCTGCCGGCGCTGCTGGTCCTGCTCACGCTCGCGGCAGTGCTGGGCGATGCGGTCAACTACTCGATCGGACGGCATTTCGGCCCTCGGGTCTTCGGCTGGGAGCAGTCGCGCTTCTTCAACCGCGCCGCGTTCGAGCGCACGCACGCGTTCTACGAGCGCTACGGAGCGATCACGATCGTCGTCGCGCGCTTCCTGCCCTTCGTGCGCACCTTCGCGCCCTTCGTCGCCGGGATCGCCCAGATGGGCTATCCGAAGTTCGCCCTCTACAACGTGGTGGGCGCGGTGATCTGGGTGTGCAGCCTGAGCACCCTGGGCTATCTGGTCGGCAACACCGCCTGGGTCAAGGCCCACTTCGAGTGGGTCACCCTTGCCTTCATCGTGATTCCCGGCTTGCCGGCCGTGGTCGAGGTGCTGCGCCACTGGCTGCGCGCGCGGCGCGCCCGACGGGCGGCCTGAGCGCGCTCAGGTGGGCTGCGAACGCGCGGCCGGCGGGTACTTGCGCAGATAGCCGCGGATTCCGGCGAAGATCGCGCCGGCGATCCGGTCCTGGTAGGCGCGACTGGCGAGCCGGCGCTCCTCGTCCGGGTTGCTGATGAAGGCGGTCTCGACCAGGATCGAGGGCACGTCGGGCGCCTTGAGCACCGCGAAGCCTGCCTTCTCGATCGCCGGCTTGTGCAGGCTGCCGACGGCGCCGAGCTGGCCCAGGACGATGCGCGCGAGATTGCTGCTGTCGCGGATCTGCGCGCTGGTCGAGAGATCCAGCAGCAGCTTCGCCACCTCCGGGCTGCGCGTTCCGAGATCCACCCCGCCGATCAGGTCGGCGCGGTTCTCCCTGGTGGCCAGCCAGCGGGCGGCGCTGCTGCTGGCGCGATCCTTCGAGAGCACGTAGACCGAAGCCCCGCGCGCGCGCGGGTTCACGAAGGCGTCTGCGTGGATCGACACGAACCGGTCGGCCTGGACCTGCCGCGCCTTGTGCACCCGCGTCGCCAGCGGAACGAAGAAGTCGTCGTCGCGGGTCATGAAGGCACGCATTCCCGGCTCGGTCGCGATGCGTGCGCGCAGCCGCCGGGCGATCGCGAGCACCACGTCCTTCTCCCGGGTCCCGCCCCGCCCGATCGCCCCGGGATCCTCGCCGCCGTGGCCGGGGTCGATCGCGATCGTGACCATCCGGGTGACCGCCGCTGCCGGCGCGCTGCCGGCGCGCCGCTTGGCGCTCGTGGAGATCCTGCGGGGGGCTTCGGTGGGCGCGGCAAGCGCCTGTGCTCCCCTGCCTGTGGGCTGGCCCGCCGCAGCAAGATCCCCGTGACCGCGGATCAGCGCGCCGATCGGGTCGGACTGCTGGCCGATCCCGGCCTGCCGGTCGGTCGGGGCCAGCGGGCCGGCGCCGGATTGCCGGCCGGTCTCGGCCAGCAGGACCGTCAGCGGATCGACGGGAGTCCTGGGGTGGAGATCCAGCACCAGTCGGTGCCGGTAGCTCTCGACCGGAGGCAGCGCGAACAGCCGCGGCGCCACTTCCTCCTTCAGGTCGAAGACCAGCCGCACGACGCCGGGCTTGAACTGGCCCACGCGCACCTGGGAGATGTAGGGGTCGTCCGAGCGGACCTTGGCGACCAGCTCGCGCAGCGTGGTGTCGAGATCGATTCCTTCCAGATCGACGACGACGCGGGGCGGCGAGCTGACCAGTGCGTGCTGGTGGGGCAGGGGGGCGTCGAGCTCCAGCGTGACCCGGGTGTAGTCGCGCGCCGGCCACACACGCACCGCCAGCAGACCGGCGGCGGCGGCCAGCGGCAGCTTCAGTGCGAGGACGCTGCCGACGAGCCCTCGGGCGACGAAACGCCGGCGAGCCGCCCGGATGCGCTGGCCTGGGCGATCGCCGTCAGACATTGCCGCCCCCGATCGGTGCCGGCGCGCAGGCGTGCGTGGCGGCGCGTCTGCGACGCGTCGTCATCGGGCAGTTCCAGTCGCAGCGCGAGATCGGGCGCCGGCATGCAGCCGCCCGCCATCTCCGGCCACTCGACCACGGCCGCGCCGGCGCCGCCGAGCAGTTCGTCGAAACCCAGGTCACGCCACTCATCGCTTGCCGAGAACCGATAGAAATCAAAGTGATACAGATCGAACTTCGGTAAATTATAAGATTCCGCGAGCGTGAACGTGGGACTTCTGACCCGGCCGGTGTGGCCCAGGGCCCTCAATAGCCCTCGCGTCAGGGTGGTCTTGCCGGCGCCCAGATCGCCCGAGAGGGTCAGCACGAAGCCCGGTCCAAGGCACCCGGCCAACGCACCGGCCAGCGCGCTCGTGGCAGACTCGTCGGCCAGCAGCAGTTCCAGCTCGGGGACCGGGGCGTGCATCGGGTGGGCTCGGTGGGCAGGGGCGTCGGAGGCGGGAGGAAGGGCGACGGTGGGGGGCGTGCGATTCGATGCGGCGTGGGTCGCGTGCCTGCGCGAGTGGGCAGCCGGGCTCGGCTTCTCCGCGCTGGGCATCGCCGAGGTCGACCTCGCCGATGCCGAACCCGGGCTGCAGGCCTGGCTGGACGCCGGCTTCCACGGCGAGATGGATTATATGGCGCGCCACGGGATGCGACGGGCGCGACCGGCCGAGCTCGTGCCGGGCACGGTCAGCGCAGTGATGGCCTCGGTGGAATATGCGCCGCGCGACCCCGGCTGGGTGGCGCGCGCCTGGGAGACGCTCGCCGACGCGGAGCGTGCCTACGTGTCGCGCTACGCCCTGGGGCGCGACTACCACAAGGTGCTGCGCTCCCGGCTGCAGCGGCTCGCCGAGCGGATCGCCGGCGAGATCGGTCCCTTCGGCCATCGCGTGTTCTGCGACTCCGCGCCGGTCATGGAAGTGGAGCTCGCGCGTCGCGCCGGACTGGGCTGGCGCGGCAAGCACACCCTGCTGCTGAACCGCGGCCAGGGCTCGGTCTTCTTCCTCGGCTCGCTCTTCACCGACCTGCGCCTGCCTGCCGACGCGCCGGCCTCGGAGCACTGCGGCAGCTGCACGCGCTGCCTGACGGCCTGCCCGACGGGAGCGATCGTCGCTCCCTACCGGGTCGACGCGCGCCGGTGCATCTCCTACCTGACCATCGAGCTGAAGGGGCCGATCCCGGTGGAACTGCGCCCCGCGATCGGCAACCGGATCTACGGCTGCGACGACTGCCAGCTCGCCTGCCCGTGGAACCGCTACGCGCGGCCCTCGGCAATGGACGACTTCGCGCCGCGCAACCGGCTCGACTGCGCCACGCTGCTCGAGTTCTTCGCGTGGACCGAGGAGGAGTTCGCCCAGCGGATGGCGGGCTCACCGATCCTGCGCATCGGCCACGAGCGCTGGCTGCGCAACCTTGCGGTGGCGCTGGGCAATTCCGGTGGCGGCGCCGAGGTGCGACGGGCGCTGCTGGCGCGCGCCGACCATCCCTCGGTCCTGGTGCGCGAGCACGTTGCCTGGGCGCTCGAGCGCCAGGCGCAGATGGGGGTTCAGCCGGACGCGCGCTGACGGATCAGGATCACGTAGGTGTAGTCGGGCTGCTGCTGCACCGTGTACTCGTAGCCCGATTCGCGCAGCATCCGGTACAGCGGATGGGGTTCGCGGTGGATCAGCATCCGCAGGGTGTCGCCTGGCTGGAGCCGGTCGAGGGCGTCGATCGCCTGTTCCATCGGCTCCGGGGGGTCCAGGTAACGGACGTCGATCTCGATCTCGGGCATCGTGCTCGCCTTCGTGTGCAGGTCAGGTGTAGGCCTTCAGCCGCTCGAGGTCGCAGATCGTGACCGATCGTCCCTCGACGCGGATCAGTTCCTCGCTGGCAAGCGTGTGCAGGATCCGCGACAGCGTCTCCGGCGTCAGGTTCAGGCGCGAGGCCACCAGGTGCTTGGAGGTCGGCAGGCTGATCCGCCCTTCGGCCTCCGGTTGCCCCTCGGAGAGGTTCAGCAGGTAGCCGACCAGGCGCTGGGCTGCCGAGCGCATGCTGTAGGCTTCGACGTCGGACACCAGTTCGTGCAGCCGGAAGCTCAGTCCGGCGAGCATCCTGCGCGCGAAACCGGAGTCGCGGTCGATCGTGTCGAACACCGCCTGCTTGGGCACGTGCAGCAGCAGCGAATCGGCCAGGCACTGCGCGTGCACCAGGTACTCGCGCTCGAGCAGCATCACGGCCTCGCCGAAGGTCTGGCCGGGCCCGAGCAGCTGCAGCACCTTCTCGAGGCCGCGGTCGCTCGACAGCGCCAGCTTCACCTGGCCGAACATGATCAGCCAGAAGCCGGTGGGCATGTCGCCCTTGTTGAAGAGGACGTCGCCGCGGGCGCCGCGCACGATGCGCGTGCCACGCGCGATCTCGGCAAGTTGCTCGGGCGGGAGCTGCCGGAACATCGGCACGCTGCCCAGCGCAGTGGCCACGTCGAGCCGCTTGCGGGCCATGGTCAGGGTCTTTTCCGATCTCGACAAGGGGAACTGCGGAATTGTCGGCGGCCCAATCCCCCACCGCGAATGATCTGGATCAAGACTACAATCCCGGGCGACGCTGCATTCATTTCGGATCGTGGGAGGAACATGCGGGCGCCAAGCATCAAGACGAGGACCTTCCTGGGCAACCTGCCGATCTTCCAGGGGATGACCGGCGCCGAGCTCGATCGCATCGCCGAAGGCACCGCCGAGGTCCGCGTCGCGAAGGGCCAGACCATCTTCCAGCGCGGCGACCCCTGCGTCGGCTTCCATGCAGTGGTGTACGGGCAGGTCAAGCTCGCCTTCGTCTCGCCGCAGGGCACCGAGAAGGTGATCGACATCCTCGGACCGGGCCAGACCTTCGGCGAGGCGCTGATGTTCTCCGACCGCGCCTACGTGGTCTATGGCCAGGCGCTGGCGGATTCGCTGCTGCTGCACGTCTCGAAGGCGGTGATCGATGCCGAGATCTCGGGCGACCCCAAGCTGGCCCGGGTGATGCTCGCCAGCCTGAGCCGCCGGCTGATCGGGCTGATCCAGGACGTCGAGGCCTACTCGCTGCGCTCGGGGATGCAGCGTGTGATCGGCTACCTGCTGCGTGACCTCGACGAACGCACCCCCGGCGACCCCGAGGAGCCGGTGCGGATCACGCTCGACGCGAACAAGGGCATCATCGCGTCGCGGTTGAACCTGACGCCGGAGCATTTTTCGCGCATCCTCGGGGAGCTGAGCCACGAGCAGGCGATCAGCGTCAAGGGCGCCGAGATCACCATCCTGGACGCCGCCCGCCTGCGCGCCCAGCTCTCCTGATCCCTCGCCGTGGGCCGCGTCGCCGCGCGGCGCGCTCGCCCACTGTCACGATGTCCGCCTACGAACTCCTCAAGACCGTCCACGTCAGCAGCGCCGCGCTGAGCATCGCCGGCTTCGTCCTGCGCTACCTGATGATGCTCGCGCGCTCGCCGGCGCTGCGCTCGCGCCCCGCGCGGGTGCTGCCGCACGTGATCGACACGGTGCTGCTCGTCTCGGCGCTGGCGATGGCCTGGATGATCGGCGCCCTGCCGCCCTGGCTGGTGGTGAAGATCGTTGCGCTGCTGGCCTACATCGTGGTCGGCTCGATCGCACTCAAGCGCGGGCGCACCCTCGCGATGCGCGCCGGGGCAGGGCTGGCGGCCATCGCGATCTTCGCGTTCATCGTCTCGGTGGCGCTGACGAAGTCTCCGCTGGGCCTGCTGGACGGTTTCGCTCGTCTGTCCTGAACGGCAGCGCGCCGGCGGGGTCGGCCGCCTCGAAGGCGACCAGCCAGCGGCCGTCGCGATCCAGCAGCGCGGTGCAGCGCCCGCCGCTGGCGGCGACGAAACGCAGACCGCCATCCGCCGGTCCGGGATCGGCGCCGGGGACGTCCCGGGATGGTACGGGCGCGGGGGCCGCAGCGTCCGGTCCGGTCGAGGGCGCCGCGTCGGGTCCGCCGGGCGCGGGCAGGGATGCGAGCGGCGAAAGCGTTTGGCCGACGGGGTCCAGCAGCGCGACCGTGACGCCCGAGCCGGCGCTGCGATGCGCCACCAGTACGCGGCCGCTGCCCCCGGGCGCCGGGGCCAGGGCCAGGACTTCCGAGGCAGCCCTCGGCCCGGCAAGCGGCTGCCACCCGACGGCAGGCATCCGGACGATCGCAGCGCTGCCCGCGGCGACTGCCGCCCAGCCGCGCGCGATGCGTTCGCGCGGCAGGTCCTGCGCGCCGGGGGACGGCGCCGCGGGAGCGCGCCAGGCCGCCAGCCGATGCGGGCCCAGTGGTCCGCCCAGCGCCGGGCGCTCGATCTCTCTGCGCAGCTCGAGGCTGATCACTCCGAGGCGGCCCTCGACGTCGATGCGCGCGAGCTCCCAGGGGACGGGGCCCGCGACCAGGGCGGCGGTGGCCGAGGCGACCTGGAAGGGGCGCGCAGTGAGCCGACCCGGCAGGGGCACCGCCTCGTTGTTCCGGTAGTCGTGGACGAAGCCCAGCAGCACCGGCGGCGCCTTGCGGTCGTAGACGATCTCCCACACCTCGGCGAGGTCGGAGAAAGCGACCGCGAAGCCCTGCCTGCCGGGATTGTCCAGCAGCACGCTCACCGTGGCCGGCAGGCCGTCGCGCTGTGCGTAGCGCTGCAGCAGCTCCAGGCTGTCCGGCGCGTGCGCCGACAGCGGGTAGGCTCCGCGCCCGCCCGCGAGCACGATCGCATCCGGCCCGCCGGCGGCGGCGAGCGCCAGCGGCTCGAACTCCAGTGCCACCTCGGCCTGCAGCGCGAGCCCGGGGAGCGCGCGGCGCTGCAGCCGTCGGTCGCGCGTGGCCAGGTACAGCGCGTGCGCGTCCGGCGCGAGCGCCGGCGGGGCGGCCAGCGAGGCCTCCAGCTCCAGGGTGCGCAGCACGCGCCCGTCGCGGCACTCGAGCAGCCCGACCGTGCGCGCGCCGGCTGCACCGATGGCGATCAGGGCCGGCGGCTCGTGCGCGCCGGCCGGCGTCGCCGTCGATGCGGCCAGCAGCAGGGCGGCGAACAGGCCCTGCCTCGCGGGCCGGCGCGCTGCGGCCCGCGCGCAGGGCGTCCGCGCGAGGGACGCCGGCGCGAGCCACGCCAGCGCCGGCCCGAGCCGGGCCCAACGAAAAAAGGGGCGACCCCTGCGGGCCGCCCCTTTTCCGGACTCGGGTCCGGCTGGCGTCACTTGGTCGCCATCACCCACTCGACGAGGGCCTTGATGTCCGCGTCGGGCACCGCCGCGTTCGGCGGCATCGGCACTGCGCCCCAGACGCCCGAGCTGCCCTTCTTGACCTTCTCGGACAGCTTGGCGACCGCGTCCGCCTGACCCTTGTACTTGGCTGCGACGTCCTTGTACGCCGGGCCGACCATCTTCTTGTCGGCGGCGTGACAGGCGGTGCAGTTGTACTTCTTGGCCAGGTCGGCGCTCGCGAGCGCCGGGGCGGCGATGCCCGCAGCGGCGGCCGCGAGGGCCAGCTTCATGACGATGTTGCGTTTCATGCGTTCTCCTCGGTTCGAAGCGGCGTGATCAGTACACGTCGTGCTGTGTATTGTGCACGTTGAACTTGCCGGTCGGGGTGATGATGCGCGGATCCTTGATCACCGTCTTGAGTTTGCGGGTCTTGTCGTCCACGACCACGATCGCCGACTGCTGGTTCTTCGCGCTCCACACCGAGAACCACACCTCGTCGCCCGCCTTGTTGTACTCGGGCTGCGTGATGCGCTTGGCGCCCTCGCCGACGCCGGCCCATTCGCCGATCGGCAACACCTCGTAGGGCTTGTCCAGGTTCCTGATGTCGAAGACCGCGATCGACTGGTTGATCTTCGGATCCGGGTTCAGCGGCGTGTCCACCCACAGGTTGGTCGACTTCGGATGGGTCTTGATGAACAGGTTGCCGCCGCCCTGGGCCTTCAGGCTCTGCACCACCTTCCAGGCGTTCTTCGGGTTCTTCTTCGGGTCGGTTCCGATCAGGGCGATCGTCTCGTCGCCGAGGTGCCCCGTCGCCCAGACCGGGCCGAACTTCGGATGCACGAAGTTGGCGCCGCGACCCGGGTGCGGGATGCGCCCGACGTCGACGATTGCCGCGAGCTTGTCTTCCTTGCTGTCGACCACCGCGATCTTGTTGGACTCGTTGGCCGCCACCAGGAAGTAGCGCTTGGACGCATCCCAGCCGCCGTCGTGCAGGAAGCGGGCAGCCTCGATCTCGGTCGTCTTCAGGTTCTTCAGGTCACGGTAGTCGACCAGCAGGATCTTGCCGGTCTCCTTGACGTTGACGATGAACTGCGGCTTGTCGTGCTGCGCCACGATGGAGGCGACGCGCGGCTCCGGGTGGTACTCCTGCGTGCCGACGACCATGCCGCGGGTGGCCATGATCTTCAACGGCTCGAGGGTGTCGCCCTTCATGATCGTGTACTGCGGCGGCCAGTAGCTGCCGGCGATCGCGAGCTGGTCCTGGTGCTTCTTGTCCTTGGAGGTCTCGACCGAGCGCGCCTCGAGGCCCACGCGGATCTCGGCGACGTTGTCGGGCTTCTCCATCCAGAGGTCGATCAGGTTGATCCGGGCGTCACGGCCGATCACGTACAGGTAGCGACCCGAGGCCGAGGTGCGCGAGATGTGCACCGCGTAGCCGGTCTTGACGATGTTGATGATCTGCTTGGACGCGCCGTCGATCAGCGCGATCTCGCCGGTGTCGCGCAGCGTCACCGAGAAGATGTTGCTGATGTCCCAGTCGTTCATCTTCTTCTTGGGGCGCTGCTCCGGCGGGATGATGACCTTCCAGGTCTTCTTCATCTCCTCCAGGCCGTACTCGGGCGGTGTCGGAGGATCCTGCTGGACGTAGCGCGCCATCAGGTCGACCTCGGCGTCGCTCAGGTCGCCCGAGGTGCCCCAGTTCGGCATGCCCGCGGGCGAGCCGTACTTGATGAAGGTCTTCAGGTATTCGCTGCCGCGCGGAATCGTGATGTCCGGGGTCAGCGGCTTGCCGGTGGCGCCCTTGCGCAGCACGCCGTGGCAGCCGGCGCAGCGCTCGAAGTAGATCTGGCGAGCCTTGTCGAACTCCGCCTTGGTCATCGGCGGCGATTTCGGGTTGATGCTCTGGTGCATCTCCTCCTGACCGAGCGGCGAGCTGCCAGCCTGCAGCCGGACCTCCTCCGGGGTCATCTTCGCCTGCGCCGAGACCGCGCCCGTCACCGTTGCCAGAGTTGCGGCGACTGCCCAGGCCACTGGTGAGATCCGTGCGATCCTTCTCATTTCATGCTCCCTCTCTTGGGTCGAAAAGACTCGGTTGTTTACGTGGGTATGATCGCTGCGCTGCACAGCGGGCTCATTGATGCGGATCAAATGCTGCGACGCCGCATGGCTGTACGGACGTGGCTGACGCATATATGCCACGGCCCTGCTGTGCCCGCGCTTGTGCTGCAGCGCGGGAATCCGGGAGCTTCCGGGCAGTGCGGATCGCTCACTCGTCGCGTTCGCCGGTGCGGCCGAGCGGCGCGCCGGGGCGGGGGGCAGGCGGCGGCACGTCGGTGCGTCCCGCACGCCGGTCCCGGAAGATCGCCGCGCGCATCAGCAGGATCGCGGTGACCGGCGCAGTCAGGACCACGAACACCGTGATCAGCAGTTCGTGGATCACCGGCCGCCCCTCGATCGCGCCGAACACGAGCATCGAGGCGATCAGCACGCACCCGGCGCCCAGTGTGTTGAGCATCGCGGGACCGTGGATGCGCTGATAGAAGTTCGACAGACGCAGCAGGCCCAGCGCGCCGACCACGCACAGCACGCCGGCGAGCACCAGGAGCAGCGCGGCCGGCAGAGCTACCCAGGCCGGGACGGCGTCCAGGTGGCTCATTCGATCACCTCGCCGCGCAGCAGGAACTTGGCCATCGCCACCGAGCCCACGAAGCCCAGCACCGCGATCAGCAGTGCGATCTCGAAGTACAGCTGGCTGCCCAGGCGCATGCCCAGCAGCAGCATCGCAAGCATTGCGCAGACGTAGAGGGCGTCCATCGCCATCACGCGGTCCTGCGCGGTCGGACCACGGAACATCCGTACCGAGGCCAGCAGCATCGCAAGACCCACGCAGGCCATTGCGAAGTCGATCGAGGCCAGCAGCAGCGCAGTCATTCGAAGATCGCCATCAGCGGTTTCTCGTAGCGCGTCTTGATCGTGTCGATCCAGGCCTGTTCGTCGTCCAGGTCGAGCACGTGCAGCGTGAGCAGGCTGCGATCGTCGCTCAGTTCGGCCCAGACCGTTCCCGGCGTCGAGTTCACGATCGCCGACAGCACGGCCAGCCCGTGCGGGTCGCGCAGATCCAGCGGCACGCCCATGAAGCCCGAGTGTCGTCTGCGTTCGGGGCCGCCGAGGATCACCCTGCTCACGCGCACGCAGGACACCAGCACGTCGTACAGCACCACGATGGCCAGTCGCGCCGCCACCAGCGGCCGGCGCACGCGCGGGCGCAGCGGCCGCGTCGGGGCGGTCAGCGCAGGCACGGCGACGGCAAGCACCGCGCCCAGCACCAGGTGGCCGGGCGCGACGCTGCGGCTCATCACCAGCCAGAGCAGGAAGAGGAAGCACGACAGTAGTGGCGCGGCAAGCAGCTTCCTCACGGCGCACTCCACTGTCCGGGCCCCGGCACCGGCCGGGCGTTCATCACCGCCCCGGCGTAGCCGGTCCAGTCGTGCAGGCCCGCGGCGGTGGCGTCCAGGTAGCGCATGATGCTGCCGGACTGGATGGTCATGGTGATCGTCAGCCCGATCAGCAGCGCCACCGGGGCGGCCTCGATCAGCCGCAGCCGCGGCGGGCTGCGCAGCGGCGGCACCCAGAAGGCCCGGATGCCGATGCGCGCCAGCGCGATCACGCCGGCCATTCCCGAGACGACGAGCAGCACGATCATGGCCCAGCCCGGCGCCGACACCGGGGCCTCGGCAGTGGATTCCAGGCCTGCGGGAGCCAGCAGCGCCGAGAGCAGCGCGAACTTGGCGATGAAGCCCGAGAGCGGCGGCAGGCCGGTGATCAGCAGCGCGCAGCTGACGAAGCTCAGTCCGAGGAAGGCCATGGCCGCCGGGATCACCACGCCACGCTCCTCGTTCTCGGGGGGCGGTCCGTCCTGCATGCCGTGCAGTGCACCCTGGGCTTCGAAGGCTTCGAGCGTCGTGGCCAGGACGCTGGCGCCGAAACTGCGGCTGCGCTGGATCAGTTCGTCGAGCAGGAAGAGCGCGCCGGTCGCCAGCGACGCGCTGAACAGGTAGTACAGCGCGGCTGCGACCATCGCCGGGCTGCCGAAGCCGACCGCGACGACCAGGGTTCCGGAGGACACGATCACGCTGTAGCCGGCGAGCCGGCGCAGATCCTGCGAGGCCAGCATGCCGACGGTGCCGATCGCCAGCGTGCCCATTCCCCCAACCAGCAGCCACTCGCGCCCGAAGCCGGTGGACTCGCCCGCACCATCGGCGAACAGCAGCAGCCAGAGCCGCAGGATCGCGTAGACCCCGACCTTGGTGAGCACCGAGAAGACCGCCGCCACCGGGGCGCCGGCGGCGCCGTAGGCGCCCGGAAGCCAGAAGTTCAGCGGCCAGGCCGCGCACTTGATCAGGAAGGCCACGCCGAGGATCGCGACGCCCGCCTCGAGGAGCGTGCGGTCGCCGTCGGGGATCCCGGACAGCAGTCCCGCCAGGTCCGCCATGTTCAGGGTGCCCGTGACTGCGTAGATCGTCGCCACGCCGATCAGGAACAGCGAGGACGCCACCAGGTTGACCACGACGTAGTGCAGGCCCGAACGCACCCGCGCCACGCCGGAACCATGCAGCACCAGGCCGTAGGAGGCTGCGAGCATCAGCTCGAAGAACACGAACAGGTTGAAGAGGTCTGCCGTGAGGAAGGCGCCGTTCAGGCCTGCCAGCAGGAACTGGAAGAGCGCGTGGAAGTGCACGCCGGCCCGATCCCAGCGCGCATGCGCGAAGAGCAGCGAGCACGCGCCCAGCAGCGAGGTGAGCAGCAGCATCGTCGCGCTGAGCCGGTCGACCGCCAGTGCGATCCCGAAGGGTGCGGGCCAGTTCGCGGCCAGGTAGACGCCGACGCCTGCCGGCCAGTCGCCAGCACGGCCGTCGGCCATGCGCAGCAGCGCGATCGCGATCGCCACCAGTCCGAGCGCGCTTGCCATGCCGATGGCGAACTTGGTCTGGCGCCGGTGCTCGCTCAGCAGCACCGTCGTCGCGCCTGCCGCCAGCGGCAGCACGATCGGCGCCATCGGCAGATGATCGATCCAGTGCATCACGAGGGCGGCTCCCTGCCGTCGACGTGGTCGGTGCCGGTCAGGCCGCGCGAAGCCAGCAGCACGACCAGGAAGAGCGCGGTCATCGCGAAGCCGATCACGATGGCGGTGAGCACCAGCGCCTGCGGCACCGGATCGGCGTAGTGCGACGGATCGAGCGCCTGTCCCCCTTCGATCACCGGCGGGCGTCCGGCGACGAGGCGGCCGGTGCCGAAGATGAACAGGTTGACCCCGTACGAAATCAGGGACAGGCCCATGATGACCTGGAAGGTGCGTGGCCGCAGCACCAGCCAGATGCCGGAGCCGATCAGCGCGCCGATCGTGACTGCGAGGATCGCTTCCATCAGTTCCTTCCCATCGCGTTCGCGCCTTCCGGGGCTTCGGTCGCCGCTTCCTGTGCGACCCGGTGACTGCGCACCGACTGGTGGGCCAGCGAGACCAGCACCAGCAGGGTGGCGCCGACCACCAGCGCGAACACGCCGATGTCGAACCAGAAGGCGCTCGGCATCGGAAGCTCGCCGATCCATGGCAGCACCGGATGCGGGGAGTGGCTCGTGAGCAGCGGGTAGCCGAAGAACCAGGCGCCCAGCCCGGTGGCCAGCGCGGTCAGCAGGCCGAAGCCGATCCAGCGATGCGGGCGCAGTCGCAGCCGGTCCTCGATCCAGAGCGTGCCGCCCACCATGTATTGCAGGATCACCGCGGTCGCCAGGATCAGGCCGGCGACGAAACCGCCGCCCGGCTGATCGTGGCCGCGCACGAGGAAGTGGATCGCCACCACGATCAGGATCGGGAAGAGCAGGCGGATGAACACTCCCGGCACCAGCAGGTAACCGGATTCGGCATCGGCCCCGGGGCGTGCCGGCTCCGTGCTGGCCGACTGCTGGTCGGCACGCTGCAGCGGCACCGCCACGCTCTCCGGGGCAGGCCGGAAGCGGCGCAGCAGCGCGTAGACGGTCAGCGCCACCGTGCCCAGCACCGTGATCTCGCCGAGGGTGTCGAAGCCGCGGAAGTCGACCAGGATCACGTTGACCACGTTGGCGCCGCCGCCCTCCGGGAGCGCCCGCTCGATGAAATACGAGGCCATCCCGTCGGTGCGTGGCCGCGTGAGCACCGCGTAGGCCAGCGCCGTCGCCGCAGTGCCGGCGGCGACCGCCACCGCGAAGTCGCGGGCCCTGCGCAGGCGGTCGCCGAGACTGGCGGCGATCCCCAGCTCCTCGGGGGCGCGCCGTGCCGGCAGCCAGCGCAGCCCGAGCAGCAGCAGCACCATCGTCACGGTCTCGACCACGAGCTGGGTGAGCGCGAGATCCGGCGCCGAGTACCACGCGAAGGTCACGCAGGTGACCAGCCCCGAGACTCCCATCATCGCCAGTGCGGCGAGCCGGTGGTATTTCGCCTGCCAGGCGGCTCCGACCGCGCAGGCCACGCCGACCGCCCACAGCGATGCGAGCATCGGGTCCAGTGGCGTGGGCGCGGGGCGCAGCCAGGCGAGCCCGCCGGCGAGCGCGGGCACCAGCGCTGCGGCGAGCACCGTCAGGACCACCAGCTCGAGCTGCGCCTGCAGCCGGCGCGTGCCCAGCAGCCATTCGAGACGGACCGCCGCATCGTTGAGCACGACCAGGATGCGGTCGAAGGCCCGCTGGCCATCGAAGCGGTGGACCAGCGGCGTGCGCTCGACGGTGTGCAGCTTCAGGTGGCGCTGCAGCATCAGGTAGAGCAGCGCGCCGCCGGCGAGGGCGATGACGCTCATGATCAGCGGCAGGTTCAGCCCGTGCCAGGCGGCCAGGCTGTAGGCGGGCATGTCCGCGCCGAGCACCGAGGCCGCTGCGTGCCGCAGGAAGGGGCCCACCGTGAACTCGGGCGCCACCCCGACCACCAGGCAGGCGAAGACCAGCAGTTCGATCGGGAAGCGCATCCAGCGCGGCGGCTCGTGCGGCGCCTGCGGCAGATCGGTGGCAGGCGGCCCGAAGAACACGTCGTGGATGAAGCGCAGCGAATAGGCGACGCTGAACAGCCCCGCCACCGTGGCCGCCACTGCGAGCCGGTGGTCGCGCTCGGAACCCGCGAGCACCGCCTCGGCGAAGAACATCTCCTTGGACAGGAAGCCGTTGAGCAGCGGCACGCCCGCCATCGCCGCGGCCGCGATGATCGCCAGCGTAGCCGTGCGCGGCATCGGCCGGAACAGTCCGCTGAGCCGGCGGATGTCGCGGGTGCCGGTCTCGTGGTCGATGATGCCGGCGGCCATGAACAGCGAGGCCTTGAAGGTCGCGTGGTTCATGATGTGGAAGATCGCCGCCACGGCCCCCAGCGGCGTGCCGATCCCCAGCAGCAGGGTGATAAGCCCGAGGTGGCTGAGCGTCGAGTAGGCGAGCAGGCCCTTCAGGTCCTGCTGGAAGATCGCGACGAAGGCGCCCAGCACCAGGGTGGTCAGTCCGGCTCCGCCGACGATCCACGACCACTCCGGCGTGCCGGCGAGCACCGGCCACAGGCGCGTGAGCAGGAAGACGCCCGCCTTCACCATCGTCGCCGAGTGCAGGTAGGCCGACACCGGCGTGGGCGCGGCCATCGCCCGCGGCAGCCAGAAGTGGAAGGGGAACTGCGCGCTCTTGGTGAGCGCGCCCAGCGCCACGAGCACCAGGATCGGCAGGTACCAGTCGTGCTCGCGGACCAGGTCGCCCGCGGCCAGCACCCGGTCCAGGTCGTAGCTGCCGACGACGCGGCCCAGCATCAGGATGCCGGCCAGCAGGCACAGCCCGCCGGCCACGGTCACCGTCAGCGCCATCCGCGCCCCGCGGCGCGCGTCGGGCCGGTGGTGCCAGTAGCCGATCAGCAGAAAGGACGACAGACTGGTCATCTCCCAGAACATCGCCATCTGGATCAGGTTCCCCGACAGCACGACGCCGAGCATCGAGCCCATGAAGGCCAGGAAGAACGAGAAGAAGCGCGGCACCGGGTCCGACGGCGACATGTAATAGCGCGCGTAGACCACCACCAGCACGCCGAAGACCAGCACCAGCATTGCAAAGAGCCAGGCGAAGCCGTCGACGCGGATCACGAAGTTCAGCCCGAGCGCCGGGAGCCAGGTGATCTCGTGGCGCAGCGCCCGCCCCGCAGCGATCTCGGGGTAGAGGGACCCGCAGATCGCTGCGCCGCCCAGGGCGATCAGCCCGGCCAGCCAGGCCTCCCTGTTGCGTGCATTGGCCGGCAGCAGCGCGGCCAGCACGCTGCCGGCAAACGGCAGCACGAGCAGCACAGGCAGAAGGGCAGAGTTCATCGTGCCCGGATTGTACGTGCCCCGGAGGGGCGCTCCGGGCCGCGGCGAGCCCCTGGAAGACCGGCCGTTTCCCCCTGGGCCGCGGCGTGCGGGCCGCTCCCTGCGCGCGGACCGGCTCTCAGGCGAGCGACAGCCAGAACGGTATTCCTGCCAGCGAGGCCAGCAGCGACAAGGTGATCAGCGTGGCCACGAAGGAGCCGTCGCCACCCATCCGTGTGGCCAGCACATAGGCAGCCGAGGCGGTGGGCATCGACGCGAACATCACCGCGATCCTGGCCTGCAAGGGTGGGACCTCGAGCGCCCGGGCGATCAGCAGTGCGGCCAGCGGCATCGCCACCAGCTTCGCCGTGGTGACCCAGATCGCGAGGGCGCGAGCGCTTCGCCGGTACACGGGGTCGGCGCCGGGAGCGCCTGCGGGCGCACGCTCCAGGCGCAGCCCGGCGCCTACGCACAGCAGGCCGAGGGTGAGGGCGGCCTGGCCCAGGCGCAGCAGGGTTGCATCCACGGGTTCGGGCATCCGCAGTCCCGCGGCCTTGGTGAGCAGCGCGCCCAGCGTGGCGATGACCAGCGGATTGCGGGCGAGTTCCGCGAGCACGCCCGCTCCGGAGTGCCGGGCCAGCGCATAGACCGCCGCGAGGTTCGACATCGGCACCACGAAGCCGACGATCAGCGCGCACAGCGACAGCCCTTCGCTGCCGCCGATGCGCAGGGCCAGCGCCAGCGCGATGTAGGTGTTGAAGCGGAAGGCGCACTGCACCCCCGAGGCGAACAGGATCGGCGGCGGGCGCAGCACCGGCCGGGCCGCATAGCCGCCGAGCACGCCGACCCAGAAGGCGCCGACCGCCGCCGCCAGCATCGGCAGCGACTCCCCGGCCGACAGCGGGTTGCGCACGATGGCGCCGAACAGCAGCGGCGGGAACAGCACGAAGTAGACCATCTTCTCCGCGCCCGCCCAGAAGTCGGCGCCCAGGCGCACGTGCCGGTACAGCAGCCAGCCGATCACGATCAGCGCGAGATCCGGGAAGAGCAGGGCGGGGATGTTCACCGGGCCGCAGTCTACCGGGGCCTGGCGAGGTCAGGGGCGGGACGCTCGGATAGGATTGGCGGATGAGTGCAGGCGGATTCGAGGCGGGGGGCGAGGCGACGGCGGAGGATCTCGCCGACATCGACGCGTTCTGCGACGTGCTGATGCTCGAGGACGGGCTGGCGCGCAACACGCTGCTCGCCTATCGACGCGACCTCGCGCAACTGGCGGCCTGGCTGCGCGGTCGTGGCGCGACGCCGCTGGCCTGCGCGCGCACCGAGGACCTGCAGGCCTACATCGCGCTGCGGCACCCGGGTTCGCGCCCGACCAGCAGCAACCGGCGCCTCACCGTGTTCCGCCGCTACTTCCGCTGGCTGCTGCGCCAGCGCCGCCGCGACGAGGATCCGACCCTGCGCATCCGCTCGGCCCGGCAGCCGCCACGCTTTCCGGGCACCCTGTCGGAGCGCCAGGTCGAGGCGCTGCTCGCGGCGCCCGAGGTCGATCGTCCGCTTGGCCTGCGCGACCGCGCGATGCTCGAGGTGCTCTATGCAACCGGTCTGCGCGTCAGCGAACTGGTCGGGCTGCGCGCGGTCGAGGTCGGGCTGGTCGAGGGCGTGGTGCGCGTGGTCGGCAAGGGCGACAGGGAGCGGCTGGTGCCGCTGGGCGAGGAGGCGCGGCACTGGATCGAGCGCTACCTCGCCCAGGCCCGGGGCGCGCTGCTGGCCGGGCGCAGCGACGACGCGCTGTTCGTCACGCAGCGCGGCGGGCCGATGACCCGACAGATGTTCTGGAAGCTGATCAAGCGCTACGCGGTGCAGGCGGGCGTGCTCGCCCCGCTGTCGCCGCACACGCTGCGCCACGCCTTCGCGACGCACCTGCTCGAACACGGCGCGGACCTGCGCGTGGTGCAGATGCTCCTCGGTCACGCCGACATCTCCACCACGCAGATCTACACCCACATCGCGCGCGAGCGGCTGAAGTCGATCCACGCGCGCCACCACCCGAGGGGATGACGATGGCGAGGTCCTTCGCGCAGGAACTGATCGCGCTCACGGCACGGGCGTGCGCCGCCCGACCGGCGCCGCCGGTGCGGGCGCTGCACCTGCCGGCGAGCTTCACGCGCGATGCGAAGGAGAGCGAGTTCTGCGCGGTCGAGCTCGACGACGGCAGCATCGGGCTGTCCTACGTGCTGCTCGGCGAGGTGCCGCAGCGGCTGCAGGCCGGCCCGCCACCTGCCGACGTCGCCGGACGCCGGGCCGACGAGCTCGCCGGCTGGCTGCTCGACCCCGACCCGGTGCGTCGGACGATCGGCCTGGCCGCCATCAACGCGATCTCGCAGCGCGTGCTGCTGGGCTGCCCCGGCGTGCTCGACTGGACCACCGATCCGCTGGGCATGCTGGATCCCGGGCCCGGAGATCGGATCGGGATGGTCGGCTGGTTCGGCGGCCTCGCCCGGCGGATAGTCGACGCCGGCGCCAGGCTGGTGGTGATCGAGCTGGATCCCGCGCTGGCCGGCCCGCAGGACGGCTACGAGGTCACGCTCGACCGCAACGCCCTCGCGGACTGCGGAAAGATCCTGTCGACCACCACGCTGGTGCTCAACGACACCGTCGACGAGGTGCTCGCCGCCTGTCGCAGCGCGCACAGCATCGCGCTGGTCGGCCCTGGCGGCGGCTTCCTGCCGGATCCGCTGTTCGCGCGGGGCGCAAGTCTGCTGGGCGGCAGCGCGGTGGTCGACCGCGACGCCTTCGTGCGCGCAGTCGCGCACGGCGAGCCCTGGAGCGGGTCGGTGCGCAAGTACTGCATCCGCCGCGACCGCTATCCTGGCGTCGCGGCGCTGCTTTCGGCACCGGGCTGATCGACGCCCCCGACGGGCGACCCTACAATCGACCGCAATCCGCAGCCACCGTCGCCCCTGGGCGGCCAGACGATGTCCGAACGAACCCGGCCCGAGACCCTGACCGCGCTGCTCACCGAGCGGGCCCGTGACGAGGCGGTCGCCTTCCACGACCGCGATCGCGCGGTAGGCTACCGGCAGCTCCTCGACGAGAGCGCGCGCATCGCCACCGGGCTGCGCTCGATGGGCGTGCGCCGCGGCGACCGCGTCGCGATCTGGCTGCCCAACCTGGGCGCCTGGCTCGCCTGCCTGTTCGCGTGTGCGCGGCTCGGCGCGATCGCGCTGGCGGTCAACACCCGCTTCCGCTCGGCGGAGTTCGCCGACATCATCGGACGCTCGGGCGCGCGCGTCCTGGTCACCTGGCCGGGTTTCGACCGCACCGACTTCGCCGGCGTGCTGTCCGGCTGCCCTGCCGAGGCACTCGCGGAGCTGGCGGGCGTCGTCGCCTATTCGGAGGCGGGCGAACCCGCTGCGCCGGCCCTGCGACTGCCGGCGGGCCTCGCAGTGCGCCCCTACGCGCAGCTGCTCGCACTGGCGCCGCTGGCCGCCGACGAGGCCAGCCCCGACGCGGGCTGCGCGATCTTCACCACCTCCGGAACCACCAGGGCGCCGAAGTTCGTGCTGCACGACCAGCGCACGCTCGTGGCGCACGCCTTCGACGTGGTGCAGGGCTTCGGCATCGACCAGGCATCGACCATGCTGCTGTCGCCGCCGCTGTGCGGGGTGTTCGGCCTGTGCAACGTGCTCGCGATGATCGCCGCCGGGCGCCCGTTCGCGATGATGCCGGCCTGGGACGCGGCGCTTGCCGCCCGGATGATCGACGCCCACGGCGTGACCCACATGAACGGCAGCGACGACGCGATCGCGCAGCTGCTCGAGCAGAACGCGCGCACGCCGGCCTTCCCGACCCTGCGCTTCGTCGGCTTCGCCGCCTTCAATCCCGCGCTGGCCGACATCGTCGAGCGCGCGCAGCAGCGCGGGCTGAAGGCGCTCGGCCTGTACGGGATCAGTGAGATCCAGGCGCTCTTCGCGCGCAACCGCGAGGACGAAGCCCCCGAGCTGCGGCGTCACGGCGGCGGCTTTCCGGTGAGTCCGCTGGCGCGCGTGCGCGCCCGCGACCCGGGCACCGGGCAGGTGCTGCCGCACGGCGAGGACGGCGAACTCGAGTTCTTCGCGCCCTCCTCGCGGATGGTCGAGTACTTCGGCAACCCGCAGGCCACGCGCGAGGCCATCCTGGACGACGGCTGGTATCGCTCCGGCGACCTCGGCCACACCTGCGAGGACGGCCGCTTCGTCTTCCTCGCGCGCATGGGCGATTCCCTGCGGCTCGGTGGCTTCCTGGTGAGCCCGCAGGAGATCGAGGAGTGCGTCCAGCAGGCGCCCGGCATCCTGGACAGCCAGGTGGTCGGGGTCACCACCGCCGGCGCGCTGCGACCGGTGGCCTTCGTCCGCCTGCGGCCAGGGGCGGTGCTCGACGAGGCCGCAGTCACTGCGCACGTCGCTGCGCGACTGGCGCGCTACAAGGTGCCGGTGCGGGTGTTCGCGATCGAAGCCTTTCCGGTCACCGATGGCGCCAACGGCATCAAGATCCAGAAGACCCGCCTGCGCGAGATGGCGCAGACGCTGCTCGAATCCCCGGCCTGATCCGCTCGCACGATGCGCCGGCGGCGCCCAACCCAGGAGACTTCCCGATGTCCGACTCGTTTCCCGCCTTCGAGGCCATCTCGCTGTCCGTGCAGGACCGCGTCGCCCGTCTCACGCTGAACCGCCCCGACACGCTGAACGCGCTCAACGATGCGATGTTCCTGGAAATCCCCCAGGCGCTTGCGCACGCTGCCGATTCCGGAGCGCGCGCGCTGCTGATCACCGGCGCAGGCCGCGGCTTCTGCTCCGGCGCCGACCTGGTCGGCCGACCGCTGCCGGCGCAGGCCACGCCCGAGCAGCGCGAGCGCGCCAACCGGGCGATCTTCGAGCGCGTGATCACCGTGGTGCGCGCGCTCAACGAGGCGCCGATGCCGGTGGTCTGCGCGATCAACGGCGTGGCCGCCGGCGGCGGTGTCGGCCTGGCCCTGTGCGGCGACATCGTCCTGATGTCCAGCGAGGCGCGCTTCGTGCTCACCTTCGTGCCGCGGCTGGGGCTGGTGCCCGACGTCGGCGCGACCTGGCTGATGGCGCGGATGGCAGGGCGCGCACGCGCGATGGCCGCGAGCCTGCTGGGCGATGCGATCAGCGCGCAGGACGCCGAGCGCTGGGGCCTGGTCTGGAAGCTGTACGAACCGCAGGCGCTGGACGCCGAGGCGATGGCAATCTGCCGCCGGCTCGCCGATGGCCCGCAGGAAGCGGTGATCGGAACCCGCAGGCTGATCGACGCAGCCCCCGAGATGCCGCTGTCGAGCCACATCGTGCTCGAGCGCGACCTGCAGTGCCGGCTGATCGGCGCGCCCGACTGGGTCGAGGGCGTCAAGGCCTTCCGCGAGAAGCGGGCGCCGAAGTTCGGCGATCCGGGCTGACCGCGCGAGAGCACGCGGTCTGATCCCGCCATGGCCAAGCACCGGCCCCATGTCAGCGAAACGCCCGCGACCCAGTTCCTGCGGCGCAGGGGCGTGCCCTTCGAGGTGCACCCCTACGACTACGTCGACCACGGCGGCACTGCCGAGTCGGCGCGGCAACTGGGCGTCGACGAGCACCTCGTGGTCAAGACGCTGGTGATGCAGGACGAGTCCGCGCGTCCGCTGATCGTCCTGATGCACGGCGATCGCACCGTGTCGACCAGGAACCTGGCCCGCCAGACCGGGCGCAAGTCGATCGAGCCCTGCAGTCCCGAGGTCGCCCAGCGGCACTCGGGCTACCAGGTGGGCGGCACGTCGCCCTTCGCCACGCGCAAGCCGATGCCCGTGTTCGTCGAGGAATCGGTGCTCGGGCTGCAGCGCATCTACCTCAACGGCGGCCGCCGCGGCGTGCTGGTCTCGATCGATCCTGCGGTGCTGGTCGCGCTGCTGCAGGCCCAGCCGGTACACTGCGCGCTGGCGCCCTAGGGTTCGCGGCGCCGCCTGCGGCCAGCAACGCACGGGCTGCCGCGGCGCCGGCCGGGCAGCGAAGGACGGCAGCGGGAACGATCCAGGGAGACGGTTCGCAGATGGAGACCTCGGGCAGCGTCGCGGCAGTCGTGCTTTCCTATCTGCTGGGTTCGATATCGTTCGCGGTGCTGGTCAGCCGGCTGATGGGGCTCGCCGACCCGCGCAGTTACGGTTCCGGGAACCCGGGTGCGACCAACGTGCTGCGCTCGGGCAGCAAGACGGCGGCCATCCTCACGCTGCTCGGCGATGGCGCCAAGGGCTGGCTGGCGGTCTTTCTGGTCCGGTTCTTCGCAGCGCGCCATGGCTTCGGCGAAGGCACGGTGGCGCTGGCGGCGCTCGCGGTGTTCGCCGGCCATCTGTTCCCGCTGTTCCATCGCTTCGCCGGCGGCAAGGGCGTGGCCACTGCGGCCGGGGTCCTTCTCGCCCTGGATCCCTGGCTCGGCCTGGCGACCCTCCTGACCTGGCTGCTGATCGCCTTCTTCTTCCGCTACTCGTCCCTGGCCGCGCTGGTGTCTGCGGTGTTCGCGCCGCTGTGGCAGCTCTTCGTGCACGGGCCGGGGCCGATCGCATTCGCGGTGATCGTGATGAGCGGGCTGCTGGTCTGGCGGCATCGCGGCAACATCGCCAAGCTGATGGCTGGCAAGGAGAGCCGCATCGGCTCGAAGGAAGGCAGCTCAGCCCGTCGGCGCTGACAGCTCGTCGAGCGGCCAGCGCGGGCGCACCCCGAAGCCGGTCGGCGGCTCGGGCATCGGCCCGGCGGCCAGGCGCAGCGCGCCGGCGAACGCGATCATCGCGCCGTTGTCGGTGCACAGCGCCGCTTCCGGGAAGTGGACCCGGAAGCCGTGCGCCTGCTGCGCGCTGTCGAGCCGGGCGCGCAGGCGCCGGTTGGCGCTGACCCCGCCGGCGATCACCAGCCGTTCCAGGCCGGTGGCCTGCAGCGCGGCCACCGATTTCGCCACCAGCACGTCGACGATCGCCGACTGCAGCTCGAGCGCGAGATCGGCCCTCGCCTGCTCGTCGGGCAGGCCGCGGCGCACGGCGGTCAGCACCGCGGTCTTCAGGCCGCTGAAGCTGAAGTCGAGATCGCCCGAGTGCAGCATCGGCCGTGGCAGGGCGCAGGCGCCCGGGCGGCCCCGCTCGGCGAGCGCGGCCACTGCCGGCCCGCCCGGATAGCCCAGCCCCAGCAGCTTGGCGCTCTTGTCGAAGGCTTCGCCGGCAGCGTCGTCCAGGGTGTCGCCCAGCAGTGCGTACCGGCCCACGCCGTCGACGCGCATCAGTTGCGTGTGCCCGCCCGAGACCAGCAGCGCGACGAAGGGGAAGGCCGGCGGGTCGGCCGACAGCAGCGGCGAGAGCAGATGCCCCTCGAGGTGGTGGATGCCGATCGCCGGCTTGTCCAGCGCCGCTGCGATCGAGGCGGCGACCGAGGCGCCGACCAGCAGCGCGCCGGCCAGCCCGGGCCCCTCGGTGTAGGCGATCGCGTCGACACCGTCGATCGGCAGCCCTGCCTCGTCGAGGATCTGCGCGGTCAGCGGCAGCAGCCGCCGGACGTGGTCGCGCGAGGCGAGCTCCGGCACCACGCCGCCGTAGCGTTCGTGCATCGCGACCTGCGAGTGCAGCGCCTGCGCGAGCAGCCCGCGCTCGGTGCAGTACAGCGCGACGCCGGTCTCGTCGCAGGAGGTCTCGATTCCCAGGACGATCAAGCCTTTCTCTCCATTGCGGGGGCGGGCAAGCCGCAATGGTGCCCGAAGCCGGCCGGCAGCGCCGGACCGGCCTTCAGAACCCGATGCGCTGCCGGCGCGCGGAGCGTTCGACCGGCAGGTCGGCAGCGGTGATCGTGCAGCGACCGGCGAGCTTGGCGTTGCCGAAGGCGCCCATCAGCGCCCTGCGCATCTCGCGCGGCGCGAGTTCCGCCAGCCGGTCGAGCGCCTGATCGTCGGGCTGCTCGGGAAACCGCGCGCCCCAGGCATGCGCGTCGCGGATCTCGCGGTAGAGCCGCAGAGCGATCCGCCGCGCGCCGGCATGGTCCGGCACCGGGATCTCGTAGACGTTCATCCGGTTCAGGATCGGCTCCGGGATCCGGGACGCGTCGTTCGCAGTGGCCACCCAGACCAGGTCCGAGCAGTCGATCGGCACCTCGGCGAACTCGTCGACGAACTCGCGGGCCGTGTCCTGCTCGAGCAGGCTGTAGAGCGCCCCGAGGGGGTCGTACTGCCCGTCGGCCGATGCCTTGTCGATCTCGTCGACCACCAGCACCGGGTTGGCGTAGTCGCCGTGCACCAGGGTGTCGAAGACCTTGCCGCAGCGGGCGTTCTTCCACTGCGACGAAGCGCCCGAGAGGATCCATCCGGCGGTCAGCGAGCTCATCGACACGAAGCCGTAGCCGGTTCCCAGGAGCTGCGACAGCCGGCGCGCGAAGTGCGTCTTGCCGATGCCCGGTTCGCCCAGCAGCAGCATCGGCGTGAGCTCGAGCGGGTCTTCGGTCTCCAGGCACAGCGCGAGCTGCTTGCGCAGGTCCTCGAGCACCTCGCCGAAATTGGGCAGGTCCTCTTCGAGCGCGTCGAAGTCGGGCATTGCACCCGGCTTCACGCAGAAGCGGTCGCCGCCGGCGCGCAGCATCTTCTCGTAGGTGGTGCGCAGCGCATCGCTCGCTCCGGTGGGCAGGTCCCCGAGCGCGGTCTCGACCCGCGCGGTGGAGTAGACCTGCTTGAACCCGGCGATCGCGATCCTGCCGACGGGCTCCGTCGGCGGCCGCCCGCCACGGTCGGCGAGCGCATCCGCATTCGCATTCGACATCCCGCTGCCCTCCATCGTGCGGTGAGCTGCCGGGCGCCGCGTCGTCCGTGTGGCAGGCCTGCGCCCGGGTCTGCTGCGTTCGAGATCCGATCGATGTTCTAACGCCGACAGCCCAGGCTTACAAGGGACGGGTCGGCCGAGCGGCGCGGCGTTGGCGCGCTTCCAACGCCGCGCCGCGACCGGATCCGGTCGTCTCCCGGGTTCTTGCGCACGTTTCTGCTCCCTGCTATCCTTTTCAGCTTGGCCTGGATGGCCGTGGAAGCCGTGGCGGCGTGTGGTCCGCCGGGCAATGCACGGATGGCGGGCGGCGGGGCGCAGGCCGGCATCATCGCCGGGCGCGGCTTCGTCTGTCGCCGGGGGCCGGCAGCGCATCGGCAGCGCGCAGCCTTCGCACCATCCAGCAGCCGCACAGCGGAAGGGGGTGATTGTTCATGCCGACCATCAGGGTCAAGGAAAACGAGCCTTTCGACGTCGCGCTGCGCCGTTTCAAGCGCACGATCGAGAAAACCGGCCTCATCACCGAGCTGCGCGCGCGCGAGTTCTACGAGAAGCCGACGGCCGAGCGCAAGCGGAAGAAAGCCGCCGCAGTCAAGCGTCACTACAAGCGCCTGCGCAGCCAGATGCTTCCGAAGAAGCTGTACTGACCGGCAGTCGGTCGGCGTCCTGCCGGCTGCGCCGCTCCGAAAGCCCGCAGGCAGTCCGCCGCGGGCTTTCTTCGTTCCGGGCCTCGCTCATGCCAGACTGCAACGGAACTCCGGGGAAGACGATGAACCTGAAGGAACGCATCAACGAGGACATGAAGGCCGCGATGCGCGCCCGCGAGAGCGAGCGCCTGTCCGCGATCAGGATGCTGCTGGCGGCGATCAAGCAGAAGGAGGTCGACGAGCGGATCACGGTCGACGACGCCCAGGTGGTCGGCGTCGTCGATCGCCTGCTGAAGCAGCGCAAGGACTCGATCGCCCAGTACGAGGCCGCCGGCCGCCAGGACCTCGCCGAGCGCGAGCGCTTCGAGGCGGGGGTGCTGAGCGCCTACATGCCGCAGCAGGCGAGCGAGGCGGAAGTGCGCGCCGAGATCGACGCTGCGCTGAGCGCCACCGGCGCCTGCGCGCCGTCGGACATGGGGCGGGTGATGGGCGTGCTCAAGGCGCGCCTGGCCGGCCGGGCGGATCTCTCCGTGGTGTCGGCCCAGGTGAAGGCGCGACTGGCGGGCTGAGTCCCGGCGCGGCGACCCACGGGCGGCCTGCATGATCCCCCAGTCGTTCATCCAGGAGCTGCTGGCCCGGATCGACGTGGTCGACGTTGTCGCCCGCCATGTCAAGCTGCGCAAGGCCGGCGCGAACTTCCTCGGGCTGTGCCCCTTCCACGCCGAGAAGTCGCCGTCGTTCACCGTCAGTCCGTCCAAGCAGTTCTTCCACTGCTTCGGCTGTGGCGCGCACGGGTCGGCGATCGGCTTCCTCATGGAGCATGCAGGGCTGTCCTACGTCGATGCGATCCACGAGCTCGCGCAGTCGGTCGGCCTGCAGGTGCCCGACGAGCCGGGTCCCGGCGGGCGCGATGCCCCGCGGCGCGACCCGGGCCTGTCCGAGCTGATCTCCGAGGTGGCCCGCTTCTACCGCCAGCGCCTGCGCGACTCGCCGCGGGCGATCGAATATCTGAAGGGGCGTGGCCTGAGCGGCGAGGCCGCGGCGCGCTTCGGCATCGGCTACGCGCCGGAGGGCTGGCGAAACCTGCAGGCTGCGGTGCCCGACTACGATGCCCACGCGCTGGTCGAGGCCGGGCTGGTGATCGACAGCGGCGCCGACGGCCGGGAGGCGGGCGGTCCGGGCGCGCCGGTGGCGGCGCGCAAGCGCTACGACCGTTTCCGCGACCGGATCATGTTCCCGATCCGCAACCCGCGCGGCCAGGTGATCGGCTTCGGAGGGCGGGTGATCGGCGCCGGCGAGCCGAAGTACATGAACTCGCCCGAGACGCCGCTGTTCTCGAAGGGACGGGAGCTCTACGGCCTTTTCGAGGCGCGCGAGGCGCTTCGTTCGACGAACCTCGCGGTGGTGGTCGAAGGCTACATGGACGTGGTGATGCTCGCGCAGCACGGCGTCCTCAATGCAGTCGCCACCCTGGGCACGGCGACGACGCCGGATCACGTCCGCAAGCTGCTGCGGATGGTCGATCGCGTGGTGTTCTCGTTCGACGGTGACGCGGCAGGGCGCAAGGCAGCCTGGCGGGCGCTGGAGGCCTGCCTGCCGCACGCGGCCGACACCAAGCGCCTGGAGTTCCTGTTCCTGCCGCCGGAGCACGATCCGGACAGCTACGTGCGCGCCCACGGTGTCGAGGGTTTCGACGCGCTGCTCGCCGAGGCGATGCCGCTGTCGGAGTTCATGCTGCAGGAACTCGGCGCGCGTGCCGACCTCTCGGTGCCCGAAGGGCGGGCGGCGTTCCTGGCCCTTGCCAGGCCGCTGCTGCGCGCGCTGCCCGAGGCGGCGCTGCGGCTGCAGTTGCTGCACCGGGTGGCCGACCAGGGGGGCGTGAGCGCCGCGGAACTCGAGCGCTTCGTCCGGGCGGGCGACGAGGGCGGGCGCCGCGACTTCGGGGAAGGCGCTGCGGGCGCTGCCCGCAGCGACGGACGGCGAAGCAGCGGACAGCGCGGGCCCGGCCGGCCTGGCGGATCTGCATGGGCCCTGCCACGGCCCAGGGCGGCGCCACCGGATCTCGTGCAGCGGGTGCGGCTGCTCGCGGCCCTGCATCCGGCGCTGGCGAGCGATCCGCTCGACCCGAGCTTCGTGCCGCGCGAGGTGCTGGCCTGGCTGGATCTGCTGGGCCGCCAGCCGGCCGGCAGTTCGCTGGCGGTGATCTGCGAAACGCTGCGCGACAGTCACCCGGAGATCGTGTCGGCGCTGCTGCGCGACGCAGCCTCGGATCGTTCGATGGTCGCCGAGATGAGCCTCGAGGAGGCCCGCGCTGAGTTTGCCGGCGCGATCGGGCAGCTTCGTGATCGCTCGATCCGCGAGGAACTGGCCGGGATGGTTGCGCGCGGCCTGGCCGACGCCGAGGATCGGGCGCGCTACCAGGAGCTGCTGTCCTTGCGTCAGAAGGCGTGAGTGATAGAATACCCGGTTATTCTGCAGGGCCGCGCCTTGCGGCGCATCTTCGATTTCCTCCGATTTTCTCCGAAAGGGTCGAGCGTGGGTGTCAAGAAGTCGTCCGAGGCAAGGATCGCGGGCTCCAGCAAGACCCAGACCGGGAAGACCCGGACCACGGCAAGGAAGACCCAGGCCGCGGCGGCGTCCAGGCGAGTGCCCGCCGCAGGGCCGGCCCCCAACACCACCTCGCGGGCGGGCAGCAGCTCCGCACGTGCGGGTGTCACGAAGGTGAGCGTGAAGGCGAACGTCAAGACCCATGCAAAGACGGCCGTGGAGAAGGAGGATCGCGTGAGCGCGAAGCCCGCCCCGGTGAAATCCACTCCTGCGCGCGCCGCAACTGCCGGCGCTGCCAAGGCGGGCGCGAAGGCTGCTCCCGCGCAGACCGCGACGAAATCCGCCGCTCGCTCGGTGACGGCCGCAGCCCTGGACAAGCCTGCGGCGAAGAAGGCCGCCACCAAGGCGCCCGCGGCGAAGGCTCCGGCAGCGAAGGCCCAGGCAGCGGCAGCGAAGGCCCCGGCAGCGAAGGCGGCAGCGGCCAGGTCGGTCGCCGGGAGCGCGGCTTCGACCAAGGCCGCTGTCTCCGGCCCCGCGCGGGCGGTCGAGGCGGCCGAGGAGCCGCGCCGCAAGCGTGCTGCGGCGAGCGCGGTCGAGGAGGCCGGTGCGCCGGAAGCGGTCGTCGGCAAGGCGCCGGCGAAGAGCGCGGCGAAGGCATCCGCGAAGGCAGCCGCCAAGCCGGCAGCACGCGGCGCGAAGGCCGGCGCCAAGCGCGGCCCCAAGGCCGGGGCGAAGGAATCGCGTCGCCTCGACTCCGAGGACGACGACCTGGTCGGCGACGAGCTCGGCGAAGGTTTCGATGACGTCGAGATCGAGCTTCCCGAGGAGCCCGCACCCGCGCCCGCGCCCGCCAAGGGCAAGCGCGGCGCGCGCGCCAAGGAGAAGGCGCTGCTGCGCGAGTTCGGCGGCAAGCAGGGTCTCACCGAGGAAGACCGCGAGAACACCCGCAACAAGCTCAAGCAGCTGATCCGGCTGGGCAAGGAGCGCGGCTTCCTGACCTACGTCGAGATCAACGACCATCTCCCCGACGACGTGATCGACGCCGAGGCGATCGAGTCGATCATCAGCACCTTCAGCGACATGGGGATCTCGGTCTACGACCAGGCTCCCGACGCCGAGAGCCTGCTGATCAGCGACTCCACGCCGGTGGCCTCCTCGGACGACGATGCCGAGGAGGAGGCCGAGGCGGCGCTGTCCACGGTGGACTCCGAGTTCGGCCGCACCACCGATCCGGTGCGCATGTACATGCGCGAGATGGGTTCGGTGGAGCTGCTCACGCGCGAAGGCGAGATCGAGATCGCCAAGCGCATCGAGGACGGCCTCAAGCACATGGTGCAGGCGATCTCGGCCTGCCCCACCACGATCCACGAGATCCTCACCAATGCCGAGAAGATCATCGCAGGCACGATGCGCATCGACGAGGTCGTCGACGGCCTGATCGATCCGGATGCCGAGGAGGAGGAGGATTTCCGTCCGGCACCGCCGCAGCCTGCCGCCAGCGGCGAGGAGGAGGAAGACGAGGACGCCGCCGCCGCCGCAAGCACCGCCCGTGCCGAGGAGCTCAAGGCAGCCGCCCTGGCCAAGCTCGAGCACATCTCGAAGTGGTTCGACCGGATGAAGGTCGCCTACGAGAAGGAGGGCTACAAGTCCAGGTCCTACCTGAAGGCGCAGCACGAGATCCAGAACGAGCTGATGACCATCCGCTTCACCGCGAAGATGGTCGAGCGCCTGTGCGACACCCTGCGCGACCAGGTCGAGGAGGTGCGCTCGCTCGAGCGCTCGATCGCCGACACATGCGTCAACAAGGTCGGCATGCCGCGCGAGCAGTTCATCGCGAGCTTCCCCGGCAACGAGACCAACCTGAAGTGGTCGGAGAAGCTGGCCGCGTCCAATCCGCCCTATGCCGACGTCCTGCGGCGCAACATCCCGGCGATCCAGGATCTCCAGCAGAAGCTGATCGACCTGCAGGCGCGCGTGGTGCTGCCGCTGGGCGACCTGAAGGAGATCAACAAGCGCATGGCCACCGGCGAGGCCAAGGCGCGCAAGGCCAAGCGCGAGATGACCGAGGCCAACCTGCGCCTGGTGATCTCCATCGCCAAGAAGTACACGAACCGCGGCCTGCAGTTCCTGGACCTGATCCAGGAGGGCAACATCGGCCTGATGAAGGCGGTCGACAAGTTCGAGTACCGGCGCGGCTACAAGTTCTCGACCTACGCCACCTGGTGGATCCGCCAGGCGATCACGCGTTCGATCGCCGACCAGGCGCGCACCATCCGGATTCCGGTCCACATGATCGAGACGATCAACAAGATGAACCGGATCAGCCGCCAGATCCTGCAGGAGACCGGGCTCGAACCCGATCCGCAGACGCTGGCCGAGCGCATGGAGATGCCCGAGGACAAGATCCGCAAGATCCTGAAGATCGCCAAGGAGCCGATCTCCATGGAGACGCCGATCGGCGACGACGACGACTCCCACCTGGGCGACTTCATCGAGGACACCACCACGCTCGCGCCGGCCGACGCCGCGCTGCACGGCTCGATGCGCGACGTTGTCAAGGAGGTGCTCGATTCCCTCACTCCGCGCGAGGCCAAGGTGCTGCGGATGCGCTTCGGCATCGAGATGAGCACCGACCACACGCTCGAGGAGGTCGGCAAGCAGTTCGACGTCACGCGCGAGCGCATCCGCCAGATCGAGGCCAAGGCGCTGCGCAAGTTGCGCCACCCGTCGCGCGCGGACAAGCTCAAGAGCTTCCTCGAAGGGCAGTGAGGTCGGTCGGGGCGCCCGGGCAGGCCGGCGCCCCGCGGGCGCGTCGGGGCGCAGGCGGCGCGCGCGCAATCCGGGAGGGCCTGCGGTGATGCCCGACGTCCTGGTGATCGGCGGCGGCAACGCGGGGCTGTGCGCCGCACTGACCGCAGCCCAGGCCGGGGCGCGCGTGAGGCTGCTCGAGGCTGCGCCCCAGGCCTGGCGCGGCGGCAACTCGACCCACACGCGCAACCTGCGCTGCATGCACGATGCGCCGCAGGACGTGCTGGTCGACGCCTATCCGGAAGAGGAGTACTGGCAGGACCTCCTCCAGGTGACCGGCGGGCGCACAGACGAGCATCTGGCGCGCCTGGTGATCCGCGCGTCGTCCACCTGCCGCGACTGGATGCGCAGCCACGGCGTGCACTTCCAGCCGCCACTCTCGGGCGCGCTGCACGTGGCCAGGACGAACGCCTTCTTCATGGGCGGCGGCAAGGCCCTGGTCAACGCCTACCATCGCAGCGCGCGACGCCTGGGCGTGGAGGTCCGCTACGAGGCTCCGGTCGATCGCCTCGAGATCGAGGATCGCCGCTTCGTGGCGGCCTGGTCCGGGGGCGAGCGCATCGAGGCCTCCACCTGCGTGCTCGCGGCCGGCGGCTTCGAATCGAACCGGCAGTGGCTGCGTGAAGCCTGGGGGCGCAACGAATGGGGCGAGTGGCCGGCCGACCGCTTCCTGATCCGCGGAACGCGCTTCAACCAGGGAACCCTGCTGCGCCACATGCTCGACGAGCATCGCGCCGACCGCATCGGCGACCCCACCCAGGCGCACATGGTGGCGATCGACGCCCGCGCTCCGCTCTACGACGGCGGGATCTGCACCCGGATCGACTGCGTGTCGCTGGGCGTGGTGGTGAACCAGGCCGGCGAGCGCTTCCACGACGAAGGCGAGGATTTCTGGCCCAAGCGCTATGCGATCTGGGGCCGGCTGGTGGCCAGGCAGCGCGGCCAGATCGCCTACTCGATCATCGACGCCAAGGCGATCGGGCGCTTCATGCCGCCGGTGTTCCCTGGCGAGCAGGCCGACAGCCTGGCCGGACTGGCGCGGCGCATCGGGATCGATGCGGGCGCCTTCGTCGCGACGATCGAAGGCTACAACGCCGCCTGCCGGCCCGGAACCTTCGACCACACCAGGCTCGACGACTGCCGCACCGAGGGGCTCAGCCCGGACAAGACCCACTGGGCGCTTCCGATCGACACTCCGCCCTTCTTCGCCTACGCGGTCCGTCCGGGAGTGACCTTCACTTACCTGGGCCTGCGGACCGACGAGACGGCCGCCGTTTTCTGGGACGGGCGCCCGAGCCCCAACCTGTTCGTCGCAGGAGAGATGATGGCCGGGAACGTGCTCGGGCAGGGCTACACCGCGGGGGTGGGGATGTCGATCGGCACCGCGTTCGGCCGCATTGCCGGCGCGCGCGCGGCCGCTGCCGCCCGCAGCGCGGAGGTGGCGCATGCAGCCGCTTGACCGGCTGACGCACGAGGCCCGGGTCCTGGCCGAAGGCGGGGCGATGACGCGCGAGGAGACCGAGCTCGCGCGCGTGATGGGCATCTGCAACGCCTGCCGCTACTGTGAGGGCTTCTGCGCGGTGTTTCCGGCGATGACCCGCCGGCTGGCCTTCGGCAGGGCCGACGTGCACTTCCTCGCCAGCCTCTGTCACAACTGCGGGGCGTGCCTGCACGCGTGCCAGTACGCGCCGCCCCACGAGTTCGCCGTCCAGGTGCCGCGCGCGATGGCGCAGGTCCGGCTGCAGACCTACCAGGATCACGCCTGGCCGGCGTTCCTGGGCGGTCTGTACCGGCGCAACGGCCTGGCGCTCACGCTGGGGCTGGCGCTCGCGATGTCCGGCGTCTTCGGGCTCGGGATCCTCGCGCGCGGCGGCGCGCAGGTCGCCGAGGCGCGGCACTTCTACGACCTGTTCTCCCACCAGTTCCTGGTGGCGGTGTTCCTCCCGGTGTTCCTGTTCGCATGCGTCGCGCTTGCGGTCGGGGTCGTGCGCTTCTGGCGCCAGACCGCTGCGGTCACCGGCGCCCGCGCGCCCGGCACGGCGGCCTGCCTGGAGGCGACGGGCGACGTGCTGAGCCTGCGCAATCTCGGCGGCGGCCACGGCGAAGGCTGTCACGAGGAGGACGACGGCTACACCCTGGTGCGCCGACGCCTGCACCACCTGACTTTCTACGGCTTCGCGCTCTGCTTCGCCGCGACCACGGTGGCCAGCTTCCAGCACTACGCGCTGGGCTGGGTCGCGCCCTATGACCTGCCCTCGGCGCCCAAGTGGCTCGGCCTGGCCGGTGGGCTCAGCCTGTGCGTGGGCACCCTGGGACTGTGGCGGCTGAACCTGCGCAGGCACCCGGGCCTGGTCGATCCCGCGCAGCGGCCGATGGACCTCGGGCTGATCGCGCTGCTGTTCCTGGCCGCATCGAGCGGACTCTCACTGTGGGCTGCGCGTGGTACCGTGGCGCAGGCTTGGCTGCTGTGCCTGCATCTCGGCGTCGTCATGGCGCTGTTCCTGACCATGCCCTACGGGAAGTTCGTCCACGGCTTCTACAGGGCGGCAGCACTGCTGCGCGATGCGGTGCACAAGCGCTCGCCGGGCTCCACCGGCCTGCCCGAAGGCTGAGGCTGCGCAAGATCCGACCGAAGGAGACCGCCCGATGCTGCGCGCTTTCCCGATGCAGGGACGCTGGGAGACCGGCGCAGGCGAGCCCCTGCCCAGCGTCGACCCGGCCACTGGCGAGACGATCGTGGTGATCGGGACTCCGGACGCCAGCGAAGTCGATGCCGCGATCCGCCATGCGGACCGGGTGCGGGTCAGCAGCGGCTGGAGCACGCTCGAGCCCCACCGGCGCGCGGCACGACTCCACGCGATCGCCTCCGCGATCGAGCAGCGGATCGACCACTTCGCCCGCCAGCAGATGCTCGACAACGGCAAGGCGTGGAAGGAGTGCAAGGCGCAGGCAGCCAGCGCAGTCGCGACCTTCCGCTATTTCGCCGCAGTCTGCGAGACCGCGGCAGGCGACCTGAACCCCCCGCGAGGCCGCTACCTGTCGCTGACCGTCCGGGAGCCCTACGGAGTGGTCGCGGCGATCACGCCATGGAACTCGCCGCTGACGATGGAGGCACAGAAGGTGGCGCCGGCACTGGCCGCCGGCAACGCCGTGGTCCTCAAGCCATCGGAGCTCACCCCCCTGTGCGCGCTCGCGCTGGCCGAGGCCTGCGAGTCGGCGGGGCTGCCGCCGGGGCTGCTGACGGTGCTGCCCGGCACGGGGTCGAGCGTCGGCAGCGCGCTGCTCACGCATCCGCTGGTCCGGATGCTGTCCTTCACCGGCGGAACCGCCACCGGCCGGGCGCTGGCCGTGGTGGCGGCGCAGCGACTGCTGCCGATCGCGCTCGAACTGGGCGGGAAGTCGCCGCAGATCGTCTTCGACGATGCCGATCTCGACGCCGCGGAGAAGGGCGTCCTGGACGGGATCTTCGAGGGAATGGGCCAGTCCTGCGTCGCGGGCTCGCGCCTGTTCGTGCAGCGCGGTGTCCACGACGAACTGGTGCAGCGGCTGGTCCGGCGCGCCAGCAGCCTGCGCGTCGGTCCACCCCAGGCCGAGGACACCGATCTCGGGCCGCTGGTGTCGCACGCGCATCGCGAGCACGTCGAGCGCCACGTCCGGGGCGCCCTGGACGAGGGCGGAGCGATCGCCACCGGCGGTCGGCGCCCCGAAGGCGAGACCTGGGCGCGAGGGGCCTACTACCTGCCGACCATCATCACCGGCCTGGACAATCGGGCGCGCGCCTGCCGGCAGGAGATCTTCGGGCCGGTGCTGTGCGTGATCCCCTTCGACGACGAGCGTGAGGTGATCGCCCAGGCCAACGACAGCGACTACGGCCTGGCCTGCGGGATCTGGACCAGCGACTTCCCCCGCGCCTGGCGGATCGCGGCAGCGATCCAGGCCGGAACCGTGTGGATCAATACCTACAAGCAGTTGAGCATCGCCGCCCCCTTCGGCGGCTACAAGGACAGCGGCCTGGGCCGCGAGAAGGGCCCGGGAGGCCTCGAGCTGTACCGGCAATCCAAGAGCATCTACCTGGCGACACCCGATGAGCACTGATTCCAGCAGCCTCCCGGCGCAGCGCGTGGGCTTCGTCGGCCTGGGAGTGATGGGCGGCGCGATGTGCCGCAACGTGATCCGCCGAGGGAAGTTCTCCTCGGTCGTCTATTTCGATCGCGATCCTGCGGCAGTGCAGTCGGTCGCCGCGGTCGGTGGCCGGCCGGCCGCGGACCTGGCCGAACTCGCCAGCGCGTCCGACCTGATCCTGCTGTCGCTGCCCGACGGCGATGCGAGCGAGGGCGTCGTCGGCGCGCTGCTGCCCCTGATGCGAAGGGGCCAGCTGCTGATCGACACCTCGACGATCCCGGCGGACCTCGCGCGCGCCCATGCCCGGCGCTGCGACGAAGCCGGGGTGCTGTATCTGGACGCGCCGGTGGCGCGCACCAGGGAAGCGGCCGAGGCGGGCACCCTGAGCACCATGGTTGGCGGAAGCGAAGAGGCGCTCGGGCTCGCCCGCCCCCTGCTCGAGTGCATCGCGACCGACATCAGCCACTGCGGGCCTGCCGGCAGCGGCGAGGTGGTCAAGATCCTCAACAACATGGTGCTGTTCCAGGTCGTCAACGCGCTGTCGGAGGCGATGGCGATCGCTGCGCGCGCAGGCGTTGCGCCGGAGCTGCTGGCCGAGGTGTTCGAGAAGGGTTCCGCCGACAGTTTCGCGCTGCGCAACCACGGCCGAAAGAGCATCGTGCCCGGCGTCTATCCGGAGCGCGCCTTCTCGACCGCCTACGCGCGCAAGGACAATGGCTATGCGCTCGAACTGGCCCGGCAGGTGGGCGTGTCCGCCCCGGGCGCCGAACTGGTCGCGCGGATCCTGGAGCGGGCGGCGCAGGCAGGCTTCGCGGATCGCTACTTTCCGGTGTTCCATCGCCTGCACGAGGGCGACTGAAGCTTCCGCGCGACTGGATTACCATCGGAGCTGATCCGCGTCGCGAATCATTCGACCCGGGAGCCTCCATGCGCTGCGACCCGCACCTGTTCGATCTCATCCGCGCCAATCTGCAGCGCTTCGAGCGGCGCAGCCTGGCGGAGCCGCACCATCGCGCAGCTGCGGTGGCGGTCGCGGTCGTCGAGGAGGGCCTCGGTGCGGGCCTGCCCGACCTGCTCCATCACGACATCTGGAACCCGGCGGCGGCGCTGCTGCTGACCCGGCGCTCGGCCAGGCTGCGCAGCCACGCCGGGCAGTGGGCGCTGCCGGGCGGGCGCATCGACGAAGGCGAGACTCCGGAGCAGGCGGCGCTGCGCGAACTCTCCGAGGAGGTCGGGGTCGTGCTCGACGAGCGCGCGATCATCGGCCGGCTCGACGACTTCGTCACCCGCTCGGGGTACGTGATGACCCCGATCGTGGTCTGGGCGGGCGCGGCGCGCGAGGCGACGCCAAACCCGGACGAAGTCGCGAGCATCCACAGGATCCCGGTGCGGGAGTTCATGCGCGAGGACGCGCCGCTGCTCGACCGGCTCGAGGAGCACGAGCACCCGGTGCTGCGGATGCCGGTCGGCGACGACTGGATCGCGGCGCCCACGGCGGCCATCATCTACCAGTTCCGCGAGGTCTGCATCGCGGGCCGCGACACCCGGGTCGCACACTTCGAGCAGCCGAAGTTCGCCTGGAAATAGCCGCCAGTCGGCGGGCAGGCGGGCGGGCGGGCGAAGCGGCACGCGGTGTGCGCAATTGCGCTGACCGCAGGCCGCGAGCCGGCTATCTTCGGGCCGAATCGCCCTCGACGAGCAGTTCCGGCAGGGCGCCTACCCGAAGCCTCGTGGAGCCCGCTCATGAACCCGCTGCAGGAACCCGACGAACTCCTCGAAGCCGAGTGCAACGCGCAGGGCCTCTACGGCCTGCCCGAACCGCTGCCGATCCAGCAGGCGCCGGCCGCTGCCTCGGGGGAGCGCTGCTGCGACGCTCGTCGCGCGCTTCCGGACGCACCGGACGGAGATTCCTGGATCCGTGGCTGAAGCGCGGGCCGGGCGCCTGGCGCCCTGACGCAGACAGGCAGCGAATCGACTTCTCCAGCGGCTGCACCTGCGGCGAGCGCAGCGCAGGCTGTCGTGCGCCCGCATTCCGGAACACCGACCGGGCTGGCGAGCCACCGAGCGGACCGGCCAGCCCGTCGCGCAGACCCCCTTCCCCGATAATCCCGAGCCATGCGCTGTGGCGCGCCTGCGGCCGTGCGCAGCACAGGCGATGCCTGCCGTGGCAATCGATGCAAAGGGATCCCCGATGGAATTCGACTTCTCCCCCGACCAGAAGCAACTGAAGGAGCAGGCACGCCGCTTCCTCGCCGACCGCTGCGACCGCAGCGTGGTGCGCGCGGTGCTCGATGGTCCCCAGTCCTTCGACGCAGGCCTCTGGAAGGGGCTCGCCGAGCAGGGCTTCCTGGGCGCCACGATCCCCGAGGCCTACGGCGGCCTGGGCGCCGGCTACCTCGAGGCCTGCGTGGTCGCCGAGGAACTGGGACGCGCGGTGGCGCCAGTGCCCTATTCGTCGTCGATCGGCCTGGCCGCCGAACTGCTGATGCGCGCCGGCAGCGAAGCGCAGAAGCGGCGCTACCTGCCCGGCCTGGCCAGCGGCGAGCTGATCGGCACGCTGGCGCTCACCGAGCGCGCCGGAAGAGCGGCGGACACCCGCTTCGAGTCCACGGTGTCCGGCGGCAGGCTCAGCGGCGTGAAGCTGCCGGTGGCCGACGGCGACATCGCGCACTTCGCGGTGGTGGCCACGCGCGCCGCCGGCGACGCAGTCGCCAGCTCGCTGTACCTGGTCGACCTGGGCGGCGCCGGCGTGCAGCGCGAGGCGCTTGGGAGCGTGGACCCCACGCGCAGCCAGGCGCGCATCGTCTTCGAGCAGGCGCCCGCGGAGCTCCTGGGCGCCGAGGGCGACGGCGCGGCGATCCTGTCGGACGTCATGGATCGCGCCGCGGTGCTGATGGCCTTCGAGCAGATCGGCGGCGCCGACCGCGCGCTCGAGACCGCGCGCGACTACGCGCTCGAGCGCTTCGCCTTCGGCCGCCCGATCGGCTCTCTGCAGGCGATCAAGCACATGCTCGCCGACATGTACGTGTCGGCGACGCTGGCGCGCTCGAACTGCTACTACGGCGCCTGGGCGCTGTCGACCGGTGCATCGGAGCTGCCCGAGGCCGCCGCCACCGCGCGGGTGAGCGCCACCCAGGCCTACCAGCACTGCGCGCGCAACAACATCCAGGTGCACGGCGGCATGGGCTTCACCTGGGAGTTCGACTGCCACCTCCACTATCGCCGCTCGAACCTGCTCGCGCTCGCGCTGGGCAGCCTGTCGCGCTGGGAAGACCGGCTCGTCGACCGTCTGCGCGCCCGCCGCGCAGCCTGAGCCTTCGCGAACGATCGCACGGAGCCCGACATCATGAATTTCGACGACAACCCCCAGGAAGCCGCGTTCCGCGCCGAGGTGCGCGCGTGGATCCAGGCCAATGCGCCGCACGAACTGCGCGACGAGCTCGAGCTCGCGGGCTTCGGCCAGCCGCCGCTGCGCAGCGGCGACGTGATCGCGGCCGCACGCGCATGGCAGAAGAAGAAGTTCGACGCCGGCTGGGCCTGCCTGCACTGGCCCAAGGAGTACGGCGGCCGCGGCGCCACGCCGATCGAACGCGTGATCTGGCAGCAGGAGGAGGGCGTGTACGCCAAGCTCTCCGGCACCTTCATCATCGGCCAGGGAATGATCGGACCGACGCTGATGGCCTATGCGCAGGAACAGCACAAGCGCCGCTATCTGCCGCCGCTGGCCTCGGGCGAGGAGATCTGGTGTCAGCTCTTCTCCGAGCCCGTGGCGGGCTCCGACCTCGCGGGCCTGCGCACCCGTGCCGAGAAGGTCGGTGACGAGTGGGTGCTCAACGGGCAGAAGATCTGGACCAGCGGCGCCCAGAACTCCCAGTACGGGATGATCATCACCCGCACCGATCCCAACGTGGCCAAGCACGACGGCCTCACGATGTTCTTCCTCGACATGAAGAGCCCCGGAGTCGAGGTGCGGCCGATCAGGCAGATCAACGGGCAGTCGCATTTCAACGAGGTCTGGTTCACCGACGTGCGCGTGCCGGACCACCAGCGCCTGGGCGAGGTCGGCATGGGCTGGCGGGTTTCGCTCACCACGCTGATGAACGAGCGCCTGTCGATAGGCGCCGGCATGCCCACCGGCTTTCCCGAACTGCTCGACTTCTGCTGCGAATTCGACACCGGCGACGGCCTGGCGATCGACGACCCCGCGGTGCGCTCGAAGCTGGCCACCTGGGCGGTGCGCACCAGCGGCCTGAAGTACACCGCCTACCGCAGCATCTCGGCGCTGTCCAAGGGACAGGAACCCGGCCCCGAGAACTCGATCGGCAAGCTGGTCGCCGGCAGCACGATGCAGGAGATCGCCACCTTCGCGCTGGACCTGCAGGGGCAGGCCGGGGTGCTGATGGACCCCGCCCAGGCCAGCGCAATGGCGCGCTTCCAGGCGATGCTGATGCGCTCGCCGGCCACGCGGATCGAGGGCGGCACCGACGAGATCCTGCGCAACATCATCGCCGAGCGCGTGCTGGGCCTGCCGGCGGACATGCGCGCCGACCGCGGGATCCCGTTCAACAGGATCCCCACCCGCACCGGCTGAGCAGCCGCCCGACCGGGGAGTGGCGCCGGGTCAGACCTCGAGCCACTCCTTGCGGACCGTCTCGTTCGCCTTCAGGGACGCGGTGTCGCCCTCGAAGACGATCCGCCCGTGGCCCATCACGTACAGGCGCCGGGAGATCCGCAGCGCGATCGCGAGCTTCTGCTCGACCAGCAGGATCGCGATTCCGCGCCGGGCGATCTCGTCGAGCAGGTCGCCGATCTGCTCGACCAGCTTCGGCGCCAGTCCTTCGGTCGGCTCGTCGATGATGATCAGGTCGGGGTCGCCCATCAGCGTGCGGCAGGTGGTGAGCATCTGCTGCTCGCCCCCTGAGAGCACTCCGGCGGGGTTGTTCCGGCGCCTGTCGAGGTTCGGGAACATCCGGTAGACGTCGTCGAAGTTCCAGCGGCCGAATTTCCCCGAGCGCTTCAGGCCGAGCTCCAGGTTCTGCTGGACCGTCAGTGCCGGGAACACCTGGCGATCCTCGGGAACATAGCCGATCCCGGCGTGTGCGATCTGCTCGGGCCGCAGCCCGGAGATCGTGCGCCCCTTGAACCGGATGGTGCCGTGCGGGGCGACCAGGCCCATGATCGCCTTGCAGGTGGTGGATCGCCCGACGCCGTTGCGTCCGAGCAGGCTGACGATCTCCCCCTCGGCAACGCTGAGATCCACCCCCTGCAGGATGTGGCTCTTGCCGTAGTAGGCGTGCAGGTCGCTGATCTCGAGCATCACGTTGCCTCGGTCCCCAGATAGGCTTCCTGCACCGCCCTGTTGCCGCGGATCCTGTCGGGGGCGTCGCTGGCGATCACCTCGCCGTAGACCACCACCGACACCCTGTCGGCCAGCCCGAACACCACGCTCATGTCGTGTTCGACCATCAGCAGGGTCTTGCCCTCGCTGACGCTGCGGATCAGGTCGATCGCGTAGTCGGTTTCGCTGTGGCTCATTCCGGCGGTGGGCTCGTCGAGCAGGATCACGTCGGCGCCGCCGGCGATCGTGATCCCGATCTCCAGCGAGCGCTGCTCGGCGTAGGAGAGCAGCCCGGCGAGCTGATCGCGCTGACGGTGCAGGTTGAGCCGCTCGAGCAGCTGCTCGCTCGCCTCGTTGAGCGCCTTCTGCCGGCCCAGCAGCTGCCACCACGAATAGCGATAGCCCCGCGACCAGAGCAGCCCGCAGCGGATGTTCTCGAACACGCTCATCTTCGGGAAGATCGAGGTGATCTGGAAGCTGCGCGAGAGTCCGCGCCGGTTGATCTCGTGCGGCGGGAGCTGATCGATGCGCTGGCCGTTCAGCGCGATCTCGCCGGAGCTCACCGGGAAGCGGCCGCTGATCAGGTTGAACAGCGTCGTCTTGCCGGCGCCGTTGGGACCGATGATCGCGTGCCGTTCGCCGGGCGCGATCTGCAGGCTGACGCCACGGATGATCTGCGTCTGGCCGAAATCCTTGCGCACGTCGGTCAGGGACAGGGCGGGTGTGCTCACCGGGAGGCTCCTTCGTCGGCCTTCGCGGATTCGATCAGTTCGTCCCAGCGGCGCGCGAAGAATCGCGCCTCGCGGCGCAGCCACAGGCCCCCGAGGACCAGCGCGACGCCGGCAGCCACCCAGGGCGTCGCGGTGTGCGCGTCGATCGCCGCCCCGCCGACTGCGAGCTTCTTGCCCTGGCCTTCGCCGATCGTGATGAACGATGCCAGCTCGACCAGAAGCACGAAGCCGGCCAGGCAGAGCAGGACTGCCGGCAGCAGCCGCAGATAGGGCAGCGCGAGCTCGGCGAGACGGCCGCTGCGGGCGATCGGCCCGTGCCTGGCGGCGAGCTCGGCGATGCCTCCCGGCGCATACATCACCATCGCGATGAACAGCACGCCGAGGTAGAGCAGCCAGGCGTTGCTCAGCAGGCTCAGGCCGCTCTGCAGCAGCACCACGATGATCGCGCCGATCACCGGGCCGAAGAAGGTGCCGACTCCGCCGATGTAGCTCGCCAGCAGGGCGTTGGCCGCCTTCGGCGCGGCGACCGCGTCGAAGGTGACGATCTCGTAGAGGATCGCGTAGAGCGCGCCCGCGATTCCCGCGAAGAAGCCCGAGAGCGTGTACTGGTAGAAGCGGATCCGCCGCGGATCGTAGCCGACGAACTGGGTGCGCTCGAAGTTGTCGCGCTGCGCGTTGGCCATCTTGCCCAGCGGCGTCTGCGTCTGCAGTTTCATCAGGATCGCCGCGATGAAGGCCCAGGCGAGCACCAGGTAGTACACCTGCCAGGCGGGAGCGTAGCTGGCGCCGAAGAGGCTGCGCTCGATCACCCGGTTGGTGCTGATGCCACCCTCGCCACCGAAGAAGCCCATGAACATCATCGCCGCTGCGGTCACCAGCTCGCCCAGCCCGAGGGTGATCATCGCGAATGCGGTCGACCGCTGCCGGGTCGCGAGAAAGCCGAACACGATCCCGAAGCCCAGCCCGCCCAGGCCGCCGATCAGCGGCACCACCTCGAGCGGAATCCATGCACCGCTCTTCTGGATCGCGTTCAGCGCATGCGCAGTGGAGTAGCCGCCCAGACCGAAGAGGATCGCGTGGCCGAAGGACAGCAGCCCCGCCTGGCCCATCTGCATGTTGTAGGAGAGTGCGAACACGCTCATCAGCCCGATCTCGCTGAGCAGCGTGAGCGCGAAGCCCGAGTGCTTCGAGGCGGACCAGTCGAAGAAGATCCAGGGCAGCGCCACGGCGATGCCGAGGGCGACCAGCCACCAGGCTGCGCCGGTTCCCGATCGCGAATTCGTCATGTGTCGCGTGTCCCCATGAGGCCGCGTGGGCGGAAGAACAGGACGAGCACCAGCAGCAGGTAGGGCAGCAGCGCCCCGATCCGCGGCAGCGGAACCGTGAGCAGTTCGGCGAAGGGCGTCTCGCTGGTCACCGTGTAGCCGAACTTCCCGATGAGGTCGGCCGGGGAGTACTCGAGCACCACCGCGAAGGTCTGGATCAGGCCCAGCAGCAGCGAGGCGATGAAGCAGCCCGTCAGGGAGCCAAGCCCGCCGAAGACCACGACGACGAAGACGATCGGCCCCATCGTGAAGGCCATCGAGGGCTCGGTGGTCTGGTAGTTCCCGCCGATCACTCCGGCCAGCCCGGCAAGCGCCATCCCGCCGGCGAACACCAGCGTGAACACCTTCGGAACATCGTGCCCGAGGCTGCGCACCATGTCGGGGTGGGTCAGCGAGGCCTGGATGATCAGGCCGATCCGCGTGCGCGTCAGCATCAGCCAGATTGCGCCGAACATCGCCGCCGAGATCAGCAGCATGAAGGCCCGGTAGGCGCTGAACTGGGTCCCGTAGACGTCGAACAGGGCGAAGTCGAGGATTGCCGGAATCCGGTAGGGCACCGCGACCAGTCCCCAGGTCATCTGCACCAGCTTCTCGATGATCAGCGCGAGCCCGAAGGTGAACAGCAGCTCGGCGATGTGCCCGTTCTTGTGCACCCGCCGCAGCCCGTACATCTCGATCAGCGCGCCGAGCAGACCGCACAGGATCGGCGCCAGCAGCAGCGCCCACCAGAAGCCGGCGTACAGGCTGATCGTGTAGGCGAAGTAGGCGCCCAGCATGTAGGCGCTCGCGTGGGCGAAGTTCAGCACGCCCATCATGCTGAAGATCAGCGTCAGCCCGCTGGACAGCATGAACAGCAGCATGCCGTAGACCAGGCCGTTGAGCAGCGAGACGAGGAAGACTTCCACGTGGTCAGCCCTCTGAG
>CAUJHG010000074.1 GCA_963204785.1 Pseudomonadota bacterium | reverse complement strand
GGTCAGGTACAGGAAGCCGTCGTCGTCGACGTAGCCGACGTCGCCCACCGTGCTCATCGTGCCGTCGGCCGAGCGCGATTCCGCGGTGCGCTGCGGATCGTTGAAGTACTCGAAGGGCGTGGCGGTCTTGAACCAGATCTCGCCGGGAACTCCCTTGGGCGCAGGCTTGCCCTCCTCGTCCAGGATGTGCAGGTCGCCCAGCAGCACCCGGCCTACGCTGCCCTTGTGCGCCAGCCACTCCTGGCTGTCGCAGCCGGTGTAGCCGAGTCCCTCGGTGGCCGAGTAGTACTCGTGGATGATCGGGCCCCACCACTCGATCATCTGCTCCTTGACCTGCACCGGGCACGGCGCGGCGGCATGGACCACGAACTCCAGCGAGGACAGGTCGTACTTGCGGCGCACTTCCTCGGGCAGCTTGAGCATCCGGCTGAACATCGTCGGCACCAGCTGCGAGTGCGTGATTCCGTACTTCTCGACCAGGCGCAGGTATTGCTCGGGGTCGAACTGCTCCATGATGATCGCGGTGCCGCCGTTGCGGATGGTCAGGCTCACCGCTCCCAGGGGCGCCGAGTGGTACAGCGGCGCAGGCGACAGGTAGATCATTCCCGGCCGGCATTGCCAGGCCCCGACCAGGAAGGAATAGAGCGGCAGGGGCTGCGAAGGCGGGTTCTCCGGCAGCGGGCGGACGATGCCCTTCGGGCGTCCGGTGGTTCCGGACGAGTAGAGCATCGCAACTCCCAGCGCCTCGTCGGGGATCGGCGTGGCCGGCTGCTGCGCGACGGCCGTGGCGTAGTCCTGGAACACCGGGTCGGAGCCATCGCCATCGACGATCAGGCACAGGCTCACGTTCGGGCACTGTTTCAGCGCCTCGGCAGCGACATCGCGCCGCGAGCGCGAGGTGATCAGCGCCCGGGATTCGCTGTTGTTCAGGATGTAGGCGAGCTCGTCGGCCTTCAGGTAGGAGTTGACGCAGGTGTAGTACAGCCCCGAGCGCTCCCCGGCCCCGCAGGCCTCGAGGTAGTGCTCGTTGTTCTCCATGAAGATCGAGTAGTGGTCGAGGCGCTCGAGCCCATGCGCGCGCAGCAGGTGCGCAAGCCGGTTGCTGCGTGCCTCGAGCTGCGCATAGCTCACCGCCCTGCCGCTGGACGCCATGATGAAAGCCGGCTGATCCGGCCGCTCCAGCACCTGCACCCCCGTGTGCATGGTCGCTCCCTCCTCGCGCGTGGACCGGGATCGACGTTATCATGACCCCTTCCACGGGCGGGGCGCCCAGGCCCGCACCGCACTGCGCCATGGCGCGCCGACCTTTCCATTTTCTTCCAGGCAGGAGCAGCAGATGACACGAGACGTCTTCGTGACGGGCGTGGGAATGATCGCCTTCGCCAAACCCGGCCGCAGCGACCCCTATCCCGTGATGGCCTCGCGCGCGGTGACCGCCGCGCTCGCCGATGCAGGACTCGGCTACGACAAGGTGCAGCAGGCCTATGCCGGTTACGTGTATGGCGACTCCACCGCCGGACAGCGCGCGCTGTACGAGGTCGGGATGTCCGGGATCCCGATCGTCAACGTGAACAACAACTGCTCGACGGGCTCGACCGCGCTCTTCCTGGCGCGCCAGGCGGTGGCCAGCGGAGCGGTCGACTGCGCGCTCGCGCTGGGCTTCGAGCAGATGAACCCGGGTGCGCTGGGTTCGGTCTACCACGACCGGCCCAGCCCCTTCGAGCGCTTCGACACGGCCACCGAAGAACTGGTCGGGCACGGCGAGATCCCGCTTGCGCTGCGCTACTTCGGCGGCGCGGGAATGGCGCACATGCAGCAGTACGGCACCAAGCTCTCCACCTTCGCGAAGATCCGCGCCAAGGCGAGCCGCCACGCGTCGAACAACCCGCTGGCGCTGTTTCGCGACATCGTCAGCGAAGAGGAGGTGCTGGCATCGCCCGAGATCTGGCCGGGAGTGATGACGCGGCTGATGGCCTGCCCGCCCACCTGCGGCGCCGCCGCGGCGGTGCTGTGCTCGGCCGACTTCGCGCAGAAGCATGGCCTGGACCGCAGGGTCCGGATCGCCGCCCAGGCCATGACCACCGACCGTCCGGTGGCCTTCGAGGCCCGTGACATGCGCGAGGTGGTGGGCTTCGACATGGCCCGCAACGCCGCCCTCGCGGTCTACGAGGCGGCAGGCGTGGGCCCCGAGGACCTCGACGTGGTCGAGCTGCACGACTGCTTCGCGCAGAACGAACTGCTCAGCTACGAAGCGCTGGGGCTGTGCCCGCAGGGCGGCGCCGAGCGCTTCGTCTGCGACGGCGACAACACCTACGGGGGCAAGGTGGTGACCAACCCGTCCGGGGGTCTGCTCTCGAAGGGGCACCCGCTGGGCGCAACCGGCCTGGCGCAGTGCACCGAACTGGTCCAGCAGCTGCGCGGCACGGCGCAGCGGCGCCAGGTCGAAGGCGCGCGGCTGGCGCTGCAGCACAACCTCGGGCTTGGCGGCGCCTGCGTGGTGACCCTCTACGAGCGGACCTGAGCTCCGTTCGGGGGTTCGTCCAGCCCAGGCCCCGAGGGGCGCACGAAGCGCAGGATGATCTCCTCGCTCGTGCGCCAGTGGGCTTCCAGCCGCGCCGGCTCGCGCAGCCCGCGGCCCAGCACCGCCGACAGCGTGAAGCTGTTCGAGAGGTAGAAGTAGCCGAGCCCGGCGATCGCGACGTAGAGCTCGGCGGCGTCGATCCCGGCGCGGAAGACGCCGCTGCGCTCGCCGCGCTCGAGCAGAGCGCGCAGCAGGTCCACGACTGGCGAGACCAGTTCCGCGAGCCGCGCCGAGCGGTGCAGCTGCCGGGCCCGCTGCAGGTTCTCGGCATTGACCAGCCCGATGAATTCCGGGTGCTCGAGGTAGTAGCGCCAGACGAAGCGGCAGAAGGCCGCCAGCGCCGCGTCCGGGGCCAGTCCGTCGAGATCCAGCGAACGCTCGGCCTGGCGCAGCGACACGTACACGCTCTCGAGGGCCTCGCGGTACAGCCCCTCCTTGGTGCCGAAGTAGTAGTAGAGCATCCGCTCGCTCGAGCGGGCACGCTGTGCGATGCGCTCGCCGCGCGCACCGGCCAGGCCATAGCGCGCGAACTCCTGCACCGCGGCACGCAGGATGCGCGCGCGGGTGGCCTCGGCGTCACGGATCCGGGCGGCCATCAGATCGCCAGGTGCCGACTGCGCACTTCCTCGTCCGCGTCGAGCTCGGCGACGCTGCCTTCGAAGCGCACCTGTCCCTGCTCCAGCACGTAGACGCGGTCGCTGACCGCGGCGGCGAAGGGCAGGTTCTGCTCGGACAGCAGCACCGACAGCCCCTCGCCCTTGAGCGACGCGATCATCTCGGCCATCTGCTCGACGATCAGCGGCGCGACGCCCTCCGATGGTTCGTCGAGCAGCACCAGCCGTGGATTGCCCATCAGCGTCCGGGCGACGCTGAGCATCTGCTGCTCACCGCCGCTCATGCGGCCACCGGGACGCGAGGGCATCTCCCCCAGGTTCGGAAAGAGCGCGAAGAGCCTGTCCACGCTCCACTGCGGCGCATCGGGGCGCGGCGGACGCCGACCGACCTCGAGGTTCTCCAGCACGGTGAGCTCGGTGAAGATCCGGCGATCCTCGGGCACCCAGCCCAGCCCCAGGCGAGCGATCTCGAAGGGATCGAGGCCGACGATCTCCCGCCCGTCGAAGCGCACGCTGCCGCTGCAACGGGCGAGCAGGCCCATGATCGCGCGGATCGTCGTCGACTTGCCGGCGCCGTTGCGACCCATCAGCGCAACCACCTCGCCTGGCCTCACCTCGAGCCCCAGATCGAAGAGCACCTGCGCCCGCCCGTACCAGGCGCACAGCCGATCGACGCGCAGCAGCGGCGCCGCAGCGGATGCGGGCGGAGCACCCGCCGGGTGCGTGATGCGCGCGCTCACTGCCTGCCCTCCCCCTCGGGCTGCGCGAGCCCGCGCCCCAGCAGCCGGCCGCTGCCGAAGTAGACCTCGGCCACCTTCGGATCCTTGCGGATCGCCTGCGGCGCGCCCTGCGCGACCAGCCGTCCACGTGCGAGCACCAGGATGCGATCGGCGTGCGCGAACACGACGTCCATGCTGTGCTCGGTGAAGAGCACGCCGATCCCGCGCTCGACGACCAGCCGCCGGGTGAGCGCCATCAGCGCGCCGCGTTCGCGCGGCGCCATTCCGGCAGTGGGTTCGTCCATCAGCAGCAGCGCCGGCCGGCTGGCCAGCGCCACCGCGAGCTCGACCGCCTTCACGTCGCCGTAGGCAAGCGTGCCGCAGGGATCGTCGGCGCGCCCGGCCAGGCCCACTTCGTCCAGGAGCGAGATCGCCTCCTCGCGATGTAGGCGCGAGGCACGCCGGCGCACCGAGAACAGCTCGCGCTCGCGCGAGATCAGGGCCATCTGCACGTTCTCCGCCACGGTCATCGAGCCATAGGTGGCAGCGACCTGGAAGGTGCGCCCCACGCCGGCACGCCAGATGCGGCGCGGCGGCCAGCCGGCGATGTCGGTCCCGGCCAGCAGGACGCGCCCGGCGTCGGGGCGCCGCTGGCCGTTGATCATGTCGAAGCAGGTGGACTTGCCTGCGCCGTTGGGGCCGATCAGCGCGAGCAGTTCGCCGGCGTGCAGGTCGAAGTCGACACCGTCGACCGCGCGCACCCCGCCGAAGGCCTTGGCCAGCCCACGCACCGCGAGCAGCGGCGCCTGCCCGGGGCCTGGATGCGCCGCATCGGCGCGCGTCGGGTTCATCCGATGCCTCCCCGGGAAGTTCGGACGCTCCGGCGCAGCATTGCCGCAAGCCCCGCTGCCGCGCCCGCGATCCCCTGCGGGAAGGCGAGCACCAGCAGGAGCACCAGCGCCCCCAGCAGCGCGCGCCAGTACTCGGTGGCGCGCATCGCCCAGTCCTGCAGCCAGACGAAGGCCGAGGCCCCGACCACCGGTCCGGCGAGGGTCTGCACGCCGCCGAGCAGGACCATCACCAGTCCGTCGATCGAACGGGCCACGGAAACCGTCTCGGGCGAGACCGAACCCTTGGCAAAGGCGAAGAGGGCGCCCGCCAGACCGCAGGACAGCCCCGCAACCGCGAAGGCGGCCCACTGCACGCGCGCAACGTCGATTCCCGTGGCCTCGGCGCGCAGCGGCGAGTCACGGCCGGCGCGCAACGCATAGCCGAAGGGCGACAGGAGCAGGTGGCGAAGCGCCCACACGCTGGCGGCGACCAGCGCCAGCGTCAGCCAGTACCACGCCTCGCGTGCTGCGAAGCGCGCCGAAGGCCAGATGCCGATCAGCCCGTTGCTGCCTCCGGTGACCTCGTCCCACTGGAAGGCCACCGACCAGACGATCTGCGCGAAGGCCAGCGTCAGCATCGCCAGGTACACGCCGGAGAGCCGCACCGCGAACCAGCCGAAGAGCAGTGCACCGGCAAGCGCCAGCAGGGGCCCCAGCAGCAGCGCCGCCTCCATCGGCAGCGCGAAGCCCTCGAGCGCCAGCGCCGCGCCGTAGGCGCCGAGGCCGAAGTAGGCGGCATGGCCGAACGAGTGCATTCCGCCCGGCCCCATCAGGAAATGCAGGCTGGCCGCAAACAGCACGGCGATCAGCACGTCGACCAGCAGCACCGTCGCGAACGGGTGCGAACGGGCGAGCACCGGCACCAGCGCAAGCAGGGCGAGCAGCACCCACACCGCGCGCACCGCCGCCCTGCCCATCGGGCGGATCGGCGCCTCGGCGGCAGCCGCCGTGCGCAGCGCCGCCGGGGGGCGGCCAAGCAGGCCCCAGGGCCGCCAGATCAGCACTGCCGCCATGACCAGGAACTCGACGACCAGTGTGAGCTTGGAGAAGGCGAAGGAGACGCCCAGGATCTCGACTGTGCCGATCCCATGGCAGATCGCGCCGAGCGTGGCGATCAGCAGGGCGGCGAGATAGGCGCCTACGATGCTGCCCATGCCGCCGACCACCACGACCACGAAGGCCTCGCCGATCGTGGTCAGGTCCAGGGCAAGGCTGGCGGGTTCGCGCGGCAGTTGCAGCGCGCCTCCGAGCGCGGCCAGTCCCGAGCCGAGCGCGAAGATGCCGGTGAACAGCCAGGCCTGGTTCACGCCGAGCGCGCCGACCATTTCGCGATCCTGGGTCGCCGCGCGGATCAGCACGCCCAGGCGCGTGCGATGCAGCAGCAGCCAGAGCAGCCCGAGCACTACCGGCCCGACTCCGATCAGGAAGAGATCGTACTCGGGAAAGCTGCGCCCGAGGATGCTCACTGCAGCACCGAGACCGGGCGCACGCGGTCCGAGCAGGTCCTCCGGGCCCCACAGGCGCAGCGCCATGTCGCTGAACAGCAGCACCAGCGCAAAAGTTGCCAGCAGCTGGAACAGTTCGGGCGCCTGGTAGACGCGGCGCAACACCAGGATCTCGACCGCCGCGCCGAGCGCCGCAACCACGAGCGCCGAGGCCAGCACGCCGGCCCAGAAGCCGACTGCGCCCGCGCCGAGCAGCCCGGTCAGCGTGAACGCACAGTACAGCCCGAGCATGTACATCGAGCCGTGCGCGAAGTTGACGATGCGGGTGACGCCGAAGATCAGCGAGAGCCCCGCGGCGAGCAGGAACAGCGTCGAGGCGCCAGCCAGGCCGTTGAGCAGCTGCGAGGCGAAGGCGCCAATCATCGGACAGTGCCGCAACCGGGTCGGCGCGGGCCGCGCGCACGCGCAGCAGCGGCCGCGCCGCGGGGCGGGCTCATTCGGCCGGGCGCAGCTTGCGCACCTCGGCGTCCGAAGGCAGGACGGTGGCGCCGTCGACGTAGCGGAAGTCCTTCATGACCCCGCGCCCTTCGCTGAGCGCAGTGGTGCCGACGAAGGCCCCCATGGTCGCCTGGTGATCGGAGGCGCGATAGCTGATCTGCCCGAAGGGGGTGTCGACCCGGACGTCGCGGAAGGCCTCGACCAGCTTCTCGGTGTCGACGCTTCCGGCACGGCGCACCGCAGCGGCGATCGACCTCATCGACGCGTACCCGACCACCGATCCGAGCCGCGGCGGCTCCTTCCAGCGGCGCTGATAGGCGTCGAGGAACTGCGTGTGCTCCGCGGTGCGGATCCCGTACCACGGATAGCCGGTGACCAGCCAGCCCACCGGCGCCTCCTCGCGCAGCGGATCCAGGTACTCCGGCTCGCCCGAGAGCAGCGACACCACGGTGCGCCCCTCGAACAGCCCGCGCGTGTTGCCCTCGCGCACGAACCTTGCCAGGTCGGCAGCGAAGAGCACGTTGAAGATCGCGTCGGGTTTCGCGTCGGCCAGCGCCTGCACCACCGGACCCGGGTCGATGCGGCCCAGCGCAGGCGCCTGCTCGGCGACGAACTCGACGTCGGGCTGCGCAGCCTTCAGCAACTGGCGGAAGGTGCTCGCCGCGGACTGCCCGTACTCGTAGTTCGGGTAGACGATCGCCCAGCGCTTCCTGCCCAGCCTGGCCACCTCGGGCACCAGCATCGCCACCTGCATGTAGGTGGACGGGCGCAGCCTGAAGGTATAGCGGTTGCCGTTCTGCCAGGTGATCTTGTCGGTCAGCGGCTCCGCGGCCAGGAACAGCACCTTGCGCTGCCGGGCGAAGTCGGTGACCGCCAGGCCGGTGTTCGACAGGAAGGTGCCGAAGATCATCGCGGCACGCTCACGCGTGACGAGCTCCTCCGCCGCCCGCACCGCGTCGCCGGGATTGGCGTTGTCGTCGCGGGAGACCACTTCCACCTTGCGGCCGAGCAGCCCGCCGGAGGCGTTGATCTCCTCGAGCGCGAGCGTCCAGCCCTTGCGGTAGGGTTCGAGGAAGGCGGGCTGCGCCTTGTAGCTGTTGAGCTCGCCGATGCGCAGCGTCTGCTGGGCGCGAACGGGCGAAACGGCGACGAGACCCGCGAGGGCGACGGCTGCGAGCAGGGACTTCATGATTCGGGGAGTTCCGGTGCGTGCGGGTCCGCGGCGATCATTGCCGGGACCGGGCGAGGCGGGGCGACGATCGGCGACGCCGGGGAAAGCCGGCAATGAAGTCGTGGCTTCATTGCCGGCCTAAACGGTACTCCACGGTAGAATCGACGTCAATCCTGAAGGCACGCCGCACCATGACCCACGTCGTTCTCGATTCCTGCATCCGCTGCAAGTACACCGACTGCGTCGACGTCTGCCCGGTCGACTGCTTCCGCGAAGGCCCGAACATGCTCGTCATCGATCCGGACGAGTGCATCGACTGCGCGGTATGCATCCCGGAGTGTCCGGTCGAGGCAATCGTCCCCGAAGAGGACGTTCCCAAGGGGCAGTTGCACTTCATCGCGCTCAACGCGGAGCTTGCCAAGGCCTGGCCGGCCATCACACGCACCAAGGATCCGCTGCCGGACGCCGAGGACTGGAAGGACGTCCAGAACAAGCTCGGCGAACTGCAGCGCTGAGCTCGCCGCAGGCGCGCGGCCTTCTCCGCCCGCCTGCCGCTGCCGCAGTCCCCGGCGTCGGAGCTGCCCTCCGCCCGCCGGGCGCACCGACGGGTTTCGTGCGAGGATCGGATTGTGCGTTGCCGCACGAATCCGTAAACTGACCGCACAGTTCAATCGCCAGGCTTTCCTGGACAGGAGTTCATCCCCCATGCTCTACGAAATGCGCGAGGCGCAGCGCGCCGTGTTCACGCCCCTGTCCGACTGGGCGGCGTCGATGAGCAAGCTGTACGTGAACCCCTACAGCCCGCTGTCGCTGATGCCGCTGTCCCGCCGTGTGTCGGCGGGCTTCGAGCTGCTGCACCGCCTGGGCAAGGAATACGAGAAGCCGGAATTCGGCATCCGCAGCACCACGGTCGAGGAGCGCGAGGTCACGGTGGCCGAGCGCATCGAGCTGTCCAAGCCCTTCTGCCGGCTGCTGAAGTTCGAGCGGATGCTCCCGAAGGCGCTGATGCATCGGCACGATGACCCTTGCGTGCTGGTCTTTGCGCCGCTCTCGGGCCACCACGCCACGCTGCTGCGTGACACCGTGCGCGGGCTGCTGCCCGATCACAACGTCTACATCACCGACTGGATCGACGCGCGCATGGTGCCGCTGGCCCAGGGCAGCTTCGACCTGGACGACTACATCGCCTACGCGATCGAGTTCATCCGCCACCTCGGGCCGGACGTGCACCTGCTGTCGGTGTGCCAGCCGACGGTCCCGGTGCTGGCAGCGGTCTCGCTGATGGCCACGCTCCAGGATGCAAACCAGCCGCTGACCATGACGATGATGGGCGGGCCGATCGACACCCGCGAGAGCCCGACGAAGGTCAATGACCTGGCCACCAAGCGCAGCTATTCCTGGTTCGAGAACAACGTGATCCACACGGTGCCCTCGAAGTACCCGGGCGTGGGGCGGCGTGTCTACCCTGGTTTCCTGCAGCATGCGGGCTTCGTCGCGATGAACCCCGACCGGCACCTGAACTCGCACTGGGACTACTACCAGGACCTGGTGCGCGGCATCGACGCCAGCGCCGAGGAGCATCGCAAGTTCTACGACGAGTACAACGCGGTCCTCGACATGCCCGCCGAGTACTATCTTGCGACGATCTCCACCGTCTTCCAGGAGCACCTGCTGCCGCGCGGATGCTGGGACGTCAGCTACGAGGGCCGCAAGATCCGGGTCGCGCCGCACGAAATCCGCGACACCGCGCTCTTCACGATCGAGGGCGAACTCGACGACATCTCGGGTTCCGGACAGACGCGTGCGGCGCACGCGCTGTGCCGCGGCATTCCGGCCGAGCACAAGAAGCACCTGACCGCACCCAAGGTGGGGCACTACGGGATCTTCAGCGGTCGGCGCTGGCGCGAGTCGATCTACCCGCAAGTGCGCGACTTCATCCGAGCGCACCCGGTGCGCATCGGTCGGCGGCTGACCATCGCGGCCTGAGAGCCCGTGAACGGATCCCGCAGTCCCGCGCCGGATTCGTTCGCCCCCGCCACGCCACCGTATCTTCCGCAGGGCGTCGACCAGGACGCGGATGCACTCGCCGCGCGGATCGACGCGATCCTGCCGCAGACGCAGTGCACCAAGTGCGGCTTCGACGGGTGCCGGCCCTATGCCGAGGCGATCGCCGCGGGGCAGGCGCCGATCGACCGCTGCCCCCCCGGAGGCAGCGCCGGAATCGCGAAGCTCGCAGCCCTTCTGGGGCGCGCGCCGGTTCCGCTGGACCCCTCCTGCGGCAGCGAGGGGCCGTTGCGCGTCGCGCACATCGACCCGAGCCTGTGCATCGGCTGCACCCGGTGCATCAGCGCCTGCCCGGTCGACGCGATCATCGGCGCGGCCCGGCGGATGCACACGGTCGCCGAAGCCATGTGCAGCGGCTGCGATCTCTGCGTTCCCGCCTGCCCGGTCGACTGCATCGTGATGATCCCGCCGCGCGCGCGCGAGGCGCGATGGACCGACGAGGACGCCCAGGCTGCCCGTCAGCGCTTCGAGCGCCGCCGCAGCCGGCTCGAGGCCGAGCGCAGCGAGAACGAGCGACGGCTGGAGCGCTACGCCCCGCGGACCGCCCCGCGGACCGCCTCGGGGACCGCCTCGGGGATCGCCTCGCAGCCGGGCGTGCCGCAGGCATTCATGCCCGACCCCAGGGCGCAGCCGCCGGCAGCCGACGCCACGCACCCGCCCGAGCGCTGCAGCCAGCCGACCGGCGGCAGCGCCGGCGCCCCCCCAGGCGCCGGCGACCCGGACGCCCGCCGGCGCGCGCTGATCGACGCCGCGGTGCGTCGTGCGCGCGAGCGCCTCGCTGCGGTCGGCCGCTGAGGCTGCTGCGATGAACGCGGCGAAGCGCCACGAGATCTTCGCACGGCTTCGCGCCTCGAACCCACATCCGAGGTCCGAGCTCGAGTACCGCACGCCCTTCGAACTGCTGGCGGCAGTGCTGCTGTCGGCCCAGGCCACCGACCGCAGCGTCAACGAGGCCACCCGCAGCCTCTTCCCGGTTGCCGGCACTCCGGCGGCGATGCTGGCGCTCGGCGTCGAGGGGCTCGAACCCTACATCAGGACCATCGGCCTGTACCGTTCCAAGGCACGCCACCTGGTGGAGACCTGCAGACTGCTGATCGAGCGGCACGAGGGCGAGGTTCCGCGCGAGCGCGAGGCGCTCGAGGCGCTGCCGGGGGTCGGACGCAAGACCGCCAACGTGGTGCTCAACATCGCGTTCGGGGAGCCGACGATCGCGGTGGACACGCACATCTTCCGGGTCGCGAACCGCACGCGGATCGCCAGCGGCCGCACTCCGCTCGAGGTCGAACAGCGCCTGCTGCGGCTGGTGCCGGCGGAGTTTCGCCACGACGCCCACCACTGGCTGATCCTGCACGGTCGCTACATCTGCAAGGCGCGCCGGCCCGAGTGCTGGCGCTGCCCGATCGCCGACCTCTGCGAGTTCCCCGACAAGACCCCTGCGCCCGAGACCTGAAACGATGTTCGATCCCTCCCAGGCCGACGTCCGGCGCTTCTTCTGCGAGACCTGGCGCAAGCATCGCGCGCGCGAGCCGCTGACCCCGCTGGAAGCGATGGCACTCGACTGGATCCTCGTGCACCCCGAGTACCACGCGGACCTCGGCTCGGTCGAGCAGGCGCTGGTCGCCGACTACGGCGTCGACACCGGCCGCACCAACCCGTTCCTGCACCTGTCGATGCATCTGGCGATTTCCGAGCAGCTGTCGATCGATCACCCGAACGGAATCCGCGCAGCGCACGAACGGCTGGCGCGACGGCTGGGTTCGGCGCACACTGCAGCCCACGAAATCATGGAATGCCTGGGCGAGACGGTGTGGCGCGCCCAGCGCGAACGCAGCACCCCCGACGGCCAGGCCTACCTCGACTGCATCCTGCGGCGCGCTGCCGGCTGACACGCCAGCGTCCGCGCCTGGCGCCGTTTCTGTTACCCTTCGCCCGCCTCCACCGGACCAAAGCGCAGCGCACCCATGTTCGGCAGCCTGATGCCCCGCGAGGGCAAGTTCTTCGATCTCTTCGACCAGCACGCCGCGCACATCGCCGCCGGCAGCCGCGCGCTCGCGGCGCTGATGAGCAACTACTCGAACGTCGTGGCCCGCCAGCAGGGGATCGAGGCGATCGACCGCGAGGAGAAGAATGCCGACCGGATCACGCACGAGACGGTCCAGCTGCTGCACAAGACCTTCATCACTCCGCTGGACCGCGACAGCATCCACCAGCTGATCACGCGGATGGACGACATCCTCGACCTGATCCAGGACGTCGCCGAGTCCGCGATGCTCTACGACCTGCAGCGCGTCACTCCCGAAGCCCAGCAGCTGGCCGACCTGAACCAGCTGTGCTGCGAGCGCGTGCAGACCGCGGTCGGAATGCTCTCGAACATGGAGAATGCCGACGCGATCCTCAAGGTGTGCGGCGAGATCGACCAGTTCGAGTCGGACGCTGACCGCGTGATGCGCTCGGCGATGTCCAAGCTGTTCCGCGACGAGAGCGACGTGCGCCAGCTGATCAAGCTCAAGGCGATCTACGAGCTGCTCGAGGCAGTGTCCGACAAGTGCGAGGACGTCGCCAACATCATCGAGAGCGTGGTGCTCGAGAACGCCTGAGCGTGCGCACCGGCTCATCCAACCAGACTGCGGGCGCATGACCTCACTCCAGTTCTCCTTCGCGGCGCTCGTCCTGCTGGTGGCGCTGGCGCTGCTCTTCGACTTCATGAACGGCTTCCACGACGCGGCCAACTCGATCGCGACCGTGGTCTCCACCGGGGTGCTCAAGCCATACCAGGCGGTGGTCTGGGCCGCCTTCTTCAACTTCGTCGCGGTCTTCATCTTCCACCTGAAGGTGGCGGGCACCGTCGGCAAGGGAATCGTCGACCCGTCGGTGGTCGACCACTACGTGATCTTCGGCGCGCTGGCGGGGGCGATCGCCTGGAACGTGATCACCTGGTACTACGGGATCCCGTCGAGCTCCTCGCACGCGCTCATCGGCGGGATGATCGGGTCGACGATCGCCAAGGCGGGGACCGGCGCGCTGGTCGGCAGCGGCATCCTCAAGACCGCGGTGTTCATCATCGTCTCGCCGCTGCTGGGCTTCCTGCTCGGTGCGGCGCTGATGATCGGCGTGTCCTGGCTCTTCTTCAAGGCGACCCCGCGCGGCACCGACCGCTGGTTCCGCCGCCTGCAGCTGCTGTCCTCGGCGATGTACAGCCTGGGCCACGGCAGCAACGATGCCCAGAAGACCATGGGGATCATCTGGCTGCTGCTGATCGCCGCGGGCATCAGCTCGGCGCAGGACACGCTGCCCCCGACCTGGGTGATCATCTCCTGCTACGTTGCGATCGCCGCGGGAACCCTGTTCGGCGGCTGGCGCATCGTGAAGACGATGGGACAGAAGATCACCAAGCTCAAGCCGGTGGGCGGTTTCTGCGCCGAGACCGGCGGAGCGTTCACGCTGTTCCTCGCCTCGAGCTTCGGAATCCCGGTTTCGACCACCCACACGATCACCGGATCGATCGTCGGTGTGGGCGCCTCGCAGAAGATCTCCGCGGTGCGCTGGGGCGTGGCCGGCAACATCGTCTGGGCCTGGGTGCTCACCATCCCGGCCTCGGCGCTCATGGCCGCTCTGGCCTGGTGGGTCGGACGACTGATCCTCTAGCGGGCTGGCCTCGCCGCCGGCGCCTTCGTGCGCGTATGGACGCGACGCAGCGCCGCGCGAGAATCGCAGGAGTGACGGCAGCAATGCAGGCAGTTCGCGAACCCGGACCCGGCGAGCAGCTCTGGCTCGAGATCGCCCCGATTTCCCCCGAGGCGCCACCGCGGCTGCTGGTGTTCCTGCACGGCGCAGGATCCACCCCCGAGGCCTTCGCGCCGGTGGCGCTGTCCTGGCAGCTCAAGTTCCCCGGAGCCCATGCCGCCCTGCTGCAGGGGCTGCGCCTGCGCCCCGGCAGCGAGGAGCGCGACTGGTTCGACCACAGCGGCGTGGCCGCCGACCGGGCGGAGCGCGCCACCGAGGCGGCCGCGCAGATCGCGCAGCGCGTGGGCGCGCTGCAGGCTGCCACCGGACTGGATGCTGCCCGCACCGTCCTGGTGGGGTTCTCGCAGGGTGCGACGGTGGCGCTCGAAGCGGTGCGCAACCGGCCCGGGCTTGCGTCGATCGTGGTCGGCTACGCGGCCCGGCTGGCGCGCCCGCTGCGCAACGACGAACGCCTGGACGCGACGGTGCATCTGCTGCACGGCGAGTTCGACAGCCTGGTGCCCGCGGTCCACGCCCGCCAGGCACTGCGCGGGCTGCAGGCCAGCGGCACCGAGGCCACGCTGGACATCGTCGCCGACCGCGGCCACTCGATCGATCAGCAGATGGTCATCCTGGGCACCGCCCGGGTGATGCAGACGGTGTTCCGCGGGCGGCGGCGCACCCCGCCGGCGATGCAGCGGCTCCACTGAGCGCGGCGGCGTCGCGCAGGCGCGCCACCGGCGCCCGCGCCCGCCATCACCACCCGCGCTCGCCTCGCCCCCGCTTGCGCGCAGCGTGACGAAAGGCTCAGCGGCCCGTGAAGCGCGCCTCGCGACGCTCCGCGAACGCGCGCATCCCCTCCTTCGCGTCCTCCGAGCGCGCCAGCGGCAGCAGCTGCAGGTAGACGTGGTGGACGTGATCGGGGAAGGTCTCGTTCCAGCCCATGCGCATCATCCGCTTGGAGGCCTGCACCGCCAGCGGCGCGTTCGCGGCGATCTCCAGCGCCAGCGCGCGTGCGCGGGCCATGAGCTCGCCGGCGGCAAGCACCTCGGAAGCCAGCCCCCACTCGAGCGACTCCGCCGCCGAAAGCGTGCGGCCGGTGAAGATCAGCTGCGCAGCCTTCGACCAGCCGATCATCCGCGGCAGCAGCCAGGTGCTGCCGGACTCGGGGAGCACGCCGCGCTTGCAGAAGGCCGCGGCGAGCTTGGCGGTGTCGGCCATCAGGCGGATGTCGCAGCCGAGCGCGAGGTCCATTCCGTAGCCGGCAGCGCCGCCGTTGACCGCGCAGATCACCGGCGTGTCCATCGCGTGCAGCACCGTCGGGGGCGTGTTGCGCAGGTCCAGCGTCGGGCGCTGCGGCCCCTCGCTCAGGATGCCCGTGTCGCGGCCCTGGGCCATCGCGGTGACGTCGAGTCCGGCGCAGAAGGCGCGGCCGGCGCCAGTGAGGATCACGCAGCGGACCTCCGGGTCCTCGTCGGCGCGAACCAGCAGCTCGGTGAGCTGGTCGAGCATCGTGCGCGAGATGGTGTTCATCCGCTGCGGCGCGTTCAGCGTGATCGTCGCGATCCGGTCGGCGGTCTCGTAGAGCACTTCATGGGTCGGGGTGTTCATCGGTTCTCCTTCGTCGAATCCGGTTCGACCGGGCGCCCCTGCGGCGCCACGGCCAGGCAGAGCCATCCCGCGAGGAAGGCCACTCCGCCCAGCGGCGTGAGCAGGCCCAGCCCACGCAGGCCGGTCAGCACGATCAGGTACAGGCTGCCGCTGAAGAGCAGCGTGCCCGTGAAGAACAGCCAGCCGGCGGCAAGCGTGCGTCTGCCCGGCCAGCGCTCGCTGGCCCAGGCGACGGCGAGCAGCGCGAACGCGTGATACATCTGGTAGCGCACCGCGGTCTCGAAGACCGTGAGCGACTCCGGCGCGACACGCCCGCGCAGCCCGTGCGCGCCGACCGCACCGGCTGCGACTCCGGTGAGCGCGCACAGTGCCCCCAGGACGAAGAAGGTGCGCAGCGGCCCCGACGGGCCCGCTGTGGTTCTGGCCATCGTGTCCCTGCCTCCTGGTTCAGCCCGCTGCCGGCGCCGGACGGCGCATGTCCAGCGGGCGCTGGTCGATCGGTGCATGCACCAGCGCAGCGAACACGCCGAAGCCGATAACTGCGGCCCAGGCCCAGTCGTAGGAGCCGGTGGTGTCGAAGATGCGCCCGCCCAGCCATGCCCCCAGGAAGCTGCCGAGCTGGTGACCGAGGAACACCACACCGCCCAGCAGCCCGAGATGGCGCACGCCCCAGATCTGTCCGACCAGTGCGTTGGTGAGCGGCACGGTCGACAGCCACAGCAGGCCGGTGGCCGCACTGAACAGATAGACCGACCACGGGGTCAGCGGCGCCACGAGGAAGAGGCTGATCACTGCCGAGCGTGCAAGGTAGATCGCGGCGAGCAGCCACTTCTTGGAGAGTCGCTGGCCGAGCGCGCCGGCCGAGAGCGCGCCAATCACGTTGAACAGCCCGATCAGCGCGACCGCGGTGGCGCCGATCTGCGCCGGCATGCCCTTGTCCAGCAGATACGCGGGCAGGTGCAGCTGCAGGAAGACGATCTGCAGCCCGCAGACGAAGTAGCCCCAGAACAGCAGGTGGAAACTGCGATCGGCCAGCGCGGCGCGCATCGCCTGGACCATTACGCCGCCAGGCTGCGCGCTGCCCGACTGGGGAACATCGCCCCGAACGCCGAAGGCCAGCAGTAGCAGCGCGGCCACCAGCGCAGCGTGCACCAGCAGCGTCGCCTGCCAGCCGATCGACGAGAGCAGCGCACCTGTCAGCGGCAGGAACAGGAACTGGCCGAAGGAGCCCGCCGCCACGCCGATTCCGAAGGCCAGGCTGCGCTTTTCCGGAGGCACGATCTTGCCGAGCGCAGCCAGGATGATCCCGAAGCTCGTGCCACCGATCGCCACGCCGATCAGCAGCCCCGCGGTCATCGACAGGGCCAGGCCGCTGGGCGCCCAGGCCATCCCGAGGAAGCCCGCGACATAGAGCAGCGCGCCCAGCAGCAGCGTGCGCAGCGACCCGTGGCGGTCGGCCATCGCCCCCAGGAAGGAGCCGCCCAGCCCCCACATCAGGTTCTGCAGGGCGATGGCCAGCGAGAAGGTCTCGCGCGACCATCCGCGTGCCTGGACCATCTCGGGCATGAACAGCCCGAACGAGGAGCGCGCGCCGGTGGAGATGACCAGGATCGCGCAGCCGAACAGCAGCACCGCGATCCATTCGCGGCCCGTGCTGCCTGCCACCTGCGCTGCTTCGGCAGCCCGCCCCCCGGATCGATGATCCTCGGGCACCCGCACCGGCTGCGGTCCGCGCTCGGGATTCGGATTCCGGGATGTCACTATGGCGTCGGCAGCGCGCTCAGGCCACCGCAGCCAGCGAGCGGCGCGCAGCCTCGATCGTGGTGTCGATGTCCGCGTCACCGTGGGCCGCCGAGAAGAAGAAGGCCTCCACCGGCGATGGCGGCAGGTAGACGCCCTCGTCGAGCATCAGGTGGTAGAAGCGCCTGAAGCGCTCGAGGTCCTGCGCCTGCACCTCCTCGAAGCTGCGCGGCGGGCGCCCGAGCATGTAGCAGCCTGCCATCGCGCCTTCGGACTGCGCACAGAAGGGCACGCCTGCGGCGCGCCCCGCTTCGTTCAGCCCGGCCACCAGGCGCGCACAGCGCTGGGAGACCGCGTCGAAGAACCCGGGTTCGGAGATCAGCGCCAGGGTCGCCAGGCCCGCGGCCATCGCCAGCGGGTTACCCGACAGCGTGCCGGCCTGGTAGACCGTCCCGAGCGGCGCCATCATCTCCATGATCTGCGCCGGGCCGCCGATCGCGCCCACCGGCATGCCGCCCCCGATCACCTTGCCGAACACCGAGAGGTCGGGCGTCACTCCCAGCACCTGCTGCGCGCCACCCAGCGCGACCCGGAACCCGGTCATCACCTCGTCGAAGATCAGCAGCGCGCCGTGCGCGGTGCACAGGCGGCGCAGCCCCTCGTGGAAGCCCGGCTCGGGCCGGATCAGGTTCATGTTGCCCGCGATCGGCTCGACGATCACGCAGGCGATCCCGTCGGGATGCGCTGCGAACAGCGCCTCGACGCTGGCGAGGTCGTTGAAGCGGGCGACCAGCGTGTGGCGCACCAGGTCCTCGGGGACGCCGGCGGAACTCGGGGTTCCGAAGGCCAGTGCGCCCGAGCCTGCCTTGACCAGCAGGCTGTCGGCAGTGCCGTGATAGCAGCCCTCGAACTTCAGGATCTTCGTGCGGCCGGTGAAGCCGCGCGCCAGCCGCAGCGCGGACATCGCTGCCTCGGTCCCGGAACTGGTGAAGCGCACCCGTTCGACCTGGGGGAAGAGCGCGCACAGGCGCTCGGCGAGTTCGGACTCCATCACGTTGGGCGCGCCGTAGGACAGGCCGCGCCCGGCCGCCTCGCGCACCGCCGCCACCACCTTCGGGTGCGAGTGCCCGACGATCATCGGCCCCCAGGAGCCGAGGTAGTCGATGTAGCGCCGGTTCTCGACGTCCCACATGTAGGCGCCCTCGGCGCGCGCGATGAAGCGCGGCGTCCCGCCCACGGCACGAAAGGCGCGCACCGCGGAGTTGACCCCGCCGACGAGCACCCGCTGGGCGCGTTCGAATTCCTGCCTGTTGTCGAGCATGCGATGAGGATCCTGCTGAGTTGTGCGCAGTCTAAACGATCGGGGCAGCGCGCGATGCGCCCGACCGGGGGCCTAGCGAAGCTTCAGCCCGGCTCGGCCAGCAGCGCCTCGATGTCCGCGGCGAGCGATTCCGGCGAGGCCTGCGGCGGATGGCGTCGGAAGACGCTGCCGTTGCGGCGGACCAGGAACTTGGTGAAGTTCCACTTGATCGCCGTGCTGCCGAGCACGCCCGGCGCCTCGGCGCAGAGCCAGCGCCACAGCGGATGCGCGTTGCCGCCCCTGACCTCGATCCTGTCGAACAGCCGAAAGCGCACGCCGAAGCTGGTCTCGCAGAACCTGCCGATCTCGGCGGCGTCGCCGGGCTCCTGGCCGCCGAACTGGTTGCATGGAAAGCCCAGCACCTCGAGCCCCTGTGCGTGATATCGCTCGTGCAGCGCCTGCAGGCCCCGATACTGCGGCGTGAAGCCGCAGCGGCTGGCGGTGTTGACGATCAGCAGCACTTTGCCGCGCAGCAGGCCGAGATCGAAGGGCTGGAGATCGATGGTCGTGGCCTGGAAGTCGAAGGCGGTGGTCATCGGTGCGACGTCCGTGATGCGGCAGGGGAAGCCCCGATGCCAGCGCGTGCAGGAAAGGAAGGATGCTTCCGAAGCCCGGTCATCGTGGCGCGGGCGGCGGGCGTCGATCCGCGGTGAACTAGAGTTCGAGTTCGACGGTCTCCATGTGCTCCGGCACCCGCGCCGGCCAGCCGAGCTGCTCCTGGATGCGGTGGCGCAAACGGTCGGCGGCATCGGACTCGCCGTGGCACAGGTAGACCTGCGACGGCGCGCGCCGGATTGCGCTCAGCCAGTGCATCAGCTCGTCGGCATCGGCGTGCGCCGAGTAGCTGTCGATCTGGGTAACCGCTGCGCGCACCTGGATCCACTCGCCATGGATCTTCACCTCGCGCTCCCCGGCCACCAGATGGGCGCCGCGGGTGCCGCCAGCCTGGTAGCCGACGAACAGGATGTGGTTGCGCGGGTCGGGCGCGATGTTCTTCAGGTGATGCAGCACCCGTCCGCCGGTGGCCATCCCGCTTGCGGCGATGATCACCGCAGGCATGCGCAAGTGCGCGAGCGCCTTGGATTGCTCGGCGCTGTTGACGATGCGCACCGCGTCGTACATCGTCCGGCACTCCTGGACGCTCAGCCGGTGCAGGGTGCGGTACTTGCGATAGAGCGCGGTCGCGTCGATGGCCATCGGGCTGTCGAGAAAGACCGGCAGGTCGGGAATCTCGCCGCGCTGCCCGAGCCTGGCGATCGCGAGCATCACGGTCTGGGCGCGGCCGACCGCGAACGATGGGATCAGCACCGTGCCGCCGCGCGCCGCGGTCTCGCGGATGATCCGCCCGATCGTCGCCTCGCCGTCGTCCTTCGGATGGAGCCGATTGCCGTAGGTGGATTCGAGGATCAGCGTATCCGCCTCGGTGGGAAGCACGGGCGCGCGCATGATGGTGTCCTGCGGACGGCCGACGTCGCCGGAGAACACCAGCGAGCGGCCCCGCCTGCGCAGGCTGACGAAGGCAGCGCCCAGCAGGTGTCCTGCAGGCTGCAGCGCGCACTTCAGCCCCTCGCCGAGGTCGAACTCCTGCCCGAACTCCACCACCTTGAACAGCCGCAGCGCGCGCTCGGCGTCGGCCATCGTGTAGAGCGGCTCGGCAGGCTGGTGCCGGGTGAAGCCGTGCCGGTTCGCAAAGCGCGCCTCGTCCTCCTGCAGGTGAGCGCTGTCGCGCAGCAGGATGCCGCACAGTTCGTGGGTGGCCGCGGTCGCGTGGATCGGGCCGCGGAAGCCGTCGCGCGCGAGCGCGGGCAGGTAGCCGCTGTGGTCCAGGTGCGCGTGGCTCAGCACCACGGAGTCGATGCGCCGCGGCGAGACCGGGAAACGCGCCCGGTTGCGCAGCCGCAGCTGCTTGTAGCCCTGGAACAGGCCGCAGTCGAGCAGGATGCGACGCTCGCCGGTGTCGAGCAGGTAGCGTGAACCGGTGACCGTTCCGGCCGCGCCGGCGAAGGTGAGTTTCATCGTCGCGCAATCCCGAAGTGCGATCAGGCGACGATGGTACGACAGCCTACTGGAAGAACTCCTTGACCCGGTCCATCCAGCCCTTGGTCTGCGGGCTGTGCTTCGGATCCTGCAGCGAGGCGTCGAGTTCGCGCAGCAGCTTCTTCTGCTTCTCGCTCAGCCGCACCGGGGTCTCGAGCGCTACATGCACGTAGAGGTCACCCGGGTAGCTCGACCGCACGCCCTTGATCCCCTTGCTGCGCAGCCGGAAGGTCTTGCCGGACTGTGTGCCCTCGGGGAGTTCGATTTCCGCCCGCCCCGAGAGCGTCGGCACCTCCACCTTGCCGCCGAGCGCCGCAGTGGTGATCGAGATCGGGATCTCGCAGTGCAGGTCGTCGCCATCACGCTGGAAGACCGGGTGCTCGCGCACGCGGATCTCGACGTAGAGATCGCCGGGCGGCCCCCCGTTGACGCCGGGCTCGCCGTTGCCGCCGGAGCGGATGCGCATCCCGTCGTCGATCCCCGCCGGGATCTTGACCTCGAGCGTCTTGGTCTTCTTCACGCGTCCGACGCCGTCGCAGGTGCCGCAGGGCTCGGGGATCACCTTGCCGCTGCCATGGCAGGTCGGGCAGGTCTGCTGGATCGAGAAGAAGCCCTGCTGCATCCGCACCGAGCCCTGCCCGCCGCAGGTGTGGCATGCCTTGGGCTTGGTGCCGGGCTTGGCGCCGCTGCCGTGACAGACCTCGCAGTTCTCCCAGCTCGGCACCCGGATCTCGGTGGCATGGCCGGCCGCCGCCTGCTCGAGGCTGATCTCCATCGAGTAGCGCAGGTCCGCACCGCGGTAGACGTTGCTGCGCCCGCCGCGCGCACCGGCGGCCGCGCCGAAGATGTCGCCGAAGATGTCGCCGAACACGTCGGCAAAGCCACCGGCGCCCCCCCCGCCTCCGAAGCCCCCCGCCGCGTTGGGGTCGACGCCTGCGTGTCCGAATCGGTCGTAGAGCTCGCGCTTCTTCGGATCGGTGAGGATCTCGTAGGCTTCCTTGACCTCCTTGAACTTCTCCTCGGCCGACTTGTCGTCCGGATTGCGATCCGGGTGGTACTTCATCGCCAGCTTGCGGTAGACCTTCTTGAGCTCGTCTTCGCTCGCGTTCTTCGCAACGCCGAGGATTTCGTAGTAATCGCGTTTGGCCATCGTTCACCAAGGCAAAACGGCCTGCGATCTCGCGATCGCAAGCCGGTACGTCGATCGCGCACCGTCCGCTGTCGGTGCGCCCTCGTCAGGCGTCGCGCTTGACTTCCTTGAAGTCGGCGTCGACGACGTCGTCGTCCTTCGCGCGCCTGGCCTCCTGTGCCCCGGCGCCGGCACCGGCCTGCGCCTCGGCGCCGCCCTGCTCCGCCTGCATCTTCGCGTACATCAGTTCCCCGAGCTTCTGCGAAGCGGCGCCCAGAGCCGCCGTCTTCGCCTCGATCTCGCCCTTGTCCTCGGACTTCAGCGACTCCTCGGCGGCCTTCAGCGCATCCTCGATCCTCGCCTTCTCGTCAGCGTCGATCCTGTCGCCGTATTCCGCGAGGGACTTCCTCACCGAGTGGACGGTCGCGTCGGCCTGGTTGCGCGCTTCGGCCAGCTCACGGCGCTTGTGGTCCTCGGCCGCGTTGGCCTCGGCGTCCTTGACCATCGCCTCGATCTCCGCCTCGTTCAGCCCGGAGTTCGCCTTGATCGTGATCTTGTTCTCCTTGCCCGAGGCCTTGTCCTTGGCCGACACGTGCAGGATGCCGTTGGCGTCGATGTCGAAGGTGACCTCGATCTGCGGCATGCCGCGCGGCGACGGCGGGATGCCCTCGAGGTTGAACTCGCCCAGCAGCTTGTTGCCGGCCGCCATCTCACGCTCGCCCTGGAACACCTTGATCGTCACCGCCGGCTGGTTGTCCTCGGCGGTCGAGAACACCTGCGCGTGCTTGGTGGGGATCGTGGTGTTGCGGCTGATCATCCCGGTCATCACGCCACCGAGGGTCTCGATGCCCAGGGTCAGCGGCGTGACGTCGAGGAGGAGCACGTCCTTGCGCTCGCCCGACAGCACCGAGCCCTGCACCGCCGCACCGACTGCCACGGCCTCGTCGGGGTTGACGTCCTTGCGCGGCTCCTTGCCGAAGAACTCCTGCACGCGCGCCTGCACCTTGGGCATGCGGGTCATCCCGCCGACCAGGATCACGTCGTCGACGTCCGAGGCCTTCAGTCCGGCATCCTTCAGGGCCAGGCGGCAGGGCTCGATCGTGCGCTCGACCAGTTCGTCGACCAGGGCCTCGAGCTTGGCGCGGGTGAGCTTCATGTTCAGGTGCTTCGGCCCCGACGCGTCGGCAGTGATGTAGGGCAGGTTCAGATCGGTCTGCTGCGACGAGGACAGCTCGACCTTCGCCTTCTCTGCCGCCTCCTTCAGGCGCTGCAGCGCGAGCACGTCCTTGGCGAGGTCGACGCCCTGCTCCTTCCTGAACTCGCCGATCACGTAGTCGATGATCCGCTGGTCGAAGTCCTCACCGCCCAGGAAGGTGTCGCCGTTGGTGGAGAGCACCTCGAACTGCTTCTCGCCATCGACGTCGGCGATCTCGATGATGGAGACGTCGAAGGTGCCGCCGCCCAGGTCATAGACCACGATCTTGCGATCCTTGCCCGCGGCCTTGTCCAGGCCGAAGGCCAGCGCGGCTGCGGTGGGCTCGTTGATGATCCGCTTGACGTCCAGCCCCGCGATGCGCCCGGCGTCCTTGGTGGCCTGCCGCTGGCTGTCGTTGAAGTAGGCCGGCACGGTGATCACCGCCTCGGTGACCTCCTCGCCGAGGTAGTCCTCGGCGGTCTTCTTCATCTTGCGCAGCACCTCGGCCGAGACCTGCGGCGGCGCGAGCTTGCGATCGCGCACCTGCACCCAGGCGTCGCCGTTGTCGGCCTTGACGATCTGGTAGGGCATCAGGTCGACGTCCTTCTGCACCTCCTTCTCGTCGAACTTGCGGCCGATCAGCCGCTTGACCGCGTACAGCGTGTTGCGCGGATTGGTCACCGCCTGGCGCTTGGCCGGCGCGCCGACCAGGATCTCGCCGTCCTCCATGTACGCGATGATCGACGGCGTGGTGCGCGCACCCTCGGAGTTCTCGATGACCTTGGGCTGGCCGCCCTCCATGATCGAGACGCAGGAGTTGGTGGTGCCCAGGTCGATGCCGATGATCTTGCCCATTGTTTCCTCGATTCCGTTGGAATGATGTTCGGTTGGCCTTCAGATGCGCGCGCAGCGCGGAATTTCAAGCGCCGCTCAGCCCTGCGACACGGTGACCAGCGCCGGCCTGAGCACACGGTCGCTGATCGTGTAACCCTTCTGCAGCACCCCGACCACGTGATTGGCCGGCACTGCAGGATCGACCGAGTTTCCGGGCACCATGGAGATCGCCTGGTGCAGGTTCGGGTCGAACCTCTGGCCGGCGGGGTCGACCTCGAGCAGCCGGTTCTTCTCGAAGGCCGAGGCAAGCAGCCGCAGGGTCGCGTCGACCCCCTCGCGCATGCTCTCGACCTGGGGGTTGTCGGACTTCAGCGCGAGCTCCAGGCTGTCCTTGACGGGCAGCAGGGCCTCAGCAAAGGCCTCGATCGCGAACTTGTGCGCCCTGGCGACGTCCTCCTGGGCGCGGCGCCGCAGGTTCTCGGTCTCGGCCTTCGCGCGCAGGAACTGGTCCTTGAACTCGGCCGCCTCGGCCAGCGCGGCCACCAGGCGCTCCTCGATCTCGTGATGGGATCCTGCCGCCAGTTCGGCGGGCTGCGCCGCCTGCGCCTGCCCGGCCGTGGGGGCCTCGCCTGCAGGCTGTGCAATGTCCTTGTCGTTGGGTTCAGGTCCTTGGCCTTGGTCCGCCATCGAGCTCATCAGCATTCTTCCGTCAGATCAGTGGTTTGGCGCAATTCAATCGGCCACATGGGGGCGGTTTCGACGGTTTCAAGCCCCGCCCGCTCCTTCTTCCGCGCGACAGGGTCCACAGGTGATGCGCGGCGGGCGATGCTACCCTAGGCCTCACGCAACCCGACCAGGAGACCGACGATGGGATTGTTCTCGTTCATCAAGGAAGCCGGTGAGAAGCTCTTCGGCAGCGCCCAGGCCGCCACTGCCGACCCGGCCAGGAGCGCCGCAGCGAACCAGGCCGCCGCCGACGCGATCCTCGCCTACATCCGCTCGATGAAGCTGCCCACCGAAGGACTCACGGTGAAATTCGACGGCGCAAGCGCCGCGGTCACGGTCAGCGGCACCGTCGCCGATCAGCACACCAGGGAGAAGATCCTGCTGTGCTGCGGCAACGTCGCGGGCGTCTCGCAGGTCAACGACGAGATCACCGTCAGCGCGCCTGTGCCGGAATCGAAGTTCTACACGGTGGTCCGGGGCGACACCCTGTCGAAGATCGCCAAGGAGTACTACGGCAACGCCAACGCGTACATGCAGATCTTCGAGGCCAACAAGCCGATGCTCACCCATCCGGACAAGATCTATCCGGGCCAGGTGCTGCGCATCCCGCCCAAGGCCTGATCAGCTCTTCGCACCCCCTGCGACGGCGCGCTCGCGCCGTCGCGCGAGCATCTCGTCGCGCGCCGCCGCTTCGGCAGCGCCCAGGCGGCGCATCGGCCAGCCGCAGGTGTGCGCCTGGACCAGATCGGCAAGCGCGGCGGCGAATTCCGGAGCGTCGTTCAGGCACGGAATGTAGCGGTAGTCGCGTCCGCCGGCGGCGAGGAAGGTGTCGCGGCCCTCGATCGCGATCTCCTCGAGGGTTTCCAGACAGTCGGCGACGAAGCCCGGACAGATGACGTCCACGCGCCCGACACCCTGCGCTCCCAGCTGCGCGAGCGTCCGGTCGGTATAGGGCTGCAGCCACTCGGCCTTGCCGAAGCGCGACTGGAAGGTGACGAGCGCCTGCTGCGGCGCCAGGCCCAGGCGCTGCGCGAGCAGCCGTCCGGTGGCCAGGCACTCGCAGTGATAGGGGTCGCCCAGGTCGAGGGTGCGCCGGGGCATGCCGTGGAAGCTCATCACCAGCCGGTCGGGCGGGCCATCGTGGGTCCAGGCCCGGCGCACCTGCCCGGCCAGCGCATCGAGGTAGGAAGGATGGTCGTGGAAAGCGCGCACCGTGCGCAGCTCGGGCAGGTTGCGCCAGCGGGCGAACTCTGCCCAGACCGCGTCCAAGGCGCTCGCCGAAGTGCTTGCCGAGTACTGCGGATAGAGCGGCAGCACCAGCAGGCGGCTGACCCGACGCTCGCGCATCTCGCGCAGCGCCTGCGCAACCGAAGGCGCTCCGTAGCGCATCGCCCAGCCGACCTCCAGGTCGATGCCACGCTCGCCCAGGTGGCCCCGCAGCTGGATCGCCTGGCGCGCGGTGTTCACCGCCAGCGGCGAACCCTGGTCGGTCCAGATCGATGCGTACTTGCGCGCCGAGCTGCGCCCTCGGGCCGGCAGGATGATTCCCTCGAGGATCGGCCGCCAGACGAGCTTCGGGATCTCCACCACGCGAGGATCGCAGAGGAACTCGCGCAGGTAGCGTCGCACCGCTGCGGGCTCGGGGGCATCGGGGGTGCCGAGCTGCAGCAGCAGAACGCCGACGCGCTCCGGGCTCGCGTGCTCGAAGCGTGAGGCCGAGGAAAAACGGGACATCTCGGGAGGAGCGAACCAGGGATCGACGAAGCGGCAAGGGTAACCGATGCCGAGGCCCGGGCGACGGCAGCACCGCGCTCAGCGCAGGCCACAGGGCCCGTCGGCGGCAGCTTGCGTCGCAGCCAGGCGATCGAGCTGCGCCAGCGCACGCCGGGTCGCGGCACGGCGCCGCGCGGGAATCCAGCCCAGCAGCAGCCCGGGCAGGCCCAGGCTCGAGCGGCTCCAGCGCCAGAAGCCGAACTCGTCGACCTGCCGGACGATGCGATCGTCCCAGAAGGCGAAGGTCGACAGCACCTCGTTGCGCACCTCGCGGCCGCTGCCGGCCAGTCGCCAGCAGGCGCGCCAGCGCACCACCGCCTTGCGCTCGTCGCCGTGCAGGATGTCGTAGCTCAGCTTCATGCCGGTCGCGCCACGGGTGAGCATCCGCCAGCGCCAGCCGACGCGGGCACCGCGCAGATCCGGGAAGAGCGGGTCGCTGAAGCTGGCCGAGGGGTGGTAGCAGGCGGCCAGCGACTCGCCGTCCAGGCGCGCCAGCGCATCGAACCAGCGGTGCAGCAGCGCCTCGCTCATCGAAGACCCCGCAGCCGCCGGCCCCGTCGCGCCGGCCGGCACCGGACGGTGCGCACGATCCCTCAGGCTCCGTGACTGAGCGCGGTGGACACGAGCTTGGCGGTGATGTCGACGATCGGGATCACGCGATCGTAGGCCATTCGCGTCGGGCCGATCACGCCGAGGGTGCCGACGATCTTGCCGTCGACCTCGTAGGGGGCGACCACCACGCTGACCTGGTCCATCGGCACCAGCTCGGATTCCCCGCCGATGAAGATCTGCACGCCCTGGGCATGGCTGGAGGCGTCCAGCAGCTGCAGCAGGCCGGTCTTGCGCTCGAAGAGGTCGAAGAGCCGGCGCAGCCGCTCCATGTTGTCGGAGAGGTCGGCAATGCCCAGCAGATTGCGTTCGCCGGAGATCACCACCGGCTCGGCCTCCTCGGTGAGCGCCCTGCCCCCGGCCTCGACCGCGCGCTGCATCAGGTCGCTGATGTCCTCGCGCAGGCTGGCGAGCTCGCCGTGCAGCCGCACGCGGATGGTTTCGAGGTCGAGCCCGGCGAAATGCTGGTTCAGGTAGTTGGCGGCTTCCACGAGCTCGGACGGCTTGTACTCGCGATCGGTGTGCAGGATCCGGTTCTGGACGTCGCCCTCGGGAGTGACCACGATCAGCAGCACGCGCCGATCCGACAGGCGCAGGAACTCCACCTGGCGAAAGAGCGAGGAACGCCGGGGCGTCAGGACCACCCCGGCGAACTGCGAAAGGCTCGAGAGGATGGAGGCTGCCGAGGACAGCACGCGCTGCGGCTCGTCCTGCTGCAGGCGATCCTGGATCTGCTCGGTCTGCGCGCCGCGCAGCGGCTCGACCGTCAGCAGGGTGTCGACGAAGAGGCGATAGCCGCGCGGCGTGGGGATCCGGCCTGCCGAGGTGTGCGGGCTTGCGATCAGGCCGAGCTCTTCGAGGTCGGCCATCACGTTGCGGATCGTGGCGGGCGACAGCTCGAGCCCCGAGTGCCTGGAGAGGGTGCGCGAGCCCACCGGCTGGCCGTCGGCGATGTAGCGCTCGATCAGGGTCTTCAGCAGCGTCTGTGCTCGTCGGTCCAGCATGCGGGCTATTGTATTGCCCCCTCGGGCCGACGCAAGCCGCCAGGGGTCCGGGCGCAGCGCCGGGCGACTCGGCCGCGACGAAGTATGGTGTAATCGTCCGCATGAGCAACCCGTTTCGCACCGTCGCACTGGTGGGCCGCTATCAGTCCGAAGGCGTGGCGGGCAGCCTCGCCGAGATCGCCGCCTTCCTGCGCGAGCGCGCCATTTCGGTGCTGGTCGAGGCCGGCACCGCCGAGGCCATCGGCCGCACCGACCTCGGACACGTCACCATCGACGAGATCGGCCGCCACGCGGACCTCACGGTCGCGGTGGGTGGAGACGGCACCATGCTGGGCGTGGCGCGCCACCTCGCCCGGTACGGCGTGCCCGTGGTCGGGATCAACCACGGCCGCCTGGGCTTCGTCACCGACATCCCCCTGTCGCAGTGGCGCGACGCACTGGGCCGCATCCTCGAGGGCGACTACACCGCCGAGGACCGCACCCAGCTCACCACGCGGGTGCTGCGCGGCGCCGAGGAGGTCTGGAACCAGGTCGCGATGAACGACGTCGTGGTCAGCCGCTCGTCGCGGGCCGGCATGATCGAGCTGCAGGTGCACGTCGACGGCGTCTACATGTACAACCAGCGCGCCGACGGCCTGATCATCGCCACCCCCACCGGGTCCACCGCCTACGCGCTCTCGGCCAGCGGGCCGATCCTGCATCCGCGGCTCGCAGGCCTGGTGCTCGTCCCCGTGGCGCCGCAGGCGCTGTCGAACCGTCCGATCGCGCTGCCCGACGACGCCCGCATCCACATCACCGTGGTCGAGGGCCGCGAACCCCGGGTGGCGGGCGACATGCAGGTCTTCAGCGACCTGCACGTCGGCGACGACATCATCGTCGAGCGCGGCCCCCATCGGGCCCGCTTCCTGCACCCGCCCGGATACACCTACTTCGGGACGCTGCGCGGCAAGCTGAACTGGCACGAACTGCCGATCCTCTCGCGCACCTGACCCGCCCCGATGCTGCTCGCGCTGCACCTTCGGGACTTCGTGATCGTCGACGCTCTCGACGTCGAGTTCGGCCCCGGCTTCACGGTGCTCACCGGCGAGACCGGAGCGGGCAAGTCGATCCTGGTCGATGCGCTCGCGCTGGCGATGGGCGGCCGCGGCGACGCAGGGGTCGTGCGCGAGGGCACCCAGCGCGCCGACATCACCGCCACCTTCCGCAGCACCGCGGCGCTCGATGCCTGGCTGGCCGAACGCGATCTGGGCGGCGACCCGGGCTGCGTGCTGCTGCGCAGGGTGATCGATGCCGACGGGCGCTCGCGCGCGCTGGTCAACGGCAGTCCGGCCACTGCCGCGCTGCTGCGCGAGATCGGCGAACAGCTGGTCGACATCCACGGCCAGCACGCCGCCCAGTCCCTGCTGCGACCGGACGGTCAGCGACGGCTGCTCGACGCATACGCCGGCCTGGGCGAGGCGGTACGCGCGGTCGGCGAGGCGTGGACCGACTGGCGCACGCTGGCCCGCGAACTCGAGGCCGCCGAAGGCGGGCAGCGCGAACTCGCGCTCGAGCGCGAGCGCCTGGCCTGGCAGGCAGGCGAGCTCGAGCGCCTGCGCCTGGCGCCAGGCGAATGGGAGTCGCTCGAAGAGGAACAGAAGCGGCTGGCACATGCGGCCTCGCTGATCGAAGGTGCACGGGCGGCTGCCGATGCCCTGGCCGAGAGCGACGGGGCGCTCGCTTCCCGCTTGCACCAGTTGCTGCAGCGGCTGCGTCCGCTCGCGTCGATCGACGAGCGGCTGCGGGCAACCGTCGAGATGCTCGACGGCGCAGCGATCCAGATCGACGAGGCCGCGTCGGAGCTGTCGGCCTACTCCGGGCGCGTGGACCTCGACCCTGAGCGGCTGCAGCAGATCGAGCAGCGCATCAGCGCCATCTTCGAGGCAGCCCGGCGCATGCGTCTGGCGCCGGCCGAGATCCCCGCTGCGCTGGCCAGGATGCAGCAGCGCCTGCAGCAGCTCGACGCCGCGCAGGATCTCGATGGCCTGCGCCTGAAGGCGCAGGCGGCGCGCACCCGCTACGACCAGCTCGCCGCATCGCTGTCGACTGCACGCCAGGACGCGGCCAGGCAGCTTGCCGAGGGCGTCTGCGGCCACCTGGCCGGGCTGGGCATGGCAGGCGGCCGGCTGGCAGTGGCCTGCGAACCCACCGATCCCGGCGCCTCGGGAATCGACGCGGTGGAGTTCCGCGTCGCCGCGCATGCGGGCGCCCGGCTTCGCCCGCTGGCGCGCGTGGCATCCGGCGGCGAGCTCTCGCGCATCGGCCTGGCGATCTCCGTGATGGCCGCGCAGGCCAACCCGGTGCCCACGCTGATCTTCGACGAGGCCGACGCCGGTGTCGGCGGCGCAGTCGCCGACGCGATCGGCACGCTGATGCGCCGGCTCGGCGACGACCGCCAGGTGCTCTGCGTGACCCATCTGCCGCAGGTGGCCGCCAGGGCGCATCGGCACTTCCGGGTCAGCAAGGAAGCGGTGGGCGCTGCGGTGTGCAGCCGGATCGCCCCGCTCGATCGCGACGAGCGGATCGAGGAGCTCGCCCGGATGCTCGGCGGCGCGGGAATCACCGCCACCACGCGCAAGCACGCGCGCGAGCTGCTCGCGCAGGCCTGAGACGGCGCCACACCTGAGCGCCGCCCGCGACGCTGCGGCCTTCCTGCCCCTGGGCCGCGCCAGGGTGTGACCCGACAGCGGCTTGGCCCGGGCCTGCGGGTGGAGTCAGTCGCGACGGTGCTTGCAGTCGGGCTTGATGCAGTTGCCGTAGAGCGCCAGCGCGTGATCCTGCAGCTCGAAGCCGCGCTCGCGCGCGATCTGCTGCTGGCGCCGCTCGATCTCGGCGTCGTAGAACTCCTCGACCCGCCCGCACTGCAGGCAGACCAGGTGGTCGTGGTGCGAACCCTCGTTGAGTTCGAACACCGCCTTTCCCGACTCGAAGTTGCTGCGGGTGAGCAGCCCCGCCTGCTCGAACTGGGTGAGCACCCGGTAGACCGTGGCCAGGCCGATGTCCTGGTTCTCCGCGAGCAGCTCGCGGTAGACGTCCTCGGCGCTGAGGTGGCGCCCGGCCTTGCTGCCCTGGAAGACCTCGAGGATCTTCAGGCGCGGCAGGGTGGCCTTCAGGCCGATGCTGCGGAGCTCTTGGGTCGCTGACATACGCTGGGGCACAAGCTCTGGGGCAACCTTCGGGAAGTTCTGGGCCACCTGCCCGGGCGGGCGCAGACAGTGGCACCCGGACCGAGTCGCTATGATATCGGGTTTGGAAAACCCGGCCGGCAACGCTGTCGCCGCACAGGATCGACGAACCCATGAGCGCCAGCCCAATCGAGTCTCCCCGCCCGCCCGCAACGGCGCGGCGCGCGCGGCAGGCGCGCCAGCGAGCGCGCGCAGCCTTCCCGGAGCGCCCGCTGCGGGGCGCCGCCGTGATCGCGCTCGCGCTGGCGGCAATGGCCTTCGGCGGCTGCGGCACGCAGCGCTCGGACCGCAGCGGTCTGTTCGAGCCCTACCGCACCGACCTGCCCCAGGGCAACTACGTGACCCGCGAGATGCTCGACCAGGTCCAGCCCGGCATGACGCGCGCGCAGGTGCGCGCCGCCCTCGGCTCGCCGCTGCTCGAGCCGATGTTCCGGACCGACCGCTGGGACTACGTCTTTCGCTACCTGCACGCCAGCGGGCGCAGCGAACAGCGCCGGGTCACCATCCACTTCCGCGAGGACAAGGTCGCCTCGATCGAGGCCGACGAACTGCCGCTGCGCGAGGATCCGACCGACCCTGCGCTGCCCGGCTCGGCCGCGCGGCGCTGAGGCCCTCGACCACGCCCGGTCGGCCCGCAGATCCACGTGGGTGCGGCCTCCACCACAGGGACGCCAGGATGATGAAGATCGCAGTGGCCGGGGCCTCCGGCCGGATGGGAAGGATGCTGATCGAGGCGGTGCTCGAGGCGCCGGACATGGAGCTCGCGGGCGCGCTCGACGTGGCGAGCTCGCCGGCGCTCGGTCGCGACGCCGGCGAGTTCCTCGGCCGCGACACCGGCGTGCGGATCGTCGAGTCGCTCGACGAGGCCCTGGCCCGCGCGCAGGTGCTGATCGACTTCACCCGCCCCGAGGGCACGCTGCGCCACCTCGAGGCCTGCACGGCGCGCGCGGTGCGCATGGTGATCGGCACCACCGGCTTCGACGACCAGGGCAAGGCCGCGATCAGCGCGGCGGCGCAGCGCATCGGGATCGTCTTCGCCCCGAACATGAGCGTCGGCGTGAACGTCACCTTCAAGCTGCTCGAGACCGCGGCCCGGATCCTCGGCGACGCCTACGACGTCGAGATCATCGAAGCCCACCATCGCCACAAGGTCGATGCGCCCTCGGGCACCGCGCTGCGGATGGGGGAAGTGATCGCGAAGGAGCTGGGCCGCGACCTGCAGAAGGTGGCGGTCTACGGCCGCGAGGGCGTGACCGGCGAACGCGATCGGGCGACCATCGGGTTCGCGACGGTGCGCGGGGGCGACATCGTCGGCGACCACACGGTGCTCTTCGCGGGCACCGGCGAGCGCATCGAGATCACGCACCGTGCGGCCAGCCGCGTCACCTACGCGCACGGCAGCCTGCGCGCCTGCCGCTTCCTGGCCGGGCGCGAGGCCGGGCTGTTCGACATGCAGGACGTGCTCGGACTGCGCTGACCCACCCGGCGCCGACGCCGCCGCTCAGCGGCCGCGCAGCCGCGCGCAGGGATCATCCCGCTCGTGGACCGGCGTCACGACCTCGAGGTCGAACACCCCTGCGGGCCTGCCGGTCTCGACGAAGCCGATCGACAGCACGCGCGCCTGCGGTGCGAGGTCGCGCAGGTGGCGCGGCACGCCCAGGTCGACGCGCACGTGTCCGTTGCCCGCGATCAGCACCACCGGCAGGCGGTGGCGGCGGTGCGCCGCGACGAGCGCCCGGGCGATCTGCGCATCGCGGGCCACCTGCGCCGCGACCATCGGTTCGAGGCTGCGCTCGGGCAGCAGCCCGCAGTGTCCGTCGCGGATCTCGGCGATCATTGCTGCACGCTGCGCAGGCCCCCAGCCGGACGGTTCGACGCCAGCCAGCGGGTGCGCCTGGCCGCGCGCGATGCTGCGGGCCTGCGCGTTGGACAGGTTGGCCGCAACCAGCGGCAGCCCCCGGCGCAGCGCAAGTTCCACGTAGGGCGAATACGATGGCCAGTCCCAGGCATCGAAGTCGAAGCCGGCGGCCTGCGCGACGCGGCGCGCGACTGCCGCCGGCGGCCGCGCACTGCCAGCCGACGCCGCAACGGCTGCATCGAGCGCTGGCTGCCGATCGGCGTCGAGCTGCTCGAGCGCGACCACGAAGCGGTGCCGCTGCGCGAGCCCATCGAGCCAGCGCGCGCGCAGCCGATGATGCAGCGGGTGGTCGTGGATCTCGCCCAGCAGGAGGAAGTCGGCCGGCCGCGGCTGGTCGAAGGCATGCTGCAGTTCGACAGGCGCAGGCCCGCCCTCCTGGTCGACCGGCCAGCGAGCGGCAGCGGGCCCTGCGTTCGGCGTGGCGCAGCCACCGGCCAGCACGAGGAGAGACAGACAGGAGGCGACAAGGATCCTGCGCAGCACGGCGACTCCGTCGGACAGGGTCACGGCCCCGGCTGCGGCATCATCGCAGCGCAGCCAGGCACCGGACCGGACCGGAGCCACGGCAGGCTCCGGCCGGCGATCACACCTTCCCGAAGCTCTGCCGCAGCGTCGGCTTGTGCACCTTGCCCGAGGCGGTGCGCGGCAGCACCTCCACGAACTCCACGTAGCGCGGCAGCTTGTAGCGCGCGAGGTTCTCGCGGCAGTGGTCGATGATCTGCTCGGCGCTCAGCGCCTGCCCCGGCTTGAGCGCGACGATCGCCTTGCCGACCTCGCCCCAGCGCTCGTCGGGAACGCCGATGATCGCCGCCTCCGCGAGCTGCGGCAGCTGGTACAGCACGCTCTCGACCTCGGCCGGGTAGACGTTCTCGCCGCCCGAGATGTACATGTCCTTGGTGCGGTCGACGATGTAGTAGTAGCCCTCCTCGTCGACCCGGGCGGCATCGCCGGTGTGCAGCCAACCGTCCGTGAACGACGCCTTGTTCGCGTCGGGCCGGTTCCAGTAGCCGGGGGTGATGTTCGGGCCGCGCACCCACAGCTCGCCCATCTCGCCCCGCGGGACATCGACGCCGCGCTCGTCGACGACGCGCGTCTCGGTGTGCAGCAGCGGCTTGCCCGCCGAGCCGATCTTGCGCGCCGCATCGCGGCGGTCGAGGCAGAGCACGCCCGGGCTGGTCTCGGTCATCCCGTAGCCCTGGATCAGCGCAACGCCCCGGGCAAGCCAGGCCTCGAGCAGCGGCACCGGCATCGGCGCGCCACCCACGCCGGCCACGCGCAGGCCGGAAAGATCGGTGCCTTCGAAGTCCGGATGCTGGAGCAGGAACTGGTAGTGCGCCGGCACTCCGAAGAAGTGGGTCAGCCCGACCTCGGGGTCGGCGAACATCCGCAGCGTCTCGCCCGGATCGAAGCTGCGCGGCACCAGCACCCGGCCGCCGGCATGGAAGACCGGGTTCGAGTAACAGTTCAGTCCGCCGGTGTGGAACAGCGGCAGCACCGCCACGAAGACCGTCGCGCTGCTGATCTCGGCAGGCATCCCCAGGTTGACCACGTTCCAGAAGGTCATGCCGTGGGTGATCATCGCCCCCTTCGGGTGGCCGGTCGTGCCCGAGGTGTACATGATCGTGGAGACGTCGTCGTGCGTGACCTCCTCCCAGGCGGCCGCCGGCAGCGGCTCGACCGAGGCGAGCGCACGCTCGTAGTCGCTCGTCGCGCCGCAGCGCGCGAGCAGCGTCGTCTCCGGGAAGGCCAGCCGCAGCGCCTGGGCGGCCTCGGCGAATTCCGGATCGTGGATCAGCACACGCGGCGCGGCGTCGCCGACGATGAAGCGCAGCTCCGGGACGGTCAGCCGCCAGTTCAGCGGGACGAAGATCGCGCCCAGGCGCGCGCAGGCGAACTGCAGCTCGAAGAAGTCGGTGCAGTTCTGCGCGAGGATCGCCGCACGCTCGCCGCGCCCGACGCCCGCCTGGCGCAGCCAGGATGCGAGCCTGCCGATGCGCTGGTCGAACTCGCGATAGGTCAGGCTGCGCTTCTCGTGCAGATCGACGGTCGCGACATCGCCGCCGTTGGTTCGGGCATGGTGGGCGATCCAGTCATAGGCGCGGACGGTCACGATCCTGTCTCCTGTGTGCGTTGTGTGTTCCCGCGCGAGGAACCACGAGGAGTTTATCGAATCCGCAGGCCGGCCACCCGCTCCGCAAGGCCCCGGGAACGCACGGTGCTACAGCGTGAAATCGAGCCCCGCGAGCAGCGCGCCGGGCGCGGTGATGGATCCGAAGCGTCGGCCTTCGTAGCTGTCTGTGTCCGGACTCTGCACCGGTTCGCGGGTCAGGGCCTCGAGGGCGCCACCGAGCATCCGGTAGACGCTGTCGTCGATGCGCATCGGCGCCACCGGCGCCACCGCTTCGCCCTCGTGCACCCAGAAGGTCGCGAAGCGGGTCATTCCGGTGACACGGCAGGCCTGCCGGTCGGAGAAGTTCAGGTACCACAGGTTGCCGATCGCCACTCCGGTTCCGAGCCGTGCGAAGGCCTCGTGCTCATCCAGCGTGCCGCCCTGCATCGAGAGCGCCTCGGGCGTCTCCGCATCGGCAGCGCCATTGTCCCGGATCGCGAACTCGCGACCGCTGCGCGGCGAGGCGAGCCAGTCGGTGAAGCGGCCTTCGCGCACCAGGTCCAGGCGCGGCGGGCGCGCGAAACCGTCGGACTGGAACGCGGGCACCTGCGCGGCCGCGAGGTCCTCGGCGATGTGCACCTGCGCATCCAGCCGGTGCTCCCCTTCGCGCAGCGCAGCGAGACTGGCATGCCCGCTGCGGTGCGCGCGCGCGGAGAAGCCGTCCCAGGCCAGCAGGCCCAGGAGATCGGCAAGCGCCCGGGGCGACAGGTAGCTGCGGTGGCGGCCGGGATCGAGCGGCTTCGGCGCACGGCACAGCAGCTGCGCCTGGCTGCGGATGCCGTCGATCGACGCGCGCACCCGCTGGGCCGACCACGCTCCGCCGGCCAGCGTTGCCTTCGCGGCCCGCCCCGCGTCGGCCTGGATCGAGTGGTCGAAGAACCAGGAGTCCGTCTCGTGCCAGTGCTCGTGACCGAGGCTGCTGGCGAAGCCGCGCGCCAGCGGACCGGCAGCATGCAGACCGACCAGATCGCTCGATCCGGCGGCGGTGCACACAGCCTCGACCGCCTCCTCGGGCAGCGGCAGCCGCGTCCCGGCGACCAGGCGGCTGCGCGAGGGCCGTGTCGAGAAGCTCAGCCAGGGATCCGGGTGCGAGCGCGCGAGCGCCTCGCGCAGCCAGCGCAGGCCCGCGCCGACCCGCTCGAGGTCGGCCGCAGGATCGCCGGACAGGGTGAGGGTGCGCCGCGCCTGGCAGGCGCCGACGATCAGCCGCAGCTCGAGGGTGGCACGTTCGACGCTGCCGCATTGGCGCACCCGGCCATGGTTGAAGCGCACGAAATCCGAACGCTCGGCCGCCAGCCAGCCCGCGCTGATCTCGCCCGGGCGCGCAGCCTCGCGCACCGCGTCGAGCACCCGGGCGTAGCGTCCGTGCAATTCCCCGCTCACGTCCGCTTTCTCGCCGATGCGCGCACGGCGACGCCCGGCCTCACCGTGCCCCCCCGAAGACCTCGACCCCGTCGAACAGGCAGGCAGGCGCCGAGTGGCCGACGCGGATCACCTGTCCGGGTTCGCCCTTGCCGCAGAAGGGCGTTCCCATCACCTCGAAGCTGTCACGGTCGCCAAGCCTTGACAGGCTGCGCCAGAAGCTTGCCGACACGCCGCGGTAGTTGGGATTGCGCACCACCGCGCCGAGCTGCCCGTCCTCGATCCGCTGGCCCCACTCGCAGCCGAACTGGAACTTGTTGCGAGAGTCGTCGATCGACCACGAGGCGTTGGTGCGCATCAGCACGCCGTGCTCCACCTGCGCGATCATCTGCGCCAGCGGCGTGTCGCCGGGCTCGACATCCAGGTTGGCCATCCGGTCGATGGGCGCGCGGTGCCAGCCGCTGGCGCGGGCACAGGCAACGGCGCCCAGCCGCAGGCCCGCGGCCTGCGCGCGCGCCTGCGACAGTGCGCTGCCCAGCGGGCGCATCAGCACGCCCCGCTCGATCAGCAGAGTGCGGCTGGCGGGCGTGCCTTCGTCATCCGCCCCGTAGCCGGCGAAGCCGGCCTGGCGCTCCGGGTCGAAGCTGACGTTCAGCAGCTCCGAACCGTAAGGGTAGCTGCCGAACATGTCCGGAGTCACGAAGCTGCCGCCGGCGAAGTTGCGCTCGTCGCCCAGGATGCGATCGAGTTCGAGCGGATGCCCGATCGACTCGTGGATCTGCAGCATCATCTGGTCGGGCATCAGCAGCAGCGACATCCGCCCGCTCGGGCAGTTCGGCGCGGCCAGCAGCTGCAGCGCCTCTTCGCCGACACGTTCACCGCCCCCGGGCAGGCCCGATCGGCGCAGCACCTCGAAGCCGCCCTGCTGGCAGAAACCGTTGTAATGCCCGGCGAGGGTGCGGGTCTGGGCGAGGCCATCGGCCGCGGCAGTGGCCTCGAGATTGGGCTCGATCCAGTCGAAGACCTGCTCGGCGAGCTGGCGGCCATCGGCGAACAGGCTCTGGCGGCTGCGGGTGATGCGCAGGGTCGCGCTCCAGTGGACGATGCGCTCGTCGCGACGCAGCGCCGCGGCCTCCTCGTGCAGCAGCCCGATCAGCGCCTCGTCGTGCGGCAGCGGCTCGACCGCCCTGGACGGCCAGTGCAGCCCGTCGACCCGTGGCGACGGCAGGCTCACGCCATCGAACACCCCGAAGCGGGCGCAGAGCTTCGCCCAGGTGAATGCTCGGTCGGCGGCCGCCTGCAGCGAAGCCGGGCCGAGGTCGGCGCTCGCACAGTAGCCGCTGCCGCCAGGCACCTGCACCGTGACCATCGCACCTGAATCCACCGTCGACACCAGCGGCTGCAGCACGCCGCGCACCACTGCCAGGACGCGCGACTCCTCCTCGACCAGCCGCACTGAAACGAGCGCCTGCGCGGGAGCCCGCAGCGCGGCGATCGCCGCCGCAACCGCAGTGCCGGCCTGCTGCCGCCTTTGGTCCTGACCCATCGCGGCGCGGCTCAGCCCGACACCCAGCGCAGCAGCGGCGCCCAGCTCTCGCGATCGCCCGCCACCCGATGCTCGGGCAGATCGAACAGGCTCAGTCCGTGCGCAGCGAGCTGCACGTAGTTCTGCGTATCGCGGAGGATCGCTGCCACCGGGATGTCCAGCCCGGAGAAGAAGCGATCCAGTTCCTGCGCGGCGCGCGTGCGCGCATCGACCCGCATTCCGACCAGCGCGAACTTGCCGGGCAGCCGGTCCCGGCTGCGCAGGGCGCTGCCGAGTTCATCGAGGAAGCGGCGCATCGCAAGCAGGTCGAGCATCGACGGCTGCATGGGCATCAGCACGCGATCGGCCACGCGCACCACCTCGGCCAGGCGCCGGGGGTCGATCTGCGACGGGGTGTCGATCACCACGTGCGTGACACCGCGTGGCGGGCGCTTCAGTTCGCTCTCCTCCCAGCCCTCGATCCGCGCCACCGCCTGGGGCCGCAGGGAGAGCCAGTCGCGCGAGGACTGCTGGCGATCGAAGTCGCCGAGCATCGTGCGGTGGCCTGCGGCGGCGAAGGCGCCTGCGAGGTTGGTGGCGAGCGTCGTCTTGCCGACGCCTCCCTTGGGATTGACGATCGCGACCACCGGCATGTCCTCGACCCTCCTGGCTGGAGTCCGGGCGCGGGACTGCGCCGGGACCTGCGCGCGGCGACCGTGACCGGCGCTGCCCGCCGATTCTAGCCGGCGCAGCTCCGGGACGACATGCGACCGGGACTCAGCGGGCGCGCCAGACGAGGCCCATGGGCAGCCGTGCCCGGGAGCGCGTCGGGGAACCCTTCAGCCGCCCATCGGAGGCGCGCTGCGCCGATCATCGGGCTCGGGGCAGGCGCGCGAGCTCGGCGGTCACGATTCCCGGGCTCAGGATCTCGGGCAGGACCCGCGGTTCGGCCTCGCCCGGGAGATAGAGCAGGTACAGCGGCACGCCGTTGCGGCCGTGGCTGGCGAGCGCAGCGGTGATCCGCGGATCGCGCTGCGTCCAGTCGGCCCGCAGGCGCAGCACCTCCCTGCGCGCCATCTCGCCGGCCACCGGCTCGCGCTCGAGCACCAGCTTCTTGTTCACCTGGCAGCTCACGCACCAAGCGGCAGTGAAGTCGACGAAGACCGGTCGTCCCTCGCCGCGCGCGCGCGCCACCGCCTGTTCGCTCCAGTCCTGCCACTGCTCGCCCGGCGCTGCGGCGCCTGCGCGGGCAGTCTGCGCATCGGGCTGCACTGCGGGCCAGGCGAGCCAGACTCCCGCAGCGAAGGCCGCCAGCGCCAGGACTGCGGCAAGGCCCCGGCGCGTACCGGCAGAGGCCTGGACGAAGCGGCCGTAGAGCCACGCTGCCAGCGCCACCAGCACCGCGCCCATCGCCAGTGCCAGCACTGCGTCCATGCCCACCTGCAGCCCGAGCACCCAGGCGAGCCAGGCCACGGTGGCGAACATCGGGAAGGCCAGCAGCTGGCGGAAGCTCTCCATCCAGCGCCCCGGCCGCGGCAGCCAGCGCAGCGCGCCCGGGAACATCCCGAGAAGCACATAAGGCAGCGCCATTCCCAGCCCGATCGCGGCGAACACCGCGAACACCTCGAGCGCCGGACGTCCGAGCGTATAGCCCAGCGCCGAGCCCATGAACGGTGCGGTGCAGGGCGTGGCCACCAGCACCGCAAGCACCCCGGTGCCGAAGGCCCCCGTCAGGCCGCCGCGCGAGGCAAGCGCCGTCTCCGCGCCTCCCAGCCGGGTCATCCCGGCCCCGATCTCGAAGACCCCCGCGAAGTTCATCCCGATCAGCACGAACAGCAGCGCCATCGCGGCGACGAAGGCGGGCGACTGCAGCTGGAATCCCCAGCCCACCGCCTGCCCGGCGCCGCGCAGCACGAGCAGCAGCCCGGCCAGCGCCCAGAACGACAGCAGCACGCCGAGCACGAAGGCGAAGGCCCCGTGGCGCGAACCGCGACGATCACCGCTGTCCTGGCCCGCGAACCCCAGCACCTTCAGACCGATGACCGGAAAGACGCAGGGCATCAGGTTGAGCATCAGGCCGCCGATCGCTCCGAACAGGATGGCGATCGCAAGCGACAGACCGCCGGCAGGAGCGCCGGCCGGTGCGCCGGCGCCCGCTGCCGATCCGCCGGCACCGATCGATCCCGGCGGGACAGCACCGCCCGCAGTGCCGGACAGGCTGCCCAGCAGCCGTCCGCCGAGCCCGCCGAACGGGCTGCCGCCAGCCTGCCCGGAACGATCCCCGCCTTCGGCGACCGACACCAGGCTGCCGCCGGCGGAAAGGCCCTCGCCCCCCACCACCGAAACCTCCAGAGGCACCCCGTCGAGCACGATCACCCCGAACGCGCCGTAGCGGGAAGCGTCACTGTCGAAGCCCGGGCGGGCGGCGCGCTCGTCCAGCGCGAGTTCGAGGCGCCAGCGGCCTTCGTCCAGCCGGAACAGACGCTGGGGCGCCGGCGCCGAGACCAGCTCCTCGCGATAGGGGAAGAACTCCGCGCTTCCGGCCTGCGCACGCTCGAAGACCAGCGACAGGCTGCGCTCGCCGGGAGCGATCCGCGCCTGCAGCGTCTCGCGCGGCGTGGCGATCGCAGCCCGCTCGAAGAGGATCGCGTGTCGCGAGGGCCCGGCGCTGGCGGCCACCGGGAGCTCCAGCCTGAGCTGCGCCTCGCCGGGGATGCAGACGTCCCTGCACATCAGCCACTGCGCGCGCGCGCCGATCTTCACAGGGCCCGGCGGCGCCCCGGCGGGCACCCGCACCGGCACCGGCAGCAGCAGTTCGTCCTCGTAGCCGTAGTTGGCGAGCGGGCCGATGAAGATGCGTCGTGGCGCCGGCCAGACGATCTCGCCGGCCTGCCAGCCGGGAGGCAGGCTCAGCTCGAGCCGCGTCGGCAGGCCGGAATCGCCAGGGTTGCGCCAGTAGGTGTGCCAGTGCGGATCGTGCCGCAGTCGCAGCCCGAGCATCAGCGTCGCGCCGGCGACCGCAGCGTCGCCCTGCGCGACCAGTTCGGCCTCGACCGCGTCCACGCGCACCGCTTGCGCGAGCGCTCCCGGCAAGGCCGGCAGCAGGCCCAGCGCAAGGGCCAGCAGCAGCTTCAGCATCCTTTTCACCGGCGCGATGCTAACCGAATCGGCAAGGCAGGGCTGGCGCCGAGGAAATTGCCGACTTGACCCGCCCCCGGCCAGATCCCTACCATCGCGCGATGAACCAGGAACTGGACACGCTCGCCGAGCGCGCCGGACGGCTCGTCGCGCTGACGCGCCGGCTGGCGGAAGACAATGAGCGCCTGCGCGCCGACCTCGCCGCCGCGAACGCGGCACGTGCCGCGGAGGCGGAGCAGGCGCGCATCGCGCAGGCCGCGCTCGCCGAGCAGGCACAGGCAGCGCAGAGCGCGCTTGCCACGCAGGCCGCCAGGACGCAGGCAGCGCTGGTGGCCAGCGCGCAGCGCGAGCGCGCCGAACTGCTCGACCGCATGGCGCAGGCGCGCAGCCGCGTCGAAGCGGTGCTCGCCCGACTGCCCGCGGCCGCAGCCGCCGAGGGCGATCCCGCTGACGGCAGCACGACGGACCCGGAGGACTGATCGATGGAACAGATCACCGTCCGGATCCTCGATCGTGAATACAAGCTCGCAGTCGCGCCCGACCAGCGCGAACGACTCCTCGAAGCGGTCGCGATGGTCGACTCGCGGATGCGCTCGATCCGCGACGCAGGCCGCGTCGCCGGCCTCGACCGCATCGCGGTGATGGCCGCGCTGCAGCTCGCCCACGAGGTGCTCGGGGCTGCGGTGCCCGGCACCGATTCCTCCGCCGGAGACGTCATTCGCCGCATCCGCAGCGTCAGCGAAGGAATCGCAGCCGAACTCGAACGCCAGGAACAGTTGTTCTAGGTCATCGAACCCGGCAGACGACACACGGGGCGCGCTACAATGGAGTTGCCCTGCGGTGTTCGATCCAGGCCATAGATTCCTTGAACCAATATGGTGCATCAAGGCCGTGGCGTCCGCGACCCGCTGTTGCGATCGTCCCTTGCCGGACGAACCTGATGCGAGTCCTGCTGCGGCCGCTCTGAACTGCCAGGTTCAGGATGCCGGTCTGCCGGCACAGGCGGGGCGCTCTTTCGGGGGGCGGCCGGAAACGGCCGCCCCCCTGCTCTTGCGCGCACGCCCCGGCATCGCCAGTGCCGGTACCCCCGATTCCCCCCCGCGGACGCCACCATGGACCTCACCCTGATCCTGGGCCTCGTCGTGCTGGGCTGCGCCACCGGCTTTCTCGCAGGCCTGCTGGGCATCGGGGGCGGAATGGTGATGGTGCCCTTCGTCACGATGATCCTGGGCGCGCAGCACTTCCCGCCGGCCGAGACGGTCAAGGTGGCGATCGCCACCTCGCTGACGACGATCGTCTTCACCTCGATCTCGAGCGTGCGCGCCCACCACCGGCGCGGCGCGGTGCGCTGGGACCTCGTCCGCGTGCTCGCGCCTGGAATCCTCGTCGGTGCGCTGCTCGGTGCGCAGCTCGCCGGCTGGATGCCTGCCCGCCTGCTGGCGGCCTTCTTCGGGCTGTTCGTCGGGTTCTCCGCGGTGCAGATGCTGCGCGGCGGGCGCACCGAAGTCAGCGGCCTGCTGCCGGGCACGGCCGGCATCCTGGGCGCCGGCGGAGCCATCGGGGTGGTCTCCTCGCTGCTCGGGGCCGGCGGCGGCTTCATCACGATCCCCTTCCTCACGCGCGGGGGCGTGCCGATCCAGCAGGCAGTGGCCACCAGCGCCGCCTGCGGCTTCCCGATCGCCCTCGCGGGCACGCTCGGCTACATGTGGGCCGGTCGCGGACTCGCGCTGCCCGCCTCGCTCGGCTACGTCTACCTGCCTGCGCTGGCCTCGATCGCCTCGGCAAGCGTGCTGACCGCCCCGCTGGGCGCGCGCGCCGCGCACGCCCTGCCCACCGCGACGCTGCGCAAGGTGTTCGCGCTGCTGCTGCTCACCCTGGCGGGGTACATGCTGGCCCGCGCCTTCGGAAGCTGAGCCCCAGCGGCCACCGCCGGGGCTCAGCCCCCGCCGAAGCGCTCGCGCAGCAGGTTCTTCTGCACCTTGCCCATCTGGTTGCGCGGCAGTTCCGCGAGCACGTGCACCTGCTTGGGCACCTTGAAGTTCGCGATCTGCGCCTTCAGCGCCGCGATCACCTCCGCGGCATCCACCGTCGCGCCCGGCCTGGGCACGACGACCGCAGTCACCGCCTCGCCGAAGTCGCGATCCGGAACGCCGATCACCGCGGACTCGAACACGCCCGGCAGCACGTCGATGTACGACTCGATCTCCTTCGGGTACACGTTGTAGCCGCCGCTGATGATCAGGTCCTTGCCACGGCCGACGATCGTCAGGTAGCCGTTGGCGTCCCAGCGTCCCATGTCGCCGGTGCGGAAGAAGCCATCGTCGGTGAACTCCTCGCGCGTCTTCTCGGGCATCCGCCAGTAGCCGGAGAACACGTTCGGCCCCTTGACCTGGATCGCCCCGATCTCGTCGACGGCGCAGGCGCTGCCAGCCTCGTCGACCACCCGCACCTGCACTCCGGGCAGCGGCAGCCCGACGGTCCCGGCCACGCGATTGCCGTCGTAGGGGTTGGAGGTGAGCATCGTGGTCTCGCTCATCCCGTAGCGTTCGAGGATGCGCTGGCCGGTGCGCGCCTCGAACTCCCGGAAGGTGTCGGGCAGCAGCGGCGCCGAGCCGGAGATGAAGAGCCGCAGATTGCGGCAGGCGTTCGCATCGAAGGCCGGATCGTCGAGCAGGCGCACGTACATGGTCGGAACGCCCATGAACACCGTGGCGCGCGGCAGGCGCTCGATCACCGCCTTCGGGTCGAAGCGGGGCAGCCACAGCATCGTGCTGCCGTTGAGCAGCGCGCCGTGGCTGGCCACGAAGAGGCCGTGGACGTGGAAGATCGGCAGCGCGTGCAGCAGCACGTCGCCCGGCCGCCAGCGCCAGTAGTGGTGCAGCACCTGCGCGTTGGATGCGAGGTTGTGGTGCGAGAGCATCGCGCCCTTGCTGCGCCCGGTGGTTCCCGAGGTGTAGAGGATCGCGGCCAGGTCACCGGGCGCGCGATGCACGGTCTCGAAGGCATCGCCGCACCCGTCGGCGGCCGCCAGCAGCGTGCCGTCGCGCGCGTCACCGAGGGTCAGCAGGTGCGCCACTGCGTGGCGCTTCGCGATCCTCGCCATCCACTCCTCGTTGCGCGGACTGCACACCAGCAGCGAGGGCTCGGCATTGCCGACGAAGTAGTCGACCTCGGCCTCCTGGTAGGCGGTGTTCAGCGGCAGGTAGACGTAGCCGGCGCGCAGCGTCGCGAGGTACAGCAGCAGCGACTCGGGCGACTTCTCCGCGTGCACCGCGATCCTGGCGCCCTCGGGCAGCCGCAGGCGCGCGAGCAGGTTGGCGATCCTTGCGGTGGCGCGCGAGACCTCGTCCCAGCTGTAGCGCAGACCGTCCTGCGTCTCGATGCAGCAGCGATCGCCATCGGCCGGGAAGTGCGCAGCGAGCAGCGCGTACAGGTTGGCGCCCGCAGGGCCTTGCATGGCGAGGGGGTCCGGCTGGTCGGCCATGGTGATGTCTCCAGGGGTCCGTACAGGTCGGTCAGAGCAGGCCGGTCACCGCGCGCGATGCGCTGACCTGCTCGCCGACGAAGCGTTCGTGATTGGCCTCGATCTCGTCGAGGTCGTAGAGGTAGTTGACCATCAGTCCGTGCGACTGCTTCAGCCCCCTGCGCGACAGGTCGGCGTTGGTGTTGATGCGCTCGAGCCGGGCCCCGTTGCCGAGGTGGAAGCGCGCCACCGGATCCGAGGGGCGCAGGCTCGCCGACGAGGTGTGCAGGAGGTAGAACGCGCACAGTCGCCGCAGCAGCTGCGCGTCGTGCGCGGCGGCGCCCTGCGTCCTGTGTGCGTGCAGCGCAGCCTCGAGCGCCGCGAGCCGAGCGGGGCGCACCCGGTCGGACTCGAGCCGCTCCACCGTCGCGAGCCAGTCGGCGAAGGAAGGCACCGGCGACAGCGTGCAGAAGGTGCGCAGCGCCGGGAACTCCGCCTGCAGGCGCTCGGCGACCTGCTTGATCAGGAAGTTGCCCAGGTTCACCCCGCGCAGCCCGGGCTGGCAGTTGGAGATCGAGTAGAAGACGGCGACCTTGAAGCGTCGCGGATCCTGCCCGGGCGGCTGGTCGCGCTCGAGCAGCGGCGCGATCGCCCCGGGCATCGACCCGAGCAGCGCCACCTCGACGAAGATCAGCGGCTCGCCGGGCAGCGCGGGATGGAAGAACGCGAAGCAGCGGCGATCCGGCTGGAGTCGCCGGCGCAGGTCGCCCCAGCCGTCGATCTCATGCACCGCCTCGTGGCGGATGATCTGCTCGAGCAGCCGTGCGGGCGAATCCCAGTCGACCTGCTCGAGCTGCAGGAAGCCCGGGTTGAACCAGGACGACAGCAGGTGGTGGAAGTCTGCGTCCACCGCGGCCAGACCCCGCTCGGTGCGCAGCCGTCCGAGCAGTTGCGCGCGCATCGACACGACCGCTGCGGTGCCTCCGGGGGCGCGGATCAGCCGGCGCAGCAGCTCCTGGCGCGGCGGCTCCGCTGCGCGGGCCAGCGCGATCAGATCCTGTGGCGCACGCGTCTGCGCGTAGCGCCCCGCAAGTTCGAGCACCCGCTGCGGGTCCGGATCGAAGTCCTCGGCCAGCAGCGTGAAGAAGTCCTTCAGCGAGTCCGCGGAGAGCCGCTGGTAATGGCTGACCGCCTGCGTGGCGATCGCAACGCTGTTGGCTTCGCCGCGTGCTCCCAGCAGCTCGCGACAGGCCTCGATCGTGCGGGCGAGGTCGCTGCGCTCGCGCGCGCTGCGCCGGGCCTGTCCGAGACCTGCGAAGGCCATGTCACCCCTCCTGCGGGGGCCTGCGCAGCAGCAGCCACGCGCCGAAGGCGAGCATCGGCAGGCACAGCAGCTGCCCCATCGTCAGGCCGAGCGCCAGCGTTCCCAGGAAGGCATCGGGCTCGCGCGCGAACTCCGCCGCGAAGCGCAGCACCGCGTAGCCGACCAGGAACATGCCGGAGACGCGCCCTGCGGGCCGCGGCTGTGACGAGAACCACCACAGCAGCGCAAACAGCAGCAGCCCCTCGCCTGCGAACTGGTAGAGCTGCGAAGGGTGACGCGCCACCGCGTCCCCGGCCTGGGGAAACACCATCGCCCAGGGCAGGTCGGTCGGCCGCCCCCAGAGCTCGCCGTTGACGAAGTTGCCCAGCCGCCCCGCCGCCAGCCCCAGTGGCACCAGCGGCGCGACCAGGTCCATCACCGGCCAGAAGCCGCGGCCGCGCAGCCGGCAGTAGATCCAGATCGCGGCGATCACCCCGAGCAGCCCGCCGTGGAAGGACATCCCGCCCTGCCAGACGGCAAGCGCTTCCAGTGGGTGCGCAAGGTAGTGGCCGGGCTTGTAGAAGAGCACGTAGCCCAGGCGCCCGCCGAGCACCACACCGAGTGCGCCGTAGAAGAGCAGGTCCTCGAGCTCGCGCGGCTGCATGCCGGTGGACGCCTGCCAGCGCGGCTGGGCGAGCCGATGGCGCCCGGCGAGGAAGAACGCGAGGAAGGCCACCAGGTACATCAGGCCGTACCAGCGGATCGCAAGCGGGCCGATCTGCAGGGCGACAGGGTCGAACTGGGGATGGATCATCATGGCGTCGGTATTCTGACACCGAGCCGATGCGCAGGCTGCCGCACTGGCGGCAGCGAGGGGGAACGGTGCCGGGCGCGCCGGCTCAGCGACGTGCGCGGCGCGCGTCGCGCTTGTGCAGATCGGCAAAGGAAGCCGCAACCCGCTCCTTGCGACGCTGCTCCCACTCGAGGTGGTCGGCCTTGCGCTTGTCGAAGCCCAGCGGCTTCTCCAGGAATTCGAACCAGACGAAGGCGAGCACCAGCGGTGCGAGCACCCACCACCAGGCGAGATCCGCGACCGGGCCGACCTCGAGCAGCTTGAGCAGGACGAGCAGGACTCCGGCGACGATCAGGATCATGGCAGCGATGCGGCCGGCGCCGCCTGCGCGGTGCTCGTGCCGGTGACGATGGGTGACCGGACCGAGCCTGCGCGGGCGCACACCGGGCGATCAAGCCCCAGGCGCCGGATGGCGCCTGCACCGGTGCGGGCGGCGCACAGCCCGCACTGTCAACGTCCGCAGCGCCTGGCGCGTTGCTCGAAAAAAGGGAGATCGACACCCCACGCCGGGCAGTCGGGTGCACCCGTTGCGCCAGCCTCGCCTCTTCCACGCCTCCACGCCTCGCAGAAGGAATCCTACGCATGCATTTCGGTCCGCGCCTTGCCCTGCTCGCAACTGCCGTCGCCCTCGGCCTGGCTTCGGGAGCTGCCCTCGCCAGCGCCGAGCTCGCCAAGGCGAAGAACTGCGTGGCCTGCCATGCCGCCGACAAGAGACTGGTAGGTCCCTCGTACCGGCAGATCGCCGCGAAGTACGCCAACGACAGGTCCGCGCTCGAGAAGCTGACCCGCAAGGTCCGCGAAGGCGGCAGCGGCGTCTGGGGCCAGGTGCCGATGCCCCCGAACCCGCAGGTTTCGGCCGAAGAGGCTGCCGCCCTGGTGCAGTGGGCGCTGTCGCAGAAGTGAAGCTTCGGACGACGAGGGTGGCGCAGCCGCAGGCTGCCCGCCCGTGCCGGTGACACGAAGCCCGGGCGCTTGCATGCCCATGACGCGCGTCCGTTCGTCCCGATCCATGCGCCGCCGGTCCGCCGAGCGCCCACCGGCGGCGCGCCTGGGCCTAGGATCACTTCAACCGGTCCGGCCGCCTCCGCGGCGCCCCGGACCGCGATCTTCGGTTTCTTCCTCCCTGGCTGGTTGACCCCGGTTCGTCCGGGGTTCTTTTTTTCCGCCTGCGGCGCCCGGGTATCCCCGATTCTCGCCGCGCGACGATCCACCTGGAATCCGCCCCGGTCCAGTCGATGGGGCCCGGTGCTGCTGCTGGCCACGGTGGCCGCGGCGATTCCCGTGTGCGTGCGGCCTGTCTCGGGGAGGAAGGCGCGGGCTGAAGGCCGATGGGGGCCGGAGGTCGCGACGCGGGCAGCTCCCGTGCCGCGAGCCCCGCGCTCAGGCCTGCGTGGCCAGGTCGGCGGCGGTGGTGAACGCGTCCGCGTGGAACTCCGCCTCGGGCAGCCCGCACTTCGCGGTGAAGTCGGCCCGCGCGGAGTCCACCACGATCGGCGCGCCGCAGGCGTAGACCTGGTGGCCCGACAGGTCCGGGAAGTCCGCCATCACCGCGCGGTGCACGAAGCCGGTGCGGCCGGTCCAGCCATCCTCGGGCAGCGCGTCCGACACCACCGGCACGTAGCGGAAGTCCGGCAGCTCGCGCGTCCAGCCCTCGGCCAGCGCGTTCATGTACAGGTCCTGCGGGCGGCGCCCGCCCCAGTACAGCGTCACCGGCCGGGGGATCGACTCGTGGATCATGTGCTCGACGATCGCCTTGATCGGCGCAAAGCCGGTGCCGCTGGCCAGCAGCACGATCGGCCGGTCGCTGTCGGTGCGCAGGAAGAAGGTGCCCATCGGCCCCTCCATGCGCAGGAGGTCACGTTCCCTGATCGGCGGGGTGGTGACGCCGAACAGCGCATCGGTGAAACGGCCGCCGGGCGTGTGGCGCACGTGCAGCTCCAGCGGCCCGTCGACCTGCGGCGCAGCGGCCATCGAATAGCTGCGGCGCGTGCCGTCGCGCAGGATCAGTTCCACGTACTGGCCGGCCAGGTACTGCAGCCGCTCGCCCGCCGGCAGCTGCAGCTTCAGCACTGCGACGTCCGGCGCAAGACGCTCGATCGACGCGACCCGGCACGGCATCCTGCGCACCGGAATGTCGCCTGCCCCGGCGACGACGCGCGCCTCGATGACCAGGTCGCTGGTGGCTCTTGCGCAGCAGGGCAGCGCGTAGCCGTGCGCGGCCTCCTGCGCCGAGAGCGCCTTCGGCGAGTGCGCGCCCTGCTCGATCGTGCCCTCGATCACCTTCGACTTGCAGGTGCCGCAGGCTCCGTTCCTGCACCCGTAGGAGAGCACCACGCCCTGGCGCAAGGCGGCGTCGAGGATGTTCTCGCCGGCGTCGACCTCGAACTGGCTGCCGCTGGGGCGAACGGTGACGGTGAAGCTCATAATGCGCGGTCCGTTGATCCGGATTCCCGGGAATGACCGCGCATTATCGCCCCTTGCCCAGACGCATGCGCCGCCAGACCCTGCTGCTGGTCGGCTGCGGCGACGTCGGCGCGCGCATCGGCGCGCAGGCGCTGGCCCGGCATCCGGGCGACCGGCTGCGGGTGGTCGGCACCGTGCGCCGGGTCGCGCAGGCCGACGCGCTGCGCGCCATCGGCATCGTCCCGCTGGCCGCCGACCTGGATCGGCACGGCGACCTGCGCAGGCTCGCCGGGTTCGCAGGCTGGATGGTCGACCTGGCCCCACCCCCGCCCGACGGCAGCACCGACCCGCGCACCGCACGGCTGATCGCCGCGCTGCTGCGCCCGGCGCGGGTCCGGGCGCCGGCAGCGGCGATGCGCCCGCGCAGCCGCAGCCCCCGGGCGGTCGCGCAGGTCGGCGCCGGGCACGCCACGAGCGCCGCGGGCCGGCGCCATCGCCCGACCGTCGCCCCCGCCGCGTCCGCGCTCGGCGTGCTGCGCCTTGCACCGCCACCGGCCCGGCGCCGCTGGGTCTACCTGAGCACCACCGGGGTCTATGGCGACTGCGGCGGCGCCCGCTTCGACGAGACCCGGCCGGTGGCCCCTGGCAGTGCGCGCGCGATGCGCCGGGTCGATGCCGAGCGTCGCTTGCGCCGCGTCGCTGCGCAGGGCAGCGCGCGAGCCGCGATCCTGCGCGTGCCCGGAATCCACGCGCACGACCGCCTGCCGCTCGAGCGGTTGCGCAGGGGCCTGCCGGTGCTGCGCGCCGACGAGGACGTCCACACCAGCCACGTGCACGCCGACGACCTCGCCCGGATCGCGCGCGCCGCGCTCGCCCGCGGCCGACCGGGGCGCGTGGTGCATGCGGTCGACGAGAGCGCGCTCAGGATGGGCGACTACTTCGACCGGGTCGCCGATGCCTTCGGCATCCAGCGCCCTCCCCGGGTGACGCGCGCCGAACTGGGCGCACTGGTGACACCGGCGATGCTGTCGTTCATGAGCGAGTCGCGCCGGCTGGCCGCGCAACGCCTGCGGCGCGAACTGCGCGTGCGGCTGCGCTGGCCCGACGTGGACGCGACGCTGGCCGGGCTCGCCGCCTGATCGTGCCGCTTTGCGGGTTTCGGACCCGCCATTCCAGCCTGCGCCCCTGAACCGCGTCTGCCAGCGGCGACAATCCTCACCATGGCGGTGCGCAGCCCGCGCACCCGACACGACAGATCGCATCGCCCGAGGGAGGCCGCAATGTCCGAACAACTCGTCCTGGTGGAGAAGGACCCCGCCGGCTACGCCGTGGTCACGCTGAACCGCCCGCAGGTCATGAACGCGCTGTCGCGCGCGCTGCGCGCGGAACTGGCCGCAACGATCGACCGCCTCGAGGCCGACCCCGAGGTGCGGGTGATGATCCTCACCGGCGCCGGCCGGGGCTTCTGCGGCGGCCTGGACCTGAAGGAGCTGGGCGGCGGCGCGGCCGAATCGACGCTGGCCTATGGAAGCGGCAAGGACCTCGACCCGGTCAGCTCGCTGGCCAGGTTCAGCGGCCCGGTGATCGGCGCGATCAACGGCGTCGCGATCACCGGCGGCTTCGAGCTCGCGCTCGCCTGCGACGTGCTGCTGGCCTCGGACCAGGCCCGCTTCGCCGACACCCACGCCCGCGTCGGCGTGATGCCCGGCTGGGGGCTGTCGCAGAAGCTCAGCCGCCTGATCGGCATCTCGCGCGCCAAGGAGCTCTCGCTCACCGGCAACTTCATCGGCGCGCAGCAGGCCGAGGCCTGGGGCCTGGTCAACCGTGTGGTCGGCCCCGAGGAACTGATGCCGCAGGCACGCCAGCTCGCGCTCGACATGCTCTCGACGATTCCGGAGATGCTCACCGGCTATCTGAAGCTGATCGACGAGGGCTACGCGATCGGCTTCGGCGACGCGCTCGCGCTGGAGAAGCAGCGCGGCCGCGAGGCCAACGCCGCGCTGAAGTCCGAGGACATCGAGAAGCGCCGCGCCGAGGTCCAGGCCCGCGGCCGCGGACAGAGCGCAGGCTGAGGGAGGGAGGCAGCGATGGACTACCGGACCCTGAAGATCGAGCGCGAAGGCGCGGTCGAGTGGCTCACGCTGAACCGGCCGGAGAACATGAACACGCTCGACCCGGTGATGAAGGACGAGCTGTGGCACTACTTCGACCGCCTCTACACCGACCGCTCGGTGCGCGTGGTGGTGATGCGCGGCGCCGGGCGCATGTTCTGCGCCGGGCTGGACCTGACCAACACCAGCGTCACCGGCCGCAAGCCGGGCGAGCGGGTCAGCCCGGACGACGGCATGGTGGCGCAGCGCAAGGTCAGCGAGATCGTGATCCGGATGCGGCGCTGCCCGCAGCCGATCATCGCGCTGGTGCACGGCGCGGCTGCGGGCGGAGGCTTCGCGATGGCGCTGGCCGCCGACATCCGCATCGCCGCCGAAGGCACGAAGATGAACGCCGCCTTCATCAAGCTCGGGCTGTCCGCCTGCGACATGGGCGTCAGCTACTTCCTGCCGCGCCTGGTCGGGGTGTCGGTGGCCAGCGAACTGATGCTCACCGGCCGCTTCATCCACGCCGAGCGTGCGCTGGCCACCGGGCTGGTGTCCGAGGTCGTGCCCCGGGACGCGCTCGAGAGCACCGCCCGCGGCTACGTCGCCGACATGCTGCGCACCTCGCCGCTGGGGCTCGAGCTCACCAAGGACTGCCTGAACCACGCGGTGGACGCCGGCTCGCTCGAAGCGGCGATCGCGATCGAGGACCGCAACCAGATCCTGTGCGTGCAGTCGCCGAACTTCTCGGAAGGGGTTGCCGCCTTCCTGGAGAAGCGTGACCCGAGCTACTCCTGAGACGGGATCTCCCGGGCCGCTGCGGGGGGCGCCTCCCGGGCACCCGTGCGCCCGGCAGCTTCCCCAATCCCTCGGTGGACTGCTATACTTGCTGGCTCGCGTGCCGGTGTAGCTCAGTTGGTAGAGCAGCGCATTCGTAATGCGAAGGTCGACAGTTCGAGTCCGTCCATCGGCACCATGAATCCAGGGGGTCGGCTCCGCAAGGGGCCGACCCCCTGTCCTTTCCGGCAGGCCGTCCGGCCAGGGCGCCCGCCGGCCCCGCGCTCGAGGCTCCGGGAAGCCTCCGGCCAGTGCCCGAGGGAAGTTCCTTGCACAGTCAGCTCGACAGCTCGCGGCTCCTCAGCCTGCTCGCCGATCCGGGCGCACGGCCGCAGGCCGGCGCCCCGGGCGGAGATTTCGCCGAAGCGCTCGCGCGCTGGCTTGGGGCGCTCGACGCGGTCCGGCTGCGCGAGGCCCTGCAGGAGATCGGCCCGCCGGCGGCGGCCGTTGCGGCCTCGGCGCCGGCAGGCGGCAGCGCCGCGCTCGCGCAGGCGCTGCACCGGGTGCGTGCCGCGCTGGCCGAGCGGATCCTGGCTGCGCTCACCGATGTCGACGTCGACGTCGACGCCGGCTACGGCCCCTGCCGTCGCCTCCACCTGGAGCATCAGCGACGGATGGAGTCACGAATCGGGGCGCTGCGCGTCCAGGTCCGCGAGGCGCTCGCAGGCGCCTCCCCGCGGCTCAGACAGCTGGCCAGGCTCGACGCCACCATGCAGCAGGCATTCGGCGAACGCGAGCAGCGACTGCTGGCCACGCTGCCGACGCTGCTCGAGCAGCGCTTCGAGCATCGGCCCGATGCCTTCGTGCAGCTGTGGCGCCAGGTGCTGCTGGCGGAACTCGAAACCCGGCTGCTGCCGGTGGTCGGAATGATCGAAGCCTTCAGCCGCGAGGACGCGCAATGGCAGTGAACAGGATCGTCTTCCCCCTCGCCTTCGCGATCGGCCTGGCGGCCATCGTCTGGGCGGGCGCGGGCTTCGCCGGCAGCAGCAGCCTTGCCCTCGCGATGACCGCAGCGATCGCCCTCGCCTATCTGATCGGCGCGCAGGAACTGCGCGCCATGCGCAAGGCCACCGCGAGCCTGGAGCAGGTGCTGGCAGCATCACCGGACGCGTCGCTGGATGCCTGGCTCGCGCGGGTGCCCACCACGCTGCGCGAGCCGGTGCGGCTGCGCATCGAAGGCGAACGCGTGGCACTGCCGGGCCCGGCGCTCACGCCCTACCTGGTCGGGCTGCTGGTCATGCTCGGCATGCTGGGCACCTTCCTCGGTCTGGTCCTGACCTTCAGAGGCACGGTGTTCGCGGTCGAAGGCTCCGCGGACCTGCAGGCGATGCGCACCGCGCTGGCTGCGCCGATCCGCGGTCTCGGGCTGGCCTTCGGGACCTCGGTGGCCGGAGTCTCGGCCTCGGCGATGCTCGGGCTGATGTCGGCGCTCGCCCGCCGCGAGCGAAGCGAGACGGCCCGCCGGCTCGATGGCGCGATCGCCACCGTGCTGCGTCCCCACTCGCCGGCCCACCAGCGCGAACAGACCCTGCACGCGCTGCAGGCGCAGGCCCGGGCGCTGCCGCTGCTGGTCGAGCGGCTGCAATCGATGGGCGAGGCACTGGAGCAGCGCAGCGGCGAACTCGACGTACAGCTGATCGAGCGCCAGGAGCGCTTCCATCGCGAGGCAGGCAGCGCGTACACGGGCCTCGCCGCCAGCGTCGGGGCATCGCTGCAGGAGAGCCTGTCCTGCGCCGCACGCATGGCCGGCGAGAGCATCCGCCCGGTGCTCGAGGCCACGATGGCGGGCATCGCGCAGGACGCCCGCGAACTGCACCAGCGACAGGTGGAACTCGCGCAGGCGCAGCGGCAGGCACTGTGCGACACCCTCGAACGCACCGCCGGCGAGATCGGCGAACGCGCGGGCGCCGACGCGCGCCGCACGCTGCAGGAGGTCGAGCGCCTGCTTGCACGCGTCGAGGACCTGACGGGCACGCGCATTGCATCCGAGCAGGCCTGGCTGCAGGAACAGGCCAGGCGCATGGACGAAGCGAATGCGCTGTGGCGCACCGGGCTCGCGTCGCTGCGCGACGAGGAGGCCGCGCGCGCGGCAGCCAGCGCCGAACGTCTCCAGGCCATGCAGACCGCGACACAGGCCAGCCTCGCCGCGACGCAGTCGGCCGCGCAGGCCGGGTTCGCCGAGCTGCAGGCAGGCACGACGCAGTCGCTGCAGGCGCTGCAGTCCACCGTCGCCAGCCACCTCGCCACGCTCGGCACCGCGCTGGAAGCGCCGATGACCCGCCTGCTGGAGACCGCCTCCGAGGCGCCGAAGGCGGCCGCGCAGCTCATCGCGCAACTGCGCCGGGAGATGAGCGACATCGCCGAGCGCGACCGCCGCACCGCCGAGGAGCACGCCACCCTGGCCCGCGAGCTCGCTGCGCTGCTGCAGACCATCGCGCAGGCCAACGAGGCGCAGCGCGACGCGCTCGCGTCGATGTCCCGGTCGGCCGCCCAGGCCCTGGAGCAGGCCACTGCACAGGCCTCGCAGGCGCTGGAGCGCGCCGGCACGCGGGTGTCCGGCACGCTCGACGCGGCCGGCGAACAGTTCACGCGCAGCCTGCTCGACGCCGGCGCCGGCTTCTCCGCATCGCTCGACGCCCAGTCCGCAAGCGCCGCCCGGACCTCCGCCCGGATCGAGGCCAGCGCGATCGAACTGGCCAGCCTCGGCGAGGCCTTCGAGCACGGCGTGCAGATCTTCAGCGCGAGCAACGCGCAGCTGATCGAGAGCCTGCAGCGCATCGAGGGCACGCTGGCGCGCGCGATCACGCGCAGCGACGAGCAGCTCGCCTACTACGTCGGCCAGGCCCGCGAAGTGATCGACCTCAGCGTCAGCGCGCAGCAGGGAATCCTCGAGGACCTGCGCCGTCTGCACCAGGCTTCCGCGAACCCGGCCAGAGGCGACAGCTGATGCTCGGCGCCGGCGACCATGACGACGAGCTCGGGCGGACCGCTCCCGCGTGGGCGGTGTTCGGCGACCTGATGTCCGGCGTGCTGGGCGCCTTCGTGCTGGTGCTGGTCAGCGTGCTCGCGATGCAGATGGACCTGAGCTCCAGCCTCGAGACCGAGATGGCCCGGCGCCGCACCGAGGAGCAGCGCCGCATCGCGCTGGAGAAGGCGCTCGCCGTACCCCTGCAGGCCGGGCGCATCACGCTCAGCGAAGGCCGGATCGGCATCAGCGGCAGCGTGCTCTTCCCGCTGAACTCCGACCGACTGCACCCCGAAGGACGCCTGCTGCTGAAGAGCCTGGCGCCACCGCTGAACGTCTACCTGGCCGAGCGCGACGAACTGCTGATGGTCAGCGGCTTCACCGACGACAGCCGCATCCACGAGACCAATCGCCGCTTCGAGGACAATCTCGAGCTGTCCGCGCAGCGCGCGCTCACCGTCGCCCGCGCGCTGATCGGCGAAGGCCTGCCTTCCTCGCGCGTGTTCGCCGCCGCCTTCGGCGCCGAACAGCCGGTGGCCAGCAACGCGCAGGAGGACGGTCGGGCGCTGAACCGGCGGGTCGAGATCGCGCCGGTGCCGCGCAGCGGTGCGGGCACGCAGCCGGGGGCATCGCCTGCGCTCCCGCCTGCCGCCGCGAGCGCGCCCGCGCCGGACATCCCCTCCCCGTCGGCACGATGAGCCCGCAGGACGCGCCAGCCGCACCGGTGGCCGAGATCCTCGCCGCGTTGCGGGCCGACGGCGCCGAAGGCTTCGACCCGATCGGACTGCACGCGATCGAAGTGCTCGCGCGGCGTGCGCAGACCGCGCCGCCGGAGGTGCAGCGCCTGCTCGAACCGCGGCTGCGCTCGAAGCTCGCGCAACTGCGTGCATGCCCCCCGCGCGTCGATGCGAGCGCCGCTCCAGCGGGCTCCGGGCGCACGCTGCTGGGCGCCCTGAACGCCCGCCTGCACGAGATCGGCACGGCCGCACCGGTCCTCCCTTTCGGCTCGGACGCCAGGCCGGCGCCCGACGCAGGCGCCGCACCGCCTCCCGCCGGGAGCCTGGCTGCCGTGGCTGCCGGCACAGGCGACACGCGGGGCACCGGCACCGCCCCCGAGCTGAGGAGCCTGCGCCGCTTCCGCCAGGCGTGGGCGCGGATCTCGGCAGAAGAGCGCCTGCGCCGTGCCCTCGGGCGCGCGCCGCTGAACGCCGGCCCGCTGAACTCGCACATGCTGGTGCTGCGCGCGCTGGCCACGACGCAGCAGCTTTCGCCCGACTATCTGCAACGCATCCTCGATCAGTTCGACACCCTGCTCTGGCTCGAGACCAGGCAGCAGGCAGCGGCCCCGGCAGGGACGAAGCCGCCGCGACGCGCGCGCGCAAGGAAGTGAACCGCAGCCGGGACGCTGCCGCAGGCGCGACGAGCGGGCGCATGCGCCCGGTCGGCGCCCGGCCGGCGCCCGGCGCCGCGCAGGAGCCTCGCCCGGGGCAGGAGCCTCGTGCGGAGACTGAGCGACAATTCCGTCCGGAGCGCGGTCGCTCGACCTCGCCGCGGGCATCCGGCCACGCCGGCGACGCGATCCGGCCCATCGCACCCACGATCGCACCCACCCATCCAACCTCCACAGGAAAGTCCATGCAAGTCAATCGCACCGTCTTCCGCGAAGACCACGAACAGTTCCGCACCACGGTGCGCCGCTTCCTCGAACGCGAATGCGCGCCGCACATGGACGCCTGGCACAAGGCCGGCTGCGTGCCGCGCGAGGTCTGGCTGAAGGCCGGGCAGGAAGGCCTGCTGTGCCCGACGCTGCCCGAGGAATACGGCGGCGGCGGTGGCGACTTCGGCCACGCCGCAGTGATCACCGAGGAGATGGGCCGCCTGGGGATCACCGGAGTGGGTTTCGGACTGCACTCGGACATCATCGCGCCCTACATCAACCGCCTCGGCACCGAGGAGCAGAAGGCGAAGTGGCTGCCCCGCTGCGCCACCGGAGAGACGATCCTCGCGATCGCGATGACCGAGCCCGGCACCGGCAGCGACCTGAAGAACGTCCGCACCACCGCGGTGCGCCACGGTGACGAGTACGTGAACAACGGCAGCAAGACCTTCATCAGCAACGGGCTGAACTGCGACCTGGTGATCGTGGTCGCCAAGACCGACCCCACGCTGACCGGCTCGAAGGCGATGAGCCTGATCCTGGTCGAAACCGACCGCCCGGGCTTTCGCCGCGGGCGCAAGCTCGACAAGGTGGGCCAGCACGCGGGGGACACTGCCGAGCTCTTCTTCGACGACGTGCGCGTTCCGGTGAGCAACGTCCTGGGCGGCGAGGGCAAGGGAATGTACGCGCTGATGGCGGAGCTGCCCCAGGAGCGCTTCTCGATCGCCCTGGGCGCAGCGGCAGTGTTCGAGGCCTGCCTGCAGCACACGATCGACTACGTCAAGGACCGCAAGGCCTTCGGCCAGACGGTCTGGGACTTCCAGAACACCAAGTTCAAGCTCGCCGACCTCAAGGCGGAGGCCGTCGCGGTGCGCCTGATGACCGACTACTACCTCGCCGAGCACATGCGCCGCAAGCTCACGCTCGAGGAGGCGGCAATCGCCAAGCTCTACGCGACCGAGAAGCTCGGCGCCGCGCTGGACACCATGGTCCAGCTCCACGGCGGCTACGGCTACATGCTCGAGTACCCGGTGGCGCGCGCCTTCGTGGACATGCGCGTCAACCGGATCTACGGCGGCACGAGCGAGGTGCAGCGCGAGCTGATCGCCCGCAAGCTCTGAGCAACCGGCTGCCGGGGCTCACCCCGAGGCGCCTGGCCCCGGCCAGGCCCCGGCGGGGGCCGCCCCGGGGGGCCGCCCCCGGCTGCGCGCGGCGCTGAACACGAGGCGGCGCCTGCCGCCGCGAACACCTCGTTGCCGGCCGGCCCAATCCCCACCGCGCCCGCGGGTGAGCGACAATTCCCGCTCGACGACACACGCGCAGGCCGCCGACGCGACCGCGCTCTCCACACGAACAACCGGACACCACGAGGGTTCACCGATGCCTGTCTACCGCTCCAAGACCTCCACCTCCGGCCGCAACATGGCGGGCGCGCGCGCGCTGTGGCGCGCCACGGGGATGAAGGACGCCGACTTCAGCAAGCCGATCATCGCGGTGGCGAACTCCTTCACCCAGTTCGTCCCCGGGCACGTGCACCTGAAGGACATGGGGCAGCTGGTGGCGCGCGAGATCGAGGCGGCGGGCGGGGTGGCCAAGGAGTTCAACACGATCGCGGTCGACGACGGCATCGCGATGGGACACGACGGGATGCTCTACTCGCTGCCCAGCCGCGACATCATCGCCGACTCGGTCGAGTACATGGTCAACGCGCACTGTGCCGATGCGATGGTGTGCATCTCCAACTGCGACAAGATCACCCCCGGGATGCTGATGGCAGCGATGCGGCTGAACATCCCGGTGGTCTTCGTCACCGGTGGCCCGATGGAGGCCGGCAAGACCCGCCTGGCCGACCGCAAGCTCGACCTGATCGACGCGATGGTGATGGCCGTCGACGACAGCGTCAGCGACGAGGCCATCGGCGAGGTCGAGCGCTCCGCCTGTCCGACCTGCGGCTCCTGCTCGGGGATGTTCACCGCCAACTCGATGAACTGCCTCGCGGAGGCGCTGGGACTCGCGCTGCCCGGCAACGGCACGGTGGTGGCCACCCACGCCGACCGCGAGAAGCTGTTCAGGCGCGCAGGCCACCTGATCGTGCACCTGGCCCGCCGCTACTACGAGCAGGACGATCACAGCATCCTGCCGCGCTCGATCGGCTTCAAGGCCTTCGAGAACGCGATGACGCTGGACATCGCGATGGGCGGATCCACCAACACCATCCTCCACATCCTGGCGATCGCCCAGGAAGCGCAGATCGACTTCACGATGAAGGACATCGACCGCCTCTCGCGCGTCGTCCCCCAGTTGTGCAAGATCGCGCCCAACACCGAGAAGTACCACGTGGAGGACGTGCACCGCGCAGGCGGAATCATGGCGATCCTCGGCGAACTCGACCGCGCCGGCAGGCTGCACACCGACGTGCCCACGATCCACGCACCGACGATGAAGGATGCGCTCGACCAGTGGGACGTGATGCGCAACCCGTCCGAGGAGGTGAAGCACTTCTTCCGCGCAGGCCCTGGGGGAATTCCCACCCAGGTGGCCTTCAGCCAGGACACCCGCTGGCCCTCGCTGGACACCGATCGCGCCGACGGCTGCATCCGCTCGATCGACCACGCCTACTCGCAGGAGGGCGGCCTGGCGGTGCTGGTCGGCAACATCGCGCCCAATGGCTGCGTCGTCAAGACCGCCGGGGTGGACGACGAACTGCTGGAATTCGAAGGCCCTGCCTATGTCACCGAATCGCAGGACGAGGCGGTCCAGGACATCCTTCTGGGCAAGGTGAAGGCCGGCGACGTCGTCATCGTGCGCTACGAGGGCCCGCGCGGCGGCCCGGGCATGCAGGAGATGCTCTACCCGACCTCGTACATCAAGGCCAAGGGCCTGGGCAAGGCCTGCGCACTGCTGACCGACGGCCGCTTCTCCGGCGGCACCTCCGGACTGTCGATCGGCCACGTCTCGCCCGAGGCCGCGGCAGGCGGGCCGATCGGGCTGGTGCGCCAGGGCGACCGGATCCGCATCGACATCCCGAACCGACGCATCGACGTGCTCGTGCCCGACGAGGAACTCGCCCGGCGACGCGCCGAGCAGGACGAGAAGGGCTGGAAGCCCGCGCATCCGAGGAAGCGGAAGGTCTCCGCGGCGCTGAAGGCCTATGCCAGGCTCGCGATGTCCGCCGACAAGGGGGCGGTGCGGGATCTGTCGATGCTCGAGGACTGATCCGCAGCCCTGCGCGCGGACCGGGCTGCAGCGTCCTGCCGAGGCCCGATTCCGCGTCTCCTGCGAAGGGCGCCGCAGCGGTCCCGCGCGAAGATCGCGGCCGCGGTCGCACACGAAGGCCGCCGCAACGGCTATCCTTGCCGATGCCCACAATTCCAACGAGGTCTACATGTACAAACGCATCCTGGTTCCCGTCGACGGCTCCCGCTTCTCCGAACAGATCCTGCCCCACGCAGCAGCCATCGCGAAGAGCGGCGGCGCGGAACTGTCCCTGATCCGGGGCGTCGAGAAGGCGCAGGAGCAGGCGGAAGCCGCACGCGAGGTCGAGGCGCTGGCCGCCAGGTACAACGCGAAGTCCAGTTGCGTGGTCACCCACGACCCGGCGGGCGCAGTCGTCGCGCAGGCCGCCGAGGTTCCCGGAACGCTGATCGCGCTGTGCTCGCACGGGCGCACCGGCGCGATGCAGGCGCTGTTCGGCAGCACCGCGCTGGCGATCCTGCGGGCTTCCGGAGCGCCGCTGCTGGTCTTCCGCCCCGATTCGCTGCGCCCGGTCGCTGCGCAGGAGCGCATCGAATGGGTCGTGCTCCCGCTGGACGGCAGCGCGGTCTCCGAGTCGATGATCGCCCCTGCCGCGGGGCTGGCGAAGTGGCTCGGCGCCAAGATCCTCGTGGTCAGCGTGACCGATCCCTCCACGGGCGGGATGGTCGCAGGCGATGCGAGCGAATCCGGCTACGTGCACACGCGCGCCGACGCGATCACCCGCGACCACGGCGTGGGCACGAGCTGGGAGGTGCTGCACGGCGACCCGAAGGAGGCCATCCCGAGCTTCGTGCAGGGCCTCAGCGGCGGCAGGCTGCTGGCGATGACCACGCACGGGCGCAGCGGACTGCGCACCGTGCTGGCAGGCAGCGTCACTGCCGCCTGTCTGAGCGAAGTCGACGTTCCGGTGTTCACCAAGCTGCCCTGAGCACCGCGTCCGGGCAGACAGGGGCACCGGGCACGGCGCGACCGCTGCGCGCAGCCCCGCACCGCGCGATGCGTGCATTCCCCGCGAGCACGCGCGTCATCCGGCCCTTTCACGCCGCCCGACGCGCTGCCCCGCCTGCGCTTCGGCCCGCCGCGGCAAGGGCGCAGCGATCGCCTCGAAGCGCGGATCTCCGTGCAGCGCGTCGAAGGCCGAAGTCACGCGCAGGAAGGGCAGCGAGGTGGAGCGCCCGCCGCGCGCCGCCTCCAGCGCGGCAAGCGCCTGCGCGCGCCGGCCGGCAGCCGCTGCGGCGCGCGCGAGCGCCCAGGCCGACACGCGGGTGTCGCGCGCGATCCGCACGAGCGCATCGTGATGTGCGGCTGCCGCATCGACCCGACCGCAGGCCGCCTCCACCAGCGCGGCGTGCTCGAACCAGGCGGCATCGCCAGCGCCTTCGGGCCCGCAGGCCGCGAGGGCATCGCGCGCCGCGCCCCCCTGTCCGTCCTGCGCCAGCGCCCAGGCCAGCCGCAGCTGCGACGGCCGGTGACCCGGCGCCAGTTCGAGTGCGCGCTGCAGCGCCTGCACCGCCTGCGGCCAGCGGCGCTGCAGCATCATGTGGTCGCCGAGATTCATGTTGACGCCGACGTCGAGCGGGTCGAGCAGCACCGCATGCCCGATCCACGCCGCGGCCTCGTCGAAGCGATGGGTCACCGCGGCGACGCTGGCGAACTGGACCATCGCCAGGCCGTAACTCGGCAGCAGCGCCAGCGCGCGCCGAAGGTCGCGCTCGGCGGCCTCGAAGTCGAGCGCGAAGAAGAAGTTCAGCGCCCCGCGCAGCGACAGTCCGATGCCCAGATCGGGATCGAGCGCCAGCGCCCGGCCGAGGTGCTCCTCGCAGGTGGCGAGCAGCGCGGCGGGTTCGGCCGCGCCGTAGTGCATCAGCAGCAGCTCGCACTCGGCGCGTGACGCCAGGGCAGGGGCGAAGTCGGGCGCCGCGTCGGCGACCGCCGCGAACGCCGCGATCGCGTCGCGCAGTGCAGGCACCGTGCGCCGACTCATCAGGTGACGGCCGCGCAGGTAGTCGCGCAGCGCCTGCGCGTCCAGCGCCGGCGCAGTTCGGTCGACCTTGCGGTCGGCCGCGAGACGGGAATGGATCGCGGTGGCGATGCGCCCGGCGATCTCGTCCAGGGCCTCGAACAGGCCGCGCAGCGTCCCCGTGCAGTCTGCCGCCCAGACGTGTGCGTCCGTGCGCACGTCCACCAGCCGTGCGATCACCTGCAATCGTTCGCCCGCCTGGATCACCGCGCCTTCGACCGCCCAGTCGGCGCCGGTCTGCGCGCCGATCTCGGCCAGGGTGGCGCTGCCGTGGCGGAAGCGCATCGCGGTCGTGCGCGAAACGATGCGAACGCCCTGCAGCGCGCACAGGCGCAGGTGCAGCAGCTCGGTCAGCCCCTCGGCGACGAAGGCTTCACCCTCGGGCGAGACCTGCACGAAGGGCAGCACGATCAGCGACCCGCCAGGGCGCGCTGCCGCCGCGGGCTCCGCGGCCACCACCAGGGGTTGCACCGGCACGCACAGGCGGTAGCCGTGCGTGGCGATCGTCTCGATGCAGATCGGCGCCTTCGGATCGTCGCCCAGCGCGCGGCGCAACTGGCGGATGCAGCGCGTGAGCGCGTCCTCGGAGACGAAGCCGCGCGGCCAGACCACCTCCTCGATCTGCCGGCGCGAACGCGGCTCCCCAGCGTGACGCGCGAGCTCGAGCAGCACCTGCATCGCCTTGGGCTCGACGCGCTGCGTTCCCGCAGGCCCGCGGATGCGGCCCTGCAGCGGGAGGACCTCGTACGTCCCGATGCGAAAGCCATGTTCGAGCGCCATCGGTTTTTCCTCGGGAAAACATCGGCGGCTCGCCCTGTGCAGCAGCTCGCCACGCACCCAAGATCAGACTGTAGCAAGGCGCCCGGCACGGCGGGCGCCCGCCCGAGCGGAGGACGTCGAGATGAATCCCTTTGCACGCAGTTCAGGGAGCACAGCGCTGCAACCGACTGAGGTTCACAAGGCTGTTCGCGGCCCGCGAATCCGCAGCGCAGGCGCTTCGTCCGCGAAGTGCGCAGCGCGCGCGCGCCTGGTCGGCATCGCCGCGCTGTGCGCCGGACTCGCCGCACCGGGGATCGCCCTTGCGCTTCCCTACGTGTACGCCGCAACCGGGCACAGCAACTCCGAAAGTGGCTGCATCCCGTACGACATGCAGCAGCAGAGCACAGGCCCGGTGACGGTCCAGCACCACTGCACCATGGATCGAGGCGGCTCCGGGCTGAGCAACTCCTGGGCCGGCGCGCAGGCCGATTACGGCCTCCTGCGCGCGTCGTCCAGGGGCGTCGTCGAGAGGGTCGATCCGCTCCTGTCCGGACTGGTGGTCACTGGCGGCAGCACCGCACGGTTCAGCGGCCTCTACACTTTTTACGGACCCGGGAGCACTGTCGACACGCGGCTGAACCTGGATCTCGACGGGAGGATCGGCCTGACGCCCGCCGACGGCCGCAGCGACAGCGCCGAGTTCAGACTGGACGTGCAGGCGGTGCTGTACATGGCCGAGCGGGCAGAGCTGAACCTGCGTCAAAGCACCGGGAGTCTGGACATCTCCCTGTCGATCGAGAACTGGCCCTATGCACTGCTCGATCCGGATGCCGACTGGGCATCGCTCGCTGGCCCGAACGGCGCCCACCTCGATCTCGAGACACGAAGCTTCACCGTGCCGACCGGCAAGCCCATCCTGATCGAGGTGGAGATGTACACCGGGTTCCGCATCGGCGGCGCCGGCGCCGCCGATCTGGACTTCGGCTCGACGCTGAGCTTCGACAAGGACGGCCCGGTGTTCACGCTGCCCGAGGGTTTCACCGTCAGCGGCGACGGCATCGTCGACAACCGCTGGGTCGGCGCGGACGCGCCGGCGCCGGCAGTGCCGGCGCCCGGCACTGCGCTGCTCGCGACCCTGGGCCTGGGCCTGCTGGGCCTGCGGCGCAGATCCGGGTGAAGAATCCGGCCCCGGGCTCGCCTGCTGCGCCCGCAGCCGGCTATGCTCGGGCCCATGTCTTCCCGACCGACCCCCGGTTTCGTCGCGCTCCACGGCAATCGCACCGAGGAGCTGCTCGCCGCAGTCGCCGCCTGGATCGCACGGCATCCGCTGGCCCCGCTCGAGCAGGAGCTCGTGCTCGTCCAGAGCAACGGCATGGCCGAGTGGGTCAAGATGGCGCTGGCCGAGCACGCGGGGGTGTGCGCGTCGGTGAAGGTCCAGTTGCCCGCGCGCTTCCTGTGGCAGACCTACCGCCAGATCCTCGGCCGCCACGCGGTCCCGCCCGGCTCGCCGCTCGACGCGTCCACGCTGACCTGGCGGCTGATGCGGCTGCTGCCTGTCCTGGCAGACGAGCCGGGCTTCGAGCCGATCGCGGGCTACCTCGCCGGAGATGGCGCAACGCGGCGCCATCAGCTCGCGCTGCGCATCGCCGATCTCTTCGACCAGTACCAGGTGCACCGCCCCGACTGGCTCGGCGCCTGGGCCGAAGGCGGCGAACAGTTGCTTGACGCAGGCGGCGTTGCCACGGCGATCCCCGACGAGCAGCGCTGGCAGCCGAGGCTGTGGCGGCGGGTGCTCGCGGAACTCGAACCCGGACAGCGCGCGCTCACTCGTCCGCAGGTGCAGGAGCGCGCGCTGCAGGCTCTCGCCGGGCTCGCGGCCGCCGGGCCTGGCGACGCAGCAGCCCTGCCGCCGCGCGTGGTCCTGTTCGGCCTCACCCACGTTCCGCTGCCCACGCTGGAGCTGCTCGCTGCGCTCTCGGGCCACAGCCAGGTGCTGCTCGCCATCCCCAACCCCTGCCGCTTCCACTGGGCCGACGTCATCGACGGCAGGCAGTGGCTGCGCAGCGAACGCCGGCGCCAGCCGCTGCGCCGCGGCCGGGATCTCCAGGAGGTCGGGTTCGAGCAGATGCACCTGCACGCGCACCCGCTGCTGGCGGCCTGGGGCCGGCAGGCGCGCGACTTCGTGCGTCAGCTCGACGCCTTCGACGATGCGGAACAGGCGAAGGCGCGCTTCCCGCTGTCGCGCATCGACCTCTTCGACGAAGACGCGCCGCAGGACGCGCCGCTGCTGACCCAGGTGCGCAACCACATCCGCGACCTGGTTCCGCTGCACGAGCATCCGCGCTCCACCCCGCCGGCGTCGGACCGCTCGATCGTCTTCCACATCGCCCACGGCCCGGTGCGCGAACTCGAGATCCTGCACGACCAGCTGCTGGAGCTGCTCGCCCACCCGCCGGGCGGCAGGCCGCTGCGCCCGCGTGACATCGTCGCGATGGTGCCGTCGATCGACGTCTTCGCCCCCGCGATCCGTGCGGTGTTCGGCCAGTACGACCGGAACGATCCGCGTCACATCCCTTTCGACATCGCCGACCTCTCCGCCCGCGCGAACAGCCAGCTCACGGCGGCGCTCCAGTGGCTGCTGCGGCTGCCCCACGAGCGCTGCCAGCTCTCCGAGCTGTGCGCGCTGCTCGACGTGCCTTCGGTGGCGGCGCGCTTCGGAATCGACGGGGACGGCCTGCAGGTGCTCACGCGCTGGATGAGCGGTGCGGGGGTGCGCTGGGGCCTGGATGCGCCGCACCGCGCCGGGCTGTCGCTGCAGGCCTGCGGCGAGCAGAACACGGTGCTCTTCGGGCTGCAGCGCATGCTGATGGGCTACGCGGCGGGCAGCGCCGGACGCGCGCCCGGCGCGCCCCCGTTCGCCGGCATCGAGCCCTACGACGAGGTGGGCGGCCTGGACGCCCAGCTGGCGGGCGGGCTCGCCCGGCTGACGGACCGGCTGATCCGCTGGGTGCAGGACAGCCTGCTGCCGGCGACGCCGGCCGACTGGGCGCGGCGCATCCGCGCGCTGCTGGCGGACCTGGTCCAGGCGCGCGACGACGACGATCGCCAGACCCTCGCGGCGCTGGACCAGGCGCTGGCTGCGTGGATCGACGCCTGCGACGACGCGGGCTTCGATGCGCCGGTGCCCGTGGAGGTGGCGGCCGACGCCTGGCTCGGCACACTGGAGCTGCCTTCGCTGCGCAAGCGCTTTCGTGCGGGCGGCGTCACCTTCTGCACGCTGATGCCGATGCGCGCGATCCCCTTCGAGGTGGTCTGCCTGCTGGGAATGAACGAGGGCGACTACCCGCGGCGCGCGCCGCGCAGCGACTTCGACCTGATGGCCCTGCCCGGCCAGCAGCGCCCCGGCGACCGGGCGCGGCGCGACGACGACCGGCAGCTGATGCTCGAGGCGCTGCTGTCGGCGCGGCGCGTGCTCCACCTGAGCTGGTGCGGGCGCAGCGCGCGCGACAACAGCGTGCAGCCGCCCTCGGTGCTGGTCGCGCAGCTGCGCGACTACCTCGCCGCCGGCTGGTCGCAGGAGGCCGTCGACGCACGCACCACCGAGCACCCGCTGCAGCCCTTCAGCCGCCGCTACTTCGAAGCGGGCACGGGGCTGTCCACGCAGGCGCGCGAGTGGCGCGCCGCGCACCTGCCGGTCGCCGACGAATCCGCCGCCGTCCCCGTGCCCTTGCCTGCGGATGCGCAGGCGCCGCTGACCATCGCACGGCTGTCCGCCTTCCTGAGCAACCCGATCAGGGCCTTCTTCGCCGATCGGCTGGGGGTGCGCTTCGACGAGGTGGACGAGGCAGTGCCCGACACCGAGACCTTCGGCTTCGACGCGCTCGAGGAGTACGGGCTGGTCGACGAGCTCATCGACGGACTGCTTCCCGCTGCCGTGCGCAGCGACCCCGCCGACCTGCCCACCGATCCGCAGCTCGCGCAGGCGATCACGCTGGCGCTGGATCGCCTCGAACGCGCCGGCCGGCTGCCGATGGGCGCGCTGGCACAGCAGGTGCGCAGCCACCTGGGCGCGCTGCTGCTGCCGATGCTGCGCAGCTGGCGTCACGCGCACGCGCAGCACCCGCGCCAGGTCCAGCGTCGCGCGCTCCGGTTCGACCACCCGGCGGTGGCCGTGGAGGACTGGCTGGACCAGCTCGTCGCGGAGCCCGACGAGAGCACCCCTCCGGTGTGGCTCGCGATCGCCCCAGGACGCCTGCTGGAGAAACCGGCGGACGAGGCCAAGGGGAACGCGCCTGCCGATCCGGACGACTCGAAGAAATCGAACAAACCGAAGCTGCGCATCCATGGTCTGGTGCGTCCCTGGGTGCGCGGCCTGCTGGCCGCGGCCTGCGATACGCCCGTCGGCGGGCTGCTGGTGGCGCGCGACTGCGTCCTCGGCATCCCTCCAATGGAGCCCGAGCCCGCGCGCGCAGTGCTGTCGACCCTCGCACAGACCTGGCGCGCCGGCATGGAATCCCCGCTGCCGGTGGCGATCCGCACGGCCCTGGCCTTCGTCGCCGACGCGGATCCCGCCTCGGTCTACGAGGGCAAGGAGGGCGACCCGTACAGCCGGCCCGAGGTCCGCGACCCCTGCCTGGCGCGCTGCCATCCGGATTTCGAGTCGCTCGAAGCCGATGGGCGCTTCGAGGAGCTCGCG
>CAUJHG010000073.1 GCA_963204785.1 Pseudomonadota bacterium | reverse complement strand
CGTGAACCGGATGCCGTCCCCGTAATCGCAGGCGACCTGTGATATCGCGCCCTTGCGCTCGACCGCGATGCGCACCGGCTTCCCCGCGCGGATCGCCTCGGGAGCCAGCTCGCACGACGGATAGGCGTCGAACGCGCCGTCGGCCGATTCCCAGAGCGCGATGTTCTTCACCTTCCGGTAGGTCGCGAAATCGGCGCAGGCGTCCGCCTTGCCGTCGTACATGCGCGCGTTGTCGCTGCAGTAGCCGACGAACGTGTAGCGAAGCTCGGCCTCGGTCGGACAGGCGGCCACCTGCCTCGCGCCGGACAGGTCCGGGCAGGCGAGCGTTTCGGCGAGAGCAGGCGTCGCCGACAGGAAGGCGGCGAAAACGATCAGCAAGGGAGGCGGGGTTCGCATCGGGATCGACTCGTAACGCGCGTGAGCATACCCGGTTCGATCCGCCCGGCAGCGCTCGGCCGGACGGACTGCCATCCCCGCTGCGCCTTTGCGCGGATGTGATCGGGCCGTGGCAGGCCGCGGTGCACCAGGTCCGGATATCTCCTTCCGGGTAGTGTCCCGAATTGTGTGCAGAGCCGCTTGAATGGAGGCGGCGGTCATGGCAAGAGGTTGGTTGTCGAGACTAACCCCTGCCTTGGAGGGCACTGCCATGACCGCCAACCTGAAGAGTAAACCGTCTGTGGTTGCTGTCGAAGGGCTGCTGGTGGAGAACCGGGAGCTGTTCAAGGAGTTGCTGCGCGAATCGCTGCAGGAGGCGCTGGCAGCGGAGATGACGGAGGCGATCGGCGCCGAGCCCGGAGAGCGCAGCGCGGACCGGGTGGGCTACCGGTCGGGGTACTACAGCCGGAGCCTGGTGACTCGGATCGGCAAGTTGGAGCTGCGGGTGCCCCGGGACCGCGAGGGCAAGTTCTCGACGGAGCTGTTCGAGCGCTACCAGCGGTCGGAGAAGGCGCTGGTGTCGGCCTTGGCGGAGATGTACGTGCAGGGGGTGTCTACGCGCAAGGTGAAGGCGATCACCGAGGAGTTGTGCGGACACGCGTTCTCGGCGAGCACGATCAGCCAGGTGAACAAGGGGCTGGATGCGGCGCTGGAGCGGTTTGCCACGCGGGTGCTGGAGGAGCCGTCCCCCTATCTGGTGCTGGACGCCCGCTATGAGAAGGTGCGCGTCGACGGGGTGATTCGCTCGCAGGCGGTGCTGATCGCGATCGGCATCAACTGGGAGGGCCGCCGGCAGGTCTTGGCGGTGGAACTCGCCAGCCGGGAATCGACGACCAGCTGGAAGGACTTTCTGCGCCGGCTGAAGGAGCGCGGCCTGCATGGCGTCGAATTCGTGGTCTCCGACGACCACGACGGGTTGAAGCGGGCGGTGGCGGAACTGCTCACCGACGCGGCCTGGCAGCGCTGCTATGTTCATTTCCTGCGCAATGCGCTCGACTACCTGCCGCGCAAGGGGGCCGACGACTGCCTGCAGGAGCTCCGCTGGCTCTACGAGCGGCGCGACCTCAAGGAGGCGCAGGCGGACCTGGCCGGGTGGCTCAAGCGCTGGGAGCAACGCTATCCGCGGCTCACCGATTGGGCGGAGGAGAACATCGGGGCGACGCTCACCTTTTATCGGTTGCCCCGGCAGCACCATAAGCACTTGAAGAGCACGAACCTGTTGGAACGGCTGAACGAGGAGATCAAGCGCCGGACGCGCGTGGTGCGCATCTTTCCGAACGAGGCATCGTGTCTGCGGCTGGTGCGCGCCCTGTGCGCCGAGACCCACGAAACGTGGCTCGAGGACAATCGCTACATCAACATGGACCTGCTGATGGAGCAGAAGAAGGCGGCGATGAAGCTCGCCGCCTGATCAATTCCAACCTCGGCCCTGACCACCTATTTGCACAACTTGACGGACACAACCGCGCAGACGCGGTGGCGACGCGAGGCATCTGCCCCGACCGGCCGCCGTTTCCCTTACGCCAACCCTACGGAGGAACCCTGCCCATGCGACACCTGTCCGCCTTCCTCGCCGCTCTCGTTCTCGGCTGTCTCGTGACCGGTACAGCCCTCGCCCAAGCCTCGCCGCCGACTGCGAAGCAACGCATCGTGATCCAGGTGAGCACCCCCGAAACGCGGATCTGGGGCCAGGCGCTCAACTACGTCGAAAACCTGCAGAACCTCTACGGCAAGGACAACGTCGAGATCGAGATCGTCGCGCTCGGCTGGGGCATCGGCATGCTGAAGTTCGACTCGCCGCTGGCGACGCGCGTCGCCGACACGCTCAAGCGCGGCGCGGGCCTTCGCGCCTGCGAAGTGACGATGAGCCGGCAGAAGCTGCAGAAGCAGGACATGCTGCCCGACATCGGCTACGTCCCCGCGGGCCTCGGCCAGATCATCAAGCGGCAGCAGGAGGGCTGGAGCTACATCAGCGGTTGACGCGGGACACGGCGCACGCCGTCCGCCTGCACGGCGGACGGCGCTGCGCCCGGGCTCGGGTAGCCGCGCGAACGCCCGCGGAAGCTCGTGCTGTCCGACTCGTCGATGCGCGTGGTAGGCGCGGGTTGACGAATGCGTCCGCCGATGTCGATCCGGCCGCAAGGACGCCCGGCCCGACGCACGCCCTTCGTCAGTGCGATGGGGGCGCGAGTCGCGAGGCCAGGTTGCGCAACAACGCCGCGCCGTCGCCGCGCCATGCCGACCCGTGCATGCACGCGAGCGTCGCGGGCGCGGTTCCGGCGAGGCGTTCGAGCAGCCGCCCGGTGTCCGGCGAGTGGGCGTAGTAGTCCATGCCGATCCGCGCCGCCTCGCTGGGCTCGAGGATATCGTCCTCGGTGATCGCGGGATGTCGCTCGCCGAATTGGGTGAAGAGGTCGCCGCAGAGCAGCGTGCGCGTCGAGGTCTCGAAGAGGAATCCGCATTCCCACCCGTGCGGCAGGTGCGGCGCGTCGTGCCACTGCACGGTGTGGCGTCCGATCGCGAGGCGCTCCCCGTCGGCGAGCGCCCGCGGCGGGCGGTCGGCGAGGT
>CAUJHG010000072.1 GCA_963204785.1 Pseudomonadota bacterium | reverse complement strand
TGCAGAAGCGCTTCGCGGAACTCGGCTCGGTAATCTACCCGGTCGAGCAGCAGACGCCCGAGGGGCTGCGCAAGCACCTGCAGGCCGAGATCGACAAGTGGGGGCCGGTGATCAAGAAGGCCGGCGTCTACGCCGACTGAGCGGCTGACCGGGGGCGGCCGTCCGGCGATCGCGCCGTCGGCCCGCGCCCGGCCTGTTGCGCTCCTGTCTCGCTTCCTTCCGGGCCTGCCCGGTGGCCGGCGGCGTGGCCCGGCCACCTGCACAAGGGATTGCAGCCGGATCCGGCTCACCTCGCTATAATGCGAGTGATTCGCATTCGATGCCTGATTCCCGGATGACTCCCAGCCAGCACTCGGCGACCGACCGCCGCATGGTTGCACTGTCCGTGCTCGCCGCGGCATCGGTGCATGCGGCCGCGCTCGGGCTGGCCTGGAGTGTCGGCGGAACGCCGGTGACCACGCCGCCGATCCCGCTCGAGGTGCGTTTCGTGGTGGACGAGGCCCCCAGGGCCGCGGCGCCAGTGAGCTCCCCCACGCCACCGCCCCCGAAACCGCCGCCGCCGCAGCCTGAACACCGGCCACCGCCCAGGCCGCAGCCCGTGCGCGTGCCCAGGGCAGCACCGCCGCCGCGCGCGCCTGCACCGGTGCTGGCCGCCGAGACGCCGCGCGCCGCGCCGGAGCTGCCTGCGGCGCCGGTCGCCGCGCAGCCTGCGCCTGCGCCTGCGCCTGCGCCCGAGCCGGTGAGCGCACCTGCGGCTGCACCCGCCCCGGCGGCGCCTGCTCCGGCAGCCCCCGCGCCGTCAGCCGCTGTCGCAGGGCCGGTGCTGAGCGCGCCGCGCTTCGATGCGGCCTACCTGGCGAATCCGCCGCCCATCTACCCGGTGCTCTCGCGTCGCATGGGCGAGGAGGGTAAGGTCATGCTGCGTGTTCACGTCGAGCCCGACGGCCGGCCCTCGCAGGTGGAGCTGCGCAGCAGTTCGGGCTTCCCCCGCCTGGACGACGCAGCGCTGCGCGCGGTGCGCGGCTGGCGCTTCGTTCCCGCGCGTCGTGGCGACGAGGCTGTTGCCGCCTGGGTTCTGGTTCCGATCAACTTCACCCTGAAGACCTCCTGAGTCTCCCGAAAGGCCCCTGATGAGCACCGAGCTGGGTTTCGCGCACTTCCTGACGCACTCCGACGGAGTCGCCCGCTTCATCCTGGTGGTGATGCTGCTGATGTCGGTCGGCTCCTGGTTCCTGATCGTCTACAAGAGCGCGCGCGGCCTGCGGGCGCGCCGGCGCAGCAGGCGCTTCCTCCAGGCGTTCTGGGATGCTCCCAGCCTGGAGTCGGTCGAAGCGCAACTGCGCGCCAGCGTGGCCGACGATCCGTTCTCCCGGCTGGTCAAGCAGGGTTTCGTCGCGGTCGAGCAGCACCGTCGGGGCGACGAGGCCCGTCGCCTGGTCGACGCAGGCTCGGCCGACGAGTTCCTCACCCGTGCGCTGAAGCGCTCGATCGGCGAGGACGTCGCCCGGCTCGAATCGGGCCAGACCTTCCTCGCCACGGTGGCGTCCACCGCACCCTTCGTCGGGCTTCTCGGCACCGTCTGGGGCATCTACCACGCGCTCGTGGCCATCGGCGCGGCCGGCGACGCCGGCCTGGACAAGGTCGCCGGTCCGGTCGGCGAGGCGCTGATCATGACCGGCCTGGGGCTGGCAGTGGCGATTCCCGCCGCGGTCGCCTACAACTTCTTCGGCCGGGACAACCGGCGGGTGCGCGCAGCGCTCGAGTCCTTCGCGTGGGACGTCTTCGCCTTCCTGGGCACCGGCAGCAAGGGCTCGACAGCGACGCCGGAATCCGGCGAAACCGGCCTGCGTACTGTGGCGCAGCATCCGGCCCAGCACCAGACGCCGCATCCGCGCGGCCCGCGCGCCGCAGCGCTCGGGGAGGCCTGAACATGGCGTTCGCAACGATGGGCGACGAGTCGGGCGGCGAGCTGAACGCCGAGATCAACATGGTGCCCTTCATCGACGTGATGCTGGTGCTGCTGGTGATCTTCATCGTCACTGCGCCGCTGCTCACGCACAGCGTGAAGCTGCAGTTGCCGCGCGCCTCGAGCAGCGTCGACCAGTCGCAGGAGCGCCCGGTGCGCGTGTCGATCGACGCCAGCGGCAAGGTCTGGTGGGGCGGCGAAGCGGTCGATCTCGATACCCTGCGCCTGCGGGTGGCCGAGGAGGCCAGGCGCGAGCCGGTGCCCGAACTGCAGATCCGGGCCGACCGCAGCACGCCCTACGAGCAGCTTGCCCGGGTGATGTCGATCGCGGCCAAGGGCGGGCTGAGCCGCATCGGCTTCCTGACGGACCCCTCGCAGGAGCAGTGAGGCCGGTGGCGACCCGCGGCCGCATTCCGCGGCAGCCGCTGCGGGCGTGCTGAAGGGCGTGGCACACTCGGCTTTCCGTCGAGTGCAGCGACCGAGCCGATGACGCCCGCCCCTCGCGACCTCCTTCTCGAGAGCTTCCGCGCGGCAGTCGCTGCCGCCGACCCGCTGGTGACGCTGCCGCGCTGGCTGCCCTCGCACACCGAGATCGCAGGCTTTGGCCGCACCCTCGTGGTCGGCGCCGGCAAGGCGGCAGCGAGCATGGCCCTGGCCGTCGAGCGCCACTGGCCGATCGACGCGCCGCTGGACGGGCTGGTGGTGACCCGCCACGGCCATGGGCTGGCCTGCAGCCGGATCGAGGTGGTCGAGGCCGGGCATCCGGTCCCCGATGCGGCCGGCGAGCGGGCTGCGGCGCAGATCCTCGAGGCGGTCTCGGCGCTCGACGCAGGCGATCTGCTGCTGGTCCTGGTCTCGGGAGGCGGCTCCAGTCTGCTGGCCCTGCCAGCGACGGGCGTGCCGATCGCCGGGCTGCGCGAGGTCACTGCAGCGCTGCTCGCAAGCGGAGCGCCGATCCAGGAGATCAACACGGTGCGCAAGCATCTGTCGCGCATCCAGGGCGGCCGGCTGGCGGCGGCCAGCCGCGCGCAGGTGCTCGCGCTGGTGGTTTCGGACGTCGTCGGCGACGATCTGTCCGCGATCGCCTCCGGCCCCTGCGCTCCGGATCCGGGCACCTACGCCGAGGCGCTCGCGGTGCTGCGCCGCTGGCGCGTCCAGGCTCCTGCGGCGGTGCTCGCGCACCTGCGCGCCGGCGCCGACGGGCGAGTGCCCGAGACGCCCAAGCCGGGCGATCCGCTGTTCGCGCGTGTCGAGCACCGCCTGGTCGCCAGTGCGCGCCCGAGCCTCCAGGCTGCGGCACGGATCTTCGAGGCGGCCGGCGTGCGCGCTGTCCTGCTGAGCGAGCGGATCACCGGCGAGGCCCGCGAGGTGGCCGCGGTGTTCGGCGCGATCGCGCGCGAGGTGGCCGAGCACGACCAGCCGTTTCGCCGCCCGGTCGTGCTGCTCTCCGGTGGCGAGTGCACCGTGACCGTTCGTGGCCGGGGCCGCGGCGGGCGCTGCGTCGAGTTCGCGCTCGCGCTGGCGCGCGCCCTTGCCGGAGTCGATCGCGCCTGGGCGATCGTCGCGGACACCGATGGGATCGACGGCAGCGGAGACGCCGCCGGGGCGCTGCTCACGCCGGACACCCTCGCCCGGGCGGCAGGCGCCGGCCTCGATCCCTCGCGCCTGCTGGAGGACAATGACGGCTGGAGCTTCTTCTCGGCGCTCGGCGACCTGGTCATCACCGGACCCACGCGCACCAACGTCAACGACTACCGGGCCATCCTGCTGGCCTGACTCCCCCGGGAGCCGATTCCCCGTGCCTACCTCGAACCCCGACCAGATCACCCTGCTGCGCCCTGACGACTGGCACCTGCACCTGCGCGACGCGCAGGCGATGGCCGCAGTGGTCGGCGCGAGCGCCGCGCAGTTCGCGCGCGCGATCGTGATGCCGAACCTGCGCCCGCCGGTCACCACCCTGGCGCAGGCGCTCGCCTACCGCGAGCGCATCCTCGCAGCGCTTCCAGAGGGCAGCGACTTCACGCCGCTGATGACGCTCTACCTGACCGACAACACCACGGCCGCCGAGATCCGCGCAGCCTGGGAAAGCGGCATGGTCCAGGCGGTCAAGCTCTACCCTGCGGGCGCCACGACCAACTCCGACGCCGGGGTCACCGATCCGCGCAAGGTGGCCGCCGTGCTGGAGACGATGCAGGCACTGGGGATGCCCCTGCTCGTGCACGGCGAGGTGACCGACCCCGAGGTCGATGTCTTCGACCGCGAACAGGTCTTCATCGACCGGGTGATGATCCCGATGCGCCGCGACTTCCCGGGCCTGCGCATCGTGTTCGAGCACATCACCACCGAGGAGGCGGCCCAGTACGTGCGCGATGCGCACGAGGGCGTCGGTGCGACGATCACCGCGCACCACCTGCTGTACAACCGCAACGCGATCTTCACCGGCGGACTGCGGCCGCACTGGTACTGCCTGCCGGTGCTCAAGCGCGAACGGCACCGCAGCGCCCTGCTGCAGGCCGCCACCGGGGGCAATCCCCGCTTCTTCCTTGGCACCGACAGCGCGCCGCACGCCAGGCGGCTGAAGGAGCACGCAGCGGGCTGCGCCGGCTGCTACACCGCGCCCCATGCGCTGGAGCTCTATGCGGCGGCCTTCGAGATGGCCGGCGCCCTCGATCGCCTGGAAGGCTTCGCGAGCCTGCACGGCCCGGCCTTCTACCGCCTGCCGGTCAACCGCGGCACCGTGACCCTGCGCCGCGAGGCCTGGCGCATCCCGGACGCGCTCCCCTTCCCGGGCGATGCGATCGTCCCGCTCGCCGCCGGCGAGACGATCGCCTGGCGGCTGATCGGATGAAGCATGCGCGAGGGCTGCGCCTTTCGCGGGATCGCAGCCACAGCCGCTGCCGGATCCGCTGCCGCCGCGCGGCCTGAGCGCGGTCCGGTGAGCGATCCCTGGGGCGCGCCCTGGTACCAGCCCTACCGGGCGCTGCTCGACGGACCCGGTGCGCTGGCGCTGGCCGGCTGCTGGGGCCGATGCCGGGCGCAGCTCGACGCGCTCGCCGCGGCGCGCGGGCTGCGCAGCGGCGGCGGGCGTGCGCTGCGCTTCGTCGATGGTGCGGCAGCGGGCGACACGCCCTACGAGGCCCACATCCACGCCACCGGCGAGGTGCCCACCCGCACTGGCGAGGGCGGCGGCTGGCACGATCTGTTCAACGCGATGGTCTGGCTGAGCTTTCCGCGGATCAAGGCGCGGCTCAACGAACTGCAGGCCGCGGCAATCGCCTCGGACGGCGTGGGTATCCGGCGCGGTCCGCTGCGCGACGCTGCCACGCTGTTCGACGAGAACGCGGTGCTCCTGCTGACCGATGACGATGGGCTGGTGGCCGCCTTGCGCGCCTTCGACTGGAAGCGGCTGCTGCTGCACGGGCGCGACCGTTTCGCCGAGCGGGCCTGCGTGGTGGTGTTCGGCCACGCGCTGCTGGACAAGCTGCGTGCCCCCTACAAGGCCGTCTGCGGCCACGTCTGGGTGGTGCCGATGTCGCCGTCCGCGGCGCAGGACGAGCTGGACGCGCGGGTCGCCGGAATGCTCGATCCGGATTCGCTGCGCAGCCGCGCCTTCTCCCCGCTGCCGGTGCTCGGCGTGCCCGGCTGGTGGCCGGGCAATGCCGCTCCCGGTTTCTACGACGACCCCGCGGTCTTCCGCTCCGGTCGGCGGTATCATGGCTGCGGGAGCGGGCCGGACGGTCGCTGGCGGGGCAACCCGCTGGAGGAAGGTCCGGACTCCATCGGGCAGGGTGCTGGTCAACGGCCAGGCGCAGCAGGTCGCAAGACCCAGGGCGACGGAAAGTGGCACAGAGAACAGACCGCCGATGGCGAGGCCCGGGAGCGTCCGGCCGGTGCGAACCGGCCGATGCTGCCGCGGTCTCGTCAGGCAAGGGTGAAACGGTGAGGTAAGAGCTCACCGCGTCCGTGGCGACACGGGCGGCACGCCAAACCCCACCCGGAGCAACACCGCATAGGCACGCGTTCCGGTCCTCGGACCGGGCAGGGCGGCCCGTCCGAGCGTGCGGGTAGGTGGCTAGAGCGCAGGTGAAAGCCTGCGCCCAGAGGAATGACCGTCCGACCGGCATGCCGGTCGACAGAATCCGGCCTACAGGCCCGCTCCCCTTTTCCTGCCCCGCACCCATCCGAACGCACCCATCCGTCTGGCCGCCTGCCCGGATCGGGCCCGCGCGTCGCCTGTTCGTCCCCCCGCGCTGCGCCATCCGGCCTGCATCGAGCGCGCCGACACGTCAGACACTGGATGCGATATCGCGCGTAGAGCCCTAATTTGTCACGAGTTTTTGCGCAATCAGTGAATCCGGGCGGCGCTGCTAAGTCCTTGTCCGCGCTGGAGAAATCCGGATCCGACTTGACCCGGTCAGACCCTTTTCGCTAAAGTGGGAACTGGTGTGAAATTGTGGTGAAAAGTGGGGCTCGAGGCATGCCTCGGGCCGGTTCGGCAGCCCGGAGTGAATCGGTCCAGAGAACATGTTCCAGGGGAGTTCAGCGCTGTCGCTCGACGCCAAGGGCCGCCTGACGGTTCCTTCGCGGCACCGCGACGCCCTGGTGGCTCAGTGCGAAGGGCGCCTCACCCTCACCCGGCATCCGGACGGATGCCTGATGCTGTTCCCCCGGCCGGTCTGGGAAGTCCATCGCGAGCGGATCGCGGCGCTGCCGATCGCCGCCCGCCAGTGGCAGCGGATCTTCCTCGGCAGCGCCACCGATCTGGAGATGGACGGGGCGGGGCGCATCCTCGTGTCCCCCGAACTTCGGCAGGCGGCCGGGCTGACCAAGGACGTGATGCTGCTCGGCATGGGCAGCCACTTCGAGGTCTGGGACGCACACGCGCTGGCGGCAAAGGAGCAGGAAGCGCTCGCCGCCGGAATCCCCGAAGCTCTTGCGAACTTCTCCTTCTAGGCGCCGCGGTGGAATCGACCTGCGCCGAGTCGGGACATCTGCCGGTCCTGCTCGAGGAAACGCTCATGGGGCTGTGTGTGGCCGCCGACGGGACCTATGTCGATGGCACCTACGGTCGCGGCGGCCACAGCGCGGCGATCCTCGCGCGTCTGGGTCCCGCGGGACGGCTGCTGGCGATCGACCGCGACCCGCAGGCGGTCGCCGCCGGGCGGCGCTGGCAGGAGCAGACCGGAGACGCGCGCTTCTCGATCACCCACGCGCGCTTCTCCGAACTGGGCGAGGTGCTGGATGCACAGGGGGTGGATGCGGTCGACGGAGTGCTGCTGGACCTGGGCGTCTCCTCGCCGCAGCTGGACGATCCGTCGCGCGGATTCAGCTTCCGCGCCGACGGTCCGCTGGACATGCGCATGGATCCGACGCGCGGAGTGCCGGCGAGCCAATGGCTCGACACGGCGTCAGAAGACCAGATTGCCGAGGTGGTGAGGGACTATGGGGAAGAACGGTTTGCTGTTCCGATTGCAAAGGCGATTGTTGCTCGCCGCGGGGACCCCGGCAGCGCCCCGCTCCAGACCACCGGAGAGCTTGCCCGTCTCGTGGCGGGCGTCGTCCGGCGCCGCGGGAAGAGGCCGGAGGTGGGCAAGGACCCGGCCACACGCACCTTTCAGGCTCTACGGATTTTCCTCAATCAAGAGCTTGAGGAGCTCGAGGGAGTCCTAGCGGTCGCAGTCGAGCGTCTGCGCCCCGCGGGGCGGCTGGCGGTGATCAGCTTCCACTCGCTCGAGGACCGGATCGTCAAGCGCTTCATCGCGCACGAGAGCGGGCGCGATGCGCCGCGCGATCCGGTCCGCGGGGCGCCCCTGCCGGTGCGGGTGCGCTTGCGCCCGGTTGCGCGCATCCTGCCCCGCGAGTCCGAGATCGCGGCCAACCCCCGGGCGCGCTCGGCGGTGCTCCGGGTCGCCGAGCGGGTGGCCGAGGTCGCTGCAGGCTCCGCCAAGGCAACGGGCGGGGCGGTGTCATGAGCCGGCTCGCTGCCACGCTCGCCGGCGTGCTGGTCGTGTGCGCGCTCGGGCTGGTCACCGCGCAGCACCGCGCGCGCACGCTGTTCATCGATCTCGAGCATGCCCAGGCCCAGGCCCGCCAGCTCGATGTCCGCTGGAATCGGCTGCGGCTCGACCAGACGCGCCTGGCGACCGCGTCGCTGATCGACTCGAAGGCGCGCGCCGGGCTGGCGATGCAGCCGGTCAGCCCGCAGCGCACCCTCTACCTGACGCTCGACGCACCGGTCGAGCAGACCGCGCTGGAGGCCGGTCGATGAGCCGCGGCGTGCCGTTCGCGGCCAACCCGCTGCTGCAGGTAAAGCTCCCGGCCCATCGTTCCAGGGTGGTGATGCTGCTGATCGCGCTGGCCTTCCTGGCGCTGGCGGCGCGCGCGGTGTGGCTGCAGACGGTGTCCGACGACTTCCTCCAGAAGCAGGGGGAATCGCGCTACGCACGGACCATCGAGCTGCCAGCCTCGCGCGGGCGCGTCCTCGACCGCAACGGCGTGGTGCTCGCCGTCAGCCTGCCGGCGCCGGCGATCTGGGCTTCGCCGGAGGAGCTGAAGGCGACCCCGGAACAGCTGGCGAAGCTGGCGAAGCTGCTCGAGATGCCCGAGCGGGAGCTGCGCAGGCGGCTGGCCGACGAGGACAAGACCTTCGTCTATCTGAAGCGACAGGTCGAAGCGCCCGTTGCCGAGCAGGTCGCGGCGCTGAAGATCCCGGGCGTGCACCAGCTCCTGGAGTACAAGCGTTATTATCCCGAAGGCGAAGCGCTGGCACACGTGGTCGGCTTCACCAACGTCGAGGACACCGGCCAGGAAGGGATCGAGCTCGCGCACGATCGCACGCTCGCCGGAGCGATCGGCAGCCGGCGCGTGATCCGCGACCGCCTGGGGCGCACGATCGAGGATGTCGGCTCGATCCGCGAGCCGCGCAACGGCCGGGACCTCCAGCTGTCGATCGACACCAAGATCCAGTACCACGTCCACGCTGCGCTGCGCGACGCGGTGAGCGCGCACAAGGCGAAGGCCGGGGCGGCGGTGGTGCTCGATGCGCGCACCGGCGAGGTGCTGGCGCTGGCCAACCTGCCCACCTACGACCCGAACCAGCGTCGCCAGCTCTCCGGAGCACAGCTGCGCAACCGGGTGATCACCGACACCTTCGAACCGGGCTCGACGATGAAGCCCTTCACCACCGCGCTGGCGCTCGAGCTGGGCAAGGTCGGTCCCAAGACCGTGATCGACACTGCGCCCGGCCGCCTGAAGATCGGCTCGGCGACGATCGGCGATGCGCATCCGCACGGTGCGCTGACCGTCGAGGAAGTGCTGCAGAAGTCCTCCAACGTGGGCACCGTGAAGATGGCGATGACGATGTCGCCCCAGCGGATGTGGGACATGTTCACCGGGGTCGGCTTCGGGCAGGCGCCGCAGCTCGGATTCCCGGGGGCGGTCGCCGGCCGTGTCCGTCCCTACCGCAACTGGAAGCCGATCGAGCAGGCGACGATGTCCTACGGACATGGCATCTCGGTGTCGCTGGTGCAGCTCGCGCGCGCCTACACCGCCTTCTCCGGCGACGGCGAGGTGATGCCGCTGTCGCTGATCAGGACCGAGGAGCAGGCCCACGGGGTGCGCGTCTTCAGCCCGAAGACGGCAGCTGCGATCCGTCAGATGCTCGAGATGGCCGCCGGCCCGGGCGGGACTGCGCCCAAGGCCCAGGTCGCCGGCTATCGCGTCGCCGGCAAGACCGGGACCGCCTACAAGCAGGAGCACGGCCGCTACGTGCGCAAGTACATCGCGTCCTTCGTCGGTTTCGCCCCGGTTTCCGATCCGCGCCTGATCGTCGCGGTGATGATCGACGAGCCCTCGGCGGGCCAGCACTACGGGGGCCAGGTCGCCGCGCCGCTCTTCTCGCGGATCGTCGGCGAGGCCCTGCGCACCCTGCGCGTCGCCCCCGATGCGCCGTCCACGAATCAGGTCATTCCGGCCGGGCCGGTACGGGAGAGCACGTAGTCGTGAGCACGCAGACGAGCGACGGGCAGGCCGTGGGCGCAAGCCTGGCGCACGGCCGGACGATCGCCCCCGAGGTGGCGGCAGAACTCGTGCCCAGCGCCGCGCGCGAACTCGCCGCGTGGCTGCGCGAGGTGCTGCCTGCGGGGGCCGCCCTGCAGTCGGACAGCCGTCTGGTCCGTCCGGGCGACGCCTTTTTCGCCTACCCCGGGCTGCGCAACGACGGGCGGCGCTTCGTCGCGGATGCGCTCGGGCGTGGTGCGGCAGCGATCGTCGCCGAGGCCGGCGGCACGGACAGCCTGCCGGCCGGCGAAGTCCCGGTGCGCGCCTGCGTCGGACTGCGTGCGCTCGCCGGCAGCATCGCAAGCGCCTTCCACGGACGGCCCAGCGAGGCGCTGGATCTGATCGCGGTCACCGGCACCACTGGCAAGACCAGCGTCACCCAGTGGGTGTCGAGCGGCATCGAACTGCTCGGCCAGCGCGGTGCGGTGATCGGTACCCTGGGCTGCGGGCCGGTCGGGATGCTCGAGGAGGGCAGCGGACTCACGACGCCCGATGCCCTCGGGATGCAGGCGATGCTCGCACGCTTCGTCGCGTCCGGGATCGATGTCGTCGCCGCGGAAGCGTCGTCGATCGGGCTCGACCAGGGGCGGCTGAGCGGCAGCCGCATCGCGGTTGCGGCGTTCACCAACCTCACGCGCGACCACCTCGACTACCACGAGACGATGGAGGCCTACGCCGATGCGAAGGCCCGGCTGTTCGGGTGGCCCGGGCTGGAGGCGGTCGTGGTCAACGCAGACGATCCGCTGGCGCCCCGGATGCTCGCCGCAGTGCGTTGCGGCGAAGGGGCTCCGACCCGGATCGTCTACGGAATGACGCCGGGCCGTCACGGCGCGCGCGGCGATCGCACCCTGATCGCCGAACGGGTGTTCGAGGACGCCTCGGGAATCCACCTGACGCTCAGCGGCGACTTCGGCACCGCGGACCTGCGTCTGGGCGTGATCGGCCGGTTCAACGTGTCCAATGCGCTCGCCGCGGCCGGCTGCTGGCTTGCACTGGGCCACCCCTTCGAGCGCGTCGTCGAGGTGCTCGAACGGCTCGAGCCGGTTCCCGGCCGTCTGCAGACGGTCGAGATGGCCGACGCGCCGCTGGTGGTGGTCGACTACGCGCACTCGCCGGATGCGCTGGACAACGTCCTCGGCTGCCTGCGCCAGATCGCGCTGCGCCGTGGCGGCCGCCTGTGGTGCGTGTTCGGCGCCGGCGGTGAACGCGATGTCGGCAAGCGTGCGCAGATGGGGCTGGTCGCCGAGCGCGGCGCCGACCACCTGGTGATCACCAGCGACAACCCGCGCGGCGAATCGCCGTTCCGGATCGTCTCGGACATCCGCGCCGGCCTGATCCGCGAGCCGGCACTCACCGAACTCGACCGGGGCGCTGCGATCCACAGCGCGCTTGCCCGCGCCGCATCCGCCGACGTGGTGCTGATCGCCGGCAAGGGCCACGAGAACTACCAGGAGATCGCCGGGGTGCGCCAGCCCTTCTCCGACGTCGAAGTGGCGCAGGCTGCGCTCGTGGCGCGCAAGGAGGCCCACGGTGTTTAGCCTGCGCGAGGCCTTCGGCTGGCTCGGTGCCGCACGCCTGGTCGGCGACGGCACGGTGCGCATCGGTTCGGTGTGCACCGACACGCGCGCCTTCGCGCCGGGGGCGCTGTTCGTCGCGCTGCGCGGCGAGCGCTTCGATGCGCACGAGTTCGTCCTGGGCGCGCAGGAGGCCGGGGCGGCCGCGGTGCTCGTCGAACACTGGGTTCCGGGGATGCGCCCGCCGGCGCTGCTCGTGGCGGATGCGCGTCGCGCGCTCGGCGAGATCGCCGCAGGATGGCGTCGCCGCTTCGCGCTGCCGCTGATCGCGGTCGCCGGCAGCAACGGAAAGACCACGGTCAAGGAGATGATCGCGGCGATCCTCGCGCTGCGTTTCGGCGCCCAGGCGCGGCTTGCCACTGCCGGCAACCTGAACAACGAGATCGGGGTGCCGCTGACGGTGCTCGGACTGCGGCCCGGGCACCGTGCCGCGGTGCTCGAGCTCGGGATGAACCGGCCCGGCGAGATCGCCTGGCTGGCGCAGGTCGCGCAGCCGACGGTCGCGCTGGTCAACAACGCCCAGCGCGAGCACCAGGAGTTCATGCACTCGGTCGACGCGACGGCACGCGAGAACGGCACGGTCTTCGATGCGCTCGGCCCCGAGGGCGTGGCGGTCTACCCGGGCGACGATCCCCACGCGGGCATCTGGCGCGAGCGCGCCGGCGATCGCCGGCGCGTCGAGTTCGGCCTCGGCGACGGCTTCGAGGTGAGCGCGCCGGCGCACGCCGTGCCCGCCGGCTTCGAGATGGACATCGCCGGGGTCCGGGTGACGGTCTCGCTGGGGATCGACGGCCAGCACAATGTGCGCAATGCACTGGCGGCCGCTGCCTGTGCCCATGCGCTCGGGCTGGATGCCGCGACGATCGCCGAGGGGCTGCAGCGCTTCCGTCCGGTGCGCGGGCGCCTCGTGCGGCTGCGCGGCACCGCGGGCGCCACGGTGATCGACGACAGCTACAACGCAAACCCGGATTCCGTGCGCGCCGCGATCGAGGTGCTGCGCGACCAGCCCGCGCCACGCGCGCTCGTCCTGGGCGACATGGGCGAGGTCGGCGAGCAGGGCGCGCAGTTCCATCGCGAGGTGGGCGAGTACGCCGCCCGCTGCGGCGTCGCTCACCTGCTGGCGACCGGCGCAGCGACGCAGGACACGGTCGCCGCCTTCGGCGCCGGCGGCGAGCACTTCGAGGACGTCGACGCGCTGGTGCGCCGGGCGCGCGAACTGGCGCTGGACGGGACCACCCTGCTGGTCAAGGGTTCGCGGTTCATGCGGATGGAACGGGTGGTCGCGGCCCTCGTGCGTCGCGACGACGCTGCGCAGGCGGGGCACTGATGCTGCTCGAACTGGCGCAATGGCTGGCCCGCGACATCCGGGCGTTCTCGGTCTTCAACTACATCACGCTGCGCGCGGTGTTGGCCACGCTCACCGCGCTGGCGATCGGCCTGGTCTTCGGCCCCGTGCTGATCCGCAAGCTCGCGCAGATGAAGATCGGGCAGGCGGTGCGCCACGACGGCCCGCAGACGCACCTGACCAAGTCGGGCACTCCGACGATGGGCGGCGCGCTGATCCTGATCGGCGTGGGCGCCTCCACGCTGCTGTGGAGCGACCTCTCCAACCGTTTCGTCTGGCCGGTGCTGCTGGTGACGCTCGGCTTCGGATGGATCGGCTGGGTCGACGACTACCGCAAGGTGGTGCGACGCGACCCGCGCGGGATGGCCGCGAAGGAGAAGTACTTCTGGCAGTCGCTGATCGGCCTGGCTGCCGCGATCTGGCTGGCCTTCGCGGTGCCGGCGCAGTCGAACGCGCAGGTCCTCGACCTGCTGGGCGGCTGGGCGATGAGCGGCTTCACGAGCGGCCTGCCGCCGACTGCCGACCTGATCGTCCCCTTCTTCAAGAACATCGCCTATCCGCTCGGCGTCTTCGGCTTCATCGCGCTGACCTATTTCGTGATCGTGGGCACCAGCAACGCGGTGAACCTGACCGACGGCGCCGACGGCCTGGCGATCCTGCCGGCGGTGCTGGTCGGCTCGGCGCTCGGCGTCTTCGCCTACGTGAGCGGCAATGCGGTCTTCTCGAAGTACCTGCTGATTCCCTACGTGCCCGGAGCGGGCGAGCTCACGGTGTTCTGCGGCGCGATCGCAGGCGCCGGGCTGGGCTTCCTGTGGTTCAACGCCTACCCGGCCCAGGTGTTCATGGGCGACGTCGGCGCGCTCGCGCTCGGCGGGGCGCTCGGCACCGTCGCGGTGATCGTGCGCCAGGAGATCGTGCTGTTCATCATGGGCGGCGTGTTCGTCGCCGAGACGCTGTCGGTGATGCTGCAGGTCGGCTACTTCAAGTACACGAAGCGGCGCTACGGCGAGGGCCGGCGGATCTTCCGGATGGCGCCGCTGCACCATCACTTCGAGGTCGGCGGCGTCAAGGAGAGTCAGGTCGTCGTGCGCTTCTGGATCGTCACGATGATGCTCGTGCTGTTCGGCCTGAGCACGCTGAAGCTGCGCTGACGATGGCAGAGCGGACGATGAGCGAAACCTCCACCCAGCTGCAGCTGTTCGACCTCGCCGGGCGCAGTGCGCTGGTGGCCGGCCTGGGCGAGTCGGGCCTCGCCATGGCGCGCTGGGCGGCGCTGCGCGGCGCGCGGGTCACGGTGGCCGACACGCGCTCCGAGCCGCCGCAGCTGGCCGCGCTGCGCGAGGCCGTTCCACAGGCGCGCTTCGTGCCGGGTCCGCTGCAGCCGGGGCTCCTCGACGGCGTCGATGTCCTGCTCTGGAGCCCGGGGCTGTCGATCGAGATCGGCGAGTTCACCGGGCTGTACCGCGGCGCCTGCGAGCGAGGCATCGCGGTGTCCGGGGAGATCGAGCTCTTCGCCCAGGCCCTGGCCGCGATGCGGGCGGACGGCTACGCCCCCCGGCTGCTCGCGATCACGGGCACCAACGGCAAGACCACCACCACCCGACTGGTCGCGCACCTGTGCGAGCAGGCGGGGCGAAGCGTCGCGGTCGCCGGCAACATCGCCCCGGCGGCGCTCGACGTGCTGCGCGAACGCCTCGAGGCCGGCACCCTGCCCGAGGTCTGGGTGCTGGAGCTCTCCAGCTTCCAGCTCGCGCTTGCCGAGAGCCTGGCGGCCGATGCCGCCGCGATCCTCAACATCAGCCAGGACCACCTCGACTGGCACGCGTCGGCCGACAGCTATGCCAGGGCCAAGCAGCGCATCTACCGGCATGCGGCGCTGTGCGTGTTCGACCGCGACGACCCCGCGACCGCGCCACCGCAGCCGAAGCCGGCGCTGCGCGGCATCGGACCGCAGCGGCGCAGCTTCGGGCTGTCCGCACCGGTCCAGGCGGGCGAGCTCGGCATCGTGACCGAGGGCGGGCTGCGCTGGCTGGCCGAGGCCGTGCCCGGCGAGGAGCCGCCGGGCCGGCGCCGGCGTGGGGCCGAGCCGGCGCCGGCGATCGTGCGTCGCCTGATGCCTGCGGAGGCGCTGCGGATCCGCGGCGCGCACAACCAGCGCAACGCCCTGGCGGCGCTGGCGCTCGCGCAGGCTGCCGGAATCCCGGTGGCGACGCTGCTGCACGGGCTGCGCTCCTACGCGGGCGAGCCCCATCGCTGCGCGCTGGTGACCACGATCGGCGAGGTCCAGTACTACGACGACAGCAAGGGGACCAACGTCGGCGCGACCGTCGCCGCGCTGACCGGGCTGGGCCGACCCTGCGTGCTGATCGCGGGCGGCGACGGCAAGGGGCAGGACTTCACCCCGCTGGTGCAGCCGGTGCGGGACCACGCGCGCGCGGTGCTGCTGATCGGTCGCGACGCGCCGACGCTGCGCGGCGCGCTCGAGCCTGCCGGCGTTGCGCTGCACGACTGCGCCGGCCTCGACGATGCGGTGCGTCTGGCGGCGACGCTCGCGCGCCCGGGTGACGCGGTGCTGCTGTCGCCGGCCTGCGCGAGCCTGGACATGTTCCGCAACTACGAGCATCGCGCCCGGGTCTTCGTCGATGCGGTGCGGCGTGTCGCAGAGGAAGCGGGGCAGCCATGCTGAGCCTGCGTCTTCCCGGCCGCCGATCGGCCCGCTCCGGCCTGCGCAGTGCCCGGCCCGCGAGCGCGCAGGCGATCGACTCCGCGCTGATCTGGGTCGTCGCCGCGCTGCTGCTGCTGGGCGTGGTGATGGTCTACTCGGCGTCGATCGCGCTGCCGGACTCGCCGCGCTTCGCCAGCTATCGCCCCACGCACTTCCTGGTGCGTCACGTGTTCGCGCTCGGCCTCGGCCTGGCCGTCGGGCTGCTCGCCTTCGCGGTGCCGATCAGGATGTGGCAGCGCTGGGCGCCGCTGCTGTTCACGCTCGGGCTGGTGCTGCTGGTGCTGGTCCTGATCCCGGGCGTGGGCAAGGTCGTGTACGGCGCGCGTCGCTGGCTCTCGCTGTACCTGGTCAATCTGCAGCCTTCGGAGCTGATGAAGCTGTTCGTGGTCCTCTACGCCGCCGACTACACGGTGCGCAAGCAGGACTACATGCAGCACTTCTCTCGGGGCTTCCTGCCGATGGGCGCCGCGGTCGCCCTGGTGGGGCTGCTGCTGCTGCTCGAACCGGATCTGGGCGCCTTCATCGTGATCGCGTCGATCGCGATGGGCGTGCTGTTCCTCGGCGGCGTCAACGGCCGGCTGTTCGCCGGGCTGGTGGTGACTGCGCTGGGCACCTTCGCGCTGCTGATCCTGATGTCGCCCTGGCGTCGCGAGCGCATCTTCGCCTACCTCGACCCCTTCGCCGATCCGCTCGGCAAGGGCTACCAGCTGACCCACTCGCTGATCGCCTTCGGCCGGGGCGAGTGGTTCGGAGTCGGACTGGGCGGATCGATCGAGAAGCTGCACTACCTGCCCGAGGCCCACACCGACTGCCTGTTCGCTGTGATCGGCGAGGAACTCGGCCTGTTCGGGGTCATGGTGGTGATCGCCCTCTTCTACTGGCTGACCCGCCGGGCCTTCGAGATCGGTCGCCAGGCGATCGCGATCGACCGGGTCTTCGCAGGCCTCGCCGCCAAGGGAATCGGCGTGTGGATCGGCTTCCAGGCCTTCGTGAACATGGGCGTCAACGTCGGGCTGCTGCCCACCAAGGGCCTGACCCTGCCGCTGATGAGCTACGGCGGCTCGGGAATCCTGGTCAACTGCGTCGCGATCGCGATCCTGCTGCGGATCGACTTCGAGAACCGGCGGATGATGCGGGGGGCCGGATGAGCCGCACCGTGATGATCATGGCGGGCGGCACCGGTGGCCACGTGATGCCGGGCCTGGCGGTCGCGCAGCAGATGCGCTCGCGCGGCTGGCGCGTGCTCTGGATGGGCAACCCCGCCGGGATGGAGGCGACGCTGGTGCCCCGGCACGGCTTCGAGATGCGCTGGGTCCGCTTCGGCGGGCTGCGCGGCAAGGGCTGGGCCACGCGCCTGATGCTGCCGCTGAACCTGCTGCGCGCCTCCTGGCAGGCGCTGCGCGCGCTGCGCGAGTCGCGTCCGGGTGTGGTGCTCGGCCTGGGCGGCTACATCACCTTCCCGGGCGGGTTGATGTCCTCGCTGCTCGGGGTCCCGCTGGTGCTGCACGAGCAGAACTCGGTTGCCGGGCTCGCCAACCGCGTCCTGTCGCGGGTCGCCGACCGTGTGCTGGTGGCCTTCCCGGAAACGCTGCCGGGCGCCGAGTGGTGCGGCAACCCCGTGCGCGACGAGATCGCCGCGATCGCGCCGCCGGCGGCGCGCTTCGCGGGCCGCGAGGGGCCGCTCGAGGTGCTGGTGGTCGGCGGAAGCCTGGGTGCGAAGGCGCTCAACGAGGTCGTTCCCGAGGCGCTGGCGCTGCTCGCCCCGCACGAGCGTCCGCGGGTGACGCACCAGAGCGGCAGGGCGCACCGCGATGCGCTGGGCGAGAACTACCGGCGCGCGGGCGTCGAGGCCCGGGTGGTCGACTTCATCGACGACATGGCAGGCGCGTATGCGCAGGCGGACCTGGTGATCTGCCGCGCCGGGGCGATGACCGTCTCGGAGCTGGCGGCGGTCGGCGTGGCCAGCGTGCTGGTGCCCTATCCCCACGCGGTCGACGACCACCAGACCGGCAACGCGGCCTTCCTGTCCGACCGGGGCGCAGCGCTGCTGGTCCCGCAGGCGGAGCTGGATGCCGGGCGGCTTGCCGGACTGCTGCGCGAACTGACGCGTGCGCGTCTGCTCGGGATGGCAGAACGTGCGCGCGAGGCGGCGCGCCCGGACGCCACCGGGCGGGTGGCGCAGGTCTGCGAGACGGTTGCCAGGACATGAAGCACAAGGTCAATCACATCCACTTCGTGGGCATCGGCGGCGTCGGCATGAGCGGCATCGCCGAGGTGCTGCTCAACCTCGGCTACCGGGTCAGCGGCTCCGACGTCGCCAGCAACGCGGCGACGCGCCGGCTCGCGTCGCTGGGCGCCGACGTCCGCCTCGGGCACTCCGACGCGAACGTCGAGGGCGCCGACTGCGTGGTCACCTCGACCGCGGTGGGCGGGGACAATCCCGAGGTGATCGCCGCGCGCGCCCGGCGCATCCCGGTCGTGCCGCGTGCGCTGATGCTCGCCGAGCTGATGCGGCTCAAGCAGGGCATAGCGATCGCGGGCTCCCACGGCAAGACCACCACCACCAGCCTGGTGTCCTCGGTGCTCGCCCGCGGCGGGCTGGACCCGACCTTCGTGATCGGCGGCAGGCTCAACAGCGCGGGCGCCAATGCCCGCCTCGGAAGCGGGGACTACATCGTGGTCGAGGCCGACGAGTCCGACGCCTCGTTCCTGACCCTCTCGCCGATGATCGCGGTGATCACGAACATCGACGCCGACCACATGGAGACCTACGGCCACGACTTCGGGCGGCTGCGCCAGGCCTTCGTCGAGTTCACCCAGCGGCTTCCCTTCTACGGCGCCGTGGTGCTGTGCATCGACGATCCGCAGGTGCGCGAGATCATGCCCCTGGTCTCCAAGCCGGTGCTCACCTACGGCACTTCCGAGGGGGCGCAGTTCCGCGCGGTCGACCTGCGTGCCGAGGGCACGCGGATGCGCTTCACGCTGCTGCGGGTCAACGGCGTGGCCCGGCCGCCGCTGGAAGTGACCCTGAACGCGCCGGGCGAGCACAACGTACGCAATGCGCTGGCAGCGATCGCCGTGGCCGACGAGCTCGGCGTGGCCGACGAGGCGATCCTCGCTGCGCTGGCCGAGTTCAACGGCGTAGGGCGCCGCTTCCAGCACTACGGCGAGGTTGCGGCCCGCGACGGCGGCAGCTTCACGCTGATCGACGACTATGGCCACCACCCGGCCGAGATGGCAGCCACGCTCGCGGCGGCGCGCGGCGCCTATCCGGGGCGGCGCCTGGTGCTCGCCTTCCAGCCCCACCGCTTCACGCGCACCCGCGACCTGTTCGAGGACTTCGTGCGGGTGCTCTCCACCGTGGATGCCCTGCTGCTGGCCGAGGTCTACGCCGCGGGCGAACCGCCGATCGTCGCTGCCGACGGACGTTCGCTCGCGCGTGCGGTGCGGGTCGTCGGAAAGGTGGAGCCGGTCTTCGTCGAGAACGTCGGCGAGATGGCCGAGGCGATCCTCGAGACTGCGCGCGATGGCGACGTGGTGCTGAGCATGGGTGCGGGGTCGATCGGCGCGGTGCCGGCGCAGGTGCGCGAGACTGCAGGAATGACGGAGGTGGGTGTTGTCCGCTGAACGGTTGATCAGGAGCTTCGGCAAGGTGGCGGTGCTGCTCGGCGGGGTCTCCGCCGAGCGCGAGGTCTCGATTCGCTCGGGCAACGGCGTGCTCCAGGCGCTGCGCCGCCGCGGCGTGGACGCGCATGCCTTCGACCCGGCCCGGCAGCCGCTGGACGATCTGCGCCGCGAAGGCTTCCAGCGCGCATTCATCGCGCTGCACGGACGCTACGGCGAGGACGGCACGGTGCAGGGCGCGCTCGAGCTGCTGCGCATTCCCTACACCGGCTCCGGAGTGATGGCCTCGGCAGTGGCGATGGACAAGGTGTTCACCAAACGCATCTGGGGCAGTCTGGGCCTGCCCACGCCGGCCTTCGAGGTGGTGCGGCGCGGGCAGGCGCTGCACGCGCTGCCCGAGCGGCTGGGCCTGCCGCTGATCATGAAGCCGCCGCACGAGGGCTCGACCATCGGCGTGACCAAGGTGCAGGACTGCTCCGGGCTCGCCGATGCCTTCGAGCTGGCCGCGCGCTACGACGACCAGGTGCTGGCCGAGCAGTTCATCGTCGGGCGCGAGCTCACGGTCGCGATCCTGGGCAGCGGCGAGCAGGCGCGCGCGCTGCCGGTGATCGAGATCCAGGCACCCGGCGGCAACTACGACTACCAGAACAAGTACTTCGGCAGCGAGACCCGCTATCTGTGCCCGGCGCCGCTGCCCGCGGCGGTCGACGAGGAGGTGCGGCGGATCTCGGTCGAGGCCTTCCGCTCGCTCGACTGCGAGGGCTGGGGCCGGGTCGACCTGATGCTCGACCGGCAGGAGCGGCCCTGGCTGCTGGAGGTCAACACCTCGCCAGGGATGACCGATCACTCGCTGGTGCCGATGGCGGCGAAGGCGGCGGGAATGTCCTACGACGAGCTGGTCCTCGCGCTGCTGGCCGGCGCGAGCCTGAAGATCGGAGGCGCTGCGTGAAGACCCGCGGGCGCCGCCAGCGCAGCACAGGTCCGGGCAGCGGCCCGCTGAACCCGTGGCACAACGTGCGCGTGCTGCATGCCAGCGCGAACGCGCTGCTCGGGCTCACCCTCGCGGCGCTGCTCGCCGTGGGCGTGAGCCGGCTCGTGCATCTGCCGGCCTTCGACCTGCGCGGCGTGTCGATCGAGGCGGCCGAGGGCTCGGAGCTGCGCTACGTCTCCACCCCGCATCTGCGCACCTCGGCGCTGCACCGGATCCGCGGCAACTTCTTCACGGTCGACCTGGACGCCGTGCGACTGGGCTTCGAGTCGGTGCCGTGGGTGCGCAAGGCCACGGTCCGGCGCATCTGGCCGGACCGGCTGGCAGTCACGCTCGAGGAACACCGGCCGCTGGCGCTCTGGGGCGATGGTCGGCTCCTGAACACCTTCGGCGAGCTCTACGCGGTCAACCTCGCCGAGGCCGAGGAGCAGGGACCGCTGCCGGAGCTCGCCGGTCCGCCGGGAAGCGAACGCGCAGTGCTGGAGCGCTTCGGCGAAGTGGCGCGCTGGGTGTCCCCGCTCGGGCGCTTTCCGGTCGCACTGAGCCTGTCGCCGCGCTATGCGTGGTCGGCCCGGCTGGATGACGGAACGACCCTGCTGCTGGGGCGCGAGGAAGGACTGCCGGTGGAGGCGCGCGTCAGACGCTGGGCGGCGGTCTATCCGCGCGTGCGGGCACGCCTGGACGGGCAGCCGGAAGTGGTCGACCTGCGCTACCCGAACGGCTTCGCGGTCCGGGCGGTGGGCGTGCTGGCCACCGGGGACCAACAGACGCACGCCAGCGCCGCCAGCGCCGCCAGCGGCGCCGGCCAGCGCCGGCGCTGAGGCCGCGGCGCCACAACGAGACAGAGAGCGGGAACGAGGGATGGCCAGGGACACCAGCGATGTGATCGTCGGGCTGGACATCGGGACATCGAAGATCGTGGCGATCGTCGCGCAGATGCTGCCCGACGGGCGCTACGAGATCGTCGGTCTCGGGCAGCACGAATCGAAGGGCCTCAAGAAGGGCGTGGTCGTCAACATCGAGTCCACGGTGGCCTCGATCCAGCGCGCGCTCGAGGAGGCCGAACTGATGGCCGACTGCAAGATCCGCACGGTCTACGCGGGGATCGCCGGCAGCCACATCCGCAGCTTCAATTCGAGCGGAATGGTCGCGATCAAGGACAAGGAGGTCACCGAGGCGGACATGGCCCGGGTGATCGAGACCGCCAAGGCGGTCAACATCCCGACCGACCAGCAGATCCTGCACGTGCTGCCGCAGGAATTCATCGTCGACGGCCAGGAGGACATCCGCGAGCCGATCGGAATGAGCGGCGTGCGCCTGGAAGTGAAGGTGCACATCGTGACCGGCGCGGTGTCGGCCGCGCAGAACATCGTCAAGTGCGTGCGGCGCTGCGGGCTCGAGGTCCAGGACCTGATCCTGCAGCCGCTCGCCTCGAGCATGTCGGTGCTCACCGAGGACGAGAAGGAGCTCGGCGTCGCCCTGGTCGACGTCGGCGGCGGCACCACCGACATCGCGATCTTCACCGGCGGCGCGATCCGCCACACCGCGGTGCTTCCGGTCGCGGGCGACCAGATCACCAACGACATCGCGATGGCGCTGCGCACGCCGACGCCCGAGGCCGAGGAGATCAAGCTGCGCCACGGCCTGGCCAAGCAGGTGCTCGCCGATCCGAACGCGCGCATCGAGGTGCCCGGGCTGGGCGATCGTGGCCCGCGCCAGCTCTCGCGCCAGGCGCTCGCCGCGGTGATCGAGCCGCGCGCCGAGGAGCTCTACGCGCTGATCCACCAGGTGATCCGCGAGTCCGGCTACGAGGAGCTGCTGTCCTCCGGGGTCGTCCTGACCGGCGGCTGCGGCCTGATGCCGGGAATGGTGGATCTCGCCGAGGACATCTTCCTGAAGCCGGTGCGCCTGGGCATGCCCTCGTACTCCGGCGGACTTGCCGACGTGGTGCGCAACCCGCGCTACGCGACCGCGGTCGGGCTGCTCGAGGAGGCACGCGCGCAGCGTCTGCGTGGCCGCAAGGCTGCCGAGCAGTCCGGCTCCTTCAAGGAAACCCTGCGGCGCATGAAGGAATGGTTCCTCGGGAACTTCTGAACTGCGCCGCCGATGAAACCCGAATCAGACACCCCCACCCCCACCCCCGAGCCGAGGAGGCAACCCATGAGCTTTGAAATGATCCAGACCGAGTCCGATGGCGCCGTCATCAAGGTCGTCGGCATCGGCGGCGCCGGCGGAAACGCGGTGAACCACATGATCGGCCGTGGCGTGCAGGGCGTCGAGTTCCTCGCCCTCAACACCGACCGCCAGGCGCTGTCGCGCTCGCAGGCCGAGTGCATCCTGCAACTGGGCGAGCAGGGCCTGGGCGCCGGCGCCAGCCCCGAGGCGGGGCGCACCGCCGCCGACGCGGCCCGGGAGCGCATCCGCGAGGCGCTGTCCGGCGCGAACATGGTCTTCCTGACCGCCGGAATGGGCAAGGGCACCGGCACCGGCGCCTCCCCGGTGGTCGCCGAGATCGCCAAGGAGCTCGGCATCCTGACGGTCGGCGTCGTGACCAAGCCCTTCCACTTCGAGGGCAACCGCAAGATGCAGATCGCCGAGGCCGGAATCGAGCAGCTGGTGCGGCACGTGGACTCGCTGATCGTCGTGCTCAACGAGAACCTGTTCGACGTGATGGACGAGGACGCGAGCCTGGAGGACGCCTTCCGGCGCGCCGACGACGTGCTGCACAACGCGGTTGCCGGGATCGCCGAGATCATCAACATCCCCGGGCTGGTCAACGTGGACTTCGCCGACGTGCGCACCGTGATGGGAGAGCAGGGCAAGGCGATGATGGGCATCGGCGAGGCCGCCGGCCTGGACCGCGCCCGCCTGGCCGCCGAACAGGCAGTGGCCTCGCCCCTGCTCGACGGGGTCGACCTCTCCGGCGCGCGCGGGGTGATCGTCAACATCACCGCCAACCGCAGCCTGAAGCTGCGCGAGACCAACGAGGTGATCAACACGATCAAGGCCTTCTGCGCCGAGGACGCGACCATCATCCACGGCACCGTGTTCGAGGAGTCCATGGACGACCGGCTGCGCGTCACCGTGGTCGCCACCGGAATCGGGCAGAAGGCAGCCGCGCTGCGGCCGGTGCTGGTGCAGGCGCCGGCGCTGCGCACCGGCACCGACAACGCGCCGGTGAGCGGTGCCGACAACTATGGCGGGCTCGACCAGCCGGCGATCTGGCGCAACCCGCGTGCGACGGCCGCCGCGCAGGTCGCGGCCCTGCAGGAGAGCGGGCTGGAGCGCTACGACATCCCGGCCTTCCTGCGCAAGCAGGCGGACTGAGGGCAGGGGGAACGGGGGGAGCGCCCGGCAGGGTCGCGACTTTGGCACTACAATCCGGCGTCTTCAGGCCCCGAAGGGCCGTCCAGCTCGAAGACCAAGGAGACGGAAGATGACGATCAAGGTCGGTGACACCCTGCCGGAAGCGACGCTGCGCGAGTACATCGAGGTGGAGGGCAACGGCTGCTCGATCGGGCCCAACGCCTTCAAGGTGTCCGACATGGTCAGGGGACGGAAGATCGCGATCTTCGGCCTGCCCGGCGCCTACACCCCGACCTGCTCGGCCCAGCACGTGCCGAGCTACCTGGAGCATCGCGCGCAGCTCGCCGCGAAGGGCATCGACGAGGTCTGGTGCGTCTCGGTGAACGACGCCTTCGTGATGGGCGCCTGGGGGCGCGAGCTCGGTACCGCCGGCAAGGTGCGGATGATGGCCGACGGCAGCGCCGAGTTCACGAAGGCCTGCGGCCTGGAGCTCGACCTGAGCGCCGGTGGCCTGGGCCTGCGCTGCCGCCGCTTCTCGATGCTGGTCGACGACGGCGTGGTGAAGCTGCTGAACCTCGAGGAGGGCGGGAAGTACGCGGTCTCCGGCGCCGACACCCTGCTCGGGCAGATGGCGCAGCAGGGGCTCTGAGCGCAGTGGCGGGCGGGCAGGAGGCGGGGCGATGATGCGCCAGCGCACGATCAGGAACCGGGTGAGCACCACGGGGGTGGGGCTGCACTCGGGCCAGCGGGTCGAGCTGACGCTTCGCCCGGCAGCGCCCGACACCGGCATCGTCTTTCGCCGCGTCGACCTCGATCCGGCGGTGGACATCCCGGCGCGTGCCGAGCGCGTCACCGACACGCGGATGGCCTCGACGCTCACCGCGGCCGACGAGGGCCCGGGCAGCGAGGTCCGCGTCGCCACGGTCGAGCACCTGATGTCGGCGCTCGCAGGGCTCGGCGTCGACAACCTCTACGTCGACGTCACTGCCGCCGAGATCCCGATCCTCGACGGATCGGCCGGGTCCTTCGTGTTCCTCGTGCAGTCCGCGGGCGTGGTCGAGCAGGCGGCGCCCAAGCGTTTCATCCGCGTGCTGAAGCCGGTGGAGGTGCGCGAGGGCGACAAGTGGGCGCGGCTCGAACCCCACTTCGGCTACCGGCTGGAGTTCGCGATCGAGTTCGGGCACCCGGCGATCGACGCCACCGGCCAGAGCTACGAGATCGACTTCGCCACCACGTCCTACGTGCGCGAGATCGCCCGTGCGCGCACCTTCGGTTTCATGCAGGACGTCGAGACCATGCGCTCGATGGGCCTTGCACAGGGCGGCAGCCTGGACAACGCGATCGTCATGGACGAGTACCGCGTGCTCAACGCCGACGGCCTGCGCTACGACGACGAGTTCGTCAAGCACAAGATCCTGGATGCCATCGGCGACCTCTACCTGGTCGGGCATCCGCTGCTGGCTTCGTATCGGGCGTACAAATCCGGCCATGCGCTGAACAACCGGCTGCTGCGCGAGCTGCTCGTGCACGCGGATGCCTGGGAGATCGCGACCTTCGGCGAGCGGCGCGAGGCCCCGCGGATGTTCGCGTTCGACTGGAGTCCGGCCTAGGCGCCACGGGAGCGGCGTGCATGTTCGCACTGAGGCTCCTGATGCTGCTGACCGCGGCGGGCGTGGCCGTCTGCTTCGCCGGCTATCTGCTCGGCGGCGACCGTCGCTGGCTGGGTCGTGCCTATGCGGTGCTCAAGTATGCTGCTGCGGCGGCGCTGATCTTCTTCGCGGTGCTGCTGCTCGAACGCCTGGCCTGAGCGGGGCCGGCCGCGCCGGGTCAGCGTTCGCGCCGCTGGCGCGCCTGCGTTCGCAGCAGGGCGTCGATCGCATCCTTCAGTCCCGACTCAGGGGTGCCGCGGACCAGCTCGCGCAGCCGCTCGAGCGCGTCCTCGGGGATCGGCGGCTTGATCCGCGGCGGCGGCTGCGCGGCGACCGAGCCCGCCGAGCGCGGCCGGAAGCGCAGCCGCGTCAGCGGCCAGCCCCTGGCGCGCAGGCAGGCGAGGATCGAAGGCTCCATCTGGCGCAGCTTGGCGGCCGCCGCAGCGCCGCGCGCCCCGACCAGCAGGGTTTCGCCGTCCACTCCCAGCGCCTGCAGATCGATCGACGCGCAGCAGGCGTTGAGGTCTTCCTGCAGCGCCAGCAGGCGGTCGGCGCGGCCGGCGAGCTCGCGAAAGCCCGGGTGCTGTCCCAGCCAGCGAAGGGGGTGACGGGGAGATTGCACGGTCATGGTGTCGGTGGGCGCAGCCGGGTCTGGGCTGCCCGAGGGTAGCACCGGCGGCGGGCTGCAGCGGGCGCCGTCCGGCCCGCCTGCGGCTGCAAGGGGCGGCGCCAGGAGGGGCCGTGCTAGACTTTTGCGCTTTACCAGTGGCGGCGGGCACCTGCGTGCGCCGCCCGATCCGCGATGATCCAGGGTTTCCTCACCAGGCTCTTCGGCAGCCGCAACGAGCGGGTGCTCAGGGGCTATCGCAAGACGGTCGCCGCGATCAACGCGCTCGAGCCGTCGATGCAGGCGCTCTCCGACACCGAGCTCGCCGGCAGGACCGTCGGGCTGCGCGAGCGCGCCGTCAACGGCGAGTCGCTCGACGACCTCCTCCCCGAGGCCTTCGCCGTCTGCCGCGAGGCCTCGCGCCGCGTGATGGGAATGCGTCACTTCGACGTCCAGCTGGTCGGCGCGATGGTGCTGCACTCCGGCCGGATCGCCGAGATGCGCACCGGCGAGGGCAAGACGCTCACCGCGACGCTCGCGGTCTACCTGAACGCGCTCGCCGGCAAGGGGGTGCACGTGGTCACGGTCAACGACTACCTCGCCAGCCGTGACGCCGAGTGGATGGGCCGTCTCTACCGCTTCCTGGGCATGTCGGTGGGCACGATCCTGTCGATGCAGCCCACCGCGCACAAGCGCGAGGCCTACGCCGCCGACATCACCTACGGCACCAACAACGAGTTCGGCTTCGACTACCTGCGCGACAACATGGAGCACTCCGCGGGGGAGCGGCGCCAGCGCGCACTGAATTTCGCCATCGTCGACGAGGTCGACTCGATCCTGATCGACGAGGCACGCACCCCGCTGATCATCTCGGGCCAGGCCGAGGACCACACCGAGACCTACCAGCGCATGGACGCGCTGCCGCGCCTGCTCGACGAGATGGCCGCCGAGCCGAAGACCGGCGAGCCGGATCCCCCGGGCGACTACTGGGTCGACCGCAAGGCGCACCAGGTCCACCTGTCCGAGGCGGGGCACGAGAAGGCCGAACGCATCCTCGCCGAGATGGGGCTGCTCGCTGCCGGTGCGAGCCTGTACGACGCGGCCAACATCGGGCTGATGCACCACCTGACGGCGGCGCTGCGCGCGCACACGCTGTTCCACCGCGACCAGCAGTACGTGGTGCAGAACGGCGAGGTGGTCATCGTCGACGAGTTCACCGGCCGCCTGATGCCCGGGCGGCGTTGGTCCGAGGGCCTGCACCAGGCGGTGGAGGCCAAGGAGAAGGTGCAGATCCAGGCCGAGAACCAGACGCTCGCCTCGATCACCTTCCAGAACTACTTCCGCATGTACGGCAAGCTCGCCGGCATGACCGGAACCGCCGACACCGAGGCCTACGAGTTCCAGGAGATCTACGGTCTCGAGACGGTGGTGGTCCCCACGCACCGGCCGATGATCCGCCAGGACCGCCAGGACCAGGTCTTCCGCACGTCGCGCGAGAAGTACGCGGCGATCCTCGCCGACATCCGCGATTGCCACGGGCGTGGCCAGCCGGTGCTCGTGGGCACCACCTCGATCGAGAACTCCGAGCTGCTCTCGGGGCTGCTCGACCAGGAAAAGCTGCCGCACCAGGTGCTCAACGCCAAGCAGCACGAGCGCGAGGCGCAGATCGTCGCCCAGGCAGGGCGTCCGGGGATGATCACGATCGCCACCAACATGGCAGGTCGCGGCACCGACATCGTGCTCGGCGGCAACGTCGAGAAGCAGATCGACCTGCTGCTGGCCGACGAGACCGTTCCCGAGGCCGACAAGCAGGCGCAGATCGACGCGCTGCGCAGCGAGTGGCAGTCGCTGCACGACGCGGTGGTCGCTGCGGGCGGGCTGCACATCATCGGCACCGAGCGCCACGAGTCGCGCCGCATCGACAACCAGCTGCGTGGCCGCTCGGGTCGCCAGGGTGACCCCGGCTCCTCCAGGTTCTACCTGTCGATGGACGACCAGCTGCTGAAGATCTTCGCCGGCGACCGTCTCAAGGCGATCATGGACCGCCTGAAGCTGCCCGAGGGCGAGGCGATCGAGGCCGGGATCGTCACCCGCTCGATCGAGAGCGCGCAGCGCAAGGTCGAGGCGCGCAACTTCGACATCCGCAAGCAGCTGCTCGAGTACGACGACGTCGCCAACGACCAGCGCAAGATCGTCTACGCCGACCGCAATGCGCTGCTCGAGGCCGCCGATTTCTCCGAGCGCGTCCGCGACCTGCGCCACCGCGTGTTCACCGATCTCTTCCGCCAGTACCTGCCCGAGGGTGCGCTCGAGGAGCAGTGGGACGTCGCCGGGCTGCAGAAGGCGCTCGCCGACGACTGGCACCTGGAGGTGCCGCTGCTCGAGATGACGAAGGAGATGTCGGACGCCTCGGACGGCGACCTCCTCGAGCTGACGCTGAAGACGGCCGACGAGCACTACGAGGCGAAGGTCGGGCTGGTCGGCGCCGAGAGCTTCGCCGGTTTCGAGCGCTCGGTGATGCTGCAGACGATCGACCAGCACTGGCGCGAGCACCTCTCGTCGCTCGACTACCTGCGCCAGGGAATCCATCTGCGCGGCTACGCGCAGAAGAATCCGAAGCAGGAGTACAAGCGCGAGGCCTTCGAGCTCTTCGGGCTGATGCAGGACCGCGTGCGCAACGACGTCATCCGCGTCCTGATGACCGTGCGCATCCAGTCGGCCGAGGAGGTCGAACGGGTCGAGGAGGAGAGCGCTCCCGCCTACGCCAACGTGCAGTTCACGCACGTCGAATTCGACGAGGCTGCGGCGGCGGCCGAGGGCTCCGACCCCGAGTCGATCGCGCTGGCCCTCCAGCAGGCTGCGGCCAGCGAGACTCCCGGCGACGGGCCGCAGCCGCTGCGTCGCTTCGGCGCGAAGGTCGGGCGCAACGACCCCTGCCCCTGCGGATCCGGCAGGAAGTACAAGCAGTGCCACGGCAGGCTGTCCTGAGCCTCGTCTGAACCTGGCCGGCCGTCCCCTCCCGGGCGGCCGTTGGAATCGCCGTTTTCCGGAGCCTCCTCATGGCCGTCGATCTGCACCCGCCCGACCCCGCCTCGCTGCACCCGGTCGCAGGCATCGAACTGGGCACTGCGTGCGCGGGAATCCGCAAGCCCGGCCGGCGCGACCTCCTGGTGGTGCGTGTCGCTCCTGGCGCCACGGCCGCGGGCGTGTTCACGCGCAACCGCTTCTGCGCGGCGCCGGTGCAGGTCTGCCGCGAGCACCTGGCCGGCGGGGGCGCGATCCGTGCGCTGGTCGTCAACACCGGCAACGCCAATGCCGGCACCGGCGCACAGGGGCTGGCCGACGCACGCGCCAGCTGCGCGGCGCTCGCCACGCGGCTTGGATGCCGCGCCGACGAGGTGCTGCCCTTCTCCACGGGAGTGATCCTCGAGCACCTGCCGATGGATCGCCTGCTCGCGGGCCTGCCTGCCGCGATCGACGACCTGCGCGCAGCCCACTGGGCGCAGGCCGCCGAGGCGATCATGACCACCGACACCGTGCCCAAGGCCGCGTCACGGCGCAGGGAACTCGCCGCAAGCACGGTCACGGTCACCGGGATTTCCAAGGGCGCCGGAATGATCCGGCCGAACATGGCCACGATGCTCGGCTTCATCGCCACCGACGCCGCGGTGCCGGCGCCGCTGCTGCAGCGCTGGGTGCGCGAGGCCGCCGATGCGAGCTTCAACCGGATCACGATCGACGGCGACACCTCGACCAACGATTCCTTCGTGCTGGTCGCCACCGGCGCCGGCGGGCTGCGGATCGAGGACGACGCGAGTCCGGGCGCGGCCGGACTGCGCGAACTGATCGTCGAGGTCGCTCGCGAACTCGCCCAGGCGATCGTTCGCGACGGCGAGGGCGCCACCAAGTTCATCTCGGTCGTGATCGAGGCGGCGCGCAGCGAGGACGAAGCCGCAGCGGTCGCCTACGCGATCGCGCACTCGCCCCTGGTGAAGACCGCCTTCTTCGCCTCCGATCCCAACCTCGGCCGCATCCTCGCGGCGATCGGCTATGCCGGAATCGACGATCTCGACGTCGACCGCGTCGAGCTCTTCCTCGACGAGGTCCAGGTCGCCAGCGCGGGCGGGCGCCACCCTGGCTATCGCGAGGAGGACGGTCAGCGCGTGATGGACAAGCCCGAGATCACGGTGCGCGCGGTGCTCGGTCGCGGCGATGCCGGCACCACGATCTGGACCTGCGATCTCTCCCACGACTACGTCTCGATCAATGCCGACTACCGCTCCTGAGCGCGAGGCGCCCCTCGCGGAGCTGCGCTCTCTTCTCGTGCGCGCGGAGTCCGTGCTCGCGCGGCTCGAGCAGGCGCTTCCTCCGGCGCCGAGCCAGGTCGACTGGAAGGCGGCGCATGCCTTTCGCTGGCGGCGGCGCCGCACAGCCTTTGGCAACCAGGGCTGGCTGCAGCCGGTGCGCAACCTTTCGTCGATCCGGCTCGCCGACCTGAAGAACGTCGACGAACAGAAGAAGATCGTCGAGCGCAACACGCGGCAGTTCGTCGCCGGGCTGCCGGCCAACAACGTGCTGCTCACCGGTTCGCGCGGCACCGGCAAGTCCTCGCTGATCAAGGCGGTCCTGAACGCGCACGCGAAGAAAGGCCTGCGGCTGATCGAGGTCGACAAGGACGATCTGGTCGACCTGCCGGACATCGTCGACCTGGTTGCCCAGCGTCCCGAGCGTTTCCTGGTCTTCTGCGACGACCTCTCCTTCGAGGAGGGCGAGCCCGGGTACAAGGCGCTGAAGGTGGCGCTCGACGGCTCCGTGGCGGCGCAGTCGGACAACGTGCTGATCTACGCAACCTCCAACCGGCGCCACCTGATGCCGGAGTACATGGCGGAGAACCTCGAGGCGAAGCACCAGCCCGACGGGGAGATCCATCCGGGCGAGCGCGTCGAGGAGAAGGTTTCGCTGTCCGAGCGCTTCGGGCTCTGGGTCGCGTTCTACCCCTTCCGCCAGGACGACTACCTGTCGATCGTCGTCCACTGGCTGTCCAGGCTCGGCTGCACCGCGCAGCAGATCGAGGGCGCGCGCGCCGACGCCCTGCGCTTTGCGCTGGAGCGCGGCTCGCGCTCCGGCCGCGTCGCCTGGCAGTTCGCGCGCGACTGGGCCGGGCGCCACCAGGGCTGATGTCCGCGCCGCCGATCGATGTCGCGGTCGGCGTCGTCTTCCGGGGCGACGGGGCAGTGCTGCTCGGCCAGCGTCCGCCCGGCAAGCCCTATGCCGGCTGGTGGGAGTTTCCGGGCGGCAAGCTCGAGGCTGGCGAGACCGTCGCGCAGGCGCTGGCAAGGGAACTCCATGAGGAACTGGGAATCGAGGTGCGGGCCTGTGCACCCTGGGTGGTGCGCGAGTTCAGCTATCCGCACGCCCGGGTGCGGCTGCACTTCCGCAGGGTGACTGCGCACGTCGGCGAGCCGTGCTCGCGTGAAGGCCAGGCCTTCGCGTGGCTGGGTCCGGAGTCGATCGACGTGGCGCCGCTGCTGCCGGCGACGGTCCCGGTGATCGCCTGGCTGCGGCTGCCCGCGGCGCTGTGCGCCTCCGCTGCCGCGACGCTCGGCGAGGAAGGGTTCATCGCGGCGCTGCGGCACGGCCTGGACGCGGGAAAGGTGCCTGCGCTGCTGCTCGACGAACCGGCCCTCGCTCCGGATGCCTTCGATCGCCTGTTGCGGCGGGCCCTGCCGCTGTGCCGTGCGCATCGGGTGCGCGTGCTGATCGGCCCCTTGCATCCGGTCTCGTTCGCCCGCGCTGCCGACGGGGCCCTGGCCGGGCGCCTGCCGGCCGACGCCGCAGGCGCGCGCGCGCTGGGTCCGCTCGCAGCGGTGCGGCTGCGCGATCCCGGCGAACTGCATGCCGCTGCCGCCGCTGGCCTGGACTTCGCAGTGCTCGCGTCCACTTCCGGCGCGCTGCGCGAGGCCTTCCCCGAGGGCGCCCCCTTGCCGGTCTACCTGGATCCGGACGACGAGGCCGATGCACGGCTGGCGCATGCCGCCGGCATGCACTGCGTGGTGCGCGGCGCGCGATTCTGGCAGGATCTCCGCTCCGAGGAGGAGACCACCATGGACCTTGCGACGATCCAGGCGCGCTTTGCGTCGACCTTCCCCGGCCTGATGGGCGTGACGGTCGAGGAGGCCACCCCCGAGCGCGTCGTCGCGACGATGCGGGTCAGGCCGGACCTCTGCACCGCGGGCAGCACCCTGCACGGCGGCGCGTTCATGGCCTTTGCCGACACCCTTGGCGCGCTCGCGACGGTGCTGAACCTGCCCGCCGGGGCGCGCACCACGACGATCGAATCGAAGACCAACTTCATGTCCGGCGCCCCGGTGGACACCGCGGTGCGCGCGGTCTGCACGCCGCTGCACCGCGGGCGCTCGACGATGGTCTGGCAGACCGAGGTGACTTCCGAAGCCGGGAAGCGCTGCGCGATCGTGATCCAGACCCAGATGGTGCTGCCGGCGGCGACCTGAGCCCGGCGAGCCTCAGCCCGCAGGCCGACGGTCGGGATCGCCCGCTTCGCCTGCGTCCGAGGAGGTCTCCTCGCCCGACGCGCCCTCGATCACGTAGGCGTCGCTCGCCCAGGCGCCCAGGTCGCTGGTCTTGCAGCGCTCCGAGCAGAACGGTCGCCAGCGGTTGCGCGGATCGTATCGCGTGCTGCGCCCGCAGCCCGGACAGCGCACCATCAGCGGGCGCTCGTGCTTCATGCACCGCAGGCCGATGCGGGTCGGCGGTTCAGAGGTTGCACAGCCCGATCTCGAAGTCGACGCTGCCCTCGAAGGGCCGTGGCCGCAGGTCGCCGTCCTGGGCGGTGAAGCGGATCCAGAGCAGGTACTTGTTCGCGCTGATCTCGGGAATCGCGCCGGTGGCCGGGTCGAGGCGCACCTGCACCATCTGGTAGGTCTTGCCGCCCAGCGGCTGCTGGAAGCCGCTGCCGGGCTGGGCGGTCAGCGTGCTGCACTGCGCGCCTTCGCGCAGCAGCCTGAGCACGATCGACAGGCTGTCGTGCAGCGGGCGCAGCGGGGCGGCCCAGCCGGCGATGTCCTGCCTGCGCGAATCCGCCGACCGGTGCTGCCAGGCATGGTAGGAGGGCAGGTCGAATTCGCAGGCGCCGCCCGAGATGACCGCCCGGCTGCGGATGCTCATCAGCCATTCGTTGTCGCGCAGGTGCTGGCCGGTGCGTCCGGTCATCGAACTCAGTCCCGCCCAGGCGCGGTCGATCTGCCCGAGCACCCGGCCCAGGGCATCCAGCGACACGCCCGGGGCGTTGCGGAACTGCGCCAGTGTCTGGCGCTGCCGATCGAGTTCCTGCAGCAGGTCCGACTTGAGATCGGCGCGGCCGGCGACCTCGAGGATGTCGAACAGCGTCGAGATCGCGACGTGGTGCTCGAGCGGGTGTTCACGCCCGGCGAAGAAGTCGAGGCGTTCGAACAGATCCTCGAGCCTCAGCAGGGTCCGGACGCGTTCGTTGAGCGGGTATTCGTAGAGGATCAAGCCGGCGGTTTCCTGGCTGGATGGCAGACCCGGGGCGCGGGCCGATTTTGAAGGAAACCGCCACCCTTGACAAACCGGGAGCTGCGCCCTGCGCGCGCGCGCGCAGGGGAGCCCGCCCGCGCTGCGTGCGCGACGCCCGGACCGCCGCTGCCCGCCGGGATCAGGCCAGCCCGATCCAGCGCGAAAGGGGCTCTCCGAAGTACAGCGTGAGCAGCCCCGCACCGGCCAGATAGGGGCCGAAGGGAATCGGCACCTCGCGGCCGTGGCGGCGAAACACCATCAGCGCGATGCCGACGCAGGCGCCGACGACCGAGGAGAGCAGGATGATCGCGGGCAGCGCCTGCCAGCCGAACCAGGCGCCCAGCGCGGCCAGCAGCTTGAAGTCGCCGTAGCCCATGCCCTCGCGACCGGTGGCCAGGCGAAACAGCCAGTAGACCGACCAGAGGGCCAGATAGCCGGCGATCGCACCGATCACTGCCGATTGCAGCGGTGCGAACACGCCCCAGAGGTTCAGGAACAGGCCCAGCCAGAGCAGCAGGAGCGTCATGTCGTCCGGCAGCAACTGGGTGTCCAGGTCGATGAAGGCCAGCGCGACCAGGAAGAAGCCGAGCAGCATTGCGCCGCCGCCCGCAGCCGTCGGGCCGAACTTCCAGATCGCCACGAACGAGAGCAGCCCGGTGAACGCCTCGACCAGCGGATACCGGACCGGAATGCGCATGCCGCACGACGAACAGCGCCCGCGCAGGACCAGCCAGCTGAGCAGCGGAACGTTCTCCAGCACGCCGATCGCGTGCCCGCAGCCCGGACAGTGCGAGCGCGGCGTCATCAGGTTGAAGGCCGGCCGCTCGGCCTGCGTCTCGCCGCGCAGTTCGGCGGCCTGCTGCTCCCACTCGATCTCCATCATCTTCGGAACGCGGAAGATCACCACGTTCAGGAAGCTGCCGACGCACAGCCCGACGAGCAGTGCGAGGGTCAGGGCGAGGGCGGGCGTTTGCTGCAGCAGCGTGAGGAGATCCATGGCGGGGCTCGAGGGCTCGCGGTCCGGTGCGCGTCGGCCGGCGTCAGTGCGCCGGCCGGCGCCAATATAGCCGACCCGGCCGCGGGGTCAGACCACCTGGCCCAGCTTGAAGATCGGCAGGTACATCGCGATCACCAGACCGCCGATCAGCACGCCCAGGATCACCATGATCAGCGGTTCGAGCAGGCTCGAGAGGCTGGCGACCGCGTCGTCGACCTCGCGTTCGTAGATGTCGGCAGCCTTGCCGAGCATCGAGTCGAGCGAACCCGATTCCTCGCCGATCGATGCCATCTGCAGCACCATGTTCGGGAAGACCTGCGAATTCTGCATCGCCACCGTCAGGCTGGTGCCGGTTGCGACCTCCTGCTGGATCTTCCGGGTCGCCATCAGGTAGACGTGGTTGCCCGAGGCGCCGCCGACCGAGTCCAGCGCTTCGACCAGCGGCACGCCGGCGGCGAACATGGTCGCGAGCGTGCGCAGCCACCGGGCGATCGTCGCCTTGCGGATGACCTCGCCGAAGATGGGCGCGCGCAGGATCAGCCGGTCGAAGCTCATCTTCACCTTCGGCGAGCGCTTCCAGGCCTGCATCGTGAAATAGCCGACCGCGGCCAGCGCGCCGAACACCAGGTACCAGTTCTCGACGAAGAAGTCCGACATCGCGATGACCATCATCGTCGGGGCCGGCAGCCCCGCACCGAAGCTCTCGAAGACCTCCTTGAAGGCGGGCACGACGAACAGCATGATGACGGTGACGACGACCGCGGCCACCACCAGGATCGCAGCAGGGTAGAACAGGGCCGACTTGATCTTGCCCTTGATCGCCTGGATCTTCTCCTTGTAGGTCGCCAGCCGGTCGAGCAGGTCGTCCAGGATGCCGGCCTGCTCGCCGGCGCCGACCAGGTTGCAGTACAGGGCGTCGAAGTGCAGCGGGTACTTGCGGAAGGCCTGCGAGAGCGCGGTTCCGGTCTCGACGTCGGCGCGGATGTCGGTGAACAGCCGCGAGACTGCCGCGTTGCTGCTGCCCTTGGCGACGATGTCGAACGACTGCAGCAGCGGCACCCCCGAGTGCAGCATCGTCGAGAGCTGGCGCGTGAACAGCGTGATGTCCTTGTCGCGGATCTTCCCGCCCTTCGCGTAGCGCCGCTTCCTGATCTTCGTGACGAAGATCCCCTGGCGGCGCAGCATCGAGTTCACCACCGCCTCGCCGCCGGCGCGCATCTCGCCGCGGATCGTCTTGCCCATGCGGTCGCGACCCTCCCACTGGAAGGTCGCCTCCCGCACGTTGTTCGCTGTCATCGCCTTGGTCGCCATCGGGTCCAGCCTCGTCTCGCGGTTCGCCCTGGTGTGGTGCGGCTCACTCGTTGGTGACGCCGAGCACCTCCTCGATCGTGGTCACGCCCTGCATGACCTTCATGAGCCCCGAGCGGCGCAGGTCGCGCACGCCGTCCTGCCTCGCCTGATCGGCGATCTGCATCGCGTTGCCGTTGGCCAGGATGATCCGCTGGATCTCCTCGGAGATCGGCATCACCTGGTACAGGCCGACGCGGCCCTTGTAGCCGCTGCCGCCGCAGCGCTCGCACCCCACCGGCCGGAACGGTTGCCAGCTGCCGTCGAGGTCGCTCTCGAGGAAGCCCGCCTGCAGCAGCGCGTCGTCGTCCACGTCCGCGGGCTGCTTGCAGGCGCACAGCCGGCGGGCCAGCCGCTGCGCGGTGATCAGGATCACCGACGAGGCGATGTTGAAGGGCGCCACGCCCATGTTCATCAGCCGCGTCAGCGTGGTCGGCGCGTCGTTCGTGTGCAGCGTCGACATCACCATGTGTCCGGTCTGCGCCGCCTTGATCGCGATGTCGGCAGTCTCGAGGTCGCGGATCTCGCCGACCATGATCACGTCCGGATCCTGGCGCAGGAAGGAGCGCAGCGCGGCGGCGAAGGTCAGCCCGGCCTTCTCGTTGACGTTGACCTGGTTGATGCCGGGCAGGTTGATCTCCGCCGGGTCCTCGGCGGTCGAGATGTTGATCCCGGGCTCGTTCAGGATGTTCAGGCAGCTGTAGAGCGACACCGTCTTGCCCGAACCGGTCGGGCCGGTCACCAGGATCATCCCGTAGGGGCGGTGGACCGCGTCGAGCAGCGCCTGGCGCTGGTCGGGCTCGTAGCCCAGTGCGTCGATCCCCAGCTTGGCGGCCTGGGGGTCCAGGATCCGCATCACGATCTTCTCGCCGAACAGGGTCGGCAGCGTCGAGACGCGGAAGTCGATCGCGCGGTTCGGGCCGACCACCAGCTTCATGCGCCCGTCCTGCGGCACGCGACGCTCCGAGATGTCCAGCCGCGAGATCACCTTGATGCGCGAGGCCAGCTTCTCCTTGATTGCAAGCGGCGGCTGGGCGAACTCGCGCAGCTCGCCGTCCACTCGCAGGCGGATCCGGTAGAACTTCTCGTAGGGCTCGAAGTGCAGGTCCGATGCGCCAGCGTGGATCGCGTCCAGCAGGACCTTCTGCAGGAACTTCACCACCGGGGCGTCGTCGACCTCGGTGTTCGAGTCGATGGTCGACGGGGCCTCGTCCGTGGCAAGGTCGAGCTCGAGGCTCTCGTCGACCAGGTCGGCCAGCTGCTGCGAGGCGCTGCGTCCGAGCCGCTCCACCAGCTTGAGGAGCTTGTCGTGCTCGACCATCACCGGGTCGACCGTCGACTGGGTCTGGAACTTGATCCGGTCCAGCGCCTGCAGGTCGGTGGGGTCGGAGATCGCAAGCGACAGCCGGCTGCCGCGCTTGGCCAGCGCGACCATGCGCGTCTCCGACGCCAGCTTGCGGTCGATCAGGTCGTCCGGGAGGCGGTCGACGTCGACCGCGGACAGGTCGAACAGCGGGTGGCCGAAGGTGTCAGCGGCGAACCGGGCGAGCTGTGCCGCCGACAGATGGCCGCCCGTGATCAGTTCGTCGATGAAGGCCGTGCGTGCGGCGTCGGCCTTCTTCTGGATCGCCACTGCCTGATCCGGGCGCAGCACCCGGTGCTGGACGAGCGCGCGCGCCAGTCCTGCAAGCACGGTCTGTTCGGTCGTCTGCGTCGGTGTGGTTGCCACGGCCATGTCTGGGTTCGGTTCGACTCCGGCGGTGTGCCGGGTGGCGCCCATCATGAGTCGTAAGCCCTGCCCGGAGAACGGGGCGGCGCCGGCAACTGGACGAGCGGCGGCGCAAGGCCGGACGAACGGCGCGGCAGCGTCGACGGGGATGCGACGCGCCGTGCGCCATTGCGGCGCGCTGCTGCGCTGCCGCGCGCTACTGGTATCTACCCGAATTGCTGTGCCGCGAACGCGCAGGCTAACCTCCGCGCTCTACGGCCGACAGCCGGGACGATCTTCGGCGCAATGAGCACAGACACCATCCTGGAAACCCGAGAACTGGTGAAGGAGTTCAAGGGCTTCGTTGCGGTCAACGGGGTGAGCCTGAAGGTGCGCCGCGGCCAGATCCACGCGCTGATCGGGCCAAACGGCGCAGGCAAGACCACCGTCTTCAACCTGCTGACCAAGTTCCTCATCCCCACCCGTGGGAGCATTCTGTTCAAGGGGCAGGACATCACCACGGAGAAGCCGCCGCAGGTCGCGCGTCGCGGCATGATCCGGTCCTTCCAGATCTCGGCCACCTTTCCCAACCTCACCGCGATGGAGAACGTCCGCATCGGCCTGCAGCGGGCGCTGGGAACCTCCTTCCACTTCTGGAAGTCGGCGCGTTCGCTCGAGGTTCTCGACGCGCGTGCGATGGAGCTCCTCGAGACGGTCGGGCTGCGCGAGTTCGCGGACTTCGCCACCGTCGAGCTGCCCTACGGACGCAAGCGGGCGCTCGAGATCGCCACGACGCTGGCAGCGGATCCGGAGCTGATGCTGCTCGACGAGCCCACGCAGGGCATGGGGCACGAGGACGTCGACAGGGTGACGCAACTGATCAGGAAGGTCGCGGCCAATCGCACCGTGCTCATGGTCGAGCACAACATGAACGTCGTCTCGAGCATCGCCGACACCATCACCGTGCTGCAGCGTGGCCAGGTGATCGCCGAAGGGCCCTACGATGTCGTCTCGGGCAATCCGCAGGTGCTCGAGGCCTACATGGGCACGACCGAGACCGAGCTTCGGGGGGCGCATGGCCACTAGCCGTCCCGTCGAGTTCCTGCGACTCGCCGACGTCCATGCGTTCTACGGCGAATCCCACATCCTCCACGGCGTCGACCTCCGGGTGAACCGGGGCGAGGTGGTCACCCTGCTCGGGCGCAACGGCTCCGGGCGCACGACCACGCTGAAGTCGATCATGGGCCTGGTCGGGCGCCGCAGCGGATCGATCATGGTCAACGGTGTCGAGGCAGTCGCGCTGGCGCCGCACCGGATCGCGCAACTGGGCATCGGCTACTGCCCCGAGGAGCGCGGCATCTTCGCGAGCCTGTCCTGCGAGGAGAACCTGCTGCTGCCTCCGGCAGTGGCCTCCGGCGGCATGGGGCTCGACGAGATCTACGCGATGTTCCCGAACCTGGCGGAACGCCGCAACAGCCCCGGCACGCGGCTGTCCGGAGGCGAGCAGCAGATGCTCGCGGTGGCGCGCATCCTGCGCACCGGTGCGAAGCTGCTGCTGCTCGACGAGATCTCCGAGGGGCTGGCGCCGGTGATCGTGCAGGCGCTTGCGCGCACGATCCGCATGCTGCGGGAGAAGGGCTTCACGATCGTCATGGTCGAGCAGAACTTCCGCTTCGCCGCGCCGCTGGCAGACCGCTTCTACGTGATGGAGCACGGCCGCATCGTCGAAGGGTTCGCAGCCAGCGAACTCGACGCGAAGATGACCATGCTCCACGAGTACCTCGGCGTGTAGACCCCACGGGACGCGCGCTTCCTTCGAGCTGTCCAAGGAGTTGAATGTGAAATCGAGCCTCTCGTCGACCCTGCTGGCCTCGGCGCTCGCAGTGGCTGCCGGCGCCGCCCAGGCGCAGATCTCCGATGGCATCGTCAAGATCGGGGTGATGAACGACATGTCCGGTCTGTATTCCGACGTGACCGGTCCCGGCTCCGTCGTGGCCGCGAAGATGGCAGTGGAGGACTTCCAGAAGACCTCCACTGCCGGACTGAAGATCGAGGTGGTCTTCGCCGACCACCAGAACAAGCCGGACGTCGGCTCGACCGTCGCGCGGCAGTGGTATGACACCGACAAGGTCGACGCGATCTTCGACGTGCCCACCTCCTCGGTGGGCCTGGCGGTCAACCAGGTCGCACGCGAGAAGGGCAAGGCCTTCGTCAACAGCGGCTCGGCCACCTCCGATCTCACCGGCAAGGCCTGCTCGCCGACCACGATCCACTGGCTGTACGACACCTGGATGCTCGCCAACGGCACCGGCAGCGCGGTGGTCAAGACCGGCGGTGACACCTGGTTCTTCCTGACCGCCGACTACGCCTTCGGCCATGCACTGGAGCGCGACACCACTGCGGTGATCGTCAAGAACGGCGGCAAGGTGCTGGGCAGCGTCAAGACGCCGCTGAACACCCAGGACTTCTCCTCGTTCCTGCTGCAGGCGCAGGCCTCCAAGGCCAAGGTGATCGGCCTGGCCAACGCGGGCGGCGACACGATCAACTCGATCAAGCAGGCGTCCGAGTTCGGCATCACCAAGGCCGGGCAGAACCTCGCCGGTCTGCTCGTCTTCCTCAGCGACATCCATGGCGTCGGCCTCGAGAAGGCGCATGGGCTGCTGGTCACCGAGACCTTCTACTGGGATCTGAACGACCAGACCCGCGCCTGGTCCAAGCGCTTCGGCGCGCTGCACGGCGGCAAGATGCCGACGATGGTCCACGCCGGCGTCTATGCCAGCGTGCTGCACTACCTGAAGGCGGTCGAGGCGGGCAAGACCGACGACGGCCTCAAGACCATCACGAAGATGAAGGAGATGCCCACCGACGATCCGCTGTTCGGCAAGGGCACGATCCGCGCCGATGGCCGCAAGCTGCACCCGGCCTATCTCTTCGAGGTCAAGAAGCCGTCCGAGTCGAAGGGGCCGTGGGACTACTACAAGCTGCGCGCGACGATTCCCGCCGACCAGGCCTTCCGGCCGATCGACCAGGGCGATTGCCCTCTGGTCAAGAAGTGATCGGGGCCTGATCCCCGAGAAGGGCGCTGCCGCGGTTCGCTGCGGCAGCCACCAGCCTGCCCGGCGACGCGCGACGTCGCCACGGAAAACAACGCGACCTGGGGTTCACTTCAGACCATGGAGATCTTCGGCGTACCCACGCAGGCCCTCTTCGGCCAGCTCCTGATCGGGCTGATCAACGGCTCGTTCTACGCGCTGCTGTCGCTGGGCCTGGCCGTGATCTTCGGCCTGCTGAACATCATCAACTTCGCGCACGGCGCCCAGTACATGATGGGCGCCTTCGTCGCCTTCCTGGCGCTCGACAAGCTCGGCGTCGGCTACTGGCCCTCGCTGCTGATCGCGCCGATCGTGGTCGGCATCACCGGCATCCTGATCGAGCGGCTGATGCTGTCGCGCCTGTACCAGCTCGATCACCTCTATGGCCTGCTCCTCACCTTCGGGCTGGCGCTGATCATCCAGGGCCTGTTCCGCAACGAATTCGGTTCCTCGGGCCAGCCCTATCCGATTCCGCCCGAGCTCACCGGGGGCCAGAACCTGGGCTTCATGTTCCTGCCCAACTACCGGGCATGGGTGATCGTGATGTCGCTGATCACCTGCCTGATCACCTGGTACGTGATCGAGCGCACCAAGCTCGGGGGCTATCTGCGCGCCGCCACCGAGAACCCCTCGCTGGTGCAGGCCTTCGGCGTCAACGTGCCGCGGATGATCACGCTCACCTACGGCTTCGGAGTGGGCCTGGCCGCGCTCGGCGGCGTGATGGCCGCGCCGATCTACCAGGTCAGCCCGCAGATGGGCTCCGATCTGATCATCGTGGTGTTCGCGGTGGTCGTGATCGGCGGAATGGGCTCGATCCTGGGCGCGATCCTCACCGGCTTCGGGCTGGGGCTGATCGAGGGGCTCACCAAGGTCTTCTATCCCGAGGCGTCGAACACCGTGATCTTCGTGATCATGGCGATCGTGCTGCTGATCAAGCCTGCCGGCCTGTTCGGCACCGAAAAGTAGGACTGCAATGGCAGCTGCCGCTCCCTCCTCCGCGACCGTCGCCTCGTCGGCCGGCGCCAACGGCCACATGCGCCTGGCCTTCCTGGTCATGGTCGCCTTCTTCGTGCTCGCCCCGGCCGTGGTCTATCCGGTCTTCCTGATGAAGCTGATGTGCTTCGCGCTGTTCGCGTGCGCCTTCAACCTGCTGATCGGCTTCGGCGGGCTGCTGTCCTTCGGGCATGCGATGTTCCTGGGCACCGCCGGCTATGCGTCGGCGCACGCGGCCAAGGTCTGGGGCCTGACCCCCGAACTCGCGGTGCTGTTCGCCACCGGCTGCTCCTTCCTGCTCGGCTGGGTCACCGGGATGCTCGCGATCCGTCGCCAGGGCATCTACTTCGCGATGATCACGCTGGCTCTGTCCCAGATGGTGTTCTTCTTCTACCTGCAGGCGCCGTTCACCGGTGGCGAGGACGGCATCCAGGCGGTGCCGCGCGGCAGGCTGTTCGGCCTGATCGATCTCTCCGACGTCACCGCGATGTACCTGTTCGTGCTGACGATCTTCCTCGCCGGCTTCCTGCTGATCTGGCGCGTCGTGCAATCCCCGTTCGGCCAGGTGCTCAAGGCGATCCGCGAGAACGAGGACCGCGCGATCTCGCTGGGGTACGACACCGACCGGTACAAGCTGCTGGCCTATGTGCTGTCGGCGACGCTCGCGGGCCTGGCCGGAGCGACCAAGTCGCTGGTCTTCCAGCTGGCCTCGCTGACCGACGTGCACTGGTCGATGTCCGGCGAAGTGGTGCTGATGACCCTGCTCGGCGGGCTCGGCACCCTGTTCGGCCCGGTGGTCGGGGCAGCGATCATCGTCACCATGCAGAACTACCTGGCGCAGCTAGGCGCCTGGGTCACCGTGGTGCAGGGCGTGATCTTCGTGGTCTGCGTGCTCGCGTTCCGCCGGGGCGTCATCGGCGAGCTTGCGCACCTGATCCGCAAGCCGCTCTAGCAGCGCCCGCTGCCTCGCGGAGATTCGCTGCAGTAGTGGAATGTCGGCCCCCGGGCCAGCTTGCATCCGGGGGGTCGAGAGCATATAAATGCGGGTCCGTGCGCCGGGGGGCCCCGTGCACGGTCGAACAATCAACCAGGGAGCAGCTCTGCGAGCTGCAGAGGAGAGACATGGCGGCCACCAGCGACGCCTTGCTCAGCGTGCGTGGGATCACGGTCCGGTTCGGCGGGATCACGGCACTTGACGGGGTGACTTTCGATGTTCCGCGCGGCGGCGTCTGCGGGCTCATCGGCCCGAACGGCGCAGGCAAGACCACGCTGTTCAACTGCCTGAGCCGGCTCTACCAGTACCAGGAGGGCGACCTCCTCTGGGAAGGCAGGTCGATCACGAAGACGCCGGTGCACGAGATCGCCAGTCTCGGCATCGGACGCACCTTCCAGAACCTCGCGATGTTCCGGACGATGTCCGTCGAGCAGAACATCATGATCGGCGCGCACTGCCGCTCCAGGGGGGGCTTCTTCGCCAACGCGGTGCGACTGCCACTGGTGAAGACCGAGGAAGAACGGGTGCGCCAGGAAGCGACCGAGATCATGAAGTATCTCGAGCTCGACGTGCACCGCAACCGCCCGGTGGGCGACCTGCCCTTCGGCATCCAGAAGCGCGTCGAGATGGCGCGCGCCCTCGCCGCCAAGCCCAAGCTGCTGCTGCTCGACGAGCCTGCGGCAGGTCTGAACCACGAGGAGCTCAGCGACCTCGAGGCGCTGATCAAGGACATTCGTATGCGGATGGGAATCACCGTGCTGCTGGTCGAGCACCACATGAGCCTGGTGATGGCAGTCACCGATCACATCGTCGTGCTCAACTTCGGTCGCAAGATCGCCGAGGGAACGCCTGCCGAGATCCAGAACCATCCCGACGTGATCGCCGCATACCTGGGGGCGCCGGCCGATGCCTAAGCTGCTCGAAGTCAAAGGATTGAACGCATCCTACGGCGCCACGCAGGTGCTGTTCGGAGTCGATTTCTCGCTCGACCAGGGCAGGATCACCGCGATCCTGGGCGCCAACGGCGCGGGCAAGACCACCACGCTGCGCGCGCTCTGCCAGGCCGTCCAGACCAGCGGAAGCATCAGGTTCGAAGGCCAGGAAGTCATCGGCAAGTCCACCGCCAACATCGTGCGCATGGGCGTGGCGCACGTCCCGGACGGCCGGGGCACCTTCACGGGGCTGACCGTCGAGGAGAACCTGCGCCTGGGCGCCTACACGCGCAAGGACAAGGCGGAGGTCGAGCGCGACTTCGAGAGGATGTACACGCGCTTTCCGAGGCTCAAGGAGCGCCGCCACCAGCAGGCGGGGACGCTGTCCGGCGGCGAGCAGCAGATGCTCGCGATCAGCCGCGCGCTGATGCTGCGCCCGAAGCTGCTGCTGCTGGACGAGCCCTCGTTCGGGCTGGCGCCCCTGATCGTTCTCGAGATCTTCCGGATCATGCGGCAGATCAACGAGGAGGACAGGGTGAGCATGCTGCTGGTCGAGCAGAACGCGTCTCTCGCGCTTGACCTCGCGCACGACGCCTACCTGCTGGAGACAGGTCGCGTGCAGCTCTCCGGGACCAGCGAAGCGATCAAGGCCGACGAGACGGTGCGCCGCTCGTATCTCGGCGCCTGACAACACAACCATACGGACGAGATCGGCATGGAGGCATTCCTTCACCAGGTCTTCTCGGGGCTCTCCACCGGCGGCATCTACGCGTCGGTCGCGCTGGCCCTGGTGATGATCTACCAGGCAACCCACCACATCAACTTCGCCCAGGGCGAGATGGCGACCTTCAGCACCTTCATCGCCTGGGCGCTGATCAACAGCGGCATGCCCTACTGGGCCGCCTTCTTCCTGACGGTGGGCATCTCCTTCGTCGGCGGCTTCGTGATCCAGCGGATCATCCTCAAGCCGGTCGAGAAGGCGCCGGTGCTCACCAACGTGATCGTGTTCATCGGTCTGCTGGTGATCTTCAACGCGATGGCTGGCTGGCTGTTCGAGCACACGATCAAGGCCTTCCAGAGCCCCTTCCCGAAGGATGCGTGGTTCGCGACCAAGTATTTCTCCGCGCACGAAATCGGTTCGATCGGGGTGATGCTCTGCGTGCTGCTGCTGCTCTACGCGTTCTTCCGGTTCACTCCGATCGGTTTGGCCATGCGTGGTGCGGCGCAGAACCCTGATTCCGCCAGCCTGGTCGGCATCCGCGTCTCGATGATGCTCGCGATGGGCTGGGGGCTTGCCGCGGCGATCGGAGCGGTGGCCGGGATGATGATCGCGCCGGTGGTCTACCTCGACCCGAACATGATGTCCGGCATCCTGCTCTACGGGTTCGCGGGGGCTCTGCTCGGCGGCATCGACAACGCGTGGGGCGCCGTGATCGGCGGCTTCATCGTCGGCGTGCTCGAGAACCTGCTGGGTGCCTACGTGATCGGCACCGAACTCAAGCTGACGGTCGCCCTGGTGCTGATCGTCACCGTGCTCACGCTCAAGCCGAACGGGCTGTTCGGCAAGGTTCTGGTGACTCGCGTATGAACTCGACGATCTTCCGCAAAGACGCGCCGGTCGGGCGACCGCGCCAGAAAGGCGCCACCGCGCTGGCCTGGGTGGGCGGCCTCGTGCTGCTGGTCGCGCTGTGCCTGCTGCCCTTCCTGGTGAAGAACTACCGGGTCTTCCAGATCAACCTGGTGCTGATCTACGCGATCGCTCTGCTGGGCCTGAACATCCTCACCGGCTACAACGGGCAGTTCTCGCTTGGCCATGGCGCGTTCTACGCAATCGGCGCCTACACAGCTGCCATCCTGATGGACCGCTTCGGGATGCCCTACTGGTTCACGCCGGTGATCGCGGGCGTGGTCTGTCTCGTGGCAGGCTACCTGATGGGCTTTCCCGCCCTCAGACTCGCGGGGCACTTCCTCGCGCTGGCCACCTTCGCGCTGGCGCTGGCCACGCCGCAGATGCTGAAGTTCAAGGGCATCGAGGACTGGACCGGCGGCGTGCAGGGACTGGTGCTGATGAAGCCGGAGGCGCCGTTCGAGTTCGCGCTCTTCGGCCAGCAGCTGAACTCCGATCGCTGGCTCTATTTCTTCACCCTGTTCGTCACGGCGATCATGTTCCTGCTCGGCTGGAACCTGCTGCGTGGCCGCGTGGGTCGGGCGCTGATCGCGATCCGCGACCATCCCATCGCAGCTGCGGCGATGGGGGTGAACCTGCCGGTGTTCAAGTCGATCACCTTCGGCGTGTCGGCGGCGTTCACCGGTGTGGCCGGGGCGCTGGGCGCGATCGCGGTCGCCTTCGTCGCACCGGACAGCTTCACGATCTTCCTGTCGATCACCTTCCTCGTGGGCGTGGTCGTGGGCGGGCTGGCCACGATCTGGGGAGCGATCTTCGGCGCGATCTTCATCCAGTTCATTCCCAACGTCGCCGACGAGATCTCCAAGTCGGCCCCGTGGGCGATCTACGGCATCTTCCTGATCGGCCTGATGTACCTGATGCCGGCCGGGGTCATGGGCGTGCTGCAGTCGATCAAGGCGCGCCTCTTCCCCTCGAAGACTGCCTGAGCGGGAGGCGAGCGGCAGCCGCCGCCCGCCTCGTGCGCCTCGCAACGCCGCGGCTGCGCCCGCGGCGTTCGTCCATCTGCGTCCGGCACATCGGCGGGCGGGCGCGGGATATCCCTGTCCATGTAATCCCCACTCACGCTGCGCTCCGCTTCCTCGTATCTTCCTGACCCTGCGCGATCGATCTGCGCGGAAGTCCGGAACCAAGAACCAAGGAGACGAGTGCATGAGCCTGAGCAGACTTCGCCGCGGCATCCTGGTGGGCCTTGTCGCGGGCCTGGCCGCCGTGCCCGCACTGGCGCAGAAGAAGTACGACGCCGGCGCGAGCGACACCGAGATCAGGATCGGAGGGATCAGCCCCTATTCGGGGCCGGCTTCCGCCTATGGTGCGATCGGCAAGGCGCTGAGCGCCTACTTCAACATGGTCAACGCCGCCGGAGGCGTCAACGGCCGCAAGATCAGCTTCGTCAGCTACGACGACGGCTACAACCCGGCCAAGACGGTCGAGATGGCCCGCAAGCTCGTCGAGCAGGACGAGGTGCTGTTCATCTTCAACACGCTGGGCACGCCGCCGAACTCGGCGATCCACAAGTACATGAACCAGAAGAAGGTGCCGCAGCTGTTCGTGGCCACCGGCGCCACCAAGTGGGGCGATCCGAAGAACTTCCCCTGGACGATGGGCTGGCAACCGAGCTACTACTCGGAGGCGCACATCTTCGCGCAGCACCTGATGGAGACCAGGCCGGACGCGAAGATCGCGATCCTCTACCAGAACGACGACTACGGGAAGGACTACCTGCACGGCTTCAAGGACGGCCTGGGCGAGAAGGGCCGCAAGCAGATCGTCGGGGAGATCACCTACGAGGTCACCGATCCCACGATCGACAGCCAGCTCGTGACGCTCAAGGGCACCGGCGCGGACGCGTTCTTCAACATCACCACGCCCAAGTTCGCGGCCCAGGCGATCAAGAAGATGGCCGAGATCGGCTGGAAGCCGGTCCACTACCTGAACAGCGTGTCGGCTTCGGTGGGCGCAGTGATCGTTCCCGCGGGGGTGGACAACGCGAAGGACATCATCACTTCCGCCTACCTGAAGGATTCCACCGACCCGCAATGGGCCGACTCCCCGGACTACAAGGCCTGGCGCGAGTTCATGCAGAAGTGGCATCCGCAGGCCGACCTGAAGGACGGCAACAACGTGTATGCGTTCGTGGTGGCCCAGGGTCTCGTGGAGGTGCTCCGCAAGGCGGGCGACGATCTCACGCGCGCCAACATCATGAAGCAGGCGGCGAACCTCGATCTGCCCACGCTGCAGATGCTGCTTCCCGGCGTCAACGTGAAGACCGGTGCGGACGATTTCTTCCCCATCGAGCGTCAGCAGCTGGCCCAATGGAACGGCAAGACCTGGGTGCTGTCAGGGAAGGTGTACGGGCGCTGAGCTAGACTTCACTCACCGATTCACGATGGGCGGCTTCGGGCCGCCCTTTCTCGTTTGCGCATGGTGAGGCAGGTCGATGTGGGGCTCAGCTCGATGAACAGGGAGGCGGCCGCGAAATCCGGGCCCGCGTGGTTCGCAGGCGTGACCTGGGGCATCGCCGGGCGTGGGCTGCGGGCGGCGCTGGTCGCGTGCCTGGCGGCGATGCTCACGCAGGGCGCGGCTGCGGCCGATCCGGCCGTGCGCAGGGATGCCGCCAGCACGGGCGCCGCCAGGGCGGCCGATGCGGTGCGCCCGGAGATCCTCGTCGGCCACCTGGCGCCGTATTCCGGGCCGGCTTCGGCCTACGGCATCATCGGCAAGGCGATCGCCGCCTGGTTCGACAAGGTCAACGCCGAGGGCGGAATCAACGGGCGCAAGCTCACGCTGATCAGCTACGACGACGGCTACAACCCGGCGAAGGCGGTCGAGATGACGCGCCGCCTGGTCGAACGCGACGAAGTCCTGCTGGTCTTCAATCCACTGGGCACCGCGACCAACACCGCGATCCGGAAATACCTGAACGATCGCGGGGTTCCGCAACTGTTCGTGGCTTCCGGTGCAACGAAGTGGGGCGATCCGAAAGGCTTTCCCTGGACCATGGGCGGTCAGCCGAGCTATCAGGCCGAGGCCCGGATCTACGCGCGCCACATCCTCGAAACCCGTCCCGCGGCGCGCATCGCGGTGCTCTACCAGAACGACGACTACGGCAAGGATTATCTTCAGGGACTGCGCGATGGCCTGGGCGAGCGGGCCGACCGGATGATCGTCGCGCAGGTCTCCTACGAGGTGGCGGACCCGACGATCGACAGCCAGATGGTCAGCCTGAAGGCCTCGGGGGCCGACACCTTCGTCAACATCACCACGCCGAAGTTTGCGGCGATGGCCATCCGCAAGGCGGCGGAACTGGGCTGGCGGCCGCAGCACTACCTGAACAACGTGTCCAGCGGCGCACGCTCGGTGATGCTGCCGGCTGGCCCCGAGAACGGGCTTGGCGTCATCTCTGCCTTCTACCAGCGCGACCCCTCCGACCCCCAGTGGGCGGACACTCCCGAGTATCTGGCCTGGCGCGACTGGATGCGCCGCTGGTATCCGGGCGGAGACGTCTCCGACAACCTCAACGTCTATGGCTACAACCTCGCCCAGCTGCTGGTGAAGGTCCTGGAGCAGGCCGGCGACGACCTCTCCCGTGCCAACGTGATGCGCCAGGCCGCCAGTCTGGACACCACGCTGCCGATGCTCCTGCCCGGCGTGCGCGTCCGGACCTCCCGGGACGACTTCTTCCCCTTCGAGCAGGCGCGCCTCGCGCGCTGGAACGGCAGCACCTGGGTGCTGTTCGGACCGGTCTACGGAGACTGATCCCCCATGCGCTTCCCGATCACCGAGCACGTCTGCACGACCGCGCGCCACACCAGCTTCTACCTGTCCTGCGGTGGGGCCGATGCACCGCTGATCGTCTTCCTGCACGGCTGGCCGGATCTTGGCATCGGCTGGCGGCACCAGTTGCGCTGCTTTGCCGAGCTCGGCTTCCGCGCGGTCGCGCCGGACATGCGGGGCTACGGTCGCTCCACCGTCCACGCCGACCTGGCCGCCTACGCGGTCGAGGAGAGCGTGGCCGACATGCTCGAGTTGCTCGAGCACCTCGGCCGTGAGCGGGCGATCTGGGTCGGACACGACTGGGGAACTCCGGTGGCCTGGGGGCTGGCCGCCCACCACCCGCAGCGATGTGCCGGCGTCGTCGGTCTGTGCGTGCCCTACCTGCCGCAGGGCTTCGCGCCGTCGGTGCTGGTGCCGATGGTCGACCGGGCGATCTACCCGGAGGACGAGTTCCCGGCCGGCCAGTGGGACTATCAGCTCTACTACGAGGAGCACTTCGAGGACGCGCAGCGGGTCTTCGAGGCCAACGTCCTGAACACGGTCAAGGCGATGTTCCGCAAGGGCAATCCGAAGGGTCGCGGCAGGCCGGCGATCTTCGCCAGGACGCGCCGCGACGGTGGGCACTTCGGGGGGCGCAGCGAAGCGCTGGACCTGCCGCCGGACACCGACATCCTCGGCGAGGAGGAGCTTCATCACTACGCCGCCTCGCTGGCGCGCAACGGCTTCTTCGGGCCGGACGCCTGGTACATGAATGGCGAGCGCAACATGGCCTATGCGCAGCGCGCTCCGGATGGCGGGCGGCTGCGCATGCCGGTGCTCTTCTTTCATGCCGAGCATGACTTCGTCTGCGAGACCCTCGAGTCGGGACTTGCGGCGCCGATGCGCGCGAGCTGCGTCGATCTGACGGAGCTGAAGTCGCCCACCGGGCACTGGATGGCCATGGAACGTCCGCAGGACGTCAACGCGGGGCTTGCGCGCTGGCTCGCGCAGAAGTTTCCCGATCTCTGGCAGGTCGCCGGGGCGTCTGCGCAGACGGGCTGACGCAGGATCGGGCGCGATTCCGGAACGTCGCCAGGGCGTGTTGCTGCAGCATGGACCGCACAATCCCCTGCAGGTCCGCCCCGGAGTCCGCCACCGTGCAGCAGCCCGCCGGTTTCCTTTCGCCCTACCGTGTCCTCGACCTGACCGATCAGCGCGGACTGCTGGCCGGGCGCATGCTCGCGCAGCTCGGCGCCGACGTGATCCAGATCGAGCCGCCTGCGGGCTCGCCGGCACGCGCCGTGGGGCCCTTCGACGACGCGGCTGCACCGCAAGCGCGTTCGCTCCACTGGGCCGCGTATGCGGCGTGCAAGCGCGGCATCAGCTGCGATCTCGACAGCCCCCGGGGGCGGGCGCTGTTCCTGCGCCTGGTCGAGAAGGCCGACTTCGTCATCGAGTCGGAGACGCCCGGCACGATGGCTGCCCGCGGGCTCGACCACGCGCAGTTGCGCGCCGCGAATCCGGCGATCGTCCACGTGTCGATCACGCCCTTCGGTTCAACCGGGCCGAAGGCCGGCTGGGCGGCCTCCGACCTGGTGCTGTGGGCCGCGGGCGGGCCGCTGCTGCAGACGCAGGAAGGCGATCGCCCGCCCTTGCGCATCAGCGTCGCACAGGCCTGGCTGCACGCGGCGGCCGACGCGGCCGGCGGCGCGCTGGTCGCGCACTTCGCGCGGCTGCGCAGCGGCGCAGGCCAGCACGTCGACATCTCGGCGCAGCAGAGCGTCGCACAGGCAACCCTGTCGAGCATCCTGTCGGCCGCGGTCGGCCACGAGAACTTCACGCTGCGCGTCCAGCCGAAGAACAGCTCGGGCAAGACGCTGGACCTGAGCGGAAGCGGGGCGCGCACGCGCCGCTCGAAGTGGCAGGTGCGTGACGGCCTGGTCGAGATGCACCTGGCGCTCGGACCCGCTGCGGGCCGCTTCACCAACAACTTCTTCGCGTGGATGCGCGACGAGGGCGGCTGCGACGACGCCCTTGCCGCCTGGGACTGGGTGACGCTGCCCGCGCGCATCGAGACCGATGAGATCACGGAGCGGGACCTCGAGGACGTGCGGGTCCGGGTCGGCGAGTTCCTGGCGAGCTACACCAAGGCAGAGCTCGCCGAAGCGGCGATGCGGCGCAAGCTGCTGCTGGCGCCGGTGGCCACCACCGAGGATCTGCTGAACAGTCCGCACCACCGCGAGCGCGGCTTCTTCCAGCAGGTGACCGATGCGTCCGGTCGCAGCGCGAGCCTGCCCGGGGACTTCGCGATGGGCGTTCCCGGGGCCTTCGTGCCGCTGCGCCCCGCGCCAGCGCTGGGTGAACACGACGACGAGGTCTACCGCGGACTGCTCGGCCTGTCCGCGGCCGAACTGGCCGAACTGCGTGCCGAAAGGGTGATCCGATGACCGGGATGCGACAAGGCGAGGGCGGACTTCCCTTCGAAGGTCTGAAGGTGCTGGATCTGGCCTGGGTGGTTGCCGGTCCGGTGATCGGCCGGATGCTCGCCGACTACGGCGCCACCGTCGTGCGCGTCGAGTCCACGCGCCGCGTCGACACGACGCGGGTCATGGGGCCCTTTCCGGGCGGCAGGATCGACATCCGCCAGTCGGCGCTCTGGGACAACTGCAACGCCGGCAAGCTCGGACTCACGCTCGATCTGAACTCGCCGGGCGGGCAGCAGCTTGCGCGCGACCTCGCGCGCTGGGCCGACGTCGTGATCGAGTCGTTCTCGCCCGGGCAGATGGAGCGCTGGGGCCTGGGCTGGGAGACGCTGCGCGCAGCCAATCCTTCCCTGGTGATGCTGAGCACCTCGCTGATGGGGCAGACGGGGCCTTTCTCGTCGGTGGCCGGCTACGGCAACATCGGCGCGGCCTACGCAGGCTTCCAGCAGCTGGTCGGCTGGCCGGACGAGTTCCCGGTCGGGCCGTACGGACCCTACACCGACTACGTCGGGCCGCGTTTCGCGAGCGTCGCGCTGCTCGCGGCGCTCGACCATCGCAGGCGCACCGGCGAGGGCTGCCGCCTGGACGTCTCGCAGGCCGAGGCCGGGATGCAGTTCCTCGCGCCGCAGATCGCCGACTTCTCCGTCAGCGGGCGCATCGCGCGCCACGAAGGCAATCGCGACCCGCAGATGGCGCCGCACGGCGTCTTCCGCTGCCGCGGCACTGCGCCGTCGGGCGCGGTTGCGGGCACGGTGCGCGAGCAGCCGACCGACCGGCATCCGGCCTGGGTCGCGATCGCGGTGCGCAGCGACGCCGAGTGGCAGGCGCTCGCGGCGCTGATCGGTGGCGAGACCCTGGCGGGCGATCCCCGCTACGCGACGCTCGAGGGGCGCAAGGCGCACGAGGATGCGCTCGAGGCGCTGATCGACGAGTGGACCGCGAGCCGCGGAGCGCAGGAAATCGTCGAGTCGCTGCAGTGGCTGGGAGTTCCTGCGCACCTGGCGGCATCGAGCCTGGATGCCATCGAGGATCCGCAACTGCGCGATCGCGAGCACTTCGTTGCGCTCGCGCATCCGCTGATGGGCACGAGCTGGGTCGAGGGGCCGCGCCATCGGCTCTCGGAGACCCCCGGCGCTCCGCAGCGGTGCGGGCCGCCGCCTGGTCACGACAACGAGCAGGTGCTGCGCAGCCTGCTCGGCTACGGTGACGACGAGATCCGCTCGCTGCAGGACGCGGGCGTGCTCAGCTGATTCCAGACCACGAGGAGCGACATGAACGACACGAGCAGACGCGGGCCCTTCGATCTCACCGGCAAGGTGGCGCTGGTCACCGGGTCGACGATGGGGCTGGGCGAGGCCACTGCGCGCGTGCTCGCCGCGCAGGGGGCGCACCTGATCATCAGCAGCCGCAAGCAGGAGCAGTGCGACGCGGTGGCGGCGTCGATGCGCGAAGCCGGGCTGTCGGCCGAAGGGCGGGCATGCCACATCGGGCGCATGGAGGACATCGAGGCGATGTACCGCCACATCGACGAGCGCCACGGCCGCATCGACATCCTGGTCAACAACGCGGTGCTCAGCCCCTGGCGCTCGATCGAGGACACCGACCCCGGGATCTTCACGAAGGCGGTCGAGGTCGACCTGCGCGGCTACTGGTACATGTCGGTCGAGGCGGCCAGGCGGATGAAGACGCACGGCGGCGGCAGCATCGTGAACATCGCCTCGGTGGCGGCGCTGCACCCGGACCGCATGCTCGGCCTGTACTCCACGCTGAAGACCGCGCTGATCGGCATGAGCCGCGCCTTCGCGCTCGAGTTCGGCAAGGAGCAGGTGCGCGTGAACACGGTCCTGCCGGGTCTGTTCCAGACCAAGCTCGCCGATGCCTACGACGAGGAGGCGAAGGCGCGCATCAGCAACCGCGCCGCCCTCGGGCGGCTCGGGCGGCCCGAGGAGATCGGCTATGCGGTCGCCTACCTGTGCTCGCCCGCCGGCGCCTACGTGACCGGCGCGAGCCTGGTGGTCGATGGCGGGCTGACGATCGCGAGCATGTGAGCGCAAGGGCGGCTTGAAGGGCCGCCCCGTTTTCCTGGTGTTCCCGGATCCGGACGCAGCCGGCATGTGCGGGATTCCGGAATCGAGGCATACCGTCCATGCAGGGTCGGATCGCGTACCGGAGGAGACGGCTCTCGATGGCAGGTCCCGGGGCCGGAGGCTAGACTTCCCAAGGGGGCTGCACGCTTCGCGGCGGGCCCATGTCCGGTGTCCCGAACGGTTCAGAGGAGAGCGGCAGTGCGCTTGAACGGAAAGACCATCATCGTCACCGGTGCGGGTGGCGGCATCGGCCGCAGCATCTGCAGGCGGCTCGCCTCCGAAGGCGCGAACCTGGCCCTGTTCGACCTGGCGGATTCCGTCGAGGAGACCGCCGACCTTGCCCGCGAGGCGGGGGCCGCGGCAGGCGCCCAGGTCCACACGCAGCGCGTCGACGTCGGCGACCCGGCGCAGGTCAACGCTGCGGTCGCGGCCGTGGCCGCGCGCTTCGGCGCGATCGACGGACTGGTCAACAATGCGGGCCTCACCGCGAACCTCGCGCCGATCACGAAGATGAGCGACGAGGCCTGGGCGCGCGAACTCGCGGTGAACCTCTCCGGGCCTTTCTACATGGCACGGGCGGTGCTGCCGGGGATGAGCGAGCGCGGCTGGGGGCGCATCGTCAACATCTCCTCGGGCGCGGCGCGCGGCGGCCTGTACCGTCAGGCAGGCTACTCGGCGACCAAGTCCGGGCTGCTCGGGCTCACGCGCAACATCGTCCTCGAGTACGCCGAGCGCGGCATCACCTGCAACGCCGTGCTGCCCGGACTGATCGAGACGCCGGTGGTGGCGAAGATGCCCAAGGAGATCAAGGATTTCGCGCTGAGCCTCACGCCGGCGCGCCGGCTCGGCCGCACCGAAGAGATCGCCGCGCTCGTGGCCTGGCTGTGCTCGGACGAGTCGGCCTTCGTCAACGGCGCGGAGATCGACGTCGACGGCGGCGGAAGACTCTCGCCGATGGTGCTGGGGAGCGTGCGCGAGGTCGAGGCGCGGCGCAATTATCGAAGCTGAGCAAAGCGGTCGCGCAGGCGCGCAGCAATCCGACATCACGACGCTGCGCGCGGCACGACCCGCCGCGCGGCACGCGACGACAACGAGGAGAACGGCACGATGGATTTCCAGCACAGCGACAGGGCACGTGAACTGCGCGACCGGATCGCGGACTTCATGGATCGGCACGTCTACCCCGCCGAGCGCCTGTACGAGGAGCAGGCGGCCGGCGATGCGCGCTACGAGAATCCGCCGATCGTCGAGGAACTCAAGGCGAAGGCCCGCAAGGAGGGCCTGTGGAACCTGTTCCTGCCGGGCGATCACGGCGCAGGGCTCTCGAACCTCGAGTACGCGCCGTTGGCCGAACTGATGGGCCGTGTCGAGTGGGCATCCGAGGTCTTCAACTGCTCGGCGCCGGACACCGGCAACATGGAAGTGCTGTCGATGTACGGCACGCCCGAGCAGCAGAAGACCTGGCTCGAACCGCTGCTGGCCGGCGAGATCCGCTCGGCCTTCTCGATGACCGAGCCCGAGGTGGCCTCCAGTGACGCCACCAACATCCGCTGCGAGATCCGCCGCGAAGGCGACGAGTACGTGATCAACGGCCGCAAGTGGTGGACTTCGGGCGCGATGAGCAATCGCTGCAAGCTGCTGATCGTGATGGGCAAGAGCGACCCCGACAACCCCCAGGTCCACAAGCAGCAGTCGATGATCCTCGTGCCCAAGGACACACCCGGCGTGCGCATCGTGCGCGACATGCGGGTCTTCGGCTACGACGACGCGCCGATGGGGCATCCCGAGATCGTCTACGAGAACGTGCGGGTGCCGGCAAGCAACATGCTGCTCGGCGAGGGCCGCGGCTTCGAGATCGCGCAGGGCCGGCTCGGCCCTGGCCGCATCCACCACTGCATGCGGCTGATCGGCGTCGCGCAGCGCGCGCTCGAACTGATGTGCCAGCGCGCCGAGTCGCGCGTCGCCTTCGGCAGGCGCCTGTCCGAACAGGGCTCGGTGCGCGAGGACATCGCCAACTCGTTCTGCGACATCGAGCAGGCGCGCCTGATCACCTTCATGGCCGCGGACAAGATGGACCGCGAGGGCAACAAGGCCGCCAAGGACCTGATCGCCGCGGCCAAGATCGTGGTGCCCCGGATGGCTGCGCAGGTGGTCGACCGGGCCATCCAGGTCCATGGGGCCAAGGGCGTCTCGCAGGACACCTTCCTCGCCAAGGCCTACACCTACGCGCGCTTCATCCGCATCGGCGACGGCCCCGACCAGGTCCACCTGAACGCGCTCGCCAAGCACCTGCTGAAACTCCACGGCAACGGAGGTCGCGCATGAAGGCGGTTCTCTGCGAGAAGTTCGGCCCGCCCGACACCCTGGTGGTCCGCGAGGTGCCCGATCCGGTCGCCGGAAAGGGCCAGGTGGTGATCCGCATCCACGCGGCCGGAGTCAACTTCCCCGACACCCTGATCATCGAGGACAAGTACCAGCTCAAGCCGGCGCTGCCCTTCTCGCCCGGTGGCGAGATCGCCGGCGTGGTCGAGTCGGTGGGCGAGGGCGTCACGCGCGCCCGGCCCGGCGACCGGGTGATCGCCTTCCCCGGTTACGGTGGCTACGCCGAGAAGGTCTGCGTCGACCAGGCCCGCATCACCCGGTTGCCCGAGGGCGTGAGCCTGGTGCACGCGGCAGCTCTGACCACCACCTACGGCACCACACACCACGCGCTGAAGGACCGTGCGCAGATCCAGCCGGGCGAGACGCTGCTGGTGCTGGGCGCAGCCGGCGGCACCGGCATCTCGGCGGTGGAACTGGGCAAGCTGATGGGCGCCCGCGTGATCGCCGCGGCCTCCAGCCAGGAGAAGCTGGAGTTCTGCCGCGCGCACGGCGCCGACGAGACCATCGACTACAGCCGCGAGGACCTGCGCGAGCGCATCAAGGCGCTGACCGGCGGCAAGGGCGTCGACGTGGTCTACGACCCCGTGGGCGGCAAGTACAGCGAGCTCGCCATCCGCAGCATGGCCTGGAACGGGCGCTTCCTGGTCATCGGCTTCACGGCCGGCGAGATCCCGCGCATTCCGCTGAACCTGCCGCTGCTCAAGGGCTGCTCGATCGTCGGCGTCTTCTACGGCGGTTCGCTGCAGGCGCAGCCCGAGCGCAGCGAGGCCAACATGGCCGAGCTGATGGAGTGGTTCCGCAGCGGTCGCGTCACCCCCCATGTGTCGCAGACCTATCCGCTCGAGCAGGCGGCGCAGGCGCTCGACGACATCGCGCAGCGCCGCGTCAAGGGCAAGATCGTGCTGCTGACCGCCGCCGGGATCGCCGAGGCCGTGCGCCAGGGCTCGCCCGCTTCAGCCAGTTGACGCAAGATCGGGCTTTCGCCCTCGACTAAGCTGACCGGACAGGGTGATGCGGGTCGCGGTCCACGCGCGTCCACGCTCGACGCGACGAAGCCGTAACCCCTGCCTTGGACGTCGATCGGCGACCACGTGCCCGGCCTGGCTGCTGGTGTGCGCAACGAGGCGGCGGTCGATGCCGTCATCGCCGCGAACGTGAATTCCGAACCTGGAAAGGAGGCTGCATGACGAGCGAGGTCGTTCTCCACGAGAAGCGCGGCGACGTCTTCTGGATCACGCTGAACCGTGAGGACAAGCGCAATGCGCTGAACCGCGACGTGGTCGCAGGCATCACCGAAGGCTACCGGAAGGCGCACGCCGACGAGTCGGTGCGGGCGATCGTGCTCACCGCGGCGGGCGACAAGGCCTTCTGCGCCGGTGGCGATCTGCAGCCTGGCGGCGGCTTCGTGTTCGATTTCGCCAGTCCCAGCGTCCCCTACGCCGACATGCTGCGCCTGGCGAAGAGCTCGACGCTGCCCAGCGTGGCGCGGATCAACGGCGCGTGCATGGCCGGAGGGATGGGGCTGCTCGCCATGACCGATCTCGCGGTTGCGGCCGACGACGTCGTCTTCGGCCTGCCCGAGGTCAAGATCGGCCTGTTCCCGATGCAGGTGATGAGCCTGCTGCAGGAACTGGTGCCGCCGCGCGTGGTCCAGGAGTGGTGCCTGACTGGCGAGCCCTTCGATGCCCAGGCAGCACTTGCGCACGGGCTGCTCAACCACGTGGTGCCGCGCGCCGAACTCGACGCGAAGACGCAGTGGCTGCTCGATCGCATCACCGGCAAGTCGCCCACCGCGATCCGCCGTGGCAAGTACGCGATGCGGGCGATCGCATCGATGTCCTTCGAGGAATCCATCGCCTACACCGAGAGCCAGATCGCGCTCATGGCGATGACCGAGGATGCGAAGGAAGGTTTCGCTTCATTCAACGAACGTCGAAAGCCGGTCTGGACCGGACGCTGAGGAGAAACGACATGAGCGAGAGCAAGGGCAGGATCGTCCGCATCGGCGGCGCCTCGGGCTTCTGGGGCGACAGCTCCGTTGCGGCGCCGCAGCTGGTGCTGGGGGCGAAGATCGACTACCTGGTCTTCGACTACCTGGCGGAACTGACGATGGCCATCATGGCCGGACAGCGTGCCAAGAACCCGGAGGCGGGCTACGCGACCGACTTCGTCGACGTCGCGATGCGCAGCGTGCTGCCGGAGCTGGCCAAGCGGAAGATCAAGGTCGTCGCCAACGCCGGCGGGATCAACCCCCAGGGCTGCGCCGACGCGCTGAACCGCCTGATGGACGAGCTGGGCGTGAAGCTGAAGGTGGCGGTGGTCGAGGGCGACGACGTCAGCGCGAAGATACCGGCGCTGCGCGCCGCGGGGCTGAAGGGCATGTTCACCGGCGAGCCGCTGCCCGAGCGCATCGTCAGCGCCAACGCCTACCTGGGCGGGATCCCGATCGCGCAGGCGCTGGCCGCCGGCGCCGACATCGTGATCACCGGCCGCTGCGTCGACAGCGCGGTCACGCTGGGGCCGCTGATGCACGAGTTCGGCTGGAAGGCCGACGACTACGACCGCCTGGCGATGGGCAGTCTCGCGGGTCACATCATCGAGTGCGGGGCACAGGCCACCGGCGGCCTGCACACCGACTGGGACAAGGTGCCCGACTGGGCGCACATCGGCTACCCGGTGCTCGAGTGTGAGGCCGACGGCAGCTTCATCGTGACCAAGCCGGCCAACACCGGAGGGCTGATCTCGGCCAAGGCGGTCGCCGAGCAGATGCTCTACGAGATCGGCGATCCGGGGGCATACATCCTGCCCGACGTGGTCTGCGACTTCCGCCAGGTGACCATGGTCCAGGAAGGCCCGGAGCGGGTGCGGGTGAGCGGCGGCCGCGGGCTGCCGCCCACCGACAGCTACAAGGTCTCGGCCACCTACATGGATGGCTTCCGCACGGCCGGAATGATGGTGATCGTCGGCATCGACGCGGTGGCCAAGGCGCAGCGCACCGGGGAGGCGATCCTCGAGCGGACCCGCGAGATCTTCAAGCAGCGCGGGCTGCCCGACTACACCGCCACGAAGATCGAGGTGATCGGCGCCGAAACCTCCTACGGACCGCACTCGCGCGCGCGAGGCGCACGCGAAGTGCTGATGCGGGTCACGGTCAACCACACGGTCAGGCAGGCGCTGGGCATCTTCGCGCGCGAGATCGCCCCTGCCGGAACCTCCTGGTCGCCGGGCACCACCGGCCCCGGCTTCGGCCGGCCCTCGAACTCGCCCCTGGTCAAGCAGTTCGCCTTCCTGCTGCCCAAGCGTGATCTCGAGGTGCGCATCGTCGTCGACGGCACGCCGCAGATCGTCACGATTCCCGTCGATGGCGGCTACCGGCCCGCGGCCGAGGCTGCGGACACCCTCACTGCGCCGCCGCTGGCCGGGGGCGCCCCCGCCGTGCGCAGCACCGCCACGCCCGCGGGCAAGGTGCGTGTCCCGCTGGTGCGCATTGCGTACGCGCGCAGCGGCGACAAGGGCGACAACTCCAACATCGGGCTGATCGCGCGCAAGCCCGAGTTCCTGCCGGTGATCCTCGAACAGGTCACCCCGGAGGTGGTGCGCGACTGGTTTGCCCACATGGTCAAGGGCGAGGTCAAGCGCTACGCGGTTCCCGGAATCGACGCGGTGAACTTCCTGCTGTTCCAGGCGCTCGACGGAGGCGGCACGGCGTCGATGCGCCTGGACCCGCTGGGCAAGGGCATGGGGCAGATCCTGCTCGACATGCCGGTGGACGTTCCGGCAGATCTGCTCTCCGCGGACGATGCCGCGGACCGCGCAGGCGCCGCGGCGGCGCTCGCTGCCTGAGCGGGGTCGGTGCCGGAGCGTGGCCAGCGGTATCGGTCGCGCCCTCCGGCCCGCGCTTCGCACCATCCCGGCAAGACAGTGGAGCAAGACGATGGACGCAACGAACACCCTGACCGCACTGCGCAACCCCAACTACTACAGCGCCGACCACGAACAGTTCCGTGACACGGTGCGCGCCTTCGTCACGAAGGAGATCGCTCCGTACGCGAACGAGTGGGACGAGGCCGAGACCGTCCCGCGCGAGCTCTACCGCAAGGCGGGGCAGGCCGGGCTGCTGGGGCTGGGCTTTCCGGAGGAGTACGGTGGAACGCCCTGCGACCAGTTCTACAAGCTGATCTTCTCGGAAGAGCTCGCGCGCTGCGGCGCCGGGGGCGTGGGCGCCTCGCTGGCTTCCCATTCGATCGGCCTGCCGCCGATCGCGGTCGCCGGCAGCGACGCGATGAAGAAGCGGGTCCTGCCCGAGGTGCTGTCCGGCGAGAAGATCGCCGCGCTCGCGATCACCGAGCCCTCGGGCGGCTCGGACGTCGCCAGCCTGAAGACCGTTGCGATCCGTGACGGCGACCACTACGTGGTCAACGGCTCGAAGATCTTCATCACCTCCGGGATCCGCGCCGACTACTTCACGGTGGCAGTGCGCACCAACCCCGCGGACAAGGGTGCAGGCGGGGTGTCGCTGCTGCTGCTCGAGCGCGACATGCCGGGCTTCACGCGCACGCCGCTGCAGAAGATGGGCTGGTGGGCGTCGGACACTGCGCAGCTGCACTTCGAGGACGTCAGGGTGCCGGTGGCGAACCTGATCGGCAGGGAGAACCAGGGCTTCCCGATCGTGATGCGCAACTTCAACTCCGAGCGCATCGGCATGGCGGCGAGCGCCTTCGGGCTGATGCAGGTGTGCTACGAGGATGCGCTGTCCTGGGCGCGCGATCGGGTCACCTTCGGCGAGCCGCTGGTCCAGCGCCAGGTGATCCGGCACAAGCTGGTGGACATGGCGATCCGCGTCGACACCACCCGCGCGCTGCTCGAGGACCTGGCCTGGCGGGTCGACCGGCAGGCCGGCGACCCCAAGGTCCTGGTCGGCCAGCTGGCGATGCTCAAGGTGCACGCGATGCAGTCGCTGGCCTTCTGCGCGGACACCGCGGTGCAGATCCTCGGGGGGATGGGTTTCATGCGCGGAACCAGGGTCGAGCGGATCTACCGCGAGGTGAAGGTCAACATGATCGGCGGCGGCTCGGAGGAGATCATGAAGGATCTCGCATCCCGCCAGCTCGGTTTCTGATCTTCGGCTGATCAAGCCCCTTCGACCGACCAACCAAGCATTTGCTTGGTTGGTCCTTTCATGCCATTCTCGCTGGCGACCCGGCCGGACCAGGCAGCGCCACGCGCAGGCTGCCGCGGCCGCCGGAACTCGCGGCGTCCGCCATTCACGGTGCGGCCGCCCGGTGCGCGTGCGCAGTGGAGGGGACATGACGCGAGGGGTGGGACGGCGTCCGGAAGGCGCGGCGACCCGACCGGTGCTGCCGGGGGGCAAGATCATGGTCCTGGGCCAGGAACGTGTGGCCTACGCCGGGCTGCTTGGCGAGCCCACCGAGCGCAGCCTCGGATCCCTGACCGTCTACACCTCGCTTGCCAACCCCCTGCGCGTGCGGGCGCAGGGGAAGATCATCGAGACCGGCGCATCGGTGGTGATTCCGCCGTACACGACGCACCGGATCACCAGCGGCGACCGGATGATCGGCGTGCTGATGATCGAGCCCGAGAGCGTCGACCTCGCACGGCTGCCGCCCTGGCTGTCCGGCGGCAGCGTGCGGCAGGTGAACTGCGAGGTGGCAGGACATCTTCGCGACTCCTTCCTGCGGCTGGCGCGTGGCGACTATGGCCAGGCGCTCACTGCCGTCGACCTCGACCTGCTGTTCTTCGGCCGCGTCTTCGAGCGTCGAACCCTCGATCCGCGCATCGCCGCGATCGTCGAGCGGATCAATCGCTGCCCTCACGGCCAGCTCTCCGCGCGAGAGGGGGCGCAGCTCGCCGGGCTGTCCTACTCGCGCCTGCTGCACCTGTTCCGTGCGCAAATGGGCGCCACTTTCCGCGGCTTCCGGGCGTGGAAGCGTGCGCGCAGCTTCCTGCACTACGCCAACGGCGCGCCCAGCCTGACCGACGTCGCGCTCGAGATCGGCTACCCGGATTCCACGCACTTCAGCCACTCGATTCGCCAGGTCTACGGTCTGCGCCCGAAGGACATCTTCGCCGGCTCGCGCGACCTGTCGATCGTCGTGCCGGATGCGCGGCCCGGTCCGGTGGCGCATGGCGCCGCGATGCGCGCCGTGCTGCGCTGATCCCTGCCGGTCGCGACCAGCCTCCCGGATGACCGAAGCCGCCGCCAGCCGTCCGGCCCGCACCGGCGCGATCCCCCGCGAGCGCATCCTGCACGCCGCGGCGCGCCTGTTTCGCGAGCGCGGCTACCATCGCACCACGGTGCGCGACATTGCCGAGCGCGTGGGGATCCTCTCGGGCAGCCTCTTCCATCATTTCCGCTCGAAGGAGGAGATGCTGCGCGAGATCATGCGCGAGGCTGCGATCTCGGTGTGCCTGAAGGCCGAGGACATCGTCGCCCGGGATCCGGGCGCCCGGCAGCGACTGCGCGCACTGATCGGCCTGGAGCTCGACTGCGTGATCGCCGAGCCCAGCAAGGACTTCCATGCCGTACTGTTCATGGAGTGGCGCGAGGTGCCCGAGGCGGCCCGGCCGGAGTTCACGGCACTGCGCCGGCGCTAGGCGCGCATCTGGCGTGCGGTGCTCGAGGATTGCGCCAGCCAGGGGCGCCTGCGCTGCGAACCGCTCGCCGCCTCGCACGTGCTGCACGGCGCGATCATGGGCGCGATGACCTGGTTCAGTCCCTCGGGGCGCTACTCGGTCGCACAGTACGCCGACATCCTGGCCGAACTGGTGCTCGACCCTGACCACCCGCCCGGAGACGGCGGGCCGGCGCGCGCTTGCTGAGCCCCCGAGCAGCGCGCCCGCAGCCTTGTCGCAGCATGCGCTGCGGCAAGGCTGCCCGAGCGCTCAGGAGACCTTGCTGGTCTTGTTCCTGAAGCCCTCGATGCGCGCCGCCATGTCCGGGCCCCGGCCCTCGGTGCGGTGGATCTCGTAGGAGAGCCCGGCGCGCAGGCTCATTCCGTCGGTCTCCAGGTAGAGGCGCTTGTTGGCGCGCAGGCTGAACCAGGAGTTGGCCAGGATCGACCCTGCGAACTTCGCGAGTTCGGCATCGAAGGCGTCGTCGGGCGCACACCAGTTCGCCAGGCCCATCGCCACCGCCTCGCGCCCGGTGTAGGTGCGCGCGGTGTAGGTCATCTCCTGGGCCTTGGCGATTCCGACCCGCCGCGGCAAGCGCTGGCTCATCCCCCACACCGGCGTGAGCGCCCAGCGCGCGTGCGTGTCGGCGAACTTCGCCGATTCCGCCGCGACGATCATGTCGCCCGCGAGCGCGAGCTCGAGGGCGCCGGTGTAGCAGTGCCCGTGCACAGCGGTGATGACCGGCTGCGGCAGGCTGGCCAGCGCCTCGATCACGTCGGCCTGGAAGCTGGGCTTCGGTGGGCGCTCGCCCGCGGAGATGTCGGCCAGGTCGTGGCCTGCGGAGAAGCATTTCCCCGCGCCCCGCAGCACGACCAGGCCGACGTGCTCGGTTTCGTTGGCGAGTGCGCGCACGTGCTCGTGCAGCCGCTCGAAGACCGCCACCGTGAGTGCGTTGAGCTTCTCCGGGCGGTTCAGGGTCAGGGTGGTCAGGCCGTCGCGATCTTCGCGCAGGACGAGGTCGGTCATGAGGGCTCCTTGTGCATGTTCGTGGCGGGGAAGTCTGCCGACAGGATAGCGGTGCGCATCGCGCCGGCGGTGACCGCGAGAGTGGAATTCGATCCGGTCTGCGATCCAAAACGTCAACGTATTGACATATCGACTGCACGATGAAAACATCGGCTGCCGTCTGTGTGGAAGTTCAACCGGGGAGAACCATGCTGAAATTCGCGAGACCTACCTTGCTTGCTGCTGCCCTGCTGATCGCGGGGCATCACGGCGCCGCAGTCGCCCAGGCCGATGGCCCGGTGAAAATCGGGATCCTCAATGACCAGTCCGGCGCCTATTCGGGCATCTCGGGCCCCGGCTCGGTCGCTGCCGCACGGCTGGCGATCGAGGATGCTGGCGGCGTGGTCCTGGGCAAACCGGTGGAACTGGTCGTCGCCGACCACTCCCACAAGCCCGACATCGGGTCCTCGGTGGCGCGCAGGTGGTTCGACACCGAGGGCGTGCGGGCCATCTTCGACATCTACAGCTCGGGCGTTGCGCTGGCCGTGCAGAAAGTGGCGCAGGACAAGGACAGGATCCTCGTCGTCTCGACCGCCAGCAGCAAGGACATCGGTGGCAAGGGCTGCTCACCGAACGGGATGCAGTGGGGCAACGACGGCTACTCGGTCGCCAACCTGGTGATCAAGGGCGCGGCGGCATCCCAGCCGAACACCTGGTTCTTCCTCACGGTCGACTACACCGCAGGACACAGCATCGAGGTGGACGCGCGCAAGATGATCGAGGCAAGCGGTGGCAAGGTTGCCGGCAGCGTCCGCTTCCCGCTGGGCACTTCGGACTTCAGTTCATTCCTGCTGCAGGCTCAGGCCTCCAAGGCCAGGAACATCGGCTTCATCGGCGGCGGTGCGGACTTCACGAACTCCGCCAAGCAGGCCGACGAGTTCAAGATCCGGGCCGCCGGCCAGCTCTACACCCCGTTCTCGCTGACGACCGACGACATCTACGCGCTGGGCAACAAGGTGACCGCAGGAATGCCGGTGGTGCAGAGCTTCTACTGGGATGAATCCGACAAGTCGCGGGCCTGGACCGAGCGATTCAAGAAGGCCTTCGGCGGGCGCATGCCGACCGACCCGCAGGCAAACGTCTACAGTGCCGTGCTGCACTACCTGAAGGCGGTGAAGGCGGCAGGCACAACGGACACCAAGGCGGTGCTGGCCAAGATGAAGGAGATGCCGGTCAACGACTTCTTCACGAACAATGCCCGGATCCGTGCGGATGGCCGCCTGATGCGCGAGATGTCCTACGGCGTGGCGAAGGCCCCCGAGCAGATGAAGAGTCGCGACGACATCGTCAGCCTGGTCAGGAAGTTCTCCGGCGAGGAGTCCTTCGTGCCGGTCGCGCAGAGCGAGTGCCCCCTCCTGAAGCACTGAGCGCTTCCCACAGGCCGGCGCCGCATCGGCGCCGGTCTCTTAGCGATCCCTCCCGCCGTCCTCGCGCGCCGCAGCCGATCAGGCTTGCGGCGCGCGGCGTTTCCGGCGGCGCGCAGACGCGAGGTCACCAGACGTCGACGCTGGTCGACTTCCGGGGTGGCCTGCGCAGCCCTGCGGGCATGCTCGCAAGCCCGCGCGCAAGGATGTGCCGGGTCTGCGCCGGATCGATCACGTCGTCCACCTCGAGGAAGCTCGCGCTGTTGAGCGCCTTGTTCTCCTCGTAGGCTTTCGCGACCATCATGTCGAACCAGGCCTTGCGCTCGCGCGGATCCTCGATCGCCTGCAGTTCCTTGCGGTAGCCTAGCTTCACGCCGCCTTCCAGCCCCATCGGGCCGAACTCACCGGTGGGCCAGGACAGGATCATGAACGAGGCCTGGCCGCTGCCGCCAGCCATCGCGAGTGCGCCAAGGCCGTAGCCCTTGCGCAGCACCACGGTGAAGAGCGGCACGGTGGCGGTTGCCGCAGCGACGAACATCCGCGAAACGTGGCGGACCTGGGCAGTCTTCTCGACTTCCGGGCCGACCATCATGCCCGGGGTGTCGCACAGGGAGATGACCGGAAGGTCGAAGGCATCGCACAGGCGGATGAAGCGCGCGGCCTTGTCGGCGCCGTCGGCGTCGATCGCCCCGCCCAGGTGGCGGGAGTTGTTGGCGATGATCCCGACCGGGCGACCCTCGATGCGTGCAAGTGCAGTGATCATTCCGATCCCGAACCGGGGTCTCAGTTCGAGCACCGACTGCGTGTCGGCCAGGGTGTCGATCAGCGGACGGATGTCGTAGGCGCGCAGGCGGTTCTCGGGGATCGCGTGGCGCAGGCGGCGCTGGTCGGCGCAGTTCCATTCGGCGACGCGACCCTGGAAGAAGGCCAGGTACTTCCGCGCCGCCTGCACCCCTTCGGCCTCGTCGCGCACCGCGATGTCGACCACGCCGTTGGGCACCTGCACGCTCATCGGGCCGACGTCCTCGGGGCGGAACACGCCGAGCCCGCCGCCCTCGATCATTGCCGGCCCGCCCATTCCGATGTTGCTGTCCTGTGCTGCGATGACGACGTCGCAGCTTCCGAGCAGCGCGGCATTGCCTGCAAAGCAGCGGCCCGAGACGACACCCACCGTCGGCACCAGACCGCTCAGGGACCCCATGCGCAGGAAGGTCGTCGTGTCCAGCCCTGCAGGGGTGGGCCATTCGTCGCCCGGACGCCCACCGCCGCCTTCGGCAAAGACCACCAGCGGAATGCCCCAGCGCTCCGCCAGGCCCAGCAGGCGATCCTTCTTGCGGTGGTTGATCACCCCCTGCGTTCCGGCGAACACGGTGTAGTCGTACCCCAGCACTGCGCATCGGGCACGCTCCTCGCCGAAGTCGGCCCCGTTGACGGTGCCGATCCCCGCGATCATCCCGTCGGCGGGGCTCATCGCGCGCAGTTCGTCGAAGGAGCGGCGCCGCCGCTGGGCGGCGACTGCCAGCGCGCCGTATTCGACGAAGCTGTCCGCGTCGCAGAGATCGGCGATGTTCTCGCGCACCGTGCGCTGGCCGGTGCGCCGCCGACGAGCCACTGCCTCCGGGCGCTGCGCATCGAGCACCGAGGCTTTGCGCTGCAGCGTCTCGGCGAGATCGGGCCGGATCAGGTCGAGGTCGATCTCGGCCGATTCCTCGCGGGCGCCCCCGTCCTGGCCGTTCGGTTCGAGGTGGAGGATCGGTGCGCCCTCGGTCATCGTCTCGCCGACGCAGACGTCGATCTGACGGATCACTCCAGCGGCGTGCGCACAGACGACGTGCTCCATCTTCATCGCTTCGAGCACGGCGACCTGCTGTCCTTCGCGGACTTCGTCGCCCGGGGCGACGTCGATCGTGACGACCGTCCCCGAAAGGGGGGCTCCGAGCCGCACCGTTCCGGCGGGCCCCTCCCCGAGCGCATCCGCGTTGGCAGATGCTCGCTGCTCCTGCGGTGACTGCCCCGACAGATCGTCGAAGACGCCGAGCGGATCATCCCGGCGCAGTGCACGCTGTTTCTGGCCCGATGCAGCAGGCCGACACGCCGGGAAGTAGCGCTGCCGTGGCGGCGTTTCCGCAGGCGTGAGCAGGGTGCCGAGATGCAGGTCGACGAACCGGGTATGGATGCGGTTCGCGATGAAATCCGGATGTGCGAGAAGACGATCGAGCAGGGCGAGGTTGGTCGGCACCCCTTCGATGCGGAACTCGGCGAGCGCCCGCCGCGTGCGTCGGACGGTGTCGCCGAAATCACGCGATGGGCTGTGGACGATCAGCTTGGCCAGCAGCGAGTCGTAGCGCGGGTTCGTTGCGTAACCGGTGTAGCCGTAGGTGTCTACGCGGATTCCCGGGCCCGAGGGCAGGTCGAATGCCGCCAGGGTGCCCGTGGCCGGACGGGGGCTGCCCTCGGGCGCGAGCGTCTCCATGTTGATGCGCAACTGGATTGCATGCCCTCGCGCAAGCGCCTCGAAGCCGGCCAGCCCGATGTCCGCCAGCGTCTCGCCGCCGGCAACCCGCAGTTGGGCGCCGACCAGATCGATGCCCAACACCGCCTCGGTCACCGTGTGCTCGACCTGCAGGCGGGCGTTGGCCTCGATGAACGCGAATCGCGCCTCGTCGTCGGCCTGCGATGCGACCAGGAATTCGAAGGTGCCCAGCCCATCGTAGCGGACCTCGCGCGCCATCCGCAGCGCCGCTTCGCACAGTCGGCCGCGCATCGCCTGTGTGAGCGCCGGGCTCGGCGCGATCTCGATCAGCTTCTGGTTGCGACGCTGGATGCTGCACTCCCGCTCACCGAGGTGGATCACCTCGCGGCCGTCCCCGAGGATCTGGACCTCGACGTGTCGCGCTGCCGGCATGAATCGCTCGACATAGAGGCTGCCATCGCCGAAGGCAGTCCTGGCTTCGGACTCGCAGCGCAGAAACGCCGATTCGATCTCCTCGGGCGTGTGCACGATCCGCATGCCGCGCCCGCCTCCGCCGGCGATCGCCTTGATCACCATGCCCTCGCCCGGCGCCAGCGACCGGAAGAACTCCCTGGCTTCATCGATTCCGGTCGGACCATCGGTGCCGGCCATCACCGGCACTGCGCATCTGGCCGCGAGCGTGCGTGCGCGCGACTTGTCGCCGAAGGTGGCGAGCACTTCGCAGCTGGGGCCCACGAAGCGCAGGCCGGCCGCCCGGACCTTCGAGGCGAACTCCGCACTCTCGCTCAGGAAGCCGTAGCCGGGGTGCACGGCGTCGCAGCCAGTGCCCAGTGCGGCCTGTATCAGCGCGTCGATGTCGAGATAGGCGGCGGGCCCGTCGGCCTTCAGGACGACTCTCTCGTCGGCCATCCGCGTGTGCAGCGAGGCCTCGTCGTCGCGCGCGTACACGGCGACCGTCGGAATGCCCAGTTCGTCGGCGGCACGTGCGATGCGAATCGCGATCTCGCCGCGGTTCGCGATCAGAAGTCGTTCGATTTTCATCGGCATTCCTATCCTTGTGTGGGACCATCGAACGGAATCTAGGGTCTGCTTCGAATTGCGTCAACATATTGACATGACAAAGGCATGACGACACCTGCACATGCCAGGCGTCGCTGGGGAGAAGGGATGGCGAGGACGGTGAACGCAGGAGGCCGAGGCGCGCGCGCGCTGTCGGCAGACGATGAACTGAGCAACAGGATCTTCTTCCGTCTGCTCCAGGCCGAGAACATCTATGCACGCAAGGCGCAGCAGGAGATGGGGTTCTCGGCGATCCAGGGAGCGCTGCTCGGAGCGCTGTCGGAAGAGCCCGAACGCGGCATCCGGCTTTCGGAACTCGTCGACTACCTGTCGGTGAGCCGTCAGAACCTGGACGGGGTGATCCGCCGCCTGGAAAAACCCGGGTACGTGGAGCGCATCGAGGACGAGACGAACCGGCGGATCAAGCGCGTGCGGCTGACGACCGCGGGAATGGAGGCCTGGCAGGCATTGCTTTCGGAAAGCCTCGAGTTCTATCGGCAAGCGGTCGACGGCATCTCCAGTGAGGAAAGGCAGGCCTTCGCCGAGACGCTGATCCGGATCATCCGGGGCTTGCGCAGGGTCCGGATCGAGCGTCCGCGCAGCCCCCAGGCAATACCGCGGGCGCAACGAGGGCGCCGGCGCATCGATCTCGAATCCTCGGAGGCTTGAACATGTAAATGTGTTGATATAAGTTCGCCCGGAATCGGCAGCGATCGCTGCCGGCAGCATGCCAAGGGAGGAGACGATGGGCCAGGTGGATTCCAGGATTCCGTCCAGGGACGAATGCGTGCTTCGCTACGTGCTCGAGCGACGGGCCCGCGAGCATCCGGAACGAGCGTTCATCCGTCTCGCCGATGGCGGGACGATCAGTTATGGCGAGTTCAGGGAGCAGGTCGAGCGGACCGCCGCGGGCCTTGCTGCGCTCGGCGTCGGACAGGGCGACACGGTCACCGTCTGGCTGCCCAATGGCGTCGACATGATCCGCGTGTGGTTCGGAATCAACTGGCTGGGCGCCACCTACGTTCCCGTGAACACCGCGTACCGGGGCAACCTGCTTGCGCACGTGGTGGCGAATGCCGGCTCGAGCGTGATCGTGGCAAGCGTCGACCTGGTCGCGCGGCTCGCGGACATCGATCGCGCCCGACTGAGCACCGCAGTCGTGCTGGGCGGCGAGCCCGTCCAGCAGCCCGGCTTGCGCGTGCTGCCCGCCAGCGTCCTCGATGCGGACCCGTCGTCGCTGGCGCCGCTGCAGCGTCCGATCGAGCCCTGGGACGTCCAGTCGATCATCTACACATCGGGAACGACCGGTCGCTCCAAGGGCGTGATCAGCTCCTACGCACACCTGCACGCGATGAGCGGGCCGCTGAGCTTCCCGATGCTCGACGAGGACGACGTCTTCCTGCTCTACGGCCCGCTGTTCCACGTCGGAGGCACGCTTCCGGTGGTCGGCTCGATGAACCGGGGCGGGGCGGTCGCGGTGGTCGGCGAATTCGCGACCGAATCGTTCTGGCCCGCGGTCAGGGCAACCGGGGCCACCTTCGTGATCCTGCTCGGCGTGATGACCAGCTTCATCGCAAAGCGGCCGGCTTGCGCCGAGGATCGCGAACACACTCTGAAGAAGGCGATGATGATCCCGCTTGCCGACGACTGGCAGCCGTTCGCCGAGCGCTTCGGGATGACCATCTGGACCCTGTTCAACATGACCGAGATCAACGTGCCGATCGTCTCGGAGCCGAACCCTGCAGTCCTGGGGACCTGCGGACGGCAGCGCCCTGGCGTGGAACTGCGCATCGTCGACGAGAACGACTGTGAGGTGCCCATGGGCAGCGTGGGCGAGCTGATCCTGCGCAGCGATGCCCCGTGGAGCCTGAACTCAGGGTACTTCAAGGATCCCGAGGCCACCGCGCGCGCCTGGCGCAATGGCTGGTTCCACACCGGCGACGCCTTCCGCAAGGACGCCGAGGGCAACTACTTCTTCGTCGACCGGATGAAGGACGCGATCCGCCGCCGCGGCGAGAACATCTCGTCCTTCGAGGTCGAGGTGGAGATCATCGCCCATCCGAAAGTGCGCGAATGTGCGGTGGTCGCGGTCCCCAACGAAACCTCCGAGGACGACGTGCTCGCGATCGTCGCGCCCTCGCCCGGAGAGGCCATCGATCCTGCTGAGCTCATCGAGTTCCTGCGTCCACGGCTGGCCCACTTCATGCTGCCGCGCTACGTGCGCGTGCTGGACGAGTTGCCGCGAACGCCCACCCAGAAGGTCGAGAAGCACGTGCTGCGCAGCGCCGGCGTCACCGCCGACACCTGGGACCGCGAGAAGGCCGGGGTGCGGGTGGCGCGCGAGCGGATCAGGGGCTGAGCCAGCACCAAGCGCCACCGTCCGCGGCCGCAGTCAGCACCATGCCCGCGACTAGCGCGGCGGCAGCACTTTCCGCTGCTGCAGCCGCGCGAACCACTCGCGGAACATCTGCTCGGTATCGATGCAGTCGCCGAAGCCCGCCTGGCGCAGTTTGATCGTGCTGACGATCACCGGCGGCGGCGCCTCGCGAGCCCGCCAGCCGAAGCAGAAGTCCGCATAGTGGTGCGACTCGCCCAGCAGCGCCTGCATCGGCATCGGCTGCAGCCCATGGCGCTGCACCACGCGCTCCCAGACCGCGGCCTGCGCCGGCATGAACTCCGCCATCGAGCGCGGCTCGTCGGGGCCGACGGACACGCCCAGCGCATCGGCCAGTGCCGGCCACAGGTTGCGCCAGACGAACACATCGCCGTTGGTCACGTTGAAGATCTGGTTGCGCGCCGCCGGGGCATCGGCCGTCCACGCGAGCGCGCGGGCCAGCAGGCGTGCGTCGGTGGCCTCCAGGATGTTCGAGGGCCCGCCCGGGTAGGCGAACGGCAGGCCCAGTTCGCGGCACACCGCCGCATAGGCGCCGATCACCGGCACCAGGTTCATCGCCACGCCCAGCGCGTCGCCGAACACCAGCTGCGGCCGGAAGATCGTGAACCCGAAGCCGTGCCGCGCGGCCTGCGCGCGCAGGTGGTCCTCCTGCAGCCAGTAGAAGTTCTCGTGCGCGTCGCGCGGCGTGCTCTCGCGCGCCGGCACCGCCACCGGATGCAGGTGCACGCCGTAGGCTTTGGTTCCCTGCAGCAGGCTGACGTGCCGCAGGCCGTGCGCATGCTCGAGCAGCGGGTCGAGCAGGTTGCGCAGCATCGCCAGGTTGGTCTGCATCTGGTCCTGCTCGCGCCAGCCGCGCACCAGTCCCGGCTTCTCGAACAGCGCCGCGTAGACCAGGTGGGTCGCCTGCGGCAGAGAGGCTGCGGCTGCACGGCAGGCCTGCGCGTCGTTCAGGTCGAGCGCCAGGTGTCGGCCGGCGAACCCGGACGGCAGCTCGGGGCGGCGGCGCGAGACCGCGACCACGTCCCAGCCAGCGGCGTCGAAATGTTCGAGTGCCGCGTGGCCGACGACCCCGGTGGCACCTGCGATCAGCACGGTTCGTTTCCCCATCGATCGTCTCCCTGATGCTTGCGGTGATGATACGTATCGGCTTTGCGCTCGCAGCAGCGCCGCGCTCGCCCCAGTTCCGGGAACACGGAATGCGCGCGCCGGCTCGCATCGAGGCGGTCAGAAGAGGAGACAGAGATGCGGCTGATCCGCGGGATCGCGGCGATGGCCGCGCTGATCGACGAGTCGGGCGGGGTCATGGGCCGCCAACTGACCATCGAGGCGCGCGACGACGAATCCACGCCGGCGGTGGGTGTGTCGCGTGCCAACGAGCTGATCTCGGCCGGCGTGCCGATGATCATCGAGGGCTGGAACAGCCCGGCCGCGCTGGCGATGCAGCCGGTGATCGCCCGCGCCGGGGTGCTCGACCTGACCGCGATCGCGCGCTCGGGGGCCATGCACTGCCAGCCCTTCGCCCGGCCCGCGCGGGCTCACGGAATGAGCCTGTAGGACCGCCTGGACCGCAACGATGCCTACGGGTTCTTCGCGCGGCGCGACGACCTGCTGTTCACCGGGCCGACCTTCACCAACGTCAACGCCTTCCGCGAGCTGCTGATGCTTTGAGCGCGCCGCCGGGCGGGCTGTCGGCGGCGCGCAGCGAGCAGGAAGGGCGCTACGCGCTGGCCTGGGCGCAGCGTATCTGGGCCGATGTCCTGCTGGCGCAGAATATGTATATACTTCTATGTATACACAGGGGAATCCATGTCTCAGATCGCCAAAGTATTCCGCTCCGGCAATTCCCAGGCGGTTCGCCTGCCCAAGGACTTCCGGTTCGACGTCGATGAGGTCGAGGTCTCGAGAGAGGGCGATGCCTTGATCCTGCGGCCGAAGCGGGGCGTGGGCCAGCGCTGGGCTTCGTTGCGCGCCGCGGTTGCGCGCGGGGTCAGCGATGATTTCCTGGCTGAAGGGCGGGATCAACCCGGCGAGCAGCAACGCCCTGATCTCGACCAGGCCTTTCGATGATCCGCCACCTTCTCGACACCAATGCGGTGATCGCACTGATCGCCCGCCGTTCCGCTGCATTGCTGGCACGGGTCGAGGCTTGCGAACCGGAATCGCTGGCCGTCTCGTCGATCGTGGCTCACGAGCTCTGGTATGGGGCCTATCGCAGCCGGAAGGTCGAGTTCAATCTGGAGACCCTCCGGCTCCTCTTCGCCGATCTCGCCATCGTCGACCTCGATCGGGAGGACGCGCGGGTCGCGGGCATGATCAGGGCCGATCTTGCACGCCAGGGAACCCCGATCGGCCCGTATGACGTGCTGATCGCCGGACAGGCGAAGGCGCGCGGGCTGACGCTGGTGACGAGCAACACCGGCGAGTTCTCACGGGTCGCGGGCCTGAGTCTGGAGGACTGGGCTGTCGGGTGAGCGGCTACCCTGACAACTTCTCCCTTCTGACCACGATGCCGGCCTTCTCCCGGTCCCAGGTGTCGGCAGTGATCCCTTCGCTGCGGATCAGGTGCTTCTGCACCTTCTGTGTAGGGGTCTTGGGCAGATCGGCCACGATGCGCACGTAACGCGGGATCATGAAGTGCGCCAGCCGCGGGCGCAGGAACTCGATCAGCTCGGCGGGGTCGAGATCCTTGCCTTCGCCCAGCGAGACGGCCAGCAGCACCTCGTCCTCGGCGATCTCGCTGGCCACCGCCACTGCCGCGCATTCGCGGATCGACGGATGCGCCATCACTTCGGACTCCACCTCGAAGGACGAGATGTTCTCGCCGCGGCGGCGGATTGCGTCCTTCATCCGGTCGACGAAGAAGTAGTTGCCCTGGGCGTCCTTGCGGAAGGCGTCGCCGGTGTGGAACCAGCCGTTGCGCCAGGCGCGTGCGGTCGCCTCCGGATTCTTGTAGTAGCCGGAGTTCATCGCCCAGGGTGTGTCTGTGCGCAGGATCATCTCGCCCACTTCGCCCACGGCCACCTCGCAGTCGTTCTCGTCGACCAGGCGCGCCTGCACGCCCGGGCGCGCCACGCCGCAGCTGCCCGGCAGCGTCGGGTTGATGTCCGAGACGATCGGGCAGGACACCTCGGTCATGTTGAAGGTGGTGGCGATGTCGACCTTGAAGCGGCGGCCGAACTCGATGCCGTCCTCGTCCAGCGGCACCGCCATCGCCCAGCGCAGCGACGACTGCCGGGGCGCGTCGGAGGCCGGGCGCTTGACCACGAAGCCTGCCATCACGCCCAGCAGGATCAGCGAGGTGGTCTGCGTGCGCTCGATCACCTGCCAGAACTCGTCGGTGCTGAATGCGCCCACCAGAACGAACGAGGCGCCCAGCCTGAGCATCAGGTAGATGGGAATGGTGCTGCCGGCGTGGAACAGCGGCAGCGGCACCATGTGGCGGTCGGAGGCATTGGCCAGCGGAAAGCCCTTGCCGGATTCGTGCAGCTGCAGATAGGACGTCATCACCCCCTTCGAGGGCCCGGTGGTGCCGGAGGTGAAGATGATGCACTGCGTGTCCCAGGGCTCGATCTCGCGGGCGAGATCCAGGCTCATGTGCGGCGCATCGACCAGCGCCTCCGCAGTGCGCAGTTCCACGCCCGGCAGCGTCGTCGCGGGTGACCCGTGCAGCGTGACGATCGTCGACAGTCTCGACAGCTTCAGCTGCTCCAGTCGCGGCAGCAGTTCGGCGTGGACGATGCCCAGCTTCGCGTCCGAGACGGCGATCGCGTGCTCGAGCACACCGCCACGGTAGGCGGTGTTGATCGGAACGTAGACCGCGCCGATGTAGTTGATCGCGAACCAGCTCACCAGGCACTCGGGGCCGTTGGGCAGCCAGACCAGGACGTGCTCGCCCTGCCCGACGCCGAGCTGGCGCAGCGCCCGGGCGCGGGCACGCACCCGCTCCTGCGTCTGCGCGTAGGTCCACTGCGTCCCGTCCTCGAACACCACGAAGACCTTGTCCGGCGAGCGTTGCGCCCACTTGTCCAGCATCGGGCGCAGCACGCATTCGTCCCGCGGCGGGATCCGCGCGTCCGTCGTCATCAGCCTCCTCCATCGTCGGTCGTGAGCGGGCAGGCCAGCGATCCGGCTGTTGTTGTGGTCCGAAGCGCCCGTCACCTGGGTTCATGTCAATGTATTGACCTATGAAGCCCTTGTCCACCGATCGCGCAGGCCTGCCCGGCGATCTGTAACATCGAAGCCCTCGCACCGACAGCGCCTGGAGACGATCATGGAATACCTGAAGCTCGGCCGCACCGGTCTGGAGGTCTCGCGGCTGTGCCTGGGCTGCATGAGCTACGGCGAGCCCGGGCGCGGCTCGCATCCCTGGACGCTGCCCGAGGCGCAGAGTCGGCCCTTCCTGAAGCGTGCGCTCGACCTGGGCATCAATTTCTTCGACACCGCCAACGTCTACTCCGACGGCAACAGCGAAGAGATCGTCGGGCGCGCGCTGACCGACTACGCGCGCCGCGAGGACGTGGTGATCGCCACCAAGGTGCACGGGCGGATGCGCCCTGGCCCCAACGGGATGGGTTTGTCGCGCAAGATCATCATGCACGAGATCGACGCGAGCCTGCGCCGGCTCGGAACCGATCACGTCGATCTCTACCAGATCCACCGCTGGGATCCGCGCACGCCGATCGAGGAGACGATGGAGGCGCTGCACGACGTGGTGCGCGCCGGCAAGGCGCGCTACATCGGCGCATCGTCGATGTACGCGTGGCAGTTCGCCAAGGCGCTGCATGTGGCCGAGCGCAACGGCTGGACGCGCTTCGTGTCGATGCAGAACTACCTGAACCTGCTCTACCGCGAGGAGGAGCGCGAAATGCTGCCGCTGTGCCGCGACGAGGGCATCGCGGTGATCCCCTGGAGTCCGATGGCGCGCGGCCGGCTCACGCGCGACTGGGACCAGTCCAGCGCGCGGCTGGAGACCGACGACTTCGGTCGCACGCTGTATGCGAAGTCCGGCGACGCCGACCGGAAGGTGGTCGAGGCGGTTGCGCAGGTGTCGGCGGCGCGTGGTGTGCCGCGCGCGCAGGTGGCGCTCGCCTGGGTGCTCGCCCAGCGCGGCGTCACCGCGCCGATCGTCGGCGCCACCAGGCTCGCACAGCTCGACGATGCGGTCGCTGCGCTCGCCCTGCGGCTCACTCCCGACGAGATCGCCACGCTCGAGGCGCCGTACCAGCCGCACGCGGTGGTCGGGCACGCGTGAGTCCGGCGGCGGGCCGATCGAGCCCCGGGCGACCTGCGCGGATGCCGCGTCGGCCTCAACCCGGCAGCTTCCAGAGCCCCGCCAGGTTGTTGCGCTGCATGTCGGACGATCCGCCCACGATCGGCATCCCGAGCAGGTCGCGCACGTTGCGGTCGATGTCGTAGGCATCGGACAGCGCGTAGGCGCCCATCACCTGCTGGCAGGCCAGCGCGATCTCCACGCCGGTGTCGGCGATGAAGAGCTTGGCCATCGAGGTCTCGATCGCGCAGGGCAGGTTCGCGTGCGCCAGCCGCGTCGCCTCGTACAGCATCAGCCGGCAGGCCTCCAGGCGGGTGCGTGCGTTCACCAGCTTGTGCCGGATCGCCTGGTGCGCACAGATCGGCTTGCCGAACTGCACGCGCTGCTGCGCGTAGGACCACGCCTCCTCGAGCGCGGCCTGCGCGAAGCCGAAGGTGATCGCGGCGACCTCGAGCTTCTCGACGTCCAGCGCCTGTCCGGCGAGCATGCGCCAGCCCTGCTTCCAGCGCTCCGGACCACCGACGATCGACGACAGCGGCAGCCGCACCTGGTCGAAGTGCACGTCGCACGACGCGGTGTAGCGCAGGTTCACGTGCTCGATCGGCGTCATCGACACGCCCGGCGCGTCCGTGGGGATCAGCACGAAGCTGAGCGCCTGGCGCTTCGGCAGGTCCGGATCCGAGTTGACCAGGCAGTAGATGTAGTCGGACCAGTCGGCGCCGGTGCACCAGCGCTTGGCGCCGTCCACCACCACCTGGTCGCCCTCGATCCGGGCGCGGGTGCGCACGTTGGCGAGGTCGCCGCCGATGTCGGGCTCGGACAGTCCGTAGGCCAGCAGCATTTCGCCGCGTGCCAGCTTCGGCAGCATCTCGGCCTTCTGTGCAGGTGATCCGTTCTCGGAGATGTTCATCCCGCCGTAGAAGGCGCAGTGGATGAACGGGCCCGCCAGGAACGGTCCGACCCGGGAGAGCTCCTCGAGCACCGCCACCGCAGCGAGGATGTCGCGACCGAGCCCGCCATGCTCCTCGGGCACCGTGAGTCCGCACACCCCCATCGCGGCGAGCTCGCGGAAGGTTTCGCGCGGCCAGGTGTGCTCGCGGTCCCAGCGGCGGCGCAGTTCGCGCGGCGCCTTCTCCGCGACGAAGCGGCGCAGCTGTCTGCGCAGTTCGGCGACGTGCTCGGGCTCGTCGCGCTCGACATCGATCGTGTACACGTTTCGCTACTCCCCGGTGAGATTCGGCTTGCGGCGCTCGACGAAGGCGTTGACCGCCTCGCGCCGATCGTCGGTCATGTTGGTGAGGACCTCGTAGGCGATGGCGGCATCGCTGAGCTGCGCAGCCAGCGCGCGCAGCGGGATGTTGGCGACCGTCTTGGTCCAGCGCACCGCCCAGCGCGGGTTCGCCAGGATCTTCCCGGTCACCTCGGCGACGCGCGCGTCGAGCTGATCGGCGGCAACCACGTGGTTCACCAGACCCAGCTCCGCCGCCTGGGCGGCGTTGAGCATCTCGCCGGTCATCAGCAGCTCCTTGGCGCGCGCGAACCCGATCAGCTGCGGCCAGATCAGCGCCCCGCCATCGCCGGCCACCAGCCCAACCTTGACGTGCGGGTCGCCGATCAGCGCGGTGTCGACGGCCACTACGACGTCGCACAGCAGCGCCATCGTCGCGCCCAGCCCGGCGGCTGCGCCGTTGAGCCGGCAGATGATCGGCTTTTCGAGTTCGAGCAGACCGGAGACGATCCGCTTGGCCTCGGGAGCGATCGCACGGAAGCTCCTCGGGTTGCGCAGGTGCTCCTGGAACCACGCCGCGTCGCCCCCGGCGCAGAAGGCCCTGCTGCCCTTGCCGGTGAGCACGATCAGGTCGCTGTCCGGGTCGTCCTGGGCCTCGAGGAACACGCGCGAAAGCTCGTGGTGCATCGCGCCGTCGACCGCGTTCATCGGCGTGGTCCCGGCCAGGGCGATCGTCAGGATGCGGCCTTCACGGCCGAACTCGATGCGCGAATAAGCGTCGAACGTCTTCATCGGTTTCCCCTCGTATCCGTGGATGTGGAACGCTGCGCGGGCATCGCATGCGTGTGGCGCGTCCGGCGTCGCTGCGGCCCGGTTCTCGCGGCAGTATGGGTGCGAAGTGCTGCGCAGGCCACATCCTGCCCTCGGGAACGGAACCGGCAATGTCCGATGACGGCGGTCCTGCCTCCTCGCGGCGCGGCCGTTTTCCCGTCGACCGGAATCCGGCATGGCAGCCGGGGCGCGTCGTTGCCGGGGCGGTGCGGCGCGCTGTACGATCGGCCGGATACGCGCACCTCCCGCGCACCCCCCTTCGCGCCGCCTGACGCCCCGATGACCAACCCAAGTCGCCAGCAGGCCCTGGAGTCGCTCACTGCGCCTGGTCAAGCCTACGAACTCGTCGACGTCGCGGTCCGGGGCCGCCGACTGCGGGTCTTTCGCAATGCGCCGCGCTCCCTGCGCGAACTCTTCGAGCAGACCGCTTCGGACCTTCCCTTCCTGGTCTACGGTGAGGAACGGCTGAGCTTTCGCGAGGCCTGGGATGCCGCAGCCCGGATTGCGCATCTGCTGGTCGCGCAGTACGGCGTGCGCAAGGGCGATCGGGTCGCGATCTCGATGCGCAACTACCCGGAGTGGGTGCTCGCGTGCACCGCGGTCACCTCGATCGGCGCGATCGCGGTGGCGATGAACGCGCTCTGGCAGTCCGAGGAACTCGGATACGCGCTTGGCGACAGCGGTGCGAAGGTGCTGTTTGCAGACCAGGAACGGCTCGACCGACTGGCGCAGTGCGCCCGGCCGATCCCTGCCGCGGTGATCGCGGTGCGCCCCGCCGGCGCCGGGGGCGACCATCCGGACCTCGCCGCGCTGATGGTGCAGACCGGCCCGGTACCGATGCCGCCCGCGCAGATCGATCCCGACGACCCCGCCACGCTCTTCTACACCTCCGGGTCCACCGGGCACCCGAAGGGCGTGCTGTCCTCGCACCGCGCGGTGATCTCGGCGCTGCTGTCCTGGGAGGTCGATCTGCAGGCGTATGCGCTGTCCGAGGGAATCGTCCCGGCGGCGCCCGAGCGCCAGCCGGCGGCGCTGCTGGGCATCCCGCTGTTCCACGTCACCGGTTCCAATGCGGTCTGGCTGTCGTGCTACCGCGCCCAGCGGCGGATGGTCTGCATGTACAAGTGGGACCCCGAACTCGCCGCCGCACTGATCGAGCGCGAGGGCATCACGACCTTCACCGCCCCGGCCGCGATGACCGGCGACCTGATCCGCGTCGCCCGGGCCTCGGGCCGGGATCTCGCCAGCCTGCAGGGGCTGGGCGGCGGCGGCGCACCGCGCGCGCCCGAGCAGGTGCGGCAGATCGACGCAGTGTTCGCGCAGGCGCTGCCCAACACCGGCTGGGGGATGACCGAGACCAATGCGATCGGCACCGGCATCCTCGGCAACGACTACCTGCAGCGCCCGAGCAGCTCGGGACGCTGCTCGCCGGTGATGGAGCTCCGCGTGGTCGGTGACGACGGCGCGGTGCTGCCCCCAGGCGCACTTGGCGAACTGCAGGTGCGCGGGGCCGGGATGTTCGACGGCTACTGGAATCGTCCCGATGCCGACGTCGAGGCCTTCGCCGAAGACGGCTGGTTTCGCACCGGCGACGTCGCATGGCTGGACGACGACGGCTATCTGTACATCGTCGATCGCATCAAGGAACTGATCATCCGCGGGGGCGAGAACATCGGATGCGGCCAGGTCGAGTCGGCGCTGCTGCTGCATCCGGACGTCCACGAGGCTGCGGTGTACTCGATTCCCGACGAGCGTCTGGGCGAGGAGATCGGCGCGACGATCCACTGCGACCCCTCGCTCGATCCGGATGCCCTGCGCGCCTTCCTCGCGCAGCACCTGGCCCGCTTCGAGATGCCACGCTACCTTCGCTTCGCCGACGCCCCGCTGCCGCGCACCGCGTCCGGCAAGATCCTCAAGCGTCAACTTCGCGACGAGGCGCTCGCCGGCCTCGCTGCGCTTTCTTCCAGGGAACCCAAGCCGACATGACCAGCCCCACCAGCCTGCCCGGATACGACATCCCTGCCGTCGAAGCCTGGATCGCCCGCAACGTCAGCGGCGTGACTCCGCCGTTCCGATGGACGCGGCTCGAGGGCGGGCACTCGAACCTCACCTGCCTGCTCGAGGATGCGCAGGGCCGAAAGGCGGTGATCCGTCGCCCGCCGATGGGCGAGCTGCTGCCCAAGGCGCACGACATGGGCCGCGAGTGGGCGATCATCAGCGCGCTGGGCCCCACGCCCGTCCCGGTTCCCCGGGCGCTGGGCTTCTGCGAGGATCCGTCGGTCACCGGCGCGCACTTCTACGTGATGGGCTTCGTGGACGGCCATCCGCTGTACGTCGCTGCCGACACCGAGCGCTGGGTGCCGCCGGCCAACCGCGAGCGCTTCGCGCACTCGTTCATCGACGTCCTCGCCGACCTGCACTCGGTGGATCCGGACGCAGTGGGCCTGGGCGACCTCGGCAAGAAGGAGGGCTACATCGAGCGCCAGCTCAAGACCTGGTACCGCTCCTGGACTGCCTCGATCGAGGATGCCCGTTTCGACGACCCGCGTGCGCACTCGGTGCAGAAGTACCTGCTCGAGAACCTTCCCGAGCAGGGACCCGCGCGTGTCGTCCACGGCGACTACGGAACGCACAACTGCCTGGTCGGGGCCGATGGCAGGATTGCTGCCGTGGTCGACTGGGAGATCTCCACGCTGGGCGACCCGCTCGCCGATCTGGCCTACGCGCTGAACCAGTGGACCGAGCCCGGCGATCCGGTGCCCTTCCGAAGCGACGCGCCCACCGCGCTGCCCGGCTTCCCGGGGCGCGAGGCCCTGGCCCGGCGCTACGCCGAGCGCACCGGCCGCGACCTCTCCCGGCTCGACTACTACGTCGGCTTCAACCGGTGGAAATCGGCAGCGATCGTCCACGGCGTCTACGCGCGCTATCTGGCTGGCAAGAAGAGCAGCGAGGGGGTCGATCTGGACCAGCTGCTGCAGCGGATCGGCAACTTCCTCGGACTGGCCGAGGAGGCAGTGGCTCGCCTGGAGGCACGGCGCTGAGCGCGCATTCGCGCGCCGGCCGAGCCGATGTCGGCGCGGCCGGCGCCCACGATCGGGCGCCCTGGCGCACGAGGTCCCGCGCGCCCGCGGCGCACTTCAGGTAGGCTCGCGCCCCATGAAAGAACTCTACTCGACGCACTTCCCCTCCGCAGACGACCTGCGCGCCAGCTTCGCGCAGGTCGGCTACATCGCAAGCCCCCAGATCGCCACCACCACCTTCCTCTCCTTCCACCTGCAGAAGCCGGTGCTGGTCGAGGGACCGGCGGGCGTGGGCAAGACCGAGCTCGCGAAGGCGCTCGCGACGATGCTCGAAGTGCCGCTGATCCGCCTGCAGTGCTACGAGGGACTCGACGAGGCCAAGGCGCTGTACGAGTGGAAGTACGGCAAGCAGCTGCTCTACACCCAGCTGCTCAAGGACAAGCTGGCCGACGTGCTGCAGGGGGCCGAGGGGCTCGCCGCGGCGATCGACCGCCTCCACGGGCACGACGACCTGTTCTTCTCGGAGCACTTCCTCGAGCCCCGTCCGCTCTACCTGGCGCTGAAGCAGCCGGGCGGCTGCGTGCTGCTGATCGACGAGATCGACAAGGCCGACCCGGAATTCGAGGCCTTCCTGCTCGAGGTGCTCTCCGACTTCCAGGTCTCGGTGCCGGAGCTCGGGACGCTCGAGGCGCTGGTGCGGCCGATGGTGGTGCTCACGAGCAACGCGACGCGCGAACTCAGCGACGCGCTCAAGCGCCGCTGTCTGCACCTGCACATCCCCTTCCCGGACGCGGCGCTCGAGCGGATGATCCTGAACAGGCGGGTGCCTGGCCTGTCCGAACAGCTGCAGCGTGAGCTGGTCGCGTTCGTGCAGAGCGTGCGCACGATGGACCTGCGCAAGGCGCCGTCGGTGAGCGAAACCCTCGACTGGGCGCGCACGCTCGTGCTGCTCAACGCCGAGCACCTGTCGCCCGACCTGGTGCGCAGCACCCTGAACGTCATCCTGAAGTTCGAGCAGGACATCGAGAATGCCGGCGAGCAGCTGCCCAGGCTGATGGCAGAGGTCGCCAAGGCAGCCGCCTGAGCGGTTCCCGTCGCCTCACGCGCACGATGCAGACCACTCTCGAGGATTTCTTCAAGGCCTTGCGCGGAGCCGCGCTCGAGCCGAGCCTCGATGCCGAGATCGACGCCTCCCGCGCAGTCTCGCTGATCGGCTGGCACGACCGCGAGCTGCTGAAGTCCGCGCTGGGCTCCACGCTGGCGAAGTCCATGCTCGAACGCGAGGTCTTCGACGAGGCCTTCGATCGCTTCTTCGCCTTCGATGCCTTTGCCGGGATGCCCCCGCCGGACCCGGACTCGGAGCAGTGGTCCGCAGACGCGGCGGACGGCGCCGACGAGGGGCGTGACGACGGCCCGAGCGATGGCGCCGACGGGCAGACGCTGCCGGAGGACCATGCCGAACGCAGCGACGCTCGCGAGCGTGACGATCCCGCCATCGGCGAAGGCGAGGGAGGCAACGACGGCAGCGGCAGCGCCGACGGGCGCAGCGGCGGCGGCGGAGGTGGCGGCAGCGCGGCGCGCGCGGGGGTCGACGCCGCAGCGCTGGCCGACCTGCTGCTGCGCGGCGACCAGGCCGAGCTCGCCCGCCGACTTGCGGTGGCCGCGCGCGCGGTCGGCATCACCGACATCTGGATCCGCACGCAGCGGGGCTGGTACACGCAGCGCATCCAGCAGGAGATGGGCGCACGGGATCTCGATCGGGCGATCGACGCTGCCGAGCAGGGCGGCCCGTCGGCGCGCGGCACGCGGCTGCGCCAGGCGCGCGAGCGTCTGTTCACCGAGGTGCGCGCCTTCGTCGACCGGCAGCTCGACCTCTACGCCGCAGCGCCCACCCGTGCGATGCAGGAGGAATTCCTGCGCACCAAGCCGCTGTCGGCCATCGAGCGACGTGACCTGCCGCGCGTGCGCGAGATCGTCCAGAAGCTCGCTCGCAAGCTCGCGGCCCGGCATGCGCGCCGCAGCCGCCACACCCGTCGTGGCGAGCTCGACGTCCGGCGCACGATGCGGCACAACGCCGCCTACGGCGGCGTGCTCTTCGAACCGGTCTGGCGCACCGAGGTCGTCGATCGCCCGCGCGTGATCGTGATCTGCGACGTCAGCGGCTCGGTGAGCGCCTATGCCCGTTTCCTGCTGCTGTTCGTCTACAGCCTGCAGGAGCTGATGTCGGGCCTGCGCAGCTTCGCGTTCATCTCGGACCTGGTCGAGGTCAGCGACCTGTTCGCGACGATGCCGCTCGAGCGCGCGGTCGACGAGGTGATGCGCAGCGTCGGCGGCAGCGGCAGCGACTACGGCCGCATGCTCGAGGACGTCGACGACCGCCTGCTGGCCGACATCGACCGCAAGACCACCGTGCTGATCCTCGGAGATGCGCGCAACAACGGCGGCGAGCCCCGGGTCCCGCTGCTCGAGGCGGTCCATCGTCGCGCCCGGCGCCTGGTGTGGCTGAACCCCGAGGCGCGATCCTCATGGGGCTACGGCGACTCCGAGATGCTGCGCTACTCCGTGCACTGCGACCTGGTCCGTCCCTGCCGGTCACTGCACGACCTCGAGCGCATGCTCGATCATCTGCTGCGGCCCGGGCAGGCGAACGCCTGACCGGGCCAGGCTGCCGCACCCACCGACCCACGCGCGAGGCGGAGACGACGATGAGCAAACCGGACACCGACGCGATCCACGAGGTCTACGCGATCCGCTACGCGAGCGTGCACCGCATGCGCAGCGACAACTTCATCGGCCACGATCCCCACGACGGGCCGATGCCGCTGGACTTCTACGTGTGGCTGCTGCGCAGCGGCGAGCGCAGCATCCTCGTGGACACCGGCTTCAATGCGCAGAGCGCCGCCGCGCGCGGCCGGGTCCTCTCACGCTGCCCGATCGAGGCGCTGCGGGTGCTGGGCGTCGACCCCGCGCAGGTGACCGACGTGGTGCTGACGCACCTGCACTACGATCATGCGGGCAACCTGGACAAGCTGCCCAACGCGCGCTTTCACGTGCAGGACGCCGAGATGGGCTACGCCACGGGACGCTGCATGTGCCACGCCGGGCTGCGGCACGCCTATTCGGTGGACGACGTGACCCTGCTGGTGCGCAAGGTCTATGCCGACCGCGTCGTCTTCCACGACGGCGACTCGCGGATCGCTCCGGGAGTGGACCTGCTGCTGATCGGCGGGCACACGCGCGGCATGCAGTCGGTTGCGGTGTCGACCGCACGCGGGCGCGTCGTGCTGGCGTCCGATGCCAGCCACTACTACGAGAACCTCGAGCAGGGGCGCCCCTTCCCGATCGTCTACAACGTCGCCGACATGCTCGATGGTCACCGCCGGCTGCTCGCCGAGGCCGACTCGCCGCAGCATGTGGTCCCCGGGCACGATCCCCTCGTGCTCGAGCGCTACCCGCGCCTGGAGGGCGACGCGCTGGGAATCGCCTGCCTGCACCTGCCGCCGCGCGCCTGATGGCTGGTGCGGCGCCGCTGCTCGAAGTGCAGGGGCTGCGCTTCGGGCACCCTGGGGTTCCACTGTTCGACGGACTCGATGCGTCGATCCCGGCCGGGCTGACCCTGGTCTGTGGTGACGACGGCAGCGGCAAGACCACCCTGCTCAAGCTGCTTTCGGGCGAACTGATGCCGCAGGCCGGCCGTCTCCTGGCAGCGGACATCGACCTCGCAACGCAGCCGCAGTTCCATCGCCGGATGGTCCTGTGTTCGGGCATGGCATCGCCGGACTTCGACCGGTGCACGCCGCCCGAGGTCTTCGATTCCCTGCGTGCGCGCTGGCCAGACTTCGACGACGCGCGGCTCGGCGCGCTGCTGGATCGCCTTGCGCTCGCCCCGCATCTGGCCAAGACCCTGTCGATGCTGTCGACCGGCACCCGGCGCAAGGTGTGGCTGGCCGGCGCCTTCGCCGCACGCGCTCCGGTGACGCTGCTCGATGATCCCTTCGGTGCGCTCGACAGCACTTCTGCCGCCTGCGTGCGCGATTGCCTGCAGGAGGCGGCGCTGGACGGCGCGCGCGCGCTGGTGTTCACCGCGTGGGAGGCCCCTGCGGGGCTCACGCTGGCTGCCAGGATCGATCTGGGCGGCTGATCGGCCCGTGGTCTCGCGATCCGGGGCGAAAGCGGCGATCATCCGGGTGACGCCCGGCGCACGGCGCGCCGGCAGGCTTCCCCTCCCATCGACAAGGAAATCCGATGTCCTACGATCCATCCCCGAAAGTCGTCGAACTGCAGGCGCGCCTGAATGCCTTCATGGAAGAGCACATCTACCCGAACGAGGCGCGCCACATGCGCGAGGCGGAGGAGCTCGGCCCCTGGAAGGTGCACCCGATCATCGAGGAGCTCAAGCCGAAGGCGCGGGCCGCGGGCCTGTGGAACCTGTTCCTGCCGCAATCCGAGCGCGGTGCCGGACTGACCAATCTCGAGTACGCACCGCTCTGCGAGATCATGGGCCGCTCCTTCCTCGCGCCCGAGGTGTTCAACTGCTCGGCGCCGGACACCGGCAACATGGAGGTCCTCGAGCGCTACGGCACCGAGGAACACAGGAAGCAGTGGCTCGAGCCGCTGCTCGCGGGCGAGATCCGCTCCTGCTTTGCGATGACCGAGCCCAAGGTGGCCTCGAGCGACGCTACCAACGTCGAGACTTCGATCCGGCGCGACGGCGACTTCTACGTGATCAACGGCCACAAGTGGTACACCACGAACGCCACCGACCCGCGCTGCCGGATCGCGATCCTGATGGGCAAGACCGATCCGGACAACCCTGACCGGCACCGGCAGCAGTCGATGATCCTGGTGCCGATGGACACTCCCGGAGTGAAGGTGCTGCGGCCGCTGCCTGTGTTCGGCTTCTACGGCATGCCCGATCGCGCCTCCGAGGTGATCTTCGAGAACGTCCGGGTGCCCGCGTCGAACCTGCTGCTGGGCGAGGGGCGCGGCTTCGAGATCGCGCAGGGCCGGCTCGGCCCGGGGCGCATCCACCACTGCATGCGCCAGATCGGACTGGCCGAGCGGGCGCTCGAGCGGATGTGCAGGCGCAGCCTCTCGCGCGTGGCCTTCGGCAAGCCGGTGGCCGAGCAGGGCGTGACCGTCGAGCGGATCGCGGAGTCGCGCATCATGATCGAGCAGGCGCGACTGCTGACCCTGCACGCTGCGCACCGGATGGACACCGTGGGCAACAAGGTCGCCAAGACCGAGATCGCGATGATCAAGGTGGCGGTGCCGAACATGGCTGCGAAGGTGATCGACTGGGCGATCCAGGCCCATGGCGGTGGAGGCACCGGCAATGACTTCGGCCTGGCCCATGCCTACGCGATGTCGCGGGCGCTGCGACTGGCCGACGGGCCCGACGAGGTGCACCGCAACCAGATCGGCAAGCTGGAGTTGCGCAAGTACCGCTGAGCCCGCGAGCGGGCCTGAAGGGCATGGCGCCTCGTCGGACACGATTGCGAGGCGCCGCGATCCCTTCGGCCGGCAGCGCGCGAAGGCACTGCAAGCACATGGCGGGGCGACGGTCTTGTGCAGAATGGCTGCCGGCCGGAATGGTCGCCTCCGGTGCAACGGTGGAACGCGGGCAGATGCCCTGCGCACGGAATCCGACCAGAATGACGGCAGTGCGCTCCCGAAGCGCCTGCGGCAAGACGAACCGAATCCCCTCGAGAGGAGACCCATGCCGAACACCGAAGCCACCCTGTACGAAGTCCGCGACGGCGCGGCCTGGATCACGCTGAACCGTCCGGAGAACCGCAACGCGCTGTCCGCGGTGCTGGTCAACGAACTGCACGCGCACCTGCAGACTGCGCTGGCGGACCCGGCCGCACGCTGCATCGTGCTGACCGGGAGCGGTCCGGCCTTCTGCGCCGGCGCCGATCTCAAGAGCCCGCCCGGCAGCGCGATCGACGGCAAGGTGGGCGCAAGCCTGCCCGACATCCTCGAAGCGATGCTCGAGAGCCCCAAGCCGGTGATCTCTGCGGTCAACGGCGCGGCCTTCGCGGGCGGGCTGGGGCTGGTCGGAGCCTCGGACATCGTGGTGATCGCCGAGGACGTCGACTGCAGCTTCTCCGAAGTGCGCATCGGTGTGATCCCGGCGGTGATCGCAGTGGTCTGCGTCCCCAAGCTCGGTCCGCACCACTCGATGAAGCTGTTCCTCACCGGTGAGCGCTTCAAGGGCAGGCAGGCGGTCGAGATGGGGCTGGCCCATCGCGCGGTGCCCAGGGACGCGCTGCGCGCAGCGGTGCAGGAGGAGATCGACATGATCCGTCTGGGCGGTCCGATCGCGGTCGCCGAGTGCAAGAAGCTGGTGCGCCGCGTGCCGCAACTGCCGGTCCACGACGGGCTGCGCGACATGGCCGAGTGGAGCCAGCGGATGTTCAAGTCGCCCGAAGCGGCCGAGGGCATGGCGGCCTTCCGCGAGAAGCGCCAGCCGGCCTGGACGGGCAAGAGCTGAGCCGCGGATCACCAGGACCATCGACGCCGCGCTGCGGCAAGCGAGGAGACGAGATGAGCGAACTCGAAGACTTTCGCCTGGAGGTGAGGGCCTGGCTGCGTGCGAACCGCCCGGCCCAGCCCGACTTCCTTCTGCCCGAGACCTTCATGGAGGTGGGCACCGACCAGCAGTTCGAGTACCTGCGCGACTGGCAGCGCAAGCTGTACGAGGCCGGCTATCTGGGCATGGCCTGGCCCAAGGCCTATGGCGGCGGGGGACGCCCGCAGGTCTACCAGGACATCGCCGACGAGGAGATGGCCGCCGAGAAGGTGCCCTTCGTCCCGAACACCATCGGGCTGAACTGGGCAGGCCCGCTGATCCTCGCGATCGGCACCGAGGAGCAGAAGAAGCGCTTCATCCCCGGGATCCTCAGCGGTGAGGAAATCTGGTGCCAGGGCTTCTCGGAGCCCGACCAGGGCTCCGATCTCGCCAACGCCCAGACCCGTGCCCAGCGCGACGGCGACGAGTACGTGCTCAATGGCTCGAAGATCTGGACCAGCCTGGGCAGCTACGCCAAGTACATGATCCTGCTGGCGCGCACCAATCCCCAGGAGAAGCGTTACGCGGGCCTGTCCTACTTCCTGATCCCGATGCACGTTCCTGGCATCGAGACCCGGCCGATCCGCAAGCTCACCGGGGAGTACGGCTTCACCCAGACCTTCTTCACCGACGCGCGCGTACCCGCGGACACCCTGATGGGC
>CAUJHG010000071.1 GCA_963204785.1 Pseudomonadota bacterium | reverse complement strand
ATAGTAGGCATGTTCCCACACGTCGATGGTCAGCAGCGCCTTGTCGCCGGTGGTGAGCGGCGTGCCGGCGTTGCTGGTGTTGACGATGTCCACCGAGCCATCGGCCTTCCTGACCAGCCAGGTCCAGCCCGAGCCGAAGTTGCCGACCGCGCTCTTCGTGAACGCTTCCTTGAACGCCGCGAACGAGCCCCACTTGCGCGAGATCGCGTCGGCCAGCGCGCCCTTGGGCTCGCCGCCGCCGCTCGGCTTCAGGCTGTGCCAGAAGAAGGTGTGGTTCCAGACCTGCGCGGCGTTGTTGAACACTCCCCCGGACGACTTCCTGACGATGTCCTCGAGGGCGGAGTTCTCGAATTCCGTGCCCTTGATCAGGTTGTTCAGGTTGGTGACGTAGGCCTGGTGGTGCTTGCCGTAGTGGTACTCGAAGGTCTCCTTCGAGATGTGGGGCGCGAGCGCGTCCATCGCATAGGGCAGCGGCGGCAGAGTGTGTTCCATGGTGTCGTCCTCGTGGTGTCGGTCGGGTTGATTGCCTGTATTCGTGGTCCTCGTCCGTCGTCCGATTCTAGGCCACAAGCGCAGGCCACCCAAAACGCCACCCGTCCGGGCGCAGGGTCGGCGCGCTCGGGGCCTTCAGGACTGCGTACGCGGGCCGATCGCCTCGACCTCGAGGGTTCCGCGGGCCAGTCGCAGGTCCAGGCGCTCGCCGGCGCGGACCTCGTCCGGGCTGCGCACGACCTCGCCGTCGGCGCGCCGGACGATCGCGTAACCGCGCCCGAGGACGGCCTGCGGGCTGACCAGTTCGAGCTTGTGGGCCAGCGCCTCGAGCGCCTCGCTGCGCGCGCGCAGCCCCAGCGACTGCGCACGCAGCATTCGGTCCTCGAGCGTCCCGAGCGCGCGCGCGCCCAGGGCAATCCCCGGCGCGCGCAACCGCGACGAGGCACGCGCCAGTCGCATCGCGGGCAGGTGCAGGGCCGAGAGCACGGCACCGTTCGCACGCCGCGCCAGGGCCTCCAGGCGCTGGCCCCGGGCCGCGAGATACGCCGATGGCGGGCGCAGCAGGCGCGCCGCAGTATCCAGTCGCTGCTCGCGGGCCTCGAACTGGCGGCCCAGCGCGGCGGCGAGACGACGGGTCATCTCTGCGCTGCGGCGCAGCATCTCACGCCGCTCGGGCACCGCCAGCGTCGCCGCAGCGGTGGGGGTCGGCGCGCGCAGGTCGGCGACGAAATCCGCGATCGTGAAGTCGGTTTCATGGCCGATTCCCGCAACCACGGGAATCGGCGAGGCCGCCAGCGCGCGCGCCACGGTCTCGTCGTTGAAGGACCAGAGATCCTCGATCGACCCGCCACCGCGCACCAGCAGCAGCAGGTCGCACTCGGCCCGCCGGGCCGCGGCCTGCAGCGCAGCGACGATCCCGGCCGGCGCGTCCACGCCCTGGACCGGGGTCGGATACAGCACGACCGGAATCTGCGGCGCACGCCGCGCGAGCGTGGCGAGGACGTCGCGCAGCGCGGCCGCCTGCATCGAGGTGATCACGCCGATGCAGCGGGGATGCGCCGACAGCGGCCGCTTGCGCGCTTCGTCCAGCAGGCCCTCGGCGCGCAGCTTCTCCCTGAGCTGCACGAAGCGCTGGAAGAGATCGCCGGCGCCGGCCCGGCGCATCAGCTCCACACCGAGCTGGAAGTCTCCTCGTGGCTGGTACAGCCCGGCAAGCGCGCGCACTTCCACGCGATCGCCCTCGCGCGGCAGGAAGCCCACCGCCTGGGCACGCGAGCGGAACATGACCGCCCGGACCTGGGCGCCGGAATCCTTCAGCGTGAAGTACCAGTGTCCGCTGGCGGCACGGGTGAAATTGGAGATCTCGCCGGCGACCCAGAGTGCGGGCACCGAGCGCTCGAGCAGCGAGGCGACCGCGCGGTTGAGCTCGGAGACGCTCAGGATCCCGGTCGCGCCGCGACGCTCCAGGGAGGTCGAGTCAAGGTCCATGCGGTTCGGGGGGCGGTTCCTTTCCACAAACGCGCGCCAGCTCCCGTTTCCTTCGGTCTAGTCCGTCAGAATAACGCAAGTACGTGGAAGTCATTGATTTTCAAGGATATTTACCCTGCCCAGATTTTCGCCATCGGCTGAAAGCCCATATTTCATGCGGTTTTCCGGGGATCGGGGGCAGGCTGTGCACAGATTTGTCCACAGCTGCTGTTGAAAGATTCTACCGGCCGTCGGCTCGCCGGCTTGCGGCTTGCGGCCGCTGACGGAAAACCCGGACAATGGCAGTCCTTTGCGCATGGCGCCCCTTGCGGATGCCGTGCTTCCGGGAGATCCGATCTTGTTTTCGCTGATCCAGGCGGCCGGCTGGCCGGTGTGGTTCCTGATCGCAGCCTCGATCGCGGCGGTCGCGCTGATCGTGGAGCGCTCGCTGTCCTTGCGGCGCGACCGCGTGCTGCCGCCCCGTCTGCTCGACGAAGTGCTGTCGATGCATCGCAACCACCAGATCACGCCGGAGATGATCCAGCGCCTCGAGGCGAGCTCGCCGATCGGCCGGGTCTTCGCCTCCGGTCTGCGCCAGGAGCGGGCACCGCGCGAAGTCATGAAGGAGGCGATGGAGGAGAGCGGCCGCGCGGTGGCCCACCAGATCGAGCGCTACCTGCCGGCGCTGGGGACGATCGCATCGGTGGCGCCGCTGCTCGGGCTGTTCGGCACCGTGGTCGGGATGATCGAGATCTTCGGCGCGCAGGCGCCCACCGGCACCAATCCGCAGCAGCTCGCCCACGGGATCTCGGTGGCGCTCTACAACACCGCCTTCGGCCTGATCGTCGCAGTGCCGGCACTGATCGCCCACCGGCACTTCCGCAGTCGCGTCGATTCCTACCTGGTCGAGATGGAGCAGCAGTCGCTGCGCCTGATCGACACGATCCGGCTGGCTCCCGCATCGGCGCAGACGGCAGCTCCGGCCGATCCGATCCCGGCTGCCGCGCTGGCCGGGGCGGCGGGCGCCGAACCTGCTCCGCGTGCCGCCGCGACGCGGGCGCGCACCGGCGCAGCCAGGGGCACGACGACGCGAGGGGTCAGGCAGTGAACTTCCGGCGAGGGCTTCGCCGGGAGGAGCCCGAGATCAACCTGATCCCGCTGATCGACGTGCTCCTGGTGGTGCTGATCTTCCTGATGGTCACCACCAGCTTCTCCAAGTTCACCGAACTGCAGGTCAACCTCCCCACCGCAGGCGCCGACCGCCCCGAGCAGCGTCCGCGCGAGATCGTCGTGGCGATCTCCAGCGACGGTCGCTACCAGGTCGACGAGCGCGGCGTCGCCTTCGAGAGCCCGGAGCGCTTCGCCGTCGAGCTGCAGCGCGCCGCTGCCGATGCGCAGGAGCCCACGCTCGTGATCCACGCCGACGCCGGCGCCACCCATCAGTCGGTGGTCAACGTCCTGGAAGCGGCACGGCTCGCCGGCCTGGCACGGGTCACCTTCGCGGCGCAGGCTCCGGGCGGATCGGCCAGGCCCGCCCGATGAGGGCGCAGGCGTCCGGCGCGCGCGAGACCCTTCGCGGCGCGCTGGAGCGCCGGCTGCTGGCGATCTGGTTCCCCGCAGGCGTAGCACCCTCGCTCGACGCGAACGATCGCCCGGCGCGCAGCAGGCTGCCCGAGCGTCTGCTCGCGCCGCTGTCCCTGCTCACCGCGCGGGTGGCGCGCGCCCGGCGTGCGCGCGTGCAGCGGCGGACGCCGCAGGATCGGCCCGCGGTGGTGGTGATCGGCAATCTCGTGGTCGGTGGCACCGGCAAGACGCCCGCGGCGATCGCAGTGGCCCGCACGCTGGCCGGGCGCGGCTGGCGGGTCGCAGCGCTCGCCGGCGGCTATCGCGGAACCAGGTCCGACGCCCGTCCGGTCGGGCCTGGGGACGACGCTGCGGAACACGGCGACGAGGCGGTGCTGCTGGCCCGGGCCACGGGCGTCCCGGTGGCGGCGGGGCGCCGACGCGGCGAGGCCCTGGCGCTGCTCGAAGCGCGCGAGCCGGCGCCCGAGATCGTGGTGTGCGACGACGGGCTGCAGCATCCCGGCCTGCCGCGCACGCTCGAAGTGGCGGTGTTCGATGCGCGCGGCGCCGGCAACGGCCGACTGCTGCCCGCGGGACCGCTGCGCGAGCCGCTCGCGCACGCAGCCTCGATGGACGCGCTGCTGCTCAATGGCGACGCGCCGGCCCCGCTGCAGGGCCCGCGCTGCTTCCGCTTCCGCATCGAGCCCACCGCCTTTCGCGCGCTGCACGATGGCCGCCGCCTCGACCCGCGGGCCTTCGCCGCACTCGCGGCGGGCAGGCCGCTCGCAGCGCTGGCCGGAATCGCGCAGCCGGCGCGCTTCTTCGCGACCCTGCGCGCACTTGGCCTGTCGCCCACCGAGCACCCGCTGCCCGATCACGCCCTGATCGGCCCGGCCACCCTGGCCGCGATCACCGCACCCCTGATCGTGATGACCTCGAAGGACGCCGTAAAATGCGCGGCCATCGCCGACGATCGGTGCTGGACCCTGGAGGTCAGTGCGCGGATCGAGCCGGCGTTCTACGACTGGATCGAGGAGCGGCTGCGTGGACAACCGATTGCTTGACATCCTGGTGTGCCCGATCTGCAAGGGTCCGCTGGAGCATCACAAGAGCGCGCGCGAGCTGACCTGCCCACGCGACCGTCTCGCCTTCCCGATCCGTGACGACATCCCGGTGATGCTCGAATCCGAGGCGCGCAGGCTCGACGCCCCGGCCCTGCCGCCGCCGCAGCCCGACGCCGACAGCAGCGCCCCGTGAGCGGCTTCGTCGCGCTGATCCCTGCCCGGCTGGCGTCGACGCGCCTGCCCGGCAAGCCGCTGGCCGACCTGGGCGGTCGCCCGATGGTGGTGCGGGTGGCCGAGCGCGCGCAGGCCGCAGGCGCACGCCGGGTGGTCGTAGCCGCCGACAGCGAGGCGGTGCTGGAGGCGGTCCGCGCACACGGCATCGAGGCGCTGCTCACCCGCACCGACCACCCCTCGGGAACCGACCGGCTCGCCGAGGCCGCCCGCCTGCTGGGCCTCGACGACGACGAGATCGTGGTCAACGTACAGGGTGACGAGCCGCTCGTGCCGCCGGAACTCGTCGCCGAGGTCGCCCGGCTGCTCGCGCGCTCGCCCGACAGCGCGATCGCCACTGCCGCGCACCCGATCGGCGCGCTCGACGAGTGGCTCAACCCGAACGTCGTCAAGGTGGTGACCGACTCCACAGGCCATGCGGCCTACTTCTCCCGCGCGCCGATCCCCTTCGCGCGGGACGCGCTCGCCGGCTTCCCCGCGGCGCTGCCACCGGCGCTTCCCGAAGCCTTCGTCGCCCACCCGCCGCTGCGCCACATCGGCCTGTACGCGTATCGCGTCGCCTTCCTGCGCGCCTATCCCGGCCTGGCGCAATCGCCGCTGGAGTGTCTGGAGTCGCTCGAGCAGCTTCGCGCGCTGTGGCACGGTCACCGGATCGTGGTGCTGCCGACCCGGCACGCGCCCCCGGCCGGAGTCGACACTCCCGAGGATCTCGAACGCGTGCGCCGCGTCCTGCGCGGCGACTGAAGCCGGGTCCCTCGCTCTTCCCGGGCAGGCCTGCCCGGCCCGGATCGCCCGCCCGCGGCCGTACGGTTGCGCCGGGCCATCCTCGGCTCCAGGCCCGCGCCCGGCGTCACCGGGCGCGGACCGCCCCGGTTTGACCGCTGCGGCGCTTTGACGTTACCTTTCGCCGGCCGTGGCCTCCCGGCCACACGCGGGCGCGGGCGGTTTCGCGCTTGCCTGCGCCCCTCCAACGATTCCTTCCAGGTCGAGTTCATGCGATTGATTCTGCTCGGGCCGCCGGGTGCCGGAAAAGGCACACAGGCGGCCTTCATCAAGGACAAGTTCGGCATTCCGCAGATCTCCACCGGCGACATGCTGCGCGCCGCGGTCAAGGCCGGAACGCCCCTGGGGCTGGCTGCGAAGAAGGTCATGGACGCCGGCGGTCTGGTCTCCGACGACATCATCATCGGGCTGGTCAAGGACCGGCTGCGCGAGCCGGACTGCGCTGCGGGCTACCTGTTCGACGGCTTCCCGCGCACGATCCCGCAGGCGGACGCGATGAAGGACGCCGGCGTGGCCATCGACTACGTGCTCGAGATCGACGTGCCCGACGCCGACATCATCGAGCGCATGAGCGGGCGGCGCGTGCATCCGGCCAGCGGACGCACCTACCACCTGAAGTTCAATCCGCCCAGGGTGGCCGGCAAGGACGACGCGACCGGCGAGGAGCTGGTCCAGCGCGACGACGACCGCGAGGAGACGGTGCGCAAGCGGCTCGAGGTCTATCACGCGCAGACGCGCCAGCTGGTCGGCTACTACGGCGGCTGGGCCGAGAGCGGAGCGCCAGGCGCTCCGAAGTACCGGAAGATCTCCGGCGTCGGCAGCGTCGACGAGATCCGCGAGCGGGCATTCGCCGCGCTCGCCTGAACGCATTTCCGGCGCGCGCTGCCATGATCCGCGCGCGCCGTCACGACTCGCCTCGCATCGCGGCAAAGCGGACCTCCGGTCCAACGTCAGGGCTCGCACTCGCTTGCCAGCCCTTGCGGCACCGGTGAGAATCCTCCGCGGTTCACGTCGCAGTCCGGTCCCGGTCCCCATACACAAAACAGTCTCTGGAGGTCTCTCGATGTCAGCAGCCTCGAATACAGGCTTGTGGTTCGCGTTGCTCTGTGGAGTGGTGGCAGTGCTCTACGGCATCGTCACCAGCCGTTCCATCCTTGCGCTGCCGGCGGGCAACGCCCGCATGCAGGAGATCGCCGCGGCCATCCAGACCGGTGCCAAGGCCTACCTGAACCGTCAGTACCGCACGATCGGAATCGTCGGCGTGGTGCTGTTCATCGCCATCTGGCTGGTCCCCGGCCTGGGCATGCCGACCGCGGTCGGCTTCGCGATCGGGGCGATCCTCTCCGGGGCGGCTGGCTACATCGGCATGAACGTGTCGGTGCGCGCCAACGTGCGCACCACGCAGGCCGCAACCCAGGGGCTGAACGCCGCGCTCGCCGTCGCCTTCAAGGGCGGCGCGATCACCGGGATGCTGGTCGTGGGCCTTGGACTGCTGGGCGTGGCCGGCTACTACGCCTTCCTGACCAATGGCGTCTCCGACGCTGCCGGCCTGCACGACGCGATCAAGCCGCTGATCGGCCTGGCCTTCGGCTCGTCGCTGATCTCGATCTTCGCCCGCCTGGGCGGAGGCATCTTCACCAAGGGCGCGGACGTCGGCGCCGACCTGGTCGGCAAGGTCGAGGCGGGCATCCCCGAGGACGACCCCCGCAACCCCGCAGTGATCGCGGACAACGTCGGGGACAACGTCGGTGACTGTGCCGGAATGGCCGCCGACCTGTTCGAGACCTACGCGGTCACGCTGATCGCCACGATGCTGCTCGGTGCGCTGATGGTGACCGGCGCGCAGGCGCAGGCGGTGATGTACCCGATGGTGCTGGGCGGCTTCTCGATCATCGCCTCGATCGTCGGCTGCTTCTTCGTGAAGGCTGCGCCGGGCGCGAAGATCATGAGCGCGCTGTACAAGGGCCTGATCGTCGCCGGCGTGCTGGCCACCGTGGTCGCCTGGCCGATCACCTCGTGGGTGTTCGGCGACGCCGACCTCGCCTCCAGCGGCCTGTCGGTGATGAGCCTGTGGCTGTGCGTGGTCGTCGGCATGGTGCTGACCGGCCTGATCGTCTGGATCACCGAGTACTACACCGGCACCGAGTACAAGCCGGTGCGCTACGTCGCGCAGGCCTCGACCACCGGCCACGGCACCAACATCATCGCCGGCCTGGCGGTGTCGATGAAGTCCACCGCGTGGCCGGTGCTCATGGTGTGCGCGGCGATCATCGCCTCGTACGCGCTGGGCGGTCTCTACGGGATCGCCGTTTCGGCCACCTCGATGCTCTCGATGGCCGGAATCGTGGTCGCGCTCGACGCCTACGGTCCGATCACCGACAACGCCGGCGGCATCGCCGAGATGTCCGAGCTCCCGGACTCGGTGCGCGACATCACCGACCCGCTCGATGCAGTGGGCAACACCACGAAGGCGGTGACCAAGGGCTATGCAATCGGCTCGGCTGGCCTGGCTGCGCTGGTGCTCTTCGCCGACTACACGCACGGCCTCGAGTCGGTGGGGCTGCCGGTGAGCTTCGACCTCTCCGACCACATGGTGATCGTCGGCCTGATCATCGGCGGGCTGATCCCCTATCTGTTCGGCGCGATGGCGATGGAGGCCGTCGGCCGCGCGGCAGGCTCGGTCGTCGAGGAAGTGCGCCGCCAGTTCCGCGAGATCAAGGGAATCATGGAGGGCAAGGCCAAGCCCGACTACTCGAAGGCGGTGGACCTGCTCACCGGCGCCGCGATCAAGGAGATGATGATCCCGTCGCTGCTGCCGGTGGTCGTCCCGATCCTGGTGGGCGTGATCCTCGGCCCGGTCGCGCTGGGCGGGGTGCTGATGGGCACCATCGTGACCGGCCTGTTCGTCGCCATCTCGATGTGCACCGGCGGCGGCGCATGGGACAACGCCAAGAAGTACATCGAGGAAGGCAACCACGGCGGCAAGGGCTCCGAGGCGCACAAGGCAGCGGTCACCGGTGACACCGTCGGCGACCCCTACAAGGACACCGCAGGCCCCGCGGTCAACCCGCTGATCAAGATCATCAACATCGTGGCGCTGCTGCTGGTGCCGCTGATGGGGGCACTCCACGGCGGCAGCGAGAAGGCCGCCGCCGCGGGCCAGCACGCCGCTCCGGTCGCGATCACCGCGTCGGCGACGGCGCCTGCAGCCGAAGCCGCGGCGCCGGTCGCGCAGCGCGCAGAGGCTGGCACGCAGCCGTAGGCATCGCGCCGACCGGGCCCGGTCCGGTCGGCAGCATCGATCCACGGGGCGGCTGCGGCCGCCCCGTCGCGTTCCAGGAGGGCGGCTGCACGGATTGGTTAAACTTCCCGCCTTGCGGATTCACCATCACGAAGGGAGTTCACCAATGGATGTCAAGGGCAACGTCGTCATCGTCACCGGCGGCGCCTCGGGTCTGGGCGGCGCCACCAGCAAGCGCTTCGTCGAGGCGGGCGGCAAGGTCGTGATCGCCGACGTGAACGCGCAGACTGGCGAGGCCTGGGCGAAGGAACTCGGGGCCAACGCGAAGTTCGTGAAGTGCGACGTCACTTCCGAGGCCGACGGCCAGGCGGTCGTCGCGGCTGCGCTCTCGATGGGCAGGCTCGTGGGCCTGGTCAACTGCGCGGGCATCGGCGGCGCGGCCAAGACGGTCGGCAAGGACGGTCCCTACCCGCTCGACCGCTTCACCCGGATCATCCAGGTCAACCTGATCGGCACTTTCAACATGCTGCGCCTGGCGGCCGCAGCAATGGTGAACAACGAGCCCAACGCCGAGGGCGAGCGCGGGGTGATCGTCAACACCGCATCGGTGGCTGCCTTCGACGGCCAGATCGGCCAGGCGGCGTACTCGGCGTCCAAGGCTGGCGTCAGCGGAATGACCCTGCCGATCGCGCGCGACCTCTCCCGCGACGGCGTGCGCGTGAACACGATCGCGCCGGGCCTGTTCCTGACGCCGATGCTGATGAGCCTGCCGCCGGCGGCGCAGGAGTCGCTGGGCAAGCAGGTGCCCTTCCCCTCCCGCCTGGGGCGACCGGACGAATACGCGATGCTGGTGCAGCAGATCTTCGAGAACCCGATGATCAACGGCGAGACGATCCGGCTCGACGGCGCGATCCGCATGGCGCCGAAGTGATCGACCCGGGTCGAGCCCGCGCCCCTCAGCCGAGCGCGGTCTCGACCCAGCGTCCCAGCGCGAGCAGCCGCGCGTCCGCATCGCGCGCCGCGACCAGCTGCAGCGATGCGGGCAGCCCCTCGGCGCGGCCCATCGGCAGGCTCAGCGCGGGCAGCCCGGTCAGGCTGAAGGGCAGCGTCTGGCCGAGCACCGCTTCACGGACGCTCATGCGAAGGCCATCGGCCACCTCGACATCGACCTGGCCGCGCAGCGGCGGCGGCACCGGCGCGGTCGGCAGCACCAGGGCGTCCACCCCGGCAAGCGCCCGCTCCAGGCCTGCGCGGACCTGTTCGCGCACCCGCATCGCCTCGAAGTACTCGCCGGCACCGATCCGCGCCCCGGCCTGCAAGGGCGCGAGAACCATGTCCGAGAAGCCCTCGCCGCCCCCGGCCAGCGCGGCGCGGTGGACGTAGGCCGCCTCGGCGCGCACGATCGGCGTGTAGCAGGTCCAGGCAAGCGCCAGCGCGGGAACCGCGCGCGGTTCGACCACCGCGCCCAGCGCCCTGAGGCGCCCGAGGGTCTCCTCGAAACGCGCTGCGACCGAAGGCGCCAGCCGGGGCCCGAGCCAGTCGGCCGGAACCGCCAGCCGCGGCGCGCGCGACACAGTCCCGTGGCCGGTGCGCCGGGCGGCCATCGTCTCGAACAGCAGCGCGCAGTCGTCGACGCTGCGCGCCAGCGGCCCGGCATGATCGCAGGTCCAGGACAGGTGCAGCCCGCCGGCGAGCGGAATCGCGCCGAAGCTCGGCTTGAACCCGGTGACCCCGCAGAATGCCGCCGGGATGCGCACCGAGCCGCCGGTGTCGCTGCCCACCGCGCCCAGGCCGATGCCGGTGGCCACCGCCACTGCCGCACCGCTCGAGGAGCCGCCGGCCTGGCGCGCCGGATCGTGCGGATTGCGCACGTCACCGGTCCAGGGATTCTCTCCGGTGGCCCCGAGCGCGATCTCGTGCATGTTGGTCTTGGCGAAGACCAGCGCGCCGGCGGCGCGCAGCCGCGCGACCAGTTCCGCCTCGGCGCAGCCCGGATCGGGAAGCGCAGCGCGCGTTCCCGCGCGCATGGGCATCCCGCGCACCTCGAACAGATCCTTCACCGACACCGGGATGCCGTGCAGGGGGCCGCGCAGCCGCCCGGCACGCGCCTCGCCGTCCAGCCGATGGGCGGCCTGCGCCGCGGCATCCCAGTCCACCCAGGCAAGCGCGTTCAGCGATGCGTTGGCCTGCGCCGCCTGTTGCGCCGCCTCGAGCAAGCGTGCGCACGAGGTCCTTCCCGCGGCCAGCGCTGCCGCCGTGTCACGAATGGATGGGCCGTGCATCTGTCTCGCCTCCCTCGGTCGAATCGCGCCCTCCGGTACGCTAGCATGCCGCGGGCAAGGGTCGCAGGAAGGGAGGCAGGATGGGCATCGAACGCAAGGCGCTGAAGGGCGGTCGCCTGAGGACCGGCGCTTACGACGAGGACAGCCAGCGGCTGGAACTCGGCTTCGTCGACGGCAGCGTGCGCATCTACAAGTCCGTGCCCGCGGAGGTCTGGCGCCGGCTGCTCTCGGCGCCGAATCCCGCGAGCTACCACGAGGACCGGATCGCCGACGAGTACCCGGTCGAGCGCGGCAGCGCGCCCGAGGACGGCGGTGCGAGGGCCCGCCTGGATGCCCTGTTCGGCCCGCCGCCCGCGGAGGACTGACCGGCGTCCCGGGCAATGCGGCGCCTTGCCATCTTCTGCCGCGTCGTCGACAACTATGGCGACGCAGGCGTGTGCTGGCGGCTGGCCCGCCAGCTCGCCACCGAGCACGCGGCGCGGGTGACGCTCTGGATCGACCTGCCGCAGGCGCTGGCGGCGCTCGCCCCGGCTGCGGCCGCATGCACACCGGCCGACGGCGCGGGCGCTGGTGTCACGGTGCGCAGATGGGACGACGCGGCCGACGTCGGCGCCGACGAGCAGGTGGTCATCGCGGCCTTCGGCTGCGAGCTCCCCGCACCGGTCCGCCGCCGCCTGGCGCAGCCCGGCGCGCCATTGTGGGTGAACCTCGAGTACCTGAGCGCCGAGGACTGGGTCGCCGACTGCCACGGCCTGCCCTCGACCAAGCCCGACGACGGCGCCGTCGAGCACTTCTTCTATCCCGGCTTCACTGCGGACACCGGCGGCCTGCTGCGCGAGCGCGGTCTGCTCGCTGCCCGCGACGCCTTCCTCGCCGGCGAGACCGCGAAACGCTGGCTCGCCCGACGCCACCTCGCGGCGGACCCCGACGAGCAGATCGCGTCGCTCTTCTGCTATCCGGATGCGCCGGTCTCCAGGTGGCTCGGCCTCCTCGCCGACGGACCGCGGCCGTGGCGGGTGCTGGTGCCCGCCGGCGTCGCCGAGGCAGGCATCGCCGATTTCCTCGGCGCACCGCTGGCGGTCGGTGCGCCGGTGCGACGCGGCCGCTTGAGCCTGCAGCGCTTCGCCCTGCTGACGCAGGACGACTACGACCGCCTGCTGTGGTGCTGCGACCTGAACTTCGTGCGCGGCGAGGACTCATGGGTCCGCGCCCACTGGGCAGGACGACCCTTCGTCTGGCAGCCCTATCCGCAGGACCCCGCCACCCGGAGCGCGAAGCTCGACGCCTTCCTCACCCGCTTCGAACACGGTGCAGGATCGATCGACGCGGCTGCCGCCATGATGCGGGCCTGGTGCTGCGGCGACCCGCCGCTGTCGCGGGCGTGGCGGGCCTTCGAGGCCGCGCTGCCGGAATTGCCGGGCGCCTTCCGGCGCTGGAGCGCGCACCTGGCCGCGCAGGACGACCTGGGCACCCGGCTTCTCGGGTTTTGCCGGGAACGGCTATAATCACCAGTTTGACCGGCGCTACCGCAACCTGATATCGGGCCTTGTCGAAGAGCCCGCTTCCTGCCGCCGGCTCGCGCGATGGGTCGAATTCGCGGCCCCGCCAGGATCCCGGCAATCGCCACTGCGCGCCGGTCACGCTAAAGCAACGAGGGAACTCCACATGAAGATCGCCCAGGAACTGCGAACCGGCAACGTCATCATGATCGGCAAGGAGCCGATGGTCGTGCAGAAGGCCGAGTTCAACAAGTCCGGCCGCAACGCCGCGGTCGTCAAGATGAAGCTGAAGAACCTCCTGAGCGGTTCGGCGACCGAATCGGTCTACAAGGCCGACGAGAAGTTCGAGGTGCTGGTGCTCGACAAGAAGGAAGTCACCTACTCCTACTTCGCCGACCCGATGTACGTGTTCATGGACGCCGACTACAACCAGTACGAGATCGAGGCCGAGAGCATGGGCGACGTGCTCAACTACCTCGACGACGGGATGGGCTGCGAGGTGACCTTCTACGAGGGGCGCGCGATCGCGGTCGAGATGGCCAACAGCGTCGTGCGCGAGATCGAGTACACCGAGCCCGCGGTGAAGGGCGACACCTCGGGCAAGGTGCTCAAGCCGGCGCGGATCAAGCCCACCGGCTTCACCATCCAGGTGCCGGCCTTCGTGAACATCGGCGACAAGATCGAGATCGACACGCGCACCAACGAGTACAAGAACCGCGTGAAGGGCTGATCTGCGCAGCCACCCGCGCAGGCGCCGCCAGGCTGCCTGCGGGGCGGCGCCTGCGCTCGCCGGCTAGGTCGGGCGCAGGCCTGCCCGCTCGAGGGCGATCCGGGCGTTCAGCCGGATGTGGCGCGCCAGGGTCTCGCGCAGCGACTGCAGCGTGACCGGCTTGACCAGATAGCTGTTGCAGCCGGCCAGCGCGCCGCGCGCAAGGTCCAGCGGCGAGGAACGGCTGGTGAGGATCACCACCGGCATCGCGCGCAGCGAAGAATGACGCTTGAGTTCGCGCGTGAACTTGAATCCGTCCAGGTCCGGCATCATCACGTCGACGAAGGCGAGGTCGTAGCGGCGATCGGCCAGCGCGCTGCGGGCCTGCGCGGCGCTGCCTGTGCCGTCGCTCTCGATGCCCATCCGCTGCAGCGCCATCATCAGCTGCCGGCGCACCGTGGGGCTGTCGTCGACGATCAGCACCCGGGCGCGACGTGACATGCCGCCCTCGTCCACCAGTCCCGCCTGCTGCTCGTCCCCGTCAGGGGGCCGACCGAGCAGCACATCCTCGACGACGCGGTTCAGGGTCTCGAGCAGCTTCATCGTGAACCCGGACTGCAGCAGGTCGTCCTGTCCGCGGGCGGTGTCGCAGCGTCGCCCGACGCGCACCACCGGCCGCGCCGCGCGCAGCGTGCGAGCGACCTCGGGCCCGCCGAGCGCGGTCATGTCGACCATCGCGATGTCGAACTCCGCAGGAGCCGCGGGACCCACTGCCAGCACGTAGCGATAGCGGTTGTGGCGCGCGTGCCTGAGGATGATTTCGGCGATCCGCTGGAACTTCTGCCCGAGGCCGAAGACCCCGACACGGTAGGTCGGGCGCGCATCGGGCGGCCGGGCATCTGCCTGCCCAGGCCCGGCATTGTCCGGATCGAACGGTACTGCGTCGGACATCGGCTCCTCTCCTGCGGCAGCGCTTTCGATTCCCGCCCGGGGATCGCGCGCTGCGCGACCGCATTTTGGCGGGTTCCCGATGCGGCTGCTCGGATTTTTCCGGGATTCTATCGCCCGTCAGGCCGTTCGTGGCGAAAACTCGAGGAAAAAATCATTCATGTCCAATGGCTTAGGAGCCAATCTTCATCGAAACTTGAATTACTTCCAGGCAGCGGCGCCACCCCGGCGCCAGCCTTCGCGTCGACCGCGCCCGGGGCTTCCCGGGTTCCGGCAGCGTCGCGAATCCACTACAATCGTCCGCTCGAAACGGCGGCCCCGGCCGCCGTTGTCGTTTGCCGGACAATCTCGAACCGGAGACCTTCGGATGGCCGCCTCCTCTCCCCTGATGGACACCTACGGGCCCCAGCCCCTGACGATCAGCCACGGCGATGGCGTCTGGCTGTTCGACACCGAGGGCCGTCGCTACCTGGACGGACTGTCCGGAATCGCGGTCAACACCCTCGGGCACAACCACCCGAAGCTGGTCGCCGCGCTGCGCGAGCAGGTCGCGCGCGTGATCCACACCTCGAACCTGCACGCCTACCCGCTGCGCGAGCGGCTTGCGCAGATGCTGGTCGATCGCAGCGCGATGACCAACGTCTTCTTCTGCAACTCGGGGCTCGAGGCCAACGAGGCCGCGATCAAGATCGCGCGCAAGTACGGACACGATCGCGGGATCGACCGCCCCGAGATCGTCGTCTGCGAGAAGGCCTTCCACGGTCGCTCGCTGGCGACGCTGTCGGCCACCGGCAACCCGAAGGTGCAGAAGGGCTTCGAGCCGCTGGTCGAAGGCTTCGTGCGCGTCGCTCTCGACGACATGGACGGCCTGCGCCGGATCGCCGCGGAGCGCCCCGGGGTCACCGCGGTGTTCCTGGAGGCGATCCAGGGCGAAGGCGGCATCCGCCCGGCACACCTCGAGTACCTGCGCCAGGTGCGCCGTCTGTGCGACGAGCGCGGCTGGCTGCTGATGATCGACGAGGTGCAGTGCGGCACCGGCCGCACCGGCAAGTGGTTCGCTCACCAGTGGGCGGGAATCGTCCCCGACGTGATGCCGCTGGCCAAGGGGCTCGCCTCGGGCGTGCCGATCGGCGCGGTGGTCGCCCACGGCGCCGCCGCCAGCGTGTTCGGCCAGGGCAACCACGGCAGCACCTTCGGCGGCAACCCGCTGGCGATGCGCGCCGGCGTCACCACGATCGAGGTGATGGAAGCCGAGGGGCTGCTCGCCAATGCCGCCGAGGTCGGCGAGCACCTGATGGCGTCGCTGCGCACGGAGCTCGCCGGCCCGGGCCTGGTCGAGGTGCGCGGGCGCGGGCTGATGATCGGGGTCGAGCTCGATCGCCCCTGCGGCGAACTGGTCGGGCTCTGCCTGGCCAAGGGCCTGGTCGTCAACGTCACCGCCGACTCGGTGATCCGGCTGCTGCCGCCGCTGATCTTCACCCGCGAGCACGCCGACCAGCTGGTCGGGATCCTGGCGCCGCTGGTGCGCGAATTCCTGTCGCGCACCCCGGTCGCGGCCGCCTGAACGGAGGCCGCGATGGCGATCCCCCACTACCTCCAGTTCAAGGATCTCTCGCGCGCCGACATCGAGTACGTGTTCGAACGGGCGCGCGTCATCAAGGACCGGTTCAAGCGCTACGAGGCCTACCACCCGCTGGCGGACCGCACGCTGGTGATGATCTTCGAGAAGGCCAGCACCCGCACCCGGCTGTCCTTCGAGGCGGGAATGCACCAGCTCGGGGGCGCGGCGATCTACCTGAACACCCGCGACTCGCAGCTCGGTCGCGGCGAGCCGGTCGAGGATGCGGCGCAGGTGATCTCGCGGATGTGCGACCTGGTCATGATCCGCACCTTCGAGCAGGAGGTGGTCGAGCGCTTCGCGGCCCATTCGCGGGTGCCGGTGATCAACGGGCTCACCAACGAGTACCACCCCTGCCAGATCCTCGCGGACATCTTCACCTTCATCGAACATCGGGGTGACATCCAGGGCCGCACCGTGGCCTGGATCGGCGACAGCAACAACATGTGCAACACCTGGCTGCAGGCGGCCGAGGTGCTCGACTTCAACGTGCACGTCTCCACGCCTCCCGGCTACGAGGTGGAACCGGAGCGCGCCGGGCTGTACGGGACCAGCCACTTCGAGTCCTTCGCCGACCCGCTGCAGGCCTGCCAGGGCGCCCACCTGGTCACCACCGACGTCTGGACCTCGATGGGCTTCGAGGCCGAGAACGAGGCGCGCGCCCAGGCCTTCGCCGACTGGTGCGTCGACGCCGAGATGATGGCCGCGGCCGATCCGCAGGCGGTGTTCATGCACTGCCTGCCGGCACACCGGGGCGAGGAGGTCACTGCCGCGGTGATCGACGGCCCGCAGTCGGTGGTCTGGGACGAAGCGGAGAACCGCCTGCACGTGCAGAAGGCGCTGATGGAGTTCCTCGTCCTCGGCCGCATCGCCTGACGCGCGGCACGGCACCCGGCGCAGGCAGCAGGCCATGGTCACGCAGCAGGACAAACCGGTCGGACGGCGCCGCTTCCGCATTCTCTCGCTGTCGGGCGGCGGCTTCCTGGGGCTGTACTCCGCCCGGGTGCTCGCGCACCTGGAGGAGCGTGTCGGCGAACCACTGGGCCGGCGCTTCGACCTGATCGCGGGCACTTCGATCGGCGGCATCCTGGCGCTGGCGCTGGCCTACGAGGTGCCGATGCGCGCGGTGCTCGAGGTCTTCCTCGAGCGCGGCACCGCGATCTTCTCGCCGCGCGCGCTGCCCGCCGGCGCAGTCACCCGGCTGCTCGACCTCTCGCGCTCGGTCCTCGGCCCAAAGTACTCGGGCACCGCGCTGCGCGAGGCGCTCACCGAACACCTGGGCCAGCGCCGGTTGCGCGACGCGAAGCATGCGGTGGTGGTCCCTGCGGTGAACGTCACCTCGAGCAGCACCAAGATCTTCAAGACGCCGCACGCGCCGCTGTCGCGCGGCGACGAGGCGGTGCGCGCGCTCGACGTGGCGATGGCCACCAGCGCGGCCCCCGCCTACTTCCCGGCAGTGGAGATCGGCAACGCGCTGTACGCCGACGGCGGTCTGTTCGCGGTCGCCCCCGACCAGGTCGCCCTGCACGAGGCGCGCCACTTCATGGGCGTGGACCTCTCCGGAGTGCGGATGCTCTCGGTGGGCACCGGGATTGCGGGCTATCGGCCAAGCGGCGGCGTCGCCCCCGAGGACGGCGCGGTCGGATGGCTGTCGGACGGACGCCTGATCCTGACACTGCTCTCGGTGCAGCAGCAGCACGTACAGGCGATGATGGAGGACCTGCTCGGCGAGCGCTACCTGCGCATCGACGCTCCATGGCCGGCAGATGCCGGCCTGGGAATCGACGTGGCCACTGCGGCTGCGGCGCGCACGCTCACCGAACTGGCGCAGTGGACGATCAGTTCGCTCGAGCACACCCGGCTCGAGCGCTTCCTGTGAACGAGACGGAGACCCGATGAACCCGATCGAGGCAGTGCTGTGGGATTTCGGTGGCGTGGTGACCACCAGCCCCTTCGAATCATTTCGCCGCTACGAGCGCGAGCGCGGCCTGCCGCTGGACTTCATCCGCAGCGTCAACGCCACCAACATCCACACCAACGCATGGGCGCGAATGGAGCGCGGCGAGATCGGCCCCGTCGAGTTCGACCCGCTGTTCCTCGAGGAGTCCACTGCGCTGGGCCACCCGGTGCGGGGCCGCGAGGTGCTGCCGCTGCTCTCGGGCGACGTGCGCCCGCAGGTGGTGTCGGCGATCCGCCAGATCCGCACCCGCTACCGCGTCGCCTGCCTGACCAACAACATGGCCTCCGGACACGGACCGGGAATGGCGCAGACGCCGGAGCGCGCCCGCGCGGTCGCCGAGGTCATGGAGCTCTTCGAAGTGGTCGTCGAAAGCAGCAAGACCGGGCTGCGCAAGCCCGAGCCCGCCTTCTACCTGAAGGCCTGCGAGCTGCTCGGCATCGAGCCCGCCAGCGCAGTGTTCCTCGACGACCTGGGCGTGAACCTCAAGCCCGCCGCTGCGCTGGGCATGCGCACGATCAAGGTCACCGACCCCGGGTCCGCCCTCGAGCAGCTCGGCGCGATCATCGGAATGAAGCTCATCTGAGGCGTTCCGTCCCGGCCTCGTGAGCGCCGACGATCCGACCGTCGACGATCTCGATGCGACGCTGGCAGCGTGCGGCCAGCGCAGGGTCGTGGGTCACGATCAGGCAGGCCGCCCCGGTGTCGCGGTTGAACTGCGCGAGCAGCTCGAAGATCTCGCCCGCGCTGTGCGTGTCCAGGTTTCCGGTGGGCTCGTCGGCAAGGACCAGCCGCGGCGACAGGGACAGCGCACGCGCCACCGCGACCCGCTGCTGCATTCCGCCCGAGAGCTGCGACGGGCGCTTGCGCTCGGCCCCCGCGAGGCCGACCCGTGCAAGCAGCGCGCGTGCGCGCAGGAGGTCCTCGCGCGAAGCCACACCCCGCTCGATGATCGCCGGCATCAGCACGTTCTCCAGGGCGTCGAAGCCGGGAAGCAGGTGATGGAACTGGAAGACGAAGCCGATCGCGCGGCCTCGCAGCTCGGTCAGCGCGCGCTCGGGCAGGCTCGCGGTGTCGTGGCCGTCGATGCGCAGCAGCCCTGCGCTGGGGCGTTCGAGCAGGCCGATCAGGTTCAGCAGCGTGCTCTTGCCCGAACCGGACGGGCCGACCAGCGCGACCAGCTCGCCGGGCAGCAGCCGCAGGTCGACCCCGTGCAGCACCTCCGTCTCCACCGGAGTGCCCTCGCCATAGGACTTGCGCACGCCGGCGAGTTCGACGATCGGATGCGCGCCGGCGCTCACATCCGGATCGCCTGCACCGGGTCCATGCGTGCCGCGCGGCGCGATGGAAGCGCCGCCGCCAGCAGGCCGACCACCACGGCGAGCGCGCACACCCGCGCCACCAGCGCCGGGTCGATCTGCGCGACGAACAGCGCGCTGCCGTCGGCGTTGCGGTAGACCGTCGAGAAGAACCCGAGCAGCCCGACGCCGAGGCCCGCACCCATCAGCGACCCGAGCAGACCGTAGATCCCGCCCTGCAGCAGGAAGACCAGCATGATCCGCCCCGGGCTGGTTCCCATCGCGCGCAGGATGCCGATCTCGCGCTGCTTCTGCACCACCGACACGACCAGCACGCTGGCGATCCCCACCGCGACGATCACGACGACGAAGCTGCGGATCAGCGTGTTCGAGACGCTCTGGTTGCGCAGCGCCGCCAGCAGCTGCGCATTGGTCTGCATCCAGCTCTCCGCGTTCAGCCCGGTCTGCGCGCGCAGCCGCGCCGCCACCGCGTCGGCAGCGAAGATGTCGTCGACCGTGAGGTCCACGCTCGAGACGCCGCCCGGCAGGTCGAGCAGCGACTGCGCCAGCTTGACCGTCGTGAAGACCCAGCGCCGGTTCAGGTCACGGTTGCCGATGTCGAACAGACCGACCACCGTGAGCAGGTCGTCGCGCTGCTCGGCGCTGAGCACGCGGATCTTGTCGCCGACGCCGACACCGAGGTCGCGGGCGAGCTCCACGCCGATCACCGCCTCGGCGCCCGCGAGCTCGAAGCGGCCGCGCACCAGGTGGCGATCGACGTGCACGACGCGCCGGTAGCTTTCCGGGTCCACTCCCATCAGCGCGATCGTGCGGCTGGCGCTGCCGCGCAGCGCGAAGCCGGCGCCCGACACCAGCGGCGAGACCGCGACCACCCCGGGCGTCGCCGCCGCCAGGCGCATCGCCGACTCCCACTGATCGACCGAACGCAGCCGCTGTGCGCGCGGCTGGACGATCGCGGCAGTCTGCGAGGCCGGCAGCGCGTGCAGGTTCAGCTCCTCGGGCGGACGGATCACCACGTGCGGCTGGCTGCCCAGCGTGCGCTCGACGATCGAGGCCTGGAGCTGATCGATCAGCGTCGACAGGAAGATGATCACCGCGACTCCGCCGGTCACGCCGGCGAGGATCAGGACGGTCTGCAGGCGTCCTTCGCGCAGGTAGCGAAGGGCGATCAGCCACTCGAAGGGCAGACGCAGGCGCATCGGGGCCGGGGCCATGCGCCGTGCTCAGCCGCCCATCCCGGGCGGCAGCTCCGCGTTGCCGCGCGGCCGCGGCGCGCGCACGCGCACCCGCTCGCCTTCAGCGGCAGGCGACGAAGGCAGGATCGCGAGCTCGCCCGGGGCAAGTCCGTCCAGGATCTCGATCACGCCGACCCCGCGCAGCCCGGTCTTCACCGGCACCCGCACCGCCCGGCCGTCGCGCAGTGCGAGCACCTCCGATGCGCCGCCATCGACGCCACGCACCGCCTCCGCGGGCAGGCGCAGCGCGGCCTCGCTGCGGCCGGCGACCAGCTCGACCGACACGGTCATGTCCGGACGAAGGAAGGCAGGCGGATCGGGAACGACCAGCCGGACCTCGACGGTGCCGCGCTGCAGATCGACCGAGGGCGCGACGTAGAACACCCGCGCCTCGAAGGGTCGATCGGGGAAGGCATCGGCAATCACGCTGGCCGTCAGGCCCGCACGCACCAGCTTCAGGTTCTTCTCGTCGACGCTGGCGATGATCCGCGTCTCGCCCGCCTCGGCCAGCGTCAGCAGGGTGCGCCCGGCCTGCGCGGTGTCGCCGGGTTCGACCTCGCGCGTGAGGACGGTCGCAGCGGCCGGTGCCCGCAGCAGCAGCAGGTCCAGCCGCACGCGCGCCGCCTCCAGGTTGGCCTGCGCCTGCTGCAGGCGTGCAGCCGCAAGCTCCCCCTCGACGCCACCGTCCCGGCTGGCCAGCGCCTGGGCGCGCGCGGCGCGCTGCGTCGCCTGCGCGGCGGCGAGCGTCCGATCCGCCTCGTCCAGCCGTGCCTGCGAGACGAAGCCGCGCGCCAGCAGCTCGGCGGAGCGCCGCTGCTCGGCCTCGGCCAGGCGGTACGCCGCCTCCGCCTGGAGCAGTTGCTGGTCGGCCACCGGCCGCTGCACCTGCGCCAGCTGGCGGACACGGGCGCGGGCCTCGGCAAGTGCGGCCTGCGCCGCGGCAAGCGCCGCCCGGGCTTCGTCGCTGCGCAGCTCCACGAGCACCGCGCCGGCAGCCACCGGGTCACCCTCGCGCACCGCGACGCGCTCGACGCGCGCGGTCAGCTGGCTGGAGAGCTCGATGCGCGCCGGCGTGGCCATCCGGCCGGTGGCGACCACCGACTGCGCGACCGGGCCACGCGTGGCCTCTGCGACGTCGACCGCGCGGCTGCGCGGGACCAGAAGGAAAGCAAGCGCGGCCAGCGCGATCGCAGCGACGAGCAGCCAGGGCCAGCGACGGCTGAGCAAGGAGGACTCCGGAACCGGGAATCGAGGGCGCCACCTTAGCAGAGCGCCCGCCGGGCCGCGCTAGTCCAGGTGCTCGCGCATCCTCTCGGCCAGTCGCTTGCGGGCGCGATGCAGGCGCACCCAGCAGTTGGCTTCGGTGATCCCCAGGCGGGCGCAGACCTCGGCGGTGGGCAGACCCTCGATGACCTGCAGCACGAAGACCTCGCGAAGCGTCGGCGGCAGCCGGTCGATCTCGCGGGCCAGTTCCTCGCGCATGCGCCGCTGGCCGACCTCGCGCACCGGGTCCGGCGACTCGAGCGCGAGCGTTGCCGCGCGCGCCTCGGGAGTGGGATCGTCGGCAGCGAGCGCATCCGCGTCGATGTCCTCGGCGACCGTGCGCACGTAGCGCGACTCGCGCCGGAACACGTCCTGGATCTTGTGGTTCAGGATGCCGATCAGCCAGGTGCGCAAGGCGGAGCGCCCCTGGAAGGTCTGCCGGCTCGACAGCGCCGCCACGAGCGCGTCCTGGACTGCGTCCTCGGCCAGGGCCTCGTCGCGGATGCGCCGGCGCGCAAAGCGCAGCATCGCGCCGCGGTGGGCGGAAAACTCGACGGCGCTTGCGGTGACCAGCGCGGTGGCCGCGATTGCCGCCGGAGCAAGGTCTGCAGGGTTCATCCGTGGTCCTCGGGAGTTCGGTCTGGACCCTTCGCAGTCTGCCCACCGCTTCTGTCGGAACCATCACGCGCGGATCACGATTTGATAACAAATGTATCTGGCGCCCCTGGCGCCGCCGCGCCTGCCGCAGCGCCTTTGCTATGCTCGGCTCGCGCCTGCGCTGCGTCCCGGGCGCCACTGCCCGCAGGCGACCCGCAGCGCGTGCCGCGGCCTGCGAGGACACGCCGCGACAGCACGGCGCACAACCGCACGAGCCCGCCTTGGAACGCCGCATCCTCGTCGTCGAAGATCAGAAGGACATCGCAGAGCTGATCGCGATGCACCTGCGCGACCTCGGTCACCAGGTCGACATCGCGCCCGACGGGGGCAAGGGCTACCAGGCGGCGCGCAGCGGCGGCTACGACCTGATCGTGCTCGACCTGATGCTGCCGGTGCTCTACGGGCTGTACTTGGTGCGTTCGCTGCGAAGCGAACGCGTCGACACCCCGGTGCTGATCCTGACCGCACGCTCCAGCGAGATCGACCGCGTGCTGGGCCTGGAGCTGGGCGCCGACGACTACCTGACCAAGCCCTTCTCGATCCTCGAACTGCAGGCCCGCGTCAAGGCGATCCTGCGCCGGGTCGAGCGCCGCAGCGCAGGCGCACCGGGCGCCCCCGATCCGGACCGGATCACGATCGGCGAGCTCGAGATCGACGTCGCCGCCCGCGAGGCCCGCGTCTGCGGACACCCGGTGTCGCTGACCGCCAGGGAGTTCGAGCTGCTGCTGCACTTCGCGCGCAACCCGGGACGGGCCTTCACCCGCACGCAGCTGCTCGACGCGGTCTGGGGCACCAGCTTCGAGGGCTACGAACACAACGTGAACACCCACATCAACCGGCTGCGCTCGAAGATCGAGATCGATCCGGCCAATCCGCGCTACGTGCTCACGGTGCGTGGCGTCGGCTACCGCTTCGTCGACCCCCGCGCCGAGCCGCGATGAAGTCGCTGCGCTTTCGCGTGCTGGCCCTGGTGGCCGGATTCAGCTTCGTGACCGCGGTGCTGCTGGCGACGATCATGTTCTCCTCGGTGCGTGGCTACAACGCCGACATGACGCACGCCAAGGCGAACGACTTCGTCGACCGCGTGCTCGAGATGCACCCCAATCTCTGGACCGCCTATCTGGCCAGGCCGCAGGACTTCGGCGCGCGCCTGCGCGAATTCATCCTCTACGCCCCCAACACCGGCCTGTACCTGCTCGACGACGACGGCCAGGTGCTGGCCTCGGCCAGCGACGACAGCCCGCGACGCATCGACATGGGCCCGCTGATGCAGTCGCTCGCGGCCGACCCCGAGGCGCCGATCCTCACCGAGGATCCGGAGCGCCCGGGACGGGCCAGCTTCGTCTCGGCCCGGCCCGTGCAGCACGAAGGGGCGCAGGTCGGCTGGCTCTACGTGATCTCGCGCACCGGCGATCTGCCCGATCAGATGCCGGACCTGCTCAGGAGCTATGCGCTGCGCACCGCGGTCACGGTGAGCCTGATGACCCTGGCGATCGGCGTGCTGCTCACGCTGTCGATGATCGCGGTGCTCACGCGGCCGCTGATCGAGCTCACGCGGGCGGTCGAGAAGGTGCGCAAGGCCGACTTCGCCGAGGAGGTCGTGGGCCCGACGATGCCCGGCTGGGCGCGCGACGACGAGATCGGCCGCCTGAGCCGCGCCTTCCACGAGAGCTTCGAGCGGCTGCGCACCGAGACGCATCGGGTCAGCCAGACCGATGCCCGCCGCCGCGAGATGGTCGCCAGCGTCTCGCACGACCTGCGCACGCCGCTGACCGCGCTTATCGGGCAGCTCGAGACGATCCGCCTCAAGCGCGATGCGCTGCCGGCGCACGAACGCGACGAGCTCTTCGCACGCGCGCTGCAGAACGCGCTGCACCTGCAGCGGCTCACCGACGCGCTGGCCGAGCTCGCACGGCTGGACAGCCCCGAGTTCCGCAGCGACCCCGAGCCGATCGCCATCGGCGAGCTCGCCGACGACGTGGTGCAGCGCTTCGCGGTGCGCGCCGCCGACGCCGGCATCGAACTCACGCTCGAGTACCCGGACGGCCTGCCGCTTGCGCAGGTGGACGCAGCGCTGGTCGAGCGCGCACTGGCCAACCTGATCGACAACGCGCTGCGGGTGACGCCCCGCCGCGGCCGGGTCGAGGTCCGGGTGGTCCCGAAGGCGCAGACGCTGCGCCTCGAGGTCAGCGACACCGGCCCGGGCGTGGAGCCGGAGGAGCAGGCGCGGGTCTTCGAGCGCTTCTACCAATCGTCGAAGCACCGCGACCTGCGCGGCAGCGCCGGGCTTGGGCTGGCGATCGTGCGACGGGTCGCCGAGCTGCACGGTGGCCAGGCAGGGGTGCACAGCCGCCACGGCGCGGGCGCCACCTTCTTCATCGAGCTGCCGCAGAACCGGTGAAACCCGCCGAACGCCGCATCGCCCACCTCGACATGGACGCCTTCTATGCGTCGGTCGAGCTGCTGCGCCACCCCGAACTGCGCGGGCGCCCGGTGGCCATCGGCGGTTACGGCGATCCTTCGCGCCGCGGCGTGGTCACGACTGCGAACTACGAGGCGCGGGCCTTCGGCGTGCGCTCGGCGATGCCGATGCGGCGCGCCGCGCAGCTCTGCCCGCAGTGCGTGTTCCTGCCGGTCGACTTCGACGAGTACCGGCGGCTGTCGCGGCTGTTCAAGCGCGCGATCGCCAGCATCACCGATCAGATCGAGGACCGCGGCATCGACGAGGTCTACCTGGACCTCGGCGCGGTGCCGGGCGTCGAGAGGGCGCGCGGACTCGAACTGGCCCGCGAGATCAAGCGACGCGTGCGCGAGGCCACCGGGCTGAGCTGCTCGATCGGGCTGGCCCCGAACAAGCTGCTGGCCAAGATCGCCTCCGACCTGGAAAAGCCCGACGGCCTGACGCTGATCGAGCCGCAGGACATCCCGGCGCGGATCTGGCCGCTGCCGGCCCGTCGCATCAACGGAATCGGCCCGAAGGCCGACGAACGCCTTGCACGCCTGGGCATCCGCACGATCGGCGAACTCGCCTCGGCCGACCCGGACCTGCTCTGCGCACACTTCGGCCAGCGCACCGGGCGCTGGATGCACGAGGCGGCGCACGGCCGTGACGAGCGGCCCGTGGTCACGTACAGCGAGCCGGTCTCGCGCAGCCGCGAAACCACCTTCGATCGGGACCTGCACCCGCGCCACGACTGGCACGAGCTCGCCGGCACGCTGGCCAGCCTGTGCCGGCAGGTGGCGGCCGATCTGCGCAGTCGCGGCTACGCGGGTCGCACCATCGGAGTGAAGCTGCGCTTCGACGACTTCCGCATCGTCACCCGCGACCTGAGCATCGCCGCGCCGACGGCCGACGAGCGCGAGATCCGCAAGGCGGCCTTCGAGTGCCTGGCGCGCGTACAGCCCCAGCGCCGGATCCGGCTGATCGGAGTGCGCGTGGCTGGGCTGGCGCCCCGAAGCGCCTCTGCAGCGCCTCGCGACGCGACACCGGACGCCGTGAAACCGCGCGCGGCAGGCGCCGGTGCATCGGATGCGGACAGCGGCGCAGGATTCACGCCTTCGCTGTTCGACTAGCCCGCATCACCGCGCTGGCCCGGGAATCGGGCCGAGGCCCTGCTTCGCAGAATATAATCCGCGGTCCAACTTCCTTTGCGGCCGCGCCACGCGCGGGCACCTCGATGAGCCAGATCAAGAAAGTCGTCCTCGCCTACTCCGGCGGCCTCGACACCTCGGTGATCCTGAAGTGGCTTCAGGACGAGTACAAGTGCGAGGTCGTCACCTTCACCGCCGACATCGGTCAGGGCGAGGAGCTCGAGCCTGCACGCGCCAAGGCGAAGGCGGCCGGGATCAAAAGCATCTACATCGACGACCTGCGCGAGGAGTTCGTGCGCGACTTCGTCTTCCCGATGTTCCGCGCCAACACCGTCTACGAGGGCGAGTACCTGCTGGGCACCTCGATCGCACGGCCGCTGATCGCCAAGCGGCTGGTGGAGATCGCGAAGATGGAGAAGGCCGACGCGATCTCGCACGGCGCCACCGGCAAGGGCAACGACCAGGTCCGCTTCGAGCTGGGCGCCTACGCGCTGATGCCGGGCGTGAAGATCATCGCTCCCTGGCGCGAGTGGGACCTCACCTCGCGCGAGAAGCTGCTCGCCTACGCGGACGCGCACGGCATCCCGGTCGACTTCAAGAAGCGCAAGGGCGAGTCGCCGTATTCGATGGACGCCAACCTGCTGCACATCTCCTACGAGGGCGGCATCCTCGAGGACCCGGCCGCGGCACCGCCCGAGAAAGGCATGTGGCGGCTGACGGTCTCGCCCGAGAAGGCGCCGAACAAGCCGGAGCACGTCGAGCTGCAGTTCGAACGCGGCGACCTGGTCGCGATCAACGGCGAGCGCATGAAGGCGCACGAGCTGCTGGCCGAGCTCAACCGGCTCGGCGGCAAGCACGGGGTCGGCCGGCTCGATCTGGTCGAGAACCGCTACGTCGGAATGAAGAGCCGCGGCTGCTACGAAACCCCGGGCGGCACCATCCTGCTGCGGGCCCACCGCGCGATCGAGTCGCTGACGCTCGACCGCGAGGTCGCGCACCTGAAGGACGAGCTGATGCCGCGCTACGCGAGCCTGGTCTACAACGGCTACTGGTGGTCGCCCGAGCGCCAGGCCCTGCAGGTGCTGATCGACCACACCCAGGAGCGCGTCAACGGCACGGTCACGCTGAAGCTGTTCAAGGGCAACGTGATCATCACCGGCCGCAGCTCGAAGGACTCGCTGTTCGACGCGAAGATCGTCACCTTCGAGGAGGACGAAGGCGCCTACGACCAGGCCGACGCCGGCGGCTTCATCAAGCTCAACGCGCTGCGCATGCGCATCGCTGCGGGCAAGGACCAGACAGGACGGCGGACGCGCAGCCCCGCCGCTTCGAAGGCCGCCCGCAGACCGAAGAGCTGATGGCGGTCCTGACCGTCAGCGGCGCGCACCTGGCCTACGGCCATCTCGCGCTGCTCGACGGTGTCGACCTCTCGATCGAACCGGGCGAGCGCGTTGCGCTGATCGGCCGCAACGGCACCGGCAAGTCCTCGCTGCTCAAGGGCATCGCCGGCGAGATCGCATTCGACGACGGTCAGGTGATCCTCCAGTCGGGCGCCTCGCTGGCCTGGGTGCCGCAGGAGCCGGCCTTCGACGAGGGCCAGGACGTGTTCGGCGCGGTCGCTTCCGGCCTGGCCGCCGACGCGCAGCGCGTTGCCGAGTACCACGAGGTGGCCGTGCGGCTCGCGCAGGCCGGCAAGGCCGACGAGGCCCTGATGCAGCGCCTCGCGCAACTGCAGGGCGAGCTCGACGCAGGCGGCTCCTGGGCGCTCACGCACCGGATCGAACGCACGCTCTCCCAGCTCGGGCTCGACGGCGCACAGCCGGTGGCCACGCTGTCCGGCGGGATGCGCAAGCGGGTGGCGCTCGCTCGCGCGCTGGTGCGCGAGCCCGACCTGCTGCTGCTCGACGAACCCACCAACCACCTGGACATCGAGTCGATCACCTGGCTCGAGGAGCTGCTGCTGGCCTTCCAGGGGGCGGTGCTGCTGATCACCCACGACCGCCGCTTCCTGGACCGCGTCGCCACGCGCATCGTCGAGCTCGACCGCGGGCGCCTGCGCTCCTACCCGGGCTCCTTCTCCGCCTATCGCCGGCGCAAGGCCGAGGAGCTCGCCGCCGAGCAGCTCACCGACGCGCGCTTCGACAAGCTGCTCGCGCAGGAGGAGGTCTGGATCCGCAAGGGCGTGGAGGCGCGGCGCACCCGCGACGAAGGCCGTGTGCGCCGGCTCGAAGCACTGCGCCGCGAGCGCGCCGCGCGCCGCGATCGGCTGGGCCAGGTCGAGCTGAGCGTCGACCCAGGCGAGCGCTCCGGCCGGCTGGTCGCGGAGCTGGTCGCGGTGTCGAAGTCCTTCGGAGCGCACACGGTGGTGCGCGAATTCAGCACGATCGTCCAGCGTGGCGACCGGGTCGGGCTGATCGGCCCCAATGGCGCGGGCAAGACCACGCTGCTGCGGCTGCTGCTTGGGGTGCTCGAACCGGACGCGGGACAGGTGCGGCTGGGCACCAACCGCCAGCTCGCCTACTTCGACCAGATGCGCGAGCAGCTCGACGAGGAAGCATCGCTCACCGAGACGATCAGCCCGGGCTCCGAGTGGGTCGAGATCGGCGGGCAGCGCATCCACGTGATGAGCTACCTGGGCCGCTTCCTGTTCGCACCGGAGCGCGCCCGCTCACCGGTGAAGTCGCTGTCCGGGGGCGAGCGCAACCGGCTGCTGCTCGCACGTCTGTTCGCACGGCCGGCCAACCTGCTCGTGCTCGACGAGCCGACCAACGACCTCGACATCGAGACGCTGGAACTGCTGGAGGAGCTGCTGGCCGACTACTCCGGAACGGTGCTGCTGGTCAGCCACGACCGTGAGTTCCTCGACAACGTGGTCACGCAGTCGATCGTCGCGCTCGGCGACGGCCGCTGGCAGGAGTGCGCCGGGGGCTACGCGGAGGTCGAGGCCGTGCGCGCGCGGCTGGCGAGCGCGCAGGCCGGCGATGCACGGCCGACCACGGCAGCACAGGGCAGCGGCCGCCCACGGCGCGAGGGCGACGCGCCAGAGCCGGCTGGTTCGACGGCAACGGGATCGGCCGCATCGGGGCGCGCCCGCACCAAGCTTTCGTACAAGGAGCAGCGCGAGCTCGAGGCCCTTCCCGGGCGCATCGCAGCGCTCGAGACCGAGCAGGCGGAACTGGCTGCCCGCCTGGCCGATCCCGCGACCTACCAGACGCAAGGGGCTGGCGATCCGGCATCGCTGAAGGCGCTGAACGAGCGGGCTGCGGCGATCGAGGCCGAGCTGCTCGAGTGCCTGGAACGATGGGAAGCGCTGGAGACCCGCGCCGGCTGAGCGGCTGTCCGCTTCCTGCTGCCCGGTAGAATCGGCAGACTGGAATCCGCAGGCGGCAACGCCTTCCGACAACCTTGGGCTGCGGCTGCGCGGCCCCGCATTCTCGTGTGAGGACAGCATGCCGTCGTTCGACGTCGTTTCCGAAGCCGACATGGTCGAGGTGCGCAACGCGCTCGACCAGGCGAACAAGGAAATCGCCAACCGCTTCGATTTCAAGGGCTCCGACGCCCGCATCGAGCACAAGGAGCGCGAACTCACTGCCTTCGCCGATGACGACTTCAAGCTGTCGCAGGTGCGCGACGTGCTGCTGAACAAGTTCGCCAAGCGTGGCGTCGACGTGCGCTTCCTCGACTACGGCGATCCGCAGAAGCTCGGCGGTGACAAGCTCAAGCAGGTGATCACGGTGCGCCACGGGGTCTCGGGCGATCTCGCGAAGAAGATCGTGCGCCTGGTGAAGGACAGCAAGATCAAGGTGCAGGCCAGCATCCAGGGCGACACAGTGCGGGTGCAGGGCGCCAAGCGCGACGACCTCCAGTCGGTGATCGCGCTGCTGAAGAAGGAAGTGACGGACGTGCCGCTGGCTTTCCAGAACTTCCGGGACTGACTTCGTCGCAGGAGCGGGCGAAGGCGCGGTGGGGAGCGCTGCGGGCCTGCGGGCCTGGGAGCGGGCGAAGGTTGCCTGCGGTGGAAAGGCAGGGCGGGAACCTCGCTCGGGCGCGGCTCACGCCGCATCGCGCCGCATCGCGCCGCATCGCGCCGCGTCTGAGCGTCTGCGCGCCTGCAATGATCCAGCCAAAGCGGGCTCGTCGCATGAAGCGATCGTAGCCCGGAGCGTCAGGCAAGCCTTTCGGGGGGCGATGTCTGCGGCGCCGAGCAGCGCAGCCTCGGGCTGGGCGCGCGCAGCGCGCTTCGTCAGTCTGACTCGCGGCGCCTGTCCGAACGGAGCGCGCTCCGCGCGCGCAGTGAGTTGCGCCGCGCGGCCAGCGATCCGAGCATCGCAGGGAACCCCTGCGCAGCAGGGGCAAGCGCCTGCCCGCCCTTTACGCGCTGCATCGCGCCTTCGCCCGCTCCCAGGCCCGCAGGCCCGCAGCGCTCCCCGCCGCGCCTTCGCCCGCTCCTGCGACGAAGTCAGTCCCGGAAGTTCTGGAAAGCCAGCGGCACGTCCGTCA
>CAUJHG010000070.1 GCA_963204785.1 Pseudomonadota bacterium | reverse complement strand
ACAACGCGTCCAAGGGCGGGGTCACCATCTACACCCGCTCGGTGGCGCTGTGGTGTGCGCAGCAGCGCACCGGCATCCGCGTGAACTCGATCCACCCCGGCTACATCCGCACGCCGCTGGTCGAATCGGCAGTGGGCGCCGTAGGCGATCTGGATGCCTGGCTGGCAGCGATCGACGCGCTGCACCCGGTCGGACACATCGGCGAGCCCGACGACATCGGCTACGGGGTGGTCTACCTCGCCTCGGACGAGTCGAAGTTCGCCACCGGTTCGGCCCTGGTGATCGACGGCGGCTACACCGCGCAGTGAGCGCCGCGGGGCTTCAGCCCCGAGCCTGCTGCTGCCAGGCCTCCCACCCGCGGCTGCGAAGCTCGCAGGCCGGGCAGCCGTCGCAGCCGTAGCCCCAGGGGTGGCGTCTCGAGCGGTCGCCGAGGTAGCAGGAGTGCGTCTCCTCGGCGATCAGCTCGACCAGCGCGTCGCCGCCCAGCCGGTGGGCCAGCGCCCAGGTGCCGGCCTTGTCGAGCCACATCAGCGGGGTCTCGACCAGCATCCGCGTGTCCATGCCCAGGTTCAGCGTCACCTGCAGGCTCTTGAGCGTGTCGTCGCGGCAGTCCGGATAGCCGGAATAGTCGGTCTCGCACATCCCCCCCACCAGCACCTGGAGGTCGCGCCGGTAGGCCAGCGCCGCGGCGAGCGTGAAGAACAGCAGGTTGCGCCCGGGGACGAAGGTGTTCGGCAGCCCGCTGCGGTCCATCTCGATCGCGCGTTCCTGCGTGAGCGCGGTGTCGCTGACCTGGCCGAGCACCGACAGGTCGAGCAGATGATCGTCGCCCAGGCGCGCAGCCCAGGCCGGGAAGGCGGTGCGCAGGCCTTCGATGATGCGCGGGCGGCACTCGAGCTCCACCGCGTGGCGCTGGCCGTAGTGAAAGCCGACGGTCTCGACGCGCTCGAAGCGCTCGAGCGCCCAGGCCAGGCAGGTGGCGGAGTCCTGGCCGCCGGAGAACAGGACGAGTGCGCGGGTCTTCATCGGTGCGGGGTCGCTGCGGTGGGAGGGCGCCGTCCGGATTGCGGCACTGCGCACCCCTGACAGCGGGACGATCGCGCTGCACGCGCAGTATAGGCGTCAATCGGAACGCCGATCCCGGGCCGAGGCCGTCGCAGCCGAACCGATGGAACGCGACACCCCCCGGCTAGGGGTTTGCCTCGATGGAACAAGCCGGGCCGGGATGCGAAGGTCTTCCATTCCGATTGCCGAAATGGAGGAGACAAGCCGATGCGCGAGTCCTGGTTCGCTTCCGCAACCGAGCTTGCCCGCGAGATCAGGCAGGGCCGGATGCGGGCAGCGGAGGTCCTCGAGGAGTTCTTCGCGCGGGTGGATCGGATCAACCCCGCGATCAACGCGGTCGTGCTCCAGGATCGGGAGGGCGCACGCGCACGCGCCGCACAGGCCGACGAAGCCACTGCCCGTGGGGTGAGCTGGGGGCCCTTGCACGGGGTGCCGGTCACCCTGAAGGAGTCGAACGACCGCGCCGGAACTCCCTCCACCTGGGGCTATCCGGCGATGCGCGCCAATGTCCCCGAGCGCGACGCGGTCGCAGTGGCGCGGCTGGAGGCCGCCGGTGCGGTGATCTACGGCAAGACCAACGTACCGATCGCACTTGCCGACTTCCAGAGCTACAACCCGATCTACGGCGTCACGCGCAATCCCTGGAACACCGACCGGATCCCCGGCGGCTCCTCCGGGGGCGCGGCCGCCGCGCTTGCCGCGGGCCTGACTGCGCTCGAGATCGGCAGCGACATCGGCGGCTCGATCCGCAACCCGGCGCACTTCTGCGGCGTCTTCGGCCACAAGCCGAGCTGGGAGCTGATTCCGTTCAGGGGGCACGGCCTGGGCGCCTTGCGTCCGATCGACATCGCGGTGGTGGGGCCGATGGCGCGCAGCGCGACCGACCTCGAAGTCGCGCTGCGGGTGCTCGCCGGCCCCGACGAGATCGAAGCCGCTGGTTACCTGCCGCGGCTCGAAGGGCTCGCCCGTCCCCTGGCCTCGCTGCGCGTCGCGGTGTGGGCCGACGACCCGCGCGCGCCGGTGAGCGCGGAGGTGGCCGGGCGCGTCGGGGCGGTGGCCCAGGCGCTGGCCGCGGCGGGTGCGGAGGTCGACGAGCGCGCGCGCCCGGGCTTCGACCCCTCCCAGGCCCACGAGGTCTACCTGCAACTGCTGTGGGCCGCGCTGGCGGCTGGCATGTCGGATGCCGAGTTCCAGCGGCAGCTGGAGCGTGTCGAGGCCCTGGCGGCCGACGATCGCGAATGGGCCTCGCCGATGCTGCGCGCGCAGACCATGCGCCATCGCGACTGGGCCCGCCTGGACGAGGCGCGGACTGCACTGAAATGGGCCTGGCACCGCTTCTTCCAGCAGTGGGACGTGCTGCTGATGCCGGTGATGCCGGTGCCTGCCTTCGAGCACGACCATCGCCCGTTCTCGCAGCGAAGCCTGATGGTGGATGGTGTGCAGCGCCCCTATTTCGACTGCCTGTTCTGGGCCGGTCTGCCGGGTGTCTCCTGCCTGCCGGTCACGGTGATTCCCACCGGCCCCGGGCGCGAGGGCCTGCCGATCGGAGTCCAGCTGGTCGGTCCGGCCTTCGGAGACCTCAAGACCATCCAGCTTGCACAGCTGCTCGAGGCGCGCGGCTTCGCCTTCGTTCCTCCGCCCGCGCTTGCGCAGGCATGAACTGCAGCCGCGCCAGCGGCCGCATCCGGTTCCCCTTGTACGACCCAGGAAGACACAGAGGAGAGATTCAGAAATGACTACACGGCGCACCTTCATTGCCCAGGCCGCAGCAGGCTCGGCCGCGGCCCTTGCGGGCATCCGGCTGGCGCACGCCGAGCAGGGCGTGACCAAGGACCAGATCGTGATCGGCAGCATCCAGGATCTCTCCGGCCCGATCGCCGCGCTCGGCAAGTACGTGCACAACGGAATGATCCTGCGGGTGGAGTCGATCAACGCCGCCGGCGGAATCCACGGCCGCAAGATCAAGCTGATCGTCGAGGACTCGAGCTACGACCCGAAGAAGTCGGTGCTCGCGGCGCAGAAGCTGGTCACGCAGGACAAGATCTTCGCGATGATCGGCACGCTCGGCTCGCCGCCGACGCTCGCCTCGATGCCGGTGGTGCTCGAGAAGAACGTGCTGCACCTGTTCCCGATCTCCGCGCACACCGCCACCTACGTGCCCTTCCACAAGCTGAAGTTCTCGAACACCATTCCCTATCCGCACAGCACGCAGGTCGGCATCCTGCAGATGCTGAAGATGAAGCCGTACAAGCGGATCGCCCTGCTCTACCAGGACGACGACTACGGCGCCGATGTCCTGCAGGGCACCGAAGCGGCGATGAAGGCGGCCGGGATGCAGCTGGTCGAGAAGACCTCGTACAAGCGCGGCGCCACCGAGTTCACCACGCAGATGCAGAAGATCAAGGCGGCCAACCCCGACCTGATCGTCCTCGCCACGATCGTCCGCGAGACCCTCGGCGCGATCGGCGCGGCGCGGCAGCTCGGCTACACCGGCGACTTCTTCGGCAGCGAAGCGGTCCACCAGCCGGTGGTGGCCAAGGTCGGCGGCAAGCTGGTCGAGGGGCTCTACGCGGCCAACGGAACGCCGGCGCCGTATCGGGGCACCTCGAAGGCGCTCGACGAATGGATCGACTCCTACAAGGCGCGCTTCGGCGACGACCCGGACGTCTATTCGGTGGGCGGCTGGCTGGGCATCGACATCTTCGCCAAGGCCGTCGAGAAGGCCGGCCCGAACCTGAACAACGACACCCTGGTGAAGTCGCTCGAGACCAACGCCTACCCGCGAGGCTTCCTGGGCAACCAGGAGATTGCGTGGAGTCCGACCTGGCACGGCGGCCCGAGCAAGATCCGGATCGCGCAGATCCAGAACGGCAAGTGGATCGGGGTCTCCGACTTCATCGGGTGAGCACCGCCTCCGGGCGCCGCGGCGATGCCGCTGCGCCCGGAACCTGGCACGGTCTTTCGAACCGGGGAGAGGCCGAAGGCGTCAGGAATCGCAGCGAGAACGGACACCGGGAACAACGACACTCAGGAGACGGCAGATGCCCACGCGTCGCACCTTCATCGCACGACTCGCCACTGCGACCGCCCTTGCTGCGGCCGCGGCGGGCGCCCACGCCACCCAGGGCGTGACCAAGGACCAGATCGTGATCGGCTCCATCCAGGACCTCTCCGGCCCGGTGGTGGCGCTGGGCAAGCCGATCCACAACGGGATGATCCTGCGCGCCGAGCAGATCAACGCTGCGGGCGGAATCAACGGGCGCAAGCTCAAGCTCGTGATCGAGGACTCCGCCTACGATCCGAAGAAGGCGGTGCTCGCGACCCAGAAGCTGCTCAACCAGGACAAGATCTTCGCGATGGTCGCGACTCTGGGTACCCCGGTGTCGCTGGCCACGCTGCCGATGGTGATCGAGAAGGGCGTGCCGCACCTGTTCCCCGTCACCGCCCACACCGGCAACTTCGAGCCGCTGCACAAGCTGAAGTTCTCGAT
>CAUJHG010000069.1 GCA_963204785.1 Pseudomonadota bacterium | reverse complement strand
GTGGTGGCCCGGCACGGCTGGACGGAGGGCAAGAAGTTCCTGCTGGTGCCGTACCACATGATCGGCGCCCGCGACATGGAGTCCGCCATCCTCGGGCACTACGCCGAACACGTGCGCCGCTTGCATCCGGAGGCGCCGGTGCCGGGCTTCTACTTGGCCGAGGGCCTGTTTCGCGACGCGCAGGAGCTCCGCTCCCGGATGGGGGACGAGTCCTTCTTCGCCCAGCTCAATGCCGGTGCCGGTGGTGGCGGCTGGGGGGAACTTGGTGCCTCGTGGGATGCCATCGGCTTCGAAGCCGCGATGCTCGAGCCACCGTACGGCGAAGAGCGGGCACGCCTGATCGGCGACCTGATCAGCCAGTACTTCTCCTCGTACCGCGAGATGGCCCGTGGTGGCGAGGCCTACGTGTCCCTGGATGATGGCCTCGCGATCATGAGCCGCCACGCGCGGGACCTGGGCTATGACGCCGTGATCCTGTTCCTGGACGAGCTGGTGCTGTGGCTGGCGAGCCACGCCGCGGACGTGGGCTTCGTGAGCCGCGAAGGCACCAAGCTGGTGAAGCTGGTCGAGGCCACCAATGCCGAGCGGCCAATCCCCCTGGTCAGCTTCGTGGCCAGGCAGCGCGACTTGCGGGAGCTCGTGGGGGAAAACCTGGCCGGCTCGATGCAACTGCAGTTCAGCGACGCCCTGCGTCACTGGGAAGCGCGCTTCCACTACATCAAGCTGGAGGACCGCAACCTGCCCGCCATCGCGGAGCGGCGCATCCTTGCCCCGAAGAGCGAGGCCGCGCGGCAGGAAATGAGCAGCGCCTTCGACAGCCTTATGCAGGCGCGGCGCGATGTGCTCGACACCCTGCTCACCACCGAAGCCGACCAGGCGATGTTCCGCAAGGTCTATCCGTTCAGCCCGGCGCTGGTGCAGACGCTGATCGCGGTTTCTGCCGCGCTGCAGCGCGAGCGCACCGCGCTGAAACTGATGCTGCAGCTGCTTGTGGAGCGGCGCAACGACCTCGAGCTCGGCCAGCTGATCCCGGTCGGCGATTTGTGGGACGCGATCGAGCAAGGCGCGGAGCCCTTCTCGGAAGGGATGCGCTTGCACTTCGACAATGCAACCAAACTCTATCGCCAGCGCCTGCTGCCGATGCTGGAACGCCAGCACGGCGTGACGTGGGAGGCCCTCGAGCTCGGCCAGGCCGAGCCGACGGCGGCGCGAAACCTGCGCAACGACGCGCGCCTGCTCAAGACGCTGCTGCTCGGGGCACTGGTGCCCGAGGTGGAGTCGCTCAAGAGCCTGACCGCGCAGCGCCTGGCTGCGCTGAACCACGGCACGTTCCGATCGCCCATCCCTGGGCGTGAGGCGCAGGACGTGCTGCGCAAGTGCCGCGATTGGGCGAGCGAGATTGGCGAGATCAAGATCACCGAAGACCAGAACCCGGCGATCTCGATCCAGGTCACCGGCGTCGACATCGAACCCATCCTGCGTGCGGCCGAGGCCAACGACAACGCCGGCAACCGCCGCAAGAAGATCCGCGAGACGCTGTTCGAGCAGCTGGGCATCACGGACGCAGGCGGCTTGTTCACCACCTACGAGTTCCTCTGGCGCGGCACCCGGCGCGAGGTGGAGGTACTGTACGAGAACGTCCGCGAGATGACCGACGACCGGCTGCGCGGGCGCTCGGGCGCCTGGACGGTCGTGCTGGACTTTCCGTTCGACGACGCCAACTTCGGGCCGGCGGACGATCTGGCGCGCCTCGGGGCGTACCGCGGCGGCGATACGCGAACGCTGGTGTGGTTGCCCTCCTTCCTGAGCAACAAGGCGCTGGCCGATCTCGGGCGCCTCGTCGTGCTCGACTACATCCTGCAAGGTGAGCGCTTCGACAACTACGCGGCGCACCTGTCGTTCGTCGACCGGGTGCAGGCCAAGGCGCTGGCCCGCAACCAGCTCGACCAGCTGCGAATCAAGCTGCGGTCGCAGCTGGAGGTGGCCTACGGAATCAGCACCGAGCCACGCGATGCGGTAAGCAACCCGCTCACCGCGGACCAGCAGTTCCAATCGCTGGACCCGACCCTGTCGCCCCGACCCCCTGTGGGCGCGGACTTCCGCAGCGCCTTCGAGAGCCTGCTTGGCCAGCTGTTCGCCCACCAGTACCCGGCACACCCCGAGTTCGACACCGAGATCAAGGCCAGCGTCATCAAGAAGGTCTGGCCCGAGGTGCAGAAAGCTATCGAGTCGCCTGGGCAGCGGGGCTTCGTGCAGGACACCTCGACGCGCAAGCTGGTCCGTGCCGTCGTGAACCCCTGCCAGCTGGGGCAGATGGGCGAAACCCACCTGTTGATCGAGCCGCACTGGCAATCGCGGTTCGCACAAAGCCACGCGCGCGAAGGTGGCGGGCCGATCACGGTGGCCAAGCTGCGCCGCTGGATCGACACGCCGGCGCCGATGGGCCTGCCGACCGAACTGCAGAACCTGATCATCCTGGCCTACGCCGCGTCGACCAACCGCCGCTTCACGCTGCGCGGTGGCCCGATCGAGCCGACCGTCGACAGCCTGTCCGACGAGCTGGAGCTGAGGGAGCAGGCGCTGCCCGGCGCCGCAGACTGGGAGACGGCGTTGCAGCGCGCGTCCAGCCTGTTCGGGCTGACGTTGGCGCAGACGTTGAATGCGGCCAACGTGGGCCGCTTGGTCGATGAGGTGAAACAGGCCGCGGGCGGCAAGCGCGAGGCGATCGGCCGACTGGTCGCGCAGCTGCGCGATCGCGCCAGCCGCTACGGCGCCAGCACCGCAGGCGCCCGTCAGCAATCGGTGGAGTCTGCGCAGGCGCTGCTGGCCACACTCACGCAGGCCGCAGAAGGCGATGTGGTGTCGTCACTGGCCGCTGCCACCTTGAGCACCTCGGAGGCCGCGGTGAGCCGCACGCTGGGCCAGGCGCAGGCCTGCGCCGACGCCCTCACGAACGGCAACTGGCAGTTGTTCGACGTGGTCCGCGGTCTCGAGGACCATCGGCGTGACGCCGCAACGGCGATCATGAACCGCCTCGTCGAGCTGCTCACTGCCGACGAGCATGTCGTCCCGCTCAAGTCGCGGCTGGCAGAACTCGAACGGGATGCCATGCAGTTGCTCGCGGCGCCCGCACCGGCACCTGTGACGCCCCCCGCGCCGGCACCTGTGACGCCCGGCGCAACGACTGCGCCCACCCCTCTGCCTCCGCCGCTGCCACCTGCACCGGGCTTCAACGGTCCGGAGCTGGTGGAAGAGAAGCAGGCGCTTCATCTGACCGGCGCGGAGGCGGTGGCAGAGCTGGATGACTTGAAGGCTCGCATCGCGCGTGAGCGCGACCTGGAGCTGACCCTCAGCTGGCGCCTGGAACGCAAGGGCACGAAGTTATGAGCTTGTCGACTCCGCAGATCGCGGCGCAGCTCGACCGCGTGCTGGCCAGCGATCCGTCCGCGGTGGCACTGGCGATTCGAGCCAAGGCCCGCCAGCCTTGGCCCGAGACGCTGAACCAGCGCGGGCGGCAGTTCGCGCTGCGCTGGTGCGAGTCTTCCTTGGCCATACGGGAGGCGCTGTGCGATGTGGAGAGGCACGACCCGGCCGCCGCCGGACTGGTGGTGATCACGCCGCTGGCAACGCACGAGCTCGCCGAGGACATCGCCGCGCGCCTGGCGCGCGGGCGGGTGTTTCAGCCCGAGGGCTGGGACATGGTTCGCCAGCTGTTCCAGGCGAAGGAGACCGACGCACGACTGGGCCGCTACGCATGGATGCCGCAGACCCTGATCGATGGCGCTGCGCAGGGCCCCTACCCGCCGGTCGCGAACGGATTCCTCGGCCTGGAAACGGCGTGGCAGGAGGTGCTGCAGCGGTTCCTTCGGATCCCCGCGGCGCGCCCCGACGCGGTCTCTCTGCTCACCTGGTCGATGACGAGCGGTGCGGCGACCACACTGGATCAGTTGCCGGCCGCAGCCCGCGCGGACGTCATGCGCTGGCTCACCGAGGCGGCCGGCAGTGCCGGCGAGATGGTTCTCGGCTGCATCGAGGCGGGCCGAACGGCCGACGCCCTTCCGCTGGGTTTGGTCTGCGGGGTGGTATTTGCGCCCGAAGGCGAAGGGCAAGCGGCACTGGGCCAGGCGGCCATCCGGCTAGAGCGGTTCGTCAACGACAAGCACATCGGCGTGGCGGAAGGCCGCGCGTGGGCGCGCGCTGCAGACCAGGTCGTGCGAGCGGCGGGATTGGATGCCACGCGCGCCATGCTCGATCGAGCCGATGCGCTGTTGCGTGACCTGCGCGTCGCCGAGTTCGCGCACTTGAGCGACATGCTCCCGACCGCATTGGACCAGCGGCTGCAGGACCTGGCGCTCGCGTTGTCGGCGCACGTGGCCGAACCCACCGAGGCGAACCTGGCCCAGGTGGAGTTGCAGGCTGACCGTGCGCTCAGACACACCTTGATGGCGGCACAGCCTCCGCGCGCGGAGCGCGTCGAAATGGCCCGCCGTCTGTCGCGCTGGCTGCTGACGGCGCCCCGGCCGGCGGCGCCGCTGCAGACGGCAGTGACGTGGCAGTCGGATGAAGGTGCCTTCGTGGACTGGGCACGTTTTCGCCTGCTCGGTGGCGACGAGGTTCCGGAACTGTCACAGGCCTACAGCGCTTGCCGCGAAGCCTTGATCGCTCGTCGCAACAAGTTCGCCAAGCCCTTCGCCCAGGCACTGATCGAGTGGAACGCGAACAAGCCGTCCGTCGACGGGCGCCTGGTACCGGTCGAGTCCGTGCTCGAACGGGTGCTTGCGCCGATCGCGTCCAGCCACCCGGCACTGCTGCTGGTGATGGACGGGTTGAGCGTGAGCATCTTTCGGGAGCTGTTCGCGCGCAGCGCGAGCCATGGCTGGGCCGAGATGGTGCCGAGCGACATCGGGCAGCCAATGGTCGGCGTGGCCGCGCTTCCGACCGTCACCGAGGTGAGCCGGGCGAGCCTGCTGTGCGGACGCCTGACGCTGGGGGCTGCCGCGCAGGAGAAATCCGGGTTCGCGTCGCATGCAGCGCTGCTGGCGCAAAGCCGGCCCGGCGCACCGCCGCGGTTGTTCCACAAAGGCGAACTGGCCGACGCGACCAACCTGGCCCCTGAAGTGCGCGCGGCAGTGGCGGACCCGCATCAGCGCGTGATCGGCGTGGTCTACAACGCGGTAGACGATCACCTGAGCGGTCCTGACCAGTTGCATCAGCGCTGGGCGCTGGAAGACCTGCGGTTGCTGCTGCCCCTGCTTCGTGAAGCGCGCGAAGCAAGGCGCGTGGTGGTGATCACCGCCGACCACGGGCACTTGCTGGAGGACGGCACGACACAGCTCGCTGGCGGCGAAAGCGATCGCTGGCGCCCCGGCACGGACGGACGCGGGCCACACGAACTGGTGGTGAGCGGCGGGCGTGTGGTGACGAGCGATGGCTCGAATGCCGTGGTCTGCCTGTGGGGAGAAAGCACGCGATACGGAGGGCGCAAGAACGGATATCACGGCGGCCTGTCGCCCCAGGAGGTGACGGTACCGCTGAGCGTGATGGTGCCGTTGGGAATGAGCCTGCCAGGATGGACGCCCGCACCTCCGGCTCAGCCCGAGTGGTGGGAGCTGCCGCCAATCACCAAGGCGAAGGAAGCGAAGCCTGCCTTTGCAGGCACGATCGCGCCGCCGGTGCGCCCTTCGGGCCGCAAGCCGACGGCACAGGCCGGTCAGCCGCAGCTCTTCGATACGACGGAGTTGCCGCCTGCGCCGGCGCCGGCGGCGCCGGACTGGATCAGCGCCTTGCTGAGCGGCGGGATCTACGCCTCGCAGCGAAAGCTTGCGGCGCGGGTTGCACTGCCCGACGACACGATGCGGTCGCTGCTGACCGCGCTGTCGGAACGCGGCGGGAAGCTGTCGCGCGCGGCACTCGCCCAGCGGCTCTCGCTGCCGGAGATGCGCCTCGGCGGCATGCTGAGCGCGGTTCGGCGCATGTTGAACGTGGATCAGGCCCCGGTCCTGGTCGTTGACGAGGCCGCTGGAAGCGTGGAGCTGAACCTCGCACTGCTGCAGCAGCAGTTTCGTCTCGTTGGCCAGGGAGGCGGTCGATGATCAGCGCTGCTCGACGCGAAGACATCGTCAGCGCGCTGCGACGTGGCACCGTGCCCAGCAGCGGGCTCGACGCACTCGCCGTGGGCATCGAGACATTTGCGCCGACCCTCGACGAGGAGCTGGCCGCGGTTGCTTCGGGACGCGGCGGCTTCAAGGCCGTGCGCGGCGAGTACGGAACGGGCAAGACGTTCTTCGGACGCTGGTTGCAGGAGCGAGCACGCGCCCGAGGCTTCGCGGCGACCGAAGTGCAGATCAACGAGACAGAGACGCCGCTGCACCGGCTGGAGACCGTGTATCGGCGGCTCGTCGAGCACCTGGGAACGTCGGACACGGCGAGCGGTGCCTTCCGCGGCGTGATCGATGGCTGGTTCTACGCGCTCGAGCAAGACGTTCTGGCCGATGCGTCGGTCGATCCCAATGACGCCGCGACATTGCTGACGCGCACCGATTCGCTGATGGAGGCGCGTCTGTCTGCCATCAGCAAGACCGCCCCGGCCTTCTCCGCGGTGCTTCGTACCTATCGCCGAGCGCTGGCAGCGGGCGACGGGATGCTGGCGGACGGACTGATCAGCTGGCTGTCGGGTCAACCGAACGTGGCCGCCGGCATCAAGCGCGCGGCCGGCATCAAGGGGGACCTGGATCACTTCGGCGCCAGCAATTTCCTGGTGGGCCTGCTCACCATCCTGCGTGACAGCGGCTTCCCCGGACTGGTGCTGGTGCTGGACGAGGTGGAAACGCTCCAGCGCATGCGCACCGACACCCGCGAGAAGGGGCTGAATGCACTTCGGCAATGGATCGACGAGATCGACGCCGGACGGTATCCCGGGCTCTACCTCGTTGTCACCGGCACGCCGGCCTTCTTCGACGGCCCGCAAGGCGTTCAACGCCTCGCACCGTTGGCGCAACGCCTGCACGTGGACTTTGGCACCGACCGCCGCTTCGACAACCCGCGCGCAGTTCAGATTCGACTGGCCCCGTTCGACCATACGGCGCTGCTTGCAGTCGGGCGACGCGTCCGAGACATCTACGCCGAAGGGCAGCCCCGCGAGCAGCGCCTGCGCAGCATCGTGGACGACAGCTACCTCGACACACTCGCCCGCGCCGTGGCCGGAGGCTTGGGAGGCAAGGTCGGCGTCGCGCCGCGACTGTTTCTGAAGAAGCTGGTTGCCGACATCCTGGATCGCGTGGACCTGCACGAGGACTTCGATCCGCGCCGGCACTACACGCTGACGCTGGCCGAGAGCGAGATGTCGCCGGTCGAACGTGCGGCTGCAAGCGCCGCTTCGGTGGACGATATCGAGCTTCCGTGAGCGCTGCATGGCCGCTCCGAAAGCGCTCGCTCCCCCTTGGGGGGACGGCCCGCAGGGCCAAGGGGGTGCAGTGAGCGAATTCGAGCAGCTGCACCCTTCCCTGCAGTACCACGTGGTCAACACGCTGGGCTGGAGCACGCTGCGCCCGACCCAGCTCGCCGCCATTGCGCCGATTCACGCCGGGTCTCATTGCCTGCTGCTCGCGCCGACGGCCGGTGGCAAGACAGAGGCGGCGGCGATCCCGATCCTGTCGAGGATGCTCGTCGAGGCCTGGCCGGGAACGAGCGTTCTGTACGTCTGCCCGATCAAGGCGCTCCTGAACAACCTCGAGCCCAGGCTCTCGCACTACGCCGGCCTGGTGGGCCGTCGCGTCGAGGTCTGGCACGGGGATATCTCTCAGTCGCGCAAGAACCGCGCGCTCAAGGACGCGCCAGACATCCTGCTCACGACGCCCGAATCGGTCGAGGCCATGCTGATCTCTGCCAGGGTCGATCGGCCAGCGTGGTTCGGCAACCTGCAGGCGGTGATCGTCGACGAGCTGCACGCCTTCGCCGGCGACGACCGTGGCTGGCACCTGCGATCGGTGCTGCACCGGCTGGACCAGTACCTTGAGCGCCCCTTGCAGCGCATCGGCCTGTCTGCAACGGTGAGCAACCCGAACGAGCTGCTGGCCTGGTTGGCACCCGACGGCAGGAGAAGCGTCGTCGGCAACGCGAGCGTCAGCACCGACGCCGACGTGACCATCGACCATGTCGGCTCGCTCGAGAACGCAGCCACCGTGATCGCGCGGCTGCACCGCGGCGAGAAGCGGCTGGTGTTCTGCGATTCGCGCAGCAGCACGGAGCAACTGAGCAGCATGTTGCGCGGTCATGGGACTCGCACCTTCGTGAGCCATGCCTCGCTCAGCGTGTCCGAACGCCGACAGGCGGAGGCCGCTTTCACCGAGGAGCGCGATTGCGTCATCGTTGCGACCTCGACCCTGGAGCTCGGCATCGATGTGGGCGACCTCGACCGGGTGATCCAGATCGACTCGCCATCGAGTGTTTCCTCGTTCCTGCAGCGGATGGGCCGCACGGGCCGGCGCGCTGGCGGGCGCCGCAACTGCCTCTTCCTCACGACCAGCGACAACGCCTTCCTCCTGGCCCTGGGCGTGACTCAGAAGTGGTCGGAGGCCTGGGTCGAGGCGGCCGTGCCGCCTGCAGAGCCGTGGCACATCGTCGCACAGCAGGCGTTGGTTTTGAGTCTCGAGCGAGGCGAGCTCGCGACGCGGGATCTGGTCGAGCTGCTTCACGGGTCGTTTCCCGAATTGCAGACCGAGGACATCGAGGCGCTCGTCGAGCACCTCGTGGGACAGCAGTTCCTCGATCGCGCCGAGGGCGTGGTGCGGGTGGGTCCGCAGACCGAGCGCAGTTACGCCCGGGGCCACTACCGCGATCTGCTGGCGTCCTTCAGTGGCTCTCAGCTGCTGACCGGCCGGCACGGCGCTGCCGAAGTCGGCTATATCGACCCCACCGTCTTGACGGGCGAGCGCGACGAGCGACTGCTCTTGCTGGCTGGCAGAAGCTGGCGCGTCACCGACATCGACTGGTCGAAGCGGATCGTGTGGCTGGAGCCGGCCGCAGGCGGAGGCAAGGCGCGCTGGATGGGCGGAGCACGCAGCCTGGGTCGCGAGGTGTGTCAGGGCATCCGCTCGGTGCTGGCGGACGGCGCGTCACCGACCGTCACGTTGTCTCGGCGCGCACGGGCAGCATTGGAGACGCTGTCCGAGGAGATACCGATGTCCTCGGGCACGCATTCCGTGATGTCTCGGACCGACGGCGCGCCCGCGCAGACCTGGACGTTTGCCGGCACGCGAGCGAACCGCAGCTTGGCTCGTCAGGCGTCGATCGGTACTGCGAAGGTTCGCTTCGATGCGTTGAGCGTGCAGGCGCCTGTTGCGGCCCTGCCCGCCACGCTGCCTGAGCGCATCGATCTGACAGGCGACGAGCTTGCGGCCTTCCACGAGTCCATCAAGTTCGCCGACTGCGTTCCTAGGCAGCTGCTCTCTAGGACAATCGTGGCGAGGAATTTCGAGATGGCTTGACGGGGAAGACTACGCCGGCACGCAGTGCCAGCAAATCCGGTCCGCCTTCGATTGACAGCCCCATCAGCCCCCTCCTATGTTCGTTTGCAGACGGCCCGGCTCGATCTGACCGCACCAAACCGCACGACAGCCGCGCAGACGGCCCGGAGGACGATCCCATGACCAAGCACGACCTGCTGATCCGCGGCGGCACCGTAGCCGACGGCACCGGCACAGCGCCACGCGAAGCAGACGTAGCGATCCGCAACGGCCGCATCGCCGCAGTCGGCCGCAACCTCGGCGAAGCCCTCGAGGAGATCGACGCGCGCGGCCGGCTGGTCACGCCGGGCTTCGTCGACGTGCACACGCACTACGACGGCCAGGCCGTGTGGGACAGCCGGATGCAGCCGTCGAGCTGGCACGGCGTGACCACTGCGGTGATGGGCAACTGCGGCGTGGGCTTTGCGCCGGTGCGGGCGGCGGACCGCGAGAAGCTGATCGAGCTGATGGAGGGCGTCGAGGACATTCCCGGCGCGGTGCTGCACGAGGGCCTGCAGTGGGGCTGGGAGAGTTTCGGCGACTATCTCGACACGATCGGGCGGCGGGCGCACGACATGGACCTGTGCGCGCAGCTGCCGCACGGCGCGCTGCGCGTGTACGTGATGGGCGATCGCGCGGTGCGCCTGGAGGAGGCCAACGACGCCGATCTCGCCGAGATGCGGCGGCTCGCGGCGGAGGCGATGCACGCGGGCGCGATCGGTTTCTCCACCTCGCGCACGCTGAACCATCGCACGCTCAAGGGCGACCCGACGCCGTCGCTGCGGGCGAGCGAGTCCGAGCTGCGCGCGATCGCGCTGGGCATGCGCGACGCCGGGCGCGGCGTGCTCGAGTACATCTCGGACTGGAACACGCCGGACACCGATTCCGAGTTCGCGATGGTGCGCCGGCTGGTGCGCGAATCCGGACGGCCTTTGTCGTTCTCGCTTGCGCAGTGGCACAGGCCCGGCATCGACTGGCGTCACCAGTTGGCGCTGACCGCACAGGCGGCCGCCGAGGGCCTGGAGATCCGCGGGCAGGTGGCGCCACGCTCGATCGGAGTGCTGCTGGGGCTGCAGGGCAGCCGCAACCCCTTCACGAGCACGGCCGCGTATCGCGGGATCGCTGCGCTGCCGCTGGACGAACGCGTGTCGATCATGCGCGACCCGGCGTTCCGAGCGCGGGTGCTCGCCGAGTTCGAGGCGCCGAACGCTGCGGGGGACGGCTTCCAGCGCCGGATGGGCGCGTTCGACCTGATCTTCCCGCTGGGCGATCCGCAGGACTACGAGCCGCCGCTGTCGGACTCGATCGCCGCGCGTGCGGCACGCCAGGGCTGCACCGCCGCCGCGCTGGCCTACGACCTGCTGCTGGAGCGGGACGGCCGCGGCTTCCTGATCGCGCCCTTCGCCAACTACGCCGACGGCAACCTGGACGTCTGCGGCGAGATGCTCGCCAGCCCGCACACGCTGATGGGTCTGGGCGACGGCGGCGCGCACGTGAGCATCATCTCGGACGCGAGCTACACCACCTACACGCTCGCGCACTGGGGCCGCGATCGCGCCCGCGGTCGCCTGCCGGTCGAGCGGCTGGTGAGGAAGCTCACCTCGGATAACGCCCGCGCCGTCGGCCTGATGGACCGCGGCGTGCTCGCACCCGGCATGAAGGCGGACGTCAATGTGATCGACTTCGACCGGCTGCGCCTGGAGAGCCCCTTCATGGCCGACGACCTGCCGGCGGGCGGGCGGCGGCTGTTGCAGAAGGCAGTCGGCTACGACGCGACGATCGTGTCCGGGCAGGTCACCTACCGCCACGGCGAAGCGACGCAGGCGCTGCCCGGACGGCTGGTGAGGGGCGCGCAGCCGGCGCCGGTGGCGGCCTGAGCGACTGGCAATGCCGCAGCGGGCCCGCGACGGGCGACGCGCCTGCCTGCCCGACGCGGTCGCCGCAGCTCGTCAGTGCGCCGGGCGCTCGCCCGCCAGCTCCACCGTCGCCGCATCCGGCTGCCCGCCATGGAACGCCGCCAGCGCCTCGCCGAACAGCGTTTCCTCCGGCGCCGCGAGCTGCGGGAACACGAACCACATCCAGTGCGTGCGTTTCTCGCCGGCGGCGAGTTCGGCCATCGCGGTGCGGATCACCGGGGCCTGGGCGTCGAGGAAGCGTTGCAGGTTTGCCGGAGGCCGACTCATCGCCCGTACTTCCTCGCATCCTTCAGCAGCAGGAGAAGCTGCTGCTCGCGCAGGGGAGACGCGATGAAGCCGAACCGGGTGTAGAAGCGCGCTGCCTCGTCGTCGATGGGGTGGGTCAGCATCGCCCGCACACCGGCCTGCTCGGCGATCACCAGCGTGCGGCGGATTGCGTCCTGCAGCATCCCGACACCGATGCCTCGCCCCTGGTCGTCGATCGATACGGCGAGCCTCGCCAGGATCACGACCGGCAGCGGGTACTGCCCCATCCCCTTGCGGATGCGCTCGGGCGCCTCCAGGGTGTCGACCTGGCCGACGGTCAGGCCAAAGTAGCCCGCCACGCGCTCATGCGCGTCGGCAACGACGAAGGTCTTGGCCGAGCCGCTGCCCTGCGCCTGGCGGGCGTGGCGCAGCAGCCAGTCGTTCAGCGCCGGCTTGCCGCAGTCGAAACCTTCGATCCGATGCAGCGCAGCCAGGGGCTCCGGCACGCGCGGCGTCACTTCGCATCCCAGGGAGCCCTGCGCGCGAACAGCTCACGCAAACCCTCGTTGGCCTGCTCGGGCCGCTCCAGCAGGTCCATCAGGGCCTGGGACTGGCTGCCCGAGACCATGAACAGCCGCTGGTCCAGCAGCGTCTGCTCGGCAGCGAGGCAGGCGCTGTCGAGGATGAAGTCGGTCAGCGACTTGTGCGCCACCACGGCGGCGCGGCGCAGCACGGCCTCCTGTTCCGGCGTGGCGCGCAAGCCGAGACGGGCGGACCGGGTCGCGGACGAGGAGGCGTTGGCAGTCATGTCGGCGTCTCGTCTGTTCGATCAAGTGACATTATGTTAGTACAAATGACGAACAACGCCAAAGCCTTTGGCGCGACTAGCCATCGCCGCAGGCGATGGTCCGCCGCGCAAACGCGCGCCCCGCGAACAAGGCGCTTGCCCCAGCCATCGTGATCCCCGCCGCCACCGCCAGCCCCGGCCCATACCCGCCGAACCCGTCGCGCAGCCAGCCCAGCAGCGCCGGGCCGAAGGCCGAGGTGAGCTGGATCGCGGTGGCCGCCGAGCCGTAGGTCGCGCCGAAGGCCGCCGCGCCGAACTCGCGCCGCACCACGATCGGCCCCAGTGTGGTGACCTGTCCCATGCAGAACCCGTAGACCAGGCTCGCGCCGATCAGCGCCGGGGTGCCCGGCAGCGCGGCGATCGCCAGCAGCGCCGCCGCCTGCGTCAGCAGCAGGCCGGTGGCGGTGCTGCGCGGTTCGACGCGGTCGACGATGCGTGCGAGCAGCATCCGCCCGGCAAACGCCGCCGCGCCGGTGGCGCTGACCAGCAGGCCGGCGCCGGTCAGGCCGAGCGAGGCCGCGCCCAGCGCGACGTGATGCGTGACGAAGCCGATCTGCACGTTGAGCCCGAGCGCGAAGCCGGCAGCGGCGCTCCACAGCAGCCAGCCGGGTCGGGCGACCGAGGCGGCCAGCGGTGCGGGTGGCGGCTGGTGTGCGGCGCCGTCGGCAGGCGCGGCGTCGCCGTCGCGCGCCAGACCCAGCGCATCGGGCCCGCGGTGGCGCAGCACGCCCCAGACCAGCGGCAGCACCAGCAGCACTGCGACCGCGCCCACCACGGCCAGTCCGCGCGGCAGGCCCAGCGCGCCGAGGGTGAACAGCAGCAGCGGCACGCCGGCGATGCCGGCGACGCTCGCGCCCATCGTGGCCAGCGCGATCGAGCGGCCCTGGTGGCGCTCGAACCAGGGTGCGATCGTCGCCGACAGGCCGGTGACCGACAGCGTGGCCCAGCCGACGCCCACCAGCACGAAGCACGGGTACAGCTGCCAGGGCGCGCTCGCCTGGCCGATCAGCGCGGTGCCCGCGCCCATCGACAGCGCGCCCACGGTCATCACCGGGCGCGCGCCGAAGCGGTCGAAGCTGCGCCCGACCGAGCGCTGCAGCACGGCGCTGACCAGGTAGTAGACGGTGATCGCCGTGGACACGCCGGCGATCGGCCAGCCGTGGGCCGCGGTGACCGCCTCGAGGAAGACGCTGGCGCCGTACAGCCCCAGCGACCAGGACACGACCGCGATGCAGAAGCACGCGGCGACCACCTTCCAGCCGTGGAAGATCCGTCCCGCGGCGCCTCCAGGGCTCCCGAGGTGATCCGGCACGCCCGTGCGCTCCGCTCTCAGGCCACGCTGCGCTGCTTGTCCTCCCAGTAGGGCACGCGCAGCTCGCGCTTGAGCACCTTGCCCACCGGGCTGCGCGGCAGGTTCTCGACGAAGTCCACCGACTTGGGCGCCTTCATCGAACCGATCAGCGCCCTGGCGTGCCCGATCAGTTCCTCGGCTCCGGCCTTCATTCCGGGCTTGAGCTGCACGCAGGCCTTCACTGCCTCGCCCCACTTCTGGTCGGGCACGCCGATCACCGCGCAGTCCTGCACGGCCGGGTGCTTCATCAGCGCGCTCTCGACCTCGAAGGGGAAGACGTTGAAGCCGCCGGAGATGATCAGGTCACGCTTGCGGTCGGTGATGTAGAAGTAGCCGTCCTCGTCGCGCCGGCCGATGTCGCCGGTGTGATGCCAGCCGTACCTCTGGATCTCGGCAGTGGCCTCCTCGTCGTCCAGGTAGCGATCCATCAGCGTGGGGCCGCGCAGCACCACTTCGCCGGTCTCGCCGGGCCCGAGGATGCGGCCGTCCTCGTCCATGATCTCCATCGCCTCCACCGTGACCGTGGTGCGCCCGCAGGACAGCAGCAGGTGCCGCTTCGCGGGGTCGGCCACGGCCTGCGCCATCTCGTGCGGCGACATGAAGGTGGTGGGGAAGCCGGACTCGGTCTGCCCGTAGGCCTGGCAGACCACGGGACCGAGCCGGCGCACCGCCTCGACGATCTTCTCCGGCGCGAACGGCGAGGCCGCGGCGATCAGGTAGCGCAGCGAGGAGAAGTCCGCGGTGGCTGCCTTCGGGTGCGCCAGCAGCATGTAGATCAGCGTGGGCGGCAGAAACAGGACGCTGACACGCCTGCGCTCGATCAGCTCGATCATCTCGCCCACGTCGGGCGCGCCCATCATGATCGTGGTGCCGCTGAACTGCCCCATGCCCAGCGCGACGAAGCCGCCGGCGTGCGTGATCGGCGCCACCGCGAGGTTCACCGGCGGCTCGTCGAAGTGCAGGCAGGTCGCCCAGGCCATCACGCTGGTCAGCATGAAGCGGTTGGAGCCCACGGTGAGCTTGGAGCGGCCGGTGGTGCCGCCGGTGGCGCCCTGGAAGCCCTGCGTGGTCTCGGGGATGCGGAAGTCCAGCGGGGCGTCGTCCACGCCGTCCAGCCAGGCCTCGAGCGTGGGGGCGGAAGCGTCGGCGCCGCCGATGCACACGGTCTCGCGCAGCGTGGGCACCGCCTTGCGGATCTCGGCCAGCATCGGCGCGGCGGACTGGTCGAAGAAGAGCATGTCGCACTTGCCGGCGGCGAGGATGTGCAGGATGTCGGGCAGCGCCGCCTTCATGTTCAGGTTGCACCAGGCCACGCCGGCGCGCATGCCGCCCAGCATCGCCAGGAAGGCGCGGCTGGAGTTCGGGCTGAGCACCGCGAAGCGGTCGCCGGGACCGAAGCCGGCGTCGCGCAGCCGGCGCGCGATGCGGTTGCTCATGCCCCAGGCCTGGCGGTAGCTGAAGTCGCCGCCGTCGCCGCTGAGCGCCAGGCGCTCCGGGTGGTTACGGTAGCCGCGGAAGAACAGGTCGGTGATGTGCATGGTCGAGGTCCTCGTGGATCGCGGGCATTGTGCGATGGCCGCTGCCGCGGTGGCGAGGCGCGGCGTCCGGGGGTTTTCCGAATTCCCGATGGCCATCGATCGCGGCGCGCCCATCGGCTGCCTGCGCGACCGGATGGCGCACCAGCGCAGCCGCAGCGGTGCATGCAGGGCCAGCCTCCTCCTGCTCGCCCGCTCGCCCCGATAGAATCCCGCCACGATGCCGAGCTACGACCTCTTCGATCCGGACGAAGTCCCCGAACCCAGCTCCCAGGACCCCATGTCGCCGGCGCTGCGCGCACTCGCGCTCGCGTGGGGTCCCAGGCACAGCAACTGGCTGCTTGGCGTGCTGCGCGCCGCGGGGGCGAGAATGCCCACCGGACGCCAGTTCAACAAGACCGATCTCGACGCGGCGCTGAAGGCACTGGCCGAGCGCGCTCTCGTGGTGCACGACGTGGGCGGCTGGCGCTGCGCCGACCCGCACCGGGTTGCACTCGCGCGCCAGGCGCTGCGGCTGCCCGACCATCCGCAATGGCGCAGCGCCGTGCTCGAGGTCGACGGCGTGCGGCTCGGCGATCGGCATGGATGGCTCAGCAGCTCGGCGCCGGTGGCGACCGCTGCACGGATGCTGTTCTACGGCGGCGAGCCGCTGGCCGCGTGGCAGGCGCTCGAGCGCTTCGCCGATGCCCGGTTCGACTGGGAGCTGGTCACCCGGACGCTGATGCTCGAGGGTTTCGACCCGGAGCTGATCGCAGGCGCCGACCCGGTGGTCTCTTCGCAACTGATGAGCACCACGCTCTCGTATGGGATGCTGGCGCTCGATCCCACCACGGTCCCGGTGTTCCTGGCGGCGCGCGACGGCATGGAGGCGCGCGGCAGCGGGCCGGATGCACTGGTGCTGCGGGCGATGGTCGCCGAGACGCAGATCGTGCGCGGCGAGCCGCAGGCCGCCCTCGCGACCATCGCCGCGCTGAGGGGTGACCAGCTTGGCGTGGTGCGCGCCGCAGCCGACGCGGTGCGCGGGCGCTGGGAGGAGGCGATCGCCGGGTTCGAGGCGACGCTCGCCGCGCTGCGCAAGTCGACGGGCCTGCGCAAGGGCTTGCTGCCCGGCAATCTCGTCTGGCTCTACCCGATGTGCCTGTTCGCAAGCCGCGACACCGCCCGGATCGTCGCCGCGCGCAAGTTCTGCGCGGCGGAGTCCGGCGCGCGCGAGCCGCAGCTGCACGCGCCCTGGGGTCCATGGGTCCACGCGGCCGACATCCGGCTCGGCGACCGCCCGGCGCGCGCGGACTTCCTGCGGCCGCCGGATCGCGGGCGCATCGTGCTCTCGCTCGAGTCGGTGGAGCGGCGGATGCTCCAGGCCTGGACGCACGCCGGCGCCGGCGCGCACCCCGATCCCGGCAGCAGCGCGGAGCTGCGCGAGCGGCTGGCCGCCTGCGGCTTCGACTGGCTGCTGGCGCAGGTGGAGGCCGCCGACCGCGTGCTCGCCGGCGAGGCGCCGGCGACGCCGTTCTTCGCCAGCGGCGGCGGCGAGCGCTGGCGCGAGGCGCTGTCGGCCATCGCGGCCCTCGGCAGCTCGGCGCCGCAGGACCCGGCGAGCGGCGCGGGCGAGACCCAGCTGGTCTGGCTGATCGAGGTCGACGGCGACGGACGGCTGCGCTCGATCACGCCGGCCGAGCGCAAGCGGGGCGCGCGCGGCTGGGGCAAGCCCAGGGCGATTGCGCTGTCGCGGCTCGCGAAGACCGGGTCGCTGGACCCGTGGGATTCGCGGATCGCAAGGGCGATCCGTGAGCTGCGCAGCTACGGGGGGAAGCACCTGGTGCTGGATCTCGACGAGGCGGCGACGGCGCTGGCCGGGCATCCGCGGGTCGCGTTCCAGGATGCGCCGGATCTCCTGGTGGCCGTGACCGACGAAGCGCCCGAGCTCCGGCTGGTCGAGGAAGGCGGCGCGTGGCGGCTGGAGTTCGTGCCGGACCTCACGGCCCTGCTGCGCCAGGGCGAAGGCGGCCAGGCGCTGCCGATCATGGTCGAGCGCACCGGAGACGGGTCGGCGCGGCTGATCCGGATGAGCCCGGCACAGCGCCGGGTCGCCGAACTGGCCGCAGCGGGGCTGCGGGTGCCGGCCGAGGCGCTGCCCGAGCTGCAGGCTGTGCTGCCCGTGCTGTCGACGCACTTCCGGATGAAGGCGGGCGCGGCGCAGGCCGCGCTGCGCAGCGACGCCGAGCCGCGGCTGCGCGCGGAGCTCGCGCCGCTGGCCACGGGGCTGCGGCTGCGGCTGGTGGCCGCGCCGCTGGGGCCGACCGGGCCGCGGCTCGCGCCGGGCGCGGGCCGCGCGGACCTGTTCGCGCCGATCGACGGCCGGCTGCGCGCCTGTGAACGCAGGCTGGCCGACGAGCGCGAGGCGCTGGCGGCAGTGCTCGGGGCCTTCGCATTCCTGGATCCGCCGACCGACCCGGACGCGCCGCCCGAGTGGGAGCTCCCGGAGGCGCGCGAAGCGCTCGCGCTGGTCGAGCGGCTCGACACGCTCGACGCGATCGCCGGCGTCGACTGGCCCAAGGGACGCCCGATCCAGGTGCTGCCGGCCGCCAGCGGGCAACTGCGCGTGAAGGTCGACGAGGACCGCGGCTGGTTCGCGCTGTCCGGCGGCCTGCGGATCGACGAGCGCGAAGTGCTCGAACTCTCGCAGCTGATCGAGCTGATCGGCCGGCACCGCAGCCGTTACGTGCCGCTCGACGACGGGCGCTGGATCGCCCTGTCGGAGCGGCTGCGCCAGCAGGTCGAGGACCTCGCGGCGGTCACCGAGCGCGCGCGCGGCGGCAGGCTGCGCGCGCCCGCACCCACGGCCGCCTGGCTCGAGGGCGCGCTGGCCGACGCGTCGGTCGAGGGCGACGGCGCGCTGGACCGGCGGCTCGCCGCGCTGCAGGCCTCGATGACGCTCGAGCCGGCCCTGCCGCCGACCCTGCAGGCCGAGCTGCGTCCCTACCAGCGCGAGGGCTTCGTCTGGATGATGCAGCGCGCGGCGGCGGGCTTCGGCGCCTGCCTCGCCGACGACATGGGCCTGGGCAAGACGCTGCAGTCGCTCGCAGTGCTGCTGGCCCGCGCGGACCTCGGCCCGGCGCTGGTGGTCGCCCCGACCTCGGTGTGCCCGAACTGGCTCGACGAGGCGCGGCGCTTTGCGCCGTCGCTGCGCGCGCAGGCCTGGACGCAGGAGCTGGACCTGGGCGCGATGTCCGCCGCCGATGTCGTCCTCGTCTCGTACACGACGCTGCAGCTGAACGCCGAACGCTTCGCCGCACGCCAGTGGGCAACCCTGGTCGCGGACGAAGCACAGTCGATCAAGAACACGTCGGCCAAGCGCACCCAGGCGATCATGGCGGTGCCCGCCGACCTGCGCATCGCGCTGTCCGGTACGCCGATCGAGAACCGCCTGGGCGAACTCTGGTCGATCATGGGCTTCACGAACCCCGGACTGCTGGGCAGCGCCGAACGGTTCGCCCAGCGTTTCGTGCGGCCGATCGAGCGCGAGCGCGACCTGCGCGCACAGCGCACGCTGCGCCGGCTGATCGCTCCCTTCGTGCTGCGGCGGACCAAGGCCCAGGTGCTCGACGACCTGCCGCCGCGCACCGAGACGACGCTGACCGTGACGCCGGGGGCGCGGGAGGCGGCGCACTACGAGTCGCTGCGACGCGAAGCCCTGGCCGCGGCGACGAAGGCCGTCGAGGGCGCGGCTGCGGCGCAAGGGCAGTTCCACGTGCTCGCGCAACTGACCCGGTTGCGGCGCGCTGCCTGCGACCCGCGGCTGGTGAGCCCGGAGCTCGGCCTGGTCGGCGCCAAGGTCGCGGCCTTCGCGGAGCTGGCCGCGGAGATCGTCGCCAACGGGCACAAGGCGCTGGTGTTCAGCCAGTTCGTGGACTTCCTCGGGCTCCTGCGCGAGGCCGCCGACGCACAGGGGCTGCGCTGCCAGTACCTGGACGGCGCCACGCCCGCCGGCGAGCGCGCGCGCAGGATCGTGGCCTTCCAGGGCGGCGACGGCGACCTGTTCCTGATCAGCCTGAAGGCCGGCGGCTTCGGCCTGAACCTGACCGCGGCCGACTACGTGATCATCGTCGATCCCTGGTGGAACCCGGCCGCCGAGGACCAGGCCAGCGGTCGCGCGCACCGGATCGGGCAGGCGCGCCCGGTGACGGTCTACCGGCTGGTCACCGAAGGCAGCATCGAGGAGCGCATCGCGCGGCTGCACCACGACAAGCGCGCGCTGGCCGACGGCATCCTGGAAGGCGCCGAAACCGCCGCCCCGCCCGACACCGCGGAGCTGCTCGCGCTGATGCGAGGGGACTGATCGGCGCGGCGGCTGCGCGCGCGTCAGCTTCGGGCAGCGCCGCGCGTGCGCGCGAACTCCACGAACCAGTCCAGCGAGCCCGGGTTGCCCATCGAGTCGCGGTTGGCGGCCTTCTCCACCGGCTGGCCCAGCAGGATCTTCTTCACCGGCACCTCCATCTTCTTGCCCGAGATGGTGCGCGGCACCTCGGGGATCGCGAAGACGTCGTCGGGCACGTGGCGCGCCGAGCAGCGGGTGCGGATCGCGTCGAGGATCGACTTCTTCAGCGCCTCCGGCAGCCCCTGCGCGGGGTCGCGCAGCACGACGAACAGCGCCATGAACGAGGGCCGCCCCAGGTACTCGAGGTCGATCACCAGCGAGTCGAGCACTTCGGGGAAGTCCTCGACCACGCGGTACAGCTCGCTGGTGCCCATCCGGATGCCGTGCCGGTTGATCGTGGAGTCGGAGCGGCCGTAGATGATCCCGGTGACCGACTCGGGGCGGCGGCGCAGCTCGAGCCAGTCGCCGTGACGCCAGACGTTCGGCGGGCCCGGGAAGGTGTCGAAGTAGCTCTCGAAGTAGCGGCGGCCGTCGGGGTCGTTCCAGAAGAACAGCGGCATCGATGGGATCGCCTGCGCGCAGACCAGCTCGCCCACCTTGCCGTACACAGGCTGGCCCGCGTCGTCGTACGCGTAGACCGCGACGCCCAGGCTGCGGCACTGCATCTCGCCGGCGTACACCGGCAGGGTCGGACAGGCGTCCAGGAAGGCGGTGCCCGGGTCGGTGCCGCCGGAGACTGCCGCCAGCAGGAGATCCGCCTTCACGTTGTCGTAGACCCAGCGATAGCCCTCCTCGGTCAGCGGCGAGCCGGTGGAGCCCAGCGTGCGCAGCGCCGACAGGTCGAAGCGCTCGCCTGGCCGGGTGTCGGCCTTCATGTTCATCGTGACGAAGGCGGGGCTGGTGCCGAAGAAGGTCGCGCGCTCCTCGGCGGCGAAGCGCCACAGCGTGTCCAGGTCGGGCCAGCCGGGGTTGCCGTCGAACTGCAGGATGGTGCTGCCGCTGATCAGGCAGCCCACCAGGAAGTTCCACATGATCCAGTTGGTCGAGGTGAACCAGAAGACGCGGTCGTCCGGGCCCAGGTCCAGCGACAGCAGCCGGCTCTTGAGCGTCTCGATCACGCTGCCGCCGTGGCCGTGGACGATCGGCTTGGGCATCCCGGTGGTGCCCGACGAGTAGACGATCCACAGCGGGTGGTCGAAGGGCACGGGCTCGAATTCCGGCTCGGCGGGGCGCGCGATCGCGTCGTCGTAGCGGGTCACCGGCACGCGCCGCGCGGCGCCCGGTGCGCCGGCAGCGGAACCGGCGGCGCCGGCCTGCGCGGGCGCGAACTCGAACTCCGTCGGCAGCGGGCCGGCGTCCAGCTGCGGCAGCACGATCAGCTGCTCGACCGTGGGCAGGCGCTCGACGAGCTCGCGCACCGCCTCGCGCCGGTCGTAGGCCTTGCCGCCGTAGCGGTAGCCGTCGACCGCGATCAGCACCCTGGGTTCGATCTGCCGGTAGCGGTCGAGCACGCTGGCTGCGCCCATGTCGGGCGAGCTGCTCGACCAGATCGCGCCGATGCTGGTGACCGCCAGCAGCGCGACCACGGTCTCGGGCAGGTTCGGCAGGTAGGCGGCGACCCGATCGCCGCGGCGCACGCCGAGCCGGCGCAGCGTGGCGGCCAGCGCGCCCGCCTGGGCGGCGAGCTGCGCCCAGGAGAGCTCGCGCCGGGTGCCCGCCTCGTCGCGGAACACGATCGCCGGGCGCGTCGCGGCGTCGGGCTGGCGCGCCTGCGCGAGCAGGTGCTCGGCGAAGTTCAGCGTGGCGCCCTCGAACCACTTCGCGTGCGGCATCTCGCGTTCGCCCAGCACGCGCGTGTAGGGCGTGTACGCCTTGACGGCGCCGAAGTCCCAGATGCTCGCCCAGAAGCCCTCCGGGTCCGCCACCGACCACTCCCACAGCGACTCGTAGTCGTCGAAACGCCGGCCGTGGGTGTCGGCAAGCCAGTGCAGGTAGCGGGTGATCCCGGCGCGGGCGACGCGCTCGGGGCTCGGGGTCCACAGGGGGCGAAGGGCTTCGGTCATGGCGGTTGCGTCGTCGGTGTGCAGGCCGTGGCGCCGGGTGCGGATCGCGCGGGGCGGGTCGGCGGACCGTGGCTCAGTGCGCGTGATGGTGGTGGTGTTCGTCCAGGATCAGGTAGCAGGTGCGGCCCTCGACCGCGAGCGCCACCTCGGCGCCGTGCGGCAGCGTGAGCCGGGTGCCGCCGTGCCCGAAGGGCAGGCCGGTGATGATCGGCGTGCGGGTCTGCGTGCGCAGCCACTTCACCACGGCAGGCATGTCGAAGCCGGCATCGGCCTCGGTGAGGCGATAGCCGTCGAACTGCCCGAACAGCACCGCCTTCTGGCGGTCGAGCACGCCGGCGTGCAGCAGCTGCGTGAGCATGCGCTCGACGCGGTAGGGGTGCTCGTTGACGTCCTCGACGAAGAGGATTCCGCCGTCGACCTTCGGGAACCAGGGCGTGCCCAGCAGCCCGCAGACGATCGCGAGGTTGCCACCCCACAGCGTGCCGCGCGCCTCCACGCCGGACGCGCCGGCGCAGCGGAAGCCGAGGATCTCGAGGGCGCCGGACATCGCGTCCTGGAAGGTGGCCACGGTGATCTCATCGAGCGCCTCGAAGGACTCGCCGCCGAAATCGGCCAGCAGGTTGGGGCCGGACCAGGTGACCGCCTTCGCCTTCGCGAGCATCCCGAACTGGAAGGCGGTGAAGTCGGAGAAGCCCACCCAGCGCTTGCGCGCCCGCGCCAGTGCGCGGAAGTCCAGTTGCGGCAGGATGCGCGTCAGGCCGTAGCCGCCGCGCGTGATCATCACGATGCCGGCGTCCTGCGCGGCCGCGCGCCCGATGGCCGCGAGGCGGTCTTCGTCGCTGCCTGCGAAGCGCTGCCGGCGCCTGAGCGCGGCGCGATCCAGCTTCGGGTCGAAGCCGGCCTGGCGCAGGTTGGCCAGTGCGCGTTCCACCGGGGCGTCGGGCGCCACCGCGCCCGAGGGTGAGATCACATAGACGGGGGTCGGCGCGCTGTCGCTCATGCCCGGGAGTCTGCCACAGACGCGGGCCCCGTCGGCGCGGCCGGCGGGCCATGCAGCGCGCCCGCGCACCTGCGCCGGAACCGGCGGACAGGCCGCCGCTGTCCGGCTGCGCGCGCCTATTTCTTCTTCTGTTCCTCGCGGTTCACGCGCTCGATGCGCGCGAGCTCGTCGGGGGTCACGTACTCGAACACCGTGACCACGCGCTGCACGCCGCCGACGCGGCTGGCCACCTGCGCGGCCCGGTCGCCTTCGGCGCGCGTGACGATGCCCATCAGGTAGACCACGCCTGCCTCGGTGACCACCTTGATGGTGTGCGCCTGGACGTCGCGGGCGTCGATCAGCGCGGTCTTGACCCGTGCGGTGATCGAGGCGTCCGCAGCGGAGGTGCCCATCGACACGCGTCCGGAGACCTTCAGTTCGTTGTGCACCGACTGGACGTTGTCGACGCGGCCGACGATCGCGGCCGCCTCGGTGCGGCTGCGCTCGTCGGGCACCTGCCCGGTGAGCAGGACCTTGCGGTTGTAGCTGGTGACCGAGATGCCGCCGGCGTGTTCGAGCTGCTGGCGCAGATGCCCTGCCGCCTTGACCTCGATGCCGGTGTCCTCGGTTTGCGCGCCGATGGTGCGGCGGTCCGCGACGGCGAGCGCGCCCACGGCCACCCCGGTGGCGGCCAGCGGGAAGCAGCCCGACAGTGCGAGCGTGGATGCGATCAGGGAGCCGGCAATCGCGGCACGCGAAATCGCCGGAACGGCGCGCTTGATGTTCATGGGTGCTTCTCCTGCCTTGATGGCGCCCGCGCGGGCAGCGCTCACTCCTGCTCGCCGAGCAGGATCGCGTCGATGCCGTCGCACAGGCAGTGGATGGTCAAAAGATGGACTTCCTGGATCCGCGCAGTGCGATCGTGCGGGACGCACAGGTGCACGTCGCCCTCGCCGAGCATCGTGCCGATGCGCCCGCCGCCCTTGCCGGTGAGCGCGACCACGTGCATCTGTCGCTCATGCGCGGCGGCGATCGCCGCGATGACATTGGGCGAGTTGCCGCTGGTGGAGATCGCCAGCAGGACATCGTCTGCCTGCCCCAGCCCGCGCACCTGCCGGGCGAACACTTCCTCGAAGCCGTAGTCGTTGCCGACGGCCGTGAGGATGGAGCTGTCGGTGGTCAGCGCAAGTGCTGCCAGCTCGGGGCGCTCGCGCTCGAAGCGACCGACCAGCTCGGCAGCGAAGTGCTGGGCATCGCCGGCGGAACCGCCGTTGCCGCAGGCGAGGATCTTGCGATCGCTGGCGAGCGCCGAGACCATGAGGTCGACCGCGTCCGCGATCGGCCCGGCCAGGTGCTCGACCGAAGCGAGCTTGAGCTGTGCGCTCTCCTCGAAGTGGCGGCTGACCCGTGCGATGAGGCTCATCCTTCCGATTATAGCGGCGCGGTCGATGCCGGGCCGGGCGCTGGCGGCGCGGGCCTCGGCTCGACGATGCCGGCCTGGCTTCGGGCCGGATTCAGAAGGCGCCGCGGATCCAGCACAGGCGTTCACCCTCGATGGCCACGACGTCGAAGCGGATCGGCGGCCAGCGTCGGGGCCCGCAGCGTTCGGTGAGGAAGGTTTGCGCAGCTCGGCGCACGCGCGACTGCTTGGCCGCAGTGACGCTGGCCGCCGCCCCGCCAAAGCGATCGTCGGCGCGGCAGCGGACCTCGACGAAGACCAGTTCCGCCCCCTCGGTCATGATGAGATCGAGCTCACCGAGGCGGACGCGGTAGTTGCGCTGGATCAGGCGCAGGCCCTGCGCCGTCAGATAATCGAGCGCCTGCTGCTCGGCGGCCTGGCCGGCGCGCTGGCGTGCCGTGGTGCGCGGCGGCATCTGGGGAGAACGCATGACCAGTCGATTGTATGTAGTGGCCACGCCGATCGGTCAGCTCTCGGACCTAAGCCCGAGGGCTGCCGAGACCTTGCGGCGCGCGGACGTGGTCGCCGCCGAGGACACGCGGGTGTCGCGCGTGCTGCTGCGGCACGTCGGCTCGCAGGCGCGGATGATCGCCGCCCACGAGCACAACCAGCGCGCCGCTGCCGACGCGGTGCTCGGGCACCTGCAGGCGGGGCGCTCGGTGGCGCTGGTCAGCGACGCCGGCACCCCGGCGATCAGCGATCCCGGCAACCTGATCGTCGCGGCGGCGCACGAGGCGGGCTTCGTCGTCGAGCCGGTGCCGGGGCCGAGCGCGGTGATCGCCCTGCTCTCGGCGGCCGGCCTGTCCGAGGGCGCCTTCCTCTTCGAGGGCTTCCTGCCGGCGCGCCCCAGGAATCGCGACGCCCGCCTCGAGGTGGTCAGCGCCGCAGCCGACGCCGCCGCAGCCCTGCTCGTGCTCTACGAAGCGCCGCACCGGATCGCCGGAACGCTCGACGCGCTCGCCGCCCGCTTCGGTGCGGAGCGCCTGGTCGCGATCGGCCGCGAACTCACCAAGACCTTCGAGGAGATCTGGCGCGGTCCGGCCAGCGAGGCGCCCGCCTGGCTGGGCGAAAAGCCCGAGCGCAGCCGCGGCGAGTTCGTGATCGCGATCGACCGCTGCGCGCCGAAGGCCGCGGACGAGGCAGGGCCTGCGGCGCCCGAGGTCGACCGGATGCTCGCGCGACTGCTCGACGAGCTGCCCACCAGTCGCGCAGTGAAGCTCGCGCAGGAGTTCACCGGCCTGGCGCACCGGGAGCTGTACGCGCGGGCGCTGGCATTGCGGGGAAGCGCCGCGGACGGCTCGGCCCCGGATCCGGACGAGGCGGACTGAAGCGACGGCCATCGGCGCACTTCGCGCCGCCGGCCTGGTTCCAGGGGGTCAGCGCACGAGCGTGAACGGACGAAAGGCGCTGGTCTCGCGCACCCGCTGCGCAGCGGCGAGCGCCTCGTCGCGGCCGGGCCAGGGGCCGGCCAGCACCTTGTGCAGCCCGCCCTCGGCGCGGACCTCGAGACGGCCGGCCAGCCAGCCCAGTTCGCGCGCGATCCGCTCCCGAAGCGCCTGGGCAGCGTCGACCGAGGACAGCGCGCCGAACTGCAGGAAGCTGCCCTGCGTCGCGGGGGCGATCGTGGTCGGCGGCGAGGCCCGTGCGGCGGCCCCGGAGCCGGCGATCGGCGGCTGAGCAGCTGGCGGTGCGGCATCCGGGAACACCGTCGTCACTGCCAGCGACAGGGGTGGGGCGTCCGCATCGCTTGCGCCGGCACGGACCGCACCCGGATCGGCGCCTGTCGCCCCGTCTGCTCCGGTGGCTCCTGTGGTTCCGGTTGACCCGGTGGCTCCCGTGGCTCCCGTGGCTCCCGTGGCTCCCGTGGCTCCCGTGGCTCCGGCAGCAGGGCCGGCTGCAAGGGGCGCCGGTGGTGTCGCTGCGGCGGTGATCAGCTCGACCTCGACCTCGGCGCTGCCGTTCTCCACGTAGCCGAGCTTGGCAGCGGCGGTCCAGGACAGGTCGATCAGACGATTGTTCAGGAAAGGGCCGCGATCGTTGACCCGCACGACGACGCTGCGTCCGTTGCCCAGATGGGTGACGCGGGCGTAGCTCGGCAGGGGCAGCGTCGGGTGCGCTGCGGTCATCGCGTACATGTCGTAGGGCTCGCCGCTGGACGTGGGGCGGCCGTGGTAGCGGCGGCCGTACCAGCTCGCGACGCCACGCGCCCGGTAGGGCTCCAGGCGGGTCATCGGCAGGTAGTCGCGGCCGAACACCTGATAGGGCCGGTTGGCGCGAGCCAGCAGCGGCTCGTCACGGGGCACTGCATCGGGAATCGCGGCGAGGTCGACCGGAGCGCCTGCACCGGGGCCGTCGTCGAGGTAGTAGCCGCCGCCGGCAGAGCGCGCCGCACCCGGGGTGCGCGGCGCGGGCGATGCGCAGGCGCCGAGCAGCGCAACGACGGCGAGCCACGCGAAGAAGTGCAGGCGCGCACGAAGCCCGGCCCGGCTCACGCAGCCTCCATCTGCGCGTCGAGTTCGCGCCGGAAATCGCGCAGATAGGCCAGGCCACGGATGGCGCGCGAGCCGTACCAGGAGGTCATCTCGCCGTCGATCAGCAGCACCGGCCGGCCAGCGAAGCGCGCGTCGGCGAGCAGCGCGCGGCGATGTGCTTCGGTGAAGCGGTAGGGCTCGGTCGAGAGCAGCACCGCGTCGTACTCGTCGGGGCCGAAGCGGTCGAGGTCGACGCTGGGGTAGCGATCGGGCCCCGGCGGCGAGACCGCCTGCATCCCCGCCTCGGCGAGCATGCGCGCGATGTAGGTGTCGGGGCCGACGGTCATCCAGGGATCGCGCCAGATCAGGTAGAGCACGCGGCGCGGCGCAAAGCGCCCGGCGCGCAGGGCGTCCAGCGCCGCGGACAACTGCGTCGCGAGCGCCTCGGCCTGCGCCCTGCGCCCGAAGAGCGCACCGAAGAGCCGGTACAGCGCGAGGTTGTCGGCAGCATGCAGCGGATGCGTGACGACGACGCTGCCCACGAAGGGGCGCAGCGCGTCGACCGTGGGCCGCTCGTTCTCGTCGACGTTGACCACCAGGTGCGTCGGCGCGAGCGCCTTCACCCGCGCGACGTCCACGTCCTTGGTGCCGCCCACCTTCGGAATTTCGCGCACCGTCTCGCGCGGGTGGATGCAGAAGCCGGTGCGCCCGACGAGCTGCGCGGACAGCCCGAGCTCGCAGATCAGCTCGGTGAGGCTGGGAACCAGCGAGACGATGCGCGCCTGCGCCCCCGCAGGCAGGTGCGGCTGGCCGAGCGCATCGAGCAGTTGGGGCACGCCGGGGCGGTCGCCCTCAGCGGGCGGCCTTGCGCTCACGCTCGATGAGTTGGTCGAGCACGCGCAGCGCCTGCGCGTTGCCGCCGGCCATCGACGGAGAGGTGAACCACTTGCCGTTGACTGCGAAGGCGGGCACGCCGTCGACGCGATAGGCGTCGCTCAGCGATGCGGCCTTGCGCATCCGCGTGCGCACCGCGAAGGACGCGTAGGTGTCCAGGAACTGCTTGCGATCGACTCCGTGCTTCGCGAGCAGATCGGCCATCGCCTCCGGCTTCGAGAGCATGTTTCGCTCGACGTGGATCGCGTTGAAGACCGTCGGGCTGAGCGCAACGGTCTTGCCCATCGACTCGAGCGTGTAGAAGAGCTGCTGGTGCGGCACCCACGACGGGCCGAGCCCGACGTGGATCTTGCGGAAGGCGACGTCGGCCGGCAGCTTCGACGCCCAGTCCCTGAGCAGGGGCTCGAGCGCGAAGCAGTGCGGGCAGCCATACCAGAAGAACTCGAGCACCTCGACCTTGCCGGGAGCGTCGGTGGGCTGCTGCGGGTTGACCGCACGGAAGGCGGTGCCCTCGCCCGTGCCCGCCTGGGCCAGCACGCCACCGGCCGCCAGCGCGGCCGCAGCCCCGGCGAAGGTCTTCAGCAGGACGCGCCGGTGGGCGCGGTCGGGAGTTTCATCCATTGCGTGCTCCGTTCATCGCTGGCGCACCACCGAGGCCTCGATCCCGTTCTCGGCCAGGCGTGCGCGTGCATCGTTCATGTCGTCGAGTTGCGCGAAGGGGCCGACCCGGACGCGGAACATCTGCTGGCCGTTGACCTCGGCGCCGAGCACCCGCGCCTCGAAGCCCAGCAGAGCGAGCCGGGCACGCATCCCGTCGGCCTCCTCGCGACCGCGGAAGGCGCCGGCCTGCAGCAGGTAGCCGGTCGCCCTGGCGGCTGCGGATGCGTCGTCCGTGCCCGCCGGACCTTTCGACGGCTCGGCAGCGGGCGGGATCTGCGCCGGCCGCGAGGCGACGATCGGCGCGCCCTCCCCTCGGCCCGCCTGCGGCGGCTGCGGCGCGGCCGACTCAGGCTGACGGCCGAAGAGCCGGTCGAGGATGCTGCCGCGTCCCTCCGAGGCCGGTTCCGGGCTGCGCTCCGGCAGGGGCGCCGGCTGGTTCTTCGAGTACAGGGGCTTGTTGGGATCGGGCGCGTCGGCGGGCGTGCGCGGCTCGATCGCCCGGTCCGGTGCGCGGCCCGTGCGGTTGACGAAGGGCACCGGTGAGCGCGTGACGAGCACCGCGACCACCACTGCGATCGCCAGCCCGACCACGACGCCGATCACGAAGCCGACGAAGGCGCCGCCGCGCATCGTTCCGCGTGCCGGGCGACGCTTCCGGGGTGCTGCCCTGCGCCCGCGTCCGCGGGGCCCGCTGTCCGTGCCTTGCACCATCACATCCTCTCGGGCGCCGAGACCCCGATCAGCGACAGCCCGTTGCGCAGCACCTGCCGCGTCGCCAGCAGCAGCGCGAGCCGGGCGTTGCGCAGCGCCGGGTCGTCGACCAGGAAGCGTTCGGCGTTGTAGTAGCCGTGGAACTCTGCGGCGAGATCCTTCAGGTAGAAGGCGACCGCGTGCGGCGCCAGCTCCGCGCAGGCCTGCTCGAGCAGTTCCGGGTACTGCGCCAGGCGCGCCGCGAGCGCGAACTCGCGCGGCAGCGCCAGCGGCGCCAGCAGCGCGCTGCCGCAGTCGGGGCCGGCGACAGCGTCGTCGAGCAGCGCGGCGATCTCGTGCTCGCCCGGGCCGCCCTGGCCCTTGGACTGCGCGAGCACCGAGCAGATCCGCGCGTGCGCGTACTGGATGTAATAGACCGGGTTCTCGTCGGTCTGTGCCAGCGCCAGGTCGACGTCGAAGACGAACTCGCTGTCGGCCTTGCGCGAGATCAGGAAGAAGCGCACCGCATCGCGGCCGCGCTGCAGGATCGCCTCGCGATCCTCGCCCGCGGTGTCGCCGTCGCTGCCGCCGCTCCACTCGATCAGGTCGCGCAGCGTGACGTAGGAGCCCGCGCGCTTGGAGATCTTCACCTCCTCGCCGCCCTTCATCACGGTGACCATCTTGTGCAGCACGTAGTCGGGGTAGCCCTGCGGGATGCCCACGCCGAGCGCCTGCAGCCCCGCGCGCACCCTGGCGATCGTCCCGTGGTGGTCCGAGCCCTGGACGTTGATCGCGCGCTCGAAGCCGCGCTCCCACTTGCCGACGTGATAGGCGACGTCCGGCACGAAGTAGGTGTAGGCGCCGTCGGACTTGCGCATCACGCGGTCCTTGTCGTCACCGTATTCGGTGGTGCGCAGCCACAGCGCGCCCTCGCTCTCGTAGGTCTTGCCAGCGGCGCCGAGCGCATCGACCGCGGCCTGCACCCGGCCATCGGCGTACAGCGAGGACTCGAGGTAGTAGTTGTCGAAGCGCACCCCGAAGGCGCGCAGGTCGCGGTCCTGCTCGCTGCGCAGGCAGGCCACCGCGAAGCGGCGGATCGCGTCGAGGTCTTCCGGGTCGCCCTTGCCGGTGACCGGCTCGATGCGCTCGGCCGAGACGGTGCGCCGGGCGAGGTAGTCATCGGCGATGTCGCGGATGTAGTCGCCGCGGTAGCCGTCGGACGGGAAGCGCTCGTCGCCCGGCTCGATGCCGCGCGCGCGCGCCTGCACCGACAGCGCGAGGTTGGCGATCTGCGCGCCGGCGTCGTTGTAGTAGAACTCGCGGCTCACCTGCCAGCCGTTGGCGGCGAGCAATGCTGCGAGCGCGTCGCCCAGCGCGCCCTGGCGGCCGTGGCCCACGTGCAGCGGGCCGGTGGGGTTGGCCGAGACGAACTCCACGAGAACCCGCCGGCCGGCGCCCGCGCCGTTCGCCCCGAAGGCCTCGCGCTCGCGGTGGACCGCCGCCACGACCGCGAGCCGTGCCGGCGCGGTGAGCCGGATGTTGACGAAGCCCGGGCCGGCGATCTCGAGCGCCTCGATCAGCGGCGTCGGGACTGGCTCGGCGCCGAAACCTTCCGCGGGGGCGGCGCAGGCGTCGTCGAAGGCGCGCACGCGCTCGACCAGCGCCTCGGCGACCTGTCGCGGATTCATCCGCAGCGGTTTGGCCAGTTGCAGGGCGAGGTTGCAGGCGAGGTCGCCGTGCGATGCCTGTTTCGGGCGCTCGAGCTCGACCTCGGGCACCGCGATGCCGAGGTCGCCAAGCTCGCCCGCTCGGGCGTGGATCAGTGCGGCGGCCGCGTCGCGGAACCAGCCGGCGAGGAGTCGTTTCTGCTCGGGTAGCATGGACCCGGATTGTACGGACTCCGCCGCACGACCGGGGCCCGCCCCGCGCAGGACGGCTTCAGAACAGCACCGAGCTCAGCTTGCGGCGCCAGGCCGACACCAGCTCCGGCTGCGCCGAGGCGAGGTCGAAGATCTGCAGCATCGTCTTGCGGCCGACGTCGTCGCCGAAGGCGCGGTCGCGCCGCACGATCTCCAGGAGCTGCTCGAGCGCGGGCTCCCAGGCCTTGTGCGCGAGGCAGTGCTGGGCGAGCTCCAGGCGGGCAGCGAGATCGGCGGGATCGGCCGCGATGCGCGCCTCGAGCTCGGGAGCGGGCGGCAGCGCGTTCTCCTCGAGCAGCACCTGGACGCGCGCGGCCAGCGCCTGCGCATGCGGGTCCTGCCTGGCGACCGGCGACAGCGCGTCGAGCTGCGCCTTGGCCGCGGCCGGATCGTCGTCGAGCAGCACCTCCGCGTACATCAGCCGGGCGGCGTCGCTCGATGGGTCCAGCGCGAGCGCCTTCTTCAGGTGCTCGATCGCTTTGGCGCGGTCGCCCTGCTGCATCGCCTGCACGGCCTCGTCGACCTCGATCTCGGCGGGGTTGGGCATCAGCCGGTCGATGAACTCGCGCAACTGCCCCTCGGGCAGCGCGCCCTGGAACTGGTCGACCGGCTGCCCGCCGACCACCGCGAAGACCGTGGGGATCGAGCGGATGCGGAAGTGCTGGGCGAGTTCCTGCTCCTCGTCGGTGTTGACCTTGACGAGGCGGAAGCGGCCGTTGTACTGCGTCTCGAGCTTCTCGAGCAGCGGCCCGAGCGCCTTGCAGGGGCCGCACCAGGGAGCCCAGAAGTCGACGAGCACGGGAACCTGCATCGACGCATCGATGACGTCGGCCTGGAATCGTTCGAGGGTGGTGTCGATCATGTCCTTGGAGTCGGGGCTGTTCGGTCGATTGCAATGGTGCCATGATGCGCGCCGCAACTCCCTTGCCGTCCCTGCGACGGTGTCGCCGCAGGCCCACCCCCGCCGCGTGCCACCGCCCCCTGTCACCGCCCCCTGTCACCGCCCGCTGCCGCCCACTGCCGCCCACGCCATGCCCCTCTGCTCCGAGCCGGCTCCCATCTGCCGCAGACCGCGCGCCTGCGCCCGACGCTGGCGCGTTCCCGGATCCGGCGTCGCGCTCGCGCTCGCGGCGGCCCTGCTCGCCGCGGGGCTGCCCGCGCGCGCCGACGCGCTCGAGGAGGTGCCCTACGTGCAGACGCCCCAGCCGGTGGTCGATGCGATCCTCGAACTCGCGGGCACGGGCCCCGGGGACCGGCTCGTCGACCTGGGCTCGGGCGACGGCCGCATCGTGATCACCGCGGCGCGCCGCTTCGGGACGCCCGGCCTGGGCGTGGAGATCGACCCGAGCCTGGTCACGCTGGCGCAGGAGCGCGCGGCCGAGGCAGGAGTCGCGAAGCTGGCGCGCTTCGTCGCCCAGGATCTGTTCGACCCGGCCCTGGACGCCGAGCTCACTGCCGCGAGCGTGCTCACCCTCTACCTGCTTCCGGACGTCAACCTGGCGCTGCGCCCGCGGCTGCTCGCAACGCTCGCACCGGGCAGCCGCATCGTCTCGCACGACTGGGACATGGGCGACTGGCGGCCGGAGCGCAGCATCACGGTGCCGGCCCCGCACAAGCCGGTGGGACTGCGCCAGGAGAGCACCCTGCACCTGTGGGTGGTGCCCGCGCGGGTTGCCGGCGCATGGACGCTGCGGATTGCCGGGCCCGAAGCGCGATCGCTGCCGATCGTGATGCGGCAGTGTTTCCAGGACCTGGGCGTCGCCCTGGCGGACCCGGGCGCCGGCCGCGCCGCCGAAGCGCCCGCGACCGGTGGACACGGGAACGTCCGACCGGCCCCGCAGGAGCACGCGCGCGCCGATGCGGGCCGCGGCGCCCTGCGGGGTCGGGCGATCTCGTTCACGCTGATCCTGGACGGACACCGGCTGCGCTTCGAGGGCATGGAGCGCGATGGCGCGATGAAGGGCAGCGTCGTGGTCGATGGCCGTGCGCGCGGCTGGCAGGCGCAGCGCAGCGCGCCGGGCGAAAGCCGCGAGTCCTGCCCCGCGCAGCCCGGTTCCGGCGCGGCCACCGCGGCGCCGGCCCGCACGGCGGACTGACTAGCGCGGCCGCAGGGCCTCGAGGATCGCCCGTCCGGCGCGCCCGGTGGGGCTCAGCCCCAGGCGCGCTTCCTCGGCCCGGATCGCCTCCCGGGTGCGCGCGCCGACGATTCCGTCCGGCTCGCCGATGTCGTGGCCGCGCGCGGCCAGCAGCGCCTGCAGTTCGCGCCGCTCGGCGCGCGACAGCCCCGGGTCGTCGGTCGGCCAGGGCGTGGCGAAGGAGCCGCCTCCGCGCAGCCGATCGGCCAGGTGCGCGATCGCGAGCGCATAGCTCTCGGCGGCGTTGTACGAGTGGATCGCGTCGAAGTTGCGCAGCACGACGAAGGCAGGCCCGCCGGGGCCCGCCGGCAGCAGCACGGCGGCACGCGCTTGCGGGTCGACGCCGGCCGCGCGTGCCGCGTCCACCGGCCGCACACCCAGCCGGAGCCAGTCCTGCAGCGGGCGCCGCTTCTGGCGCCCGGCGATCGACGCGTCGAAGCCTGGCGGCAGCCGCGCCTCCCAGCCCCAGGGCTCGCCGCTGCGCCAGCCGGCGCGGCGCAGGAAGTTCGCGGTCGATGCGAGCGCGTCCGGCACGCTGCCGACGATGTCGCGCCGGCCGTCGCCGTCGAAGTCGACCGCCACCCGCTGGAAGGTCGAGGGCATGAACTGCGTGTGCCCGAAGGCGCCGGCCCAGGAGCCGACCAGTTGCGCAGCGGGGACGTCGCCGTCCTGCAGGATGCGCAGCGTGGCGAGGAACTCGCCGCGGAAGAAGCCCTGGCGTCGCCCGAAGCACGACAGCGTCGCCAGCGAGGTGAGCAGCGGGCGGCTGCCGAAGGCGCGCCCGAAGTCGCTCTCCACTCCCCACACTGCGACCACCGTCGCCGGATCGACGCCGTAGCGGCGCTCGACTTCGGCCAGCGTGTCAGCCCAGCGGGCGAGCATCGCGCGTCCGTCGGCGACCCGCTCCTCGTCGACCAGCCCGGCCAGGTAGTCCCAGATCGGCGTGCGGAACTCGGGCTGGAAGTCGAGCAGTTCCAGCACGCTGCGGTCGGGCGCGAGATCGCGGGTGCCCGCATCGAAGGTCGCGGGGCTGATGCCTCGGCCGGTCGCATCGCGACGCAGCCCCGCCAGGCAGGCGGCGAAGGCCTCGTCGGCCTGTGCGACCCCGGCGGACAGCGCCAGCGAGGCCGACAGCGCGACCATCGCGGCAGCGCGCACCAGCACGCCGGCCGCGCTCATATCGCGCTGGCCGACTTCACCTCGGCGCGCAGCACGTGCTTCTGGATCTTGCCGGTGCTGGTCTTGGGAACCACTGCGAAGCGCACTTCGCGCGGGCACTTGAAGCGCGCCAGGTGTGCGCGACAGTGCTCGATCAGCTCGTCGGCCAGCGCCTTCGCAGCCTCGGGGGTGTCCGGCATCTGCTCGGGCCTGAGTTCGACGAAGGCCAGCGGGGTTTCGCCCCACTTCGGATCGGGGCGGGCCACCACCGCGCAGGCGAGCACCGCCGGGTGCTTGTACAGCGCGTCCTCGACCTCGATCGAGCTGATGTTCTCGCCGCCAGAGATGATCACGTCCTTGGCGCGGTCCTTCAGCTTCACGTAGCCGTCGGGATGCACCACGCCGAGATCGCCGGTGTGGAACCAGCCGCCCAGGAAGGCCTCCTGCGTGGCCGCCGGGTTCTTCAGGTAGCCCTTCATCACGATGTTGCCCCGGAACATCACCTCGCCCATGGTCTGGCCGTCGCGCGGCACCTCGCGCATCGTCTGCGGGTCCATCACGGTGAGCCCCTGCTGGAGCTGGTAGCGCACGCCCTGGCGCGCGTTCTTCTCGACGCGCTCGGCCAGCTCCAGCGTCGCCCAGTCATCGTGCCGGGCGCAGACCGAGGCCGGGCCGTAGACCTCGGTCAGCCCGTAGACGTGGGTGACCTCCCAGCCCATCCGCTCCATTCCCTCGATCATCGATGCCGGCGGCGCGGCGCCGGCGACCATCGCCTTCACCGGCCAGTCGATGCCCTCGCGCAGCGCCTGGGGTGCGGCGATCAGCGTGCCGTGCACGATCGGCGCGCCGCAGTAATGCGAGACCCGGTGCTCGCGCACCAGCGCGAAGATCTTCTCGGCCTCGACCTTGCGCAGGCACACGTGCGTGCCGGCGACCGCGGCCAGCGTCCAGGGGAAGCACCAGCCGTTGCAGTGGAACATCGGCAGCGTCCACAGGTAGGTCGGATGGCGCGGCAGGTTCCAGGCGACCACGTTGGCGATCGCGTTCAGGTAGGCGCCGCGGTGGTGGACGACCACGCCCTTGGGGTTGCCGGTGGTTCCGGACGTGTAGTTCAGGCCGATCGCGTCCCACTCGTCCTCTGGGTAGCAGGCAGCGAAGGCGGGATCGCCGCCGGCGAGGAAGTCCTCGTAGTCGGTCCCGCCGATGCGCTCGCCAGGGCCATCGTACTCGGGGTCGTCGACCTCGATCAGCTCGGGCAGCCGCTCGCCCTGCGCGCGCAGTTGCGCGATCGCTTCGGCCACCACCCCGGAGAACTCGCGATCGACGATCAGCAACTTCGAGCCGGAGTGCGCGAGGATGAAGGCGACCGTGGCGGCGTCCAGGCGGGTGTTGATGCTGTTGAGCACCGCGCGCGTCATCGGCAGCCCGTAGTGCGCCTCGATCATCGCCGGGGTGTTGGGCAGCATCACCGCGACGGTGTCGCCCTCGCCGATGTCGCGCGCCACCAGGGCCGAGGCGAGCCGGCGCGAGCGCGCGAGCACTTCGCTCCAGCTGCGCCGCAGCCTGCCGTGGACCACCGCCAGCCGGTCCGGGTAGACGTCTGCGGCCCACTCGACGAGGCTGATCGGGGTCAGTGGCACGTGGTTGGCGGCGTTGCGGTCCAGGTCCTGCCGGTAGGGGTTGGGATGGGTGGGCATGGTTCGGCTCCTCGGCGTTCGGGCGGGCCGGCCTGCGCCCTGGCCCAGGGCTGCCGGCTCGCGACAAGGCGCACATGATCGCGCGAGCGGGCGCGGGGCGCCATCGCGGCGCGCGGCCCGTGCCCGCAGCGGCGGTGCGGCCGTGCAGCATGCGCAGTCCGTGGCTGGCGCGCGACGGCCGACGACGGTGCTGCGCGCGCAGGGCGGCTGCGAGAGAATGCAGCGTCGACGGGCCTGCACGGCCAGAGCCTGCGCTGGCCTGGAGCGACGCAGTCCGATCGACCCCCAACCGGACATCCACCTGCGAGCCCATGAACCTCGAAAAGGTCATCTTCGGCTTCGTCATCGTCCTGGCCGCAACGCTGAACTTCGGCTTCGTGCTCGGCGACATCGACGCCCCCGCCCACCACCACGTGTTCGAACTCTTCCTCGCGGTGGTGGTGAACCTGGTCGCCACCGTGCTGAAGCTGGGCGACCGCACCCAGGTCGGAGCGATCCACCTGTCGACCAGCCTGGTGGCCGATGTGCAGCTGCTGATCGCCGCCGGCTTCTGGGCCTGGGCCGAGCACGTCGCGCAGATCGGCATGACGCCGGCAGTCACCGCGAGCGTGGTCTCGCTCGCCGCCGGCGCGCTGTTCGCCAACGTGGTCTCGGTGCTGATCCTGATCGGCGAGACGCTGATGCTGCGGCGCTGAGGCGCGCAGGCCCGCGGCCCGCCCCCGAGCACCGGTTCCCGACGATGGCCGACCTGGACTCCGACGACGCGCTTCGCGACGAGCTCGCCCCCGGCCCGGCGAGCGCCAGCGTGCTGCTGCTGGTGGTGCGGCGCATGCGCGCGCCGCTGGTGACGATCATCCTGGTGTACGCAGTCTCGGTGCTGGGACTGGCCATGATCCCGGGCGTGGACGCCGACGGCCGCCCTGCCGCGCCGATGAGCATCTTCCACGCGCTCTACTTCGTCAGCTACACGGCGACCACAATCGGCTTCGGCGAGGTTCCCGACGCCTTCTCGAATGCGCAGCGGATGTGGACGATCGGCGTGATCCACATGACCGTGATCGGCTGGACCTGGGCAGTGCTCACGCTGATCGCGCTGTTCAACGACGCGGCCTTCCAGCGCGCGGTCGGCGCGATCCGCTTCGGCCGACGGGTGCGGCGCGTCTCCGAGCCCTTCTTCCTGATCCTGGGCTGCGGCGACACCGGCCAGCGACTGATCCGCAACCTCGATCGACGGGATCTGCGCTTCGTGGTGGTCGAACGCCGCCCCGAGCGCATCGCCGAGCTCGAGCTCGACGACTTCCGCACCGACGCGCCAGCGATCGCCGCAGACGCGCGCTCGCCCGAGGTGCTGACCCACGCAGGGATCACGCACCCGATGTGCGCCGCGGTGCTCGCGCTCACCAACGACGACCACGCCAACCTGGCAGTGGCGGCCTCGGCGCGCCTGCTGAATCCGCGGCTGCAGGTGCTGGCCCGCGCGCACACGCCGAAGGCGGTCGAGAACCTGCGCTCCTTCGGCACGCAGCACGTGATCGACCCCTTCGAGACCTTCGCGGGGCACCTGGTGCTCGCAATGCGCGCACCAGGCGCCTACCGGCTGCTCGTCTGGCTGACCGCCGCGCCCGACGTGCAGCTCGGCCGCGAGCACGAGCCGCCGCGCGGCGACTGGGTGATCTGCGGCTACGGGCGCTTCGGACGCGCGGTGCGCGACGCGCTTGCCGCGCAGGGCACTGCGGTGCGCATCGTCGACCCTGCAGTCTTCGACGCCCTGCCGCGGCAGGGCGCAGGCGCCGAGGCCTGCGGCATGGCGCCGCAGTCCCAGCCGGGCGGCCCAGCGATCCTCGACGCCGCAGGCCAGGCCCTGGGCGAGATCCCGGCCGACGCGCCGGTCGTGGTCAGCGGCGTGGGCACCGAGCGCGAGGTGCTCGAACGCGCCGGCGTGTGCAGCGCCGAAGGGCTGGTGGCAGGCACCGACGACGACATCGCCAACCTGGCGATCATCGCGATGGCGCGCAGCCTGAACCCGAAGCTGTTCGTCGTCGCCCGCCAGAACGAAGCGGTGAACCAGGCCCTGTTCGAGCGGATCCGCGCCGACCTGGTGATGCGCCCGAGCGAGATCATCGCCGAGGAGGCACTCGCGCGCCTGACCACGCCGCTGCTCGACCGCTTCCTGGACGAGGTGCGCGGACAGACCGACGCCTGGGCCGACGAGGCGATCTTCCAGCTGCGCAAGCTGATCGGCACCAGGGCGCCCAGGACCTGGACGATCACGCTGGACGCACAGCAGGCGCCCGCCGTGCTCGCAAGCCTGCGCGCCGATGCGCGCCCGCTGCTGCTGGGCGAGCTGCTGCGCGATCCGCGCGACCGCGACCAGCGGCTGGCCCTGCGCGCGCTGATGGTGCTGCGCGCAGGGCGCCAGACCACGCTGCCCAACAGCGACTTCGCGCTGGCCGAGGGCGATCGCATCCTGTTCGCAGGGCGCAGCGAGGCGCGCCGGCACCTCGAGCTCGGGCTGGCCAACGGCAAGGTGCTGGGCTATCTGCGCACCGGCAAGTCTTCGTCCGACAGCCTCGTCTGGCGGCTTTTCGAGCGCAAGTGAGCGCTCGCTTCGCGATTGCGGGCCGGCGCTCAGGCCGTGCGCATCGCGCCCAGCCCCGCGTCGAGATCCGCGATCAGCTCGGCCGGATCCTCCAGTCCGATGTGCACCCGAACCAGCGGCCCGCCACTCCAGGGAGTCGCGGTGCGCAGGCTGCCGATGCGAGCGGGGACGATCAGGCTCTCGAAGCCGCCCCACGAATAGCCGATCCTGAAGAAGCGCCGGCCTTCGCACAGCGCCGCCAGCCCGCGCTCCGGACCGTCTTCGCCGGCCGGGAGCGCCTCGCGCCGCAGCTCGAACGAGAACAGTCCGCAGGCGCCGTCGAAGTCCCGTTTCCACAGCGCGTGGTCCGGGTGCCCGGGGAGCGCGGGATGCAGCACGCGCGCCACCTCCGGGCGCGCCTCGAGCCAGCGCGCCACCTTCAGCCCCGAGGCCTCGTGCCGGCGCATCCGCACCTCGACGGTGCGCAGCCCGCGCAGGATCATGAAGGCGTCGTCCCCGCCGACGCACAGCCCCGTCTGCCGCACCGCGTTCCACAGCGTCGGCCACAGCGCCTCGCGCGCCACCACCGCGCCCATCAGCGTATCGGCATGGCCGCTCCAGTACTTGGTCAGCGGCAGGATGGAGAGATCCACTCCCCAGTCGAAGGGGCGGGCGAACACCGGCGAGGCCCAGGCGTTGTCGATCATGCTGATCGCGCCGTGCCGGCGCGCGACCGCGCAGATCGCCGGCACGTCCTGCACCTCGAAGGTGTAGCTGCCCGGACTCTCCAGGTAGACGACCCGGGTCTGCGGGCGCATCAGCGCCTCGATCCCCGCGCCGATGCGCGGATCGTAGAAGGTCGTGTGCACGCCGAGTCCGGCGAGCATCCCCTGGGCGAACTGTCGCGCCGGCCCGTAGACCGAGTCGGGCATCAGCACGTGATCGCCCGTCTTCGCGAAGGCCAGCAGCGCGGTCGCGATCGCCGACAGCCCCGAAGGCATCAGCGCGGCGCGGCAGGCGTGGCCGCGTCCCTCGACCTCGGCGAGCGCGTCCATCAGCGCATGGGTGGTCGGCGTTCCGGCAGTGCCGTAGGTGCTGGCGTGGCGCACGCCCGCCATGGTGGCGCGGCCCGTCGCATCGGCCTGCGCGAGCGAATCGAAGAGCACCGTCGACGCGCGGTAGACGGGCAGGTTCGCCGTTGCGATCCGCGCGTCGAAGCGACGCGCCACCTCCGTGACCAGCGAAGCGATCGAGCGCCCGCCGGGCGCCTCGGCGCGCCTGGCATCGCCCGCTGCGCCGGCGCCGCTGCCGTCGACCGTGCTCATGAGGCCCCCGCGCCCTGCAGCAGCGTCAGAGGGTCGACGAACGGCAGGTCGAGCGCCTGCGCCACCGCCGCGTTGGTGACCTGACCGGCAGCCACGTTGAGCCCTGCGCGCAGGTGCGGGTCCTCGTGCAGCGCCTTGCGCCAGCCCTTGTCGGCCAGCGCGAGCACGAAAGGCAGCGTCGCGTTGTTCAGCGCGAAGGCCGAGGTGCGCGGAACCCCGCCCGGCATGTTCGATACGCAGTAGTGGACCACGCCCTGCTCCACGTAGGTTGGCTGGGCGTGCGTGGTCGGCCGCGAGGTCTCGCAGAAGCCCCCCTGGTCGATCGCGACGTCGACGATCACCGAGCCGGGCTTCATCCGGGCCAGCAGTTCGCGGGTGATCAGCCTGGGCGCAGCGCCGCCCGGCACCAGCACCGCGCCGATCAGCAGATCGGCAGCCATCGCCTCGCGTTCGATCGCGTCGCGGCTCGCGTGCCGGGTGACCATCCGGCCGCCGAAGCGCGCATCGATGCGGCGCAGCGCCTCGAGCGAACTGTCGAGGACGACCACCTGCGCGCCGGCGCCCACCGCCATCTGCGCCGCATGGGTGCCGACACTGCCCGCGCCGAAGATCGCCACGCGTGCCGGCGCCACCCCGGGGACGCCGCCCAGCAGGATGCCCATCCCGCCACGCTCGCGCTCCAGGCAGGTGGCGCCGACGTGCACCGACATCCGCCCCGCGACCTCGGACATCGGCGCCAGCAGCGGCAGGCCGCCACCCGGCTGGGTGACGGTCTCGTAGGCGATGCACACCGCGCCGCTGGCCAGCAGGTCGCTGCACTGCTCCGGGTCCGGCGCCAGGTGCAGGTAAGTGAAGAGCACCTGCCCCTCGCGCAGCATCGCGCGCTCGGCAGGCTGCGGCTCCTTGACCTTCACGAGCATCTCGGCCCGTGCGAAGACCTCCTCGGCGCTGTCGACCACCTGGGCGCCGGCGCGCTGGTAATCGTCGTCGGAGGCGCCGATTCCCCGCCCCGCGTTGCTCTCGACCAGCACCGCGTGACCGTGCGCGACCGCTTCGCGCACCGAGGTGGGGGTCATCCCCACCCGGTATTCGTGGACCTTCGTTTCCCTCGGCACTCCGATCAGCATCGACCACTCCCTTCGCTTCGAATGGCCGGAAGTCTAATCCCAGAGGCCTGCAGGGCGCTTGGCGGGAACCGACACGCGGCTCCTGCCGGGCTTGCGCGACCCGTCGTAAGATCGGCGCCCTGACCGACCTCGGCGGCATCCGCTGTCGCCTGCACCATCCCATGAGCCAGACCCACGGAGGCGGCCTGCTGGCCGGCCTGAACGGCGTGGCGCCGCCCGCGCCGAGGTGGTTCGCCGAAGCCCTCGGCGTTCCCCACGAAACCCGCATGCACGAAGTGGCCGGCGCCCGCGTCGAGACCCTCGCCTGGGGCGAGCGCGGCCGGCCTGGCCTGCTGCTGATGCACGGCAACGGCGCGCACGCGCGCTGGTGGAGCTACATCGCGCCCTTCCTCGCCAGCACCCACCGGGTCACGGCCTTCTCGTGGTCCGGAATGGGCGGCTCCGACTGGCGCAGCTCCTACTCGCTCGACCTGTACGTCCAGGAGGCCTTCGCAGTGGCACAGGCCGAAGGCCTGTTCGACGCCCCGGTGCCGCCGGTCTTCCTCGGGCACTCGTTCGGCGGCTTCCCGACGATGGCCTGCGCCGCGCGCGCCGGCGAGCGACTGCGCGCCGCAGTGGTGCTCGACTCACCGCTGCGTACGCCGGAACAGCGCAAGCCCCGCGACGCCGCGCGCCAGCGCGCCGAGCCCAGGGCGCCGCGCACCTACGCGAGCCTCGAGGAAGCGCTGATGCGCTTCCGCTTCATGCCGGTGCAGCCCTGCGAGCACCTCTACATCGCCGATCACATCGCGCGCCACTCGCTCAGGCAGCACGCGGCCACGCCGGAGCGCGAGGAGCACTGGGCCTGGTGCTTCGATCCGCATCTCTGGCGCGACTACCGGATGGGCAACCCCTCGGCGGACCTGGCCGGCGCGAAGTGTCCGGTCGCGCTGGTCTGGGGCGAACGCTCCAGCCTGCTGACACCGGCGATCCGCGACTACATGGCAAGCCTCGTGCCGGCCGGCTCGCCGCTGGTGGAGATCCCGGATGCCGACCACCACGTGATGATCGACCAGCCGCTGGCCTTCGTCGCCGCGCTGCGCGCACTGCTGGCCGGCTGGCCCTGAGTCTCGGGCCGGCGCCATCTGCGGGCTGCGGGACGCGCCGCTCTCTGTTCAAATACGCAGACAAGGAACAACGCAGACGCGCGGACGAGCGGATGCGCCCGGAGGATATCGGGCCGCGTCCGCGGGCGAAGCGAACACCCCCGAGGACACGATGAACGACAAGGAATCCCGCCCGGGCAAGCCGGTGCTGCAATATCCGTGCGGCGAACCGCCAGCGCCCGGCGAGGCCCGCGAGATCGCCCCCGGCGTGCTCTGGCTGCGCATGCCGCTGCCCTTCTCGCTGACCCACATCAACGTCTGGGCGGTGCGCGACGGCAAGGGCTGGGCGGTCTTCGACACCGGGGTGCGCTCCGAGCAGACCTCCGAGGCCTGGCGCAGCCTGGTCGCCCCGGGCGGCGCGCTGGCCGACGGCGTCACCCGCGTCTTCGTCACGCACATGCATCCGGATCACGTCGGCATGTCCGGCTGGCTCACCCGGCGTTTCGACGTGCGGCTCTGGATGACCCGGCTCGAGTACCTGAACTGCCGGGTGCTGGTCGGCGACACCGGCCGCGAAGCGCCCCCGGACGGGATCCGCTTCTACCAGGAGGCCGGCTGGGACGAAGACGCCATCGAGCACTACCGGGCGCGCTTCGGCAACTTCGGCAAGACCACCTACGCACTCCCGGAGAGCTACCGCCGCATCCGTGACGGCGAGCGCATCCGCATCGGGGATCACGACTGGCAGGTGGTGGTGGGCACCGGGCACTCGCCCGAGCACGCCTGCTTCTGGTGTCCGGAACTGAAGCTGCTGATCTCCGGCGACCAGGTGCTGCCGAAGATCTCGTCGAACGTGTCGGTCTTCCCCACCGAGCCGGACGCGAACCCGCTGCACGGCTGGCTGACATCGCTGGAACGGATTGCGCGCACCGTCCCCGACGACGTGCTGGTGCTGCCGGCCCACAACGAGCCCTTCCACGGGATGCACGCACGGCTGGCCCATCTGGTGCGCGGGCACGAGACCTCGCTCGCCCGCCTGCAGCGCACGCTGCGCGAACCCAGGCGCGTGATCGACGTGTTCGGCGCGCTGTTTGCCCGGCCGATCGACGACCGCCACCTGCTGGGCCTGGCCACCGGCGAGAGCCTCGCCCACCTGAACTACCTGGTGCAGCGCGGCGAGGTCCGGGAGTGGCTGGACGACAAGGGCATCCGCTGGTACCAGGGCGTGCCCGGAGCGGTGGCCCAGGCGCAGGAACAGGACACGCCGGCCTGAGCGCGCCGGCGACCCGGCGCCGCCCTGCCGGTTCCGGCTTTTCCTATTCGGGCCGGTGGCGATCCGCCTCGACGCTGCCGCCGCCGTCGCAGGGAACGATCGCCCCGCTCAGGTAGCCGGCGAAGGGCGAGGACAGGAACATCGCCAGGTTGCCGATGTCGTCGAGTTCGCCGAAGCGGCGCAGCGGGATGCGCGCCTGCGCGCGCTCCTTCGCCTGCGGGTTGCTGGCGACCAGCCGCCGCACCCCTTCGGTGTCACCGATCGGCCCGGGCGAGATCGCATTGACCCGGATGCCCTCCGGGCCCCACTCCTGCGCGAGCACGCGCGTGACCTGGTCGATCCCCGCCTTGGCCGCGCAGGCGTGCACCTGGCGCGGCATCGGCCGCTGGCCCTGCGGCGCGGTGATGTTGATCACCGAGGCGCCGGGCCGGCTCAGGTGCGGGTAGGCGCTGTGCATCACGTGGAAAGTGCCCTTCAGGTCGATGTCGACGACCACCCCGAAGCCGTTGGGCGACAGGTCCTTCGCTTCGGCCAGGAAATTGCCCGCCGCGCCCGAGATCAGGACGTCGATCGGCCCGAACCGGGCCACCGAGGCGTCGACCGCCGCCTTCGTGGCCTGCGGGTCGCGCACGTCGGCCACCACGCCGAGCACTTCGCCGCCGTGTCGCTGCAGTTGCGCGACCGCAGCGTCCACGTTCTCCTGCTTGCGGCTGACCACGGTGACGCGGCCGCGCCGCTGCGCGAAGCAGTCGGCGATCCCGAGGTTGATCCCGGTGGTGCCGCCGAAGACCATCACGTGGCGGCCGCTGAAGTCGATGTCGATGAGCATGCGTGTCCCCTTTTCCTTGTCAATCGGTTATCGGTTTGTCCGTCGTCTCCCGGCTGCCAGCGCCGATCGGCGCTGTCCCGGTCCGCAAGCGAAAGGGCAGCTCCCCGTTCGGCAAGGCAGCACCGGGCCTGCTTCAGTCGCGCCGATGCGGCGTCGGCGTCACCCCCTGCTCGGCGGCGGCGCGCTCCTGGCGCTGCATCGCGCGCCGGAACCCCTCGCGGCCCCGCAGCCGTTCCCAGTAGGCGCGCACCGCAGGCGTGAAGCCGTCGTCGAGCCGCAGGCGCTCGGCCAGCAGCAGCGCATAGCCGACCGATACGTCGGCCACCGTGAAGCGCCCTGCGCACAGGAATTCCTGGCGCTCGAGCAGCGGCTCGAGCTTCTTCAGCCGGCCGTGGAAGACGATCCGGTAGTCGTCGACCGCCTGAGGCAGGCGGCGCTCCGGCGGCTCCAGGTGCGTGTAGCGCAGCACGATCGTCTGCGGCACGGTCAGCGTCGCCTCGCCGAAGTGCAGGAAGTTCAGGTAGGCGCCGAAGTCCGCCTCCTCCTTCGTCACCGCGAGCGGGCTCGGACCGTGACGCTCGGCCAGGTACTGGCAGATCGCTGCGGACTCGCTCATCCGGGTGTCGCCGTCGATCATGAACGGGATGGTGCCCAGCGGGTTGATTCCCAGGTAGTCCTTCGCCAGCGCGCGCGGCGGAAAGGGCAGCATCTTCAGCTCGCAGGGCAGGCCCATCTCCTCGATCGTCCACAGGGGGCGGAAGGAGCGGGCGCTGGTGCAGTGGTAGAGGGTGATCATCGCGGTCGTGTGGGGTCGGAAGGCAATGCGCGCAACGATAGGCCATCGCGGGCGCGCAGGAGGCCTTGCGCACGCGCTTCCGGAACGGACAGCGTCGGGCTCGCCGGGCTCACGGCGCCGATCCTGTCGGCCATCGCCATCAGTACATCTTGGGGAAGTAGTCGCCGCCGACGCTGTCGGCGATGGCGCGGAACACCCGACCCATCACCTCCGGGGTGGAGTGGCCCGTCATCGGCGCGATGCGGTCGATCTCATGCAGGATCGCCGGCGGACAGTCCTCGATCGGCACGCCCCTGACCTCGGCCCACTTCTGGACCTGGTTCAGGAAACGGGGCGTGACGATCGGGACGGCTTCGTGATTCATCGGGTCGGCCATCGCCTCCTCGAGAGGGACGAAGACCACGCCTGCCGCCTGGAAGCGTTCGAGGATCGCATCGAGGCAGTCGGCCGCCAGCGGCGTGCCGTGGATCAGCCAGATGTGCGCCGGATCGCGCCCGAACATCGCGCGCGCGGCCGCCGCCTGCACGCGCAGCTGCTTCTCGGCGGTGTCGACGAAGGCGCGCCGCAGCCGTGCGACGCTCGCGGTGTCGCCCGTCGCGAGCGCGCGCCAGTGCGGCGCCAGGAACTCGGTGTCGTAGAACCAGACGCTGATCGGCGCCGCCTCGAAGCCGTTGCGCTGCAGCCAGGCCTGCACCCCCGCGTGCTTCTCGGCGGTGTTGCCCCAGTTGTCCATGCAGTAACGGAAATAGCGCGTGGGCGCGTGCCGCGACCACGGTTCGATCAGCGACTCGGTGCGCTCGATGTCGGCCACGTAGGCCGGCACGGTCACCCAGTTCAGGTTCGCATGGTGATGGGTGTGGTTGGCGATGTGGTGCCCGCTCTCCACCCAGTGGTCGAAGACCCGGTACAGGTCCGGCTGGCGCTCTGCCGGCGTGGTGGCCGAGAACGCGTACGCGCCGGCGACGCCGTGCTGGCGCATCGCCCGCGTCATCGCCTGCGTGATCCCCAGATGCGTGTAGCCCGGCGCCACGGGCATGTCGGGCCAGAGGAAGAGGTCGTCCATGGTGATGGCCAGCCGCAGCGGGCCATAAGGGGAGATCGGTTCGACCATGTCCACCTCCGTATCGCGATCACGGTATTCTGCATCCGCTTGCCCTGAAGCGACCGGAAGGCGCCTCGCCGGCAAGCGTCGGCGTGGATCGCTCTCGCACCCGCGCGCATCCTGGCCACTCGCCGAGGGAGAACTGCACGATGAGCTACGACGCGCCCTTCGCCGGGCTGAAGGTCGTCGACCTGAGCCAGGGCATTGCCGGCCCGTACTGCGCGATGCTGCTGGCGCAGCACGGCGCGCAGGTGATCAAGGTGGAGAGCACCGGAGCGGGCGACTGGAGTCGCGTGCTGGGCGCGCGCTACGGCGACCACACCGCGTTCTCGATCATCGGCAACCTCGGCAAGCGCAGCGTGGCGATCGACCTGAAGGTCGAGCAGGGCAGGCAGGTGCTGTGGCGCCTGCTGCGCGGCGCGGACGTATTCCTCGAAGGGTTCCGCCCGGGCGTGATCGGCCGGCTGGGCTTCGACTACGCGGCCGTGTCCGCCCGCGAGCCGGGCCTGATCTACCTGTCGATCTCGGGCTTCGGGCAGACCGGCCCGCTGGCCGAGCGGCCGGCGATGGACCCGGTGCTCCAGGCGTTCACGGGGCTCACCGCCGAGAACCGGGGCGAGGACGGGATTCCGCACCGCGTCCCGGTGATCCCGGTCGACATGGCCACCGCGCTGTATGCCCACCAGGCGCTGTCGGCGGCGCTGTACGCACGGCGCGGCCAGGCGCGCGGACGCTACATCGAGGTCAGCCTGCTGCAGGGCGCCGCCAACCTGCAGGCGATCCGGATGATGGCCGCGACCCTGGAGGGCGGGACGGTGCGCCCCGGGGGCGTTCCCTACGGCGCCTACCGCACGAGCGACGGCTGGATGACGCTCACGACGATCCACGACCACGAGTGGCGCGCGCTGTGCGAGGCGATCGAGCGCCCCGAGCTTGCCGAGGACCCCCGCTTCGCCAGCCCGAAGCTGCGTCACGAGAACCTGGGCGCGCTCGACGATGCGCTGCGCCCGCTCCTGGCGACGCGCGATTTCGCCGAGTGGTCGAGCCGCCTGACCCGCGCGAGGATCCTGCACGAGCGGGTGAACAGCTACGCGGAATTCCTGCAGGAGCCGCAGGTGGCGGCGACCGGTGCGATCGCCTGGCTCGCGCAGCCCGGCGTGGCGCAGGCGGTGCCGGTGCCGAACCTTCCCGGCAGTGCGCCCGCCGAGAGCGGCGCGCCGCGTTCGACCGCGCCGGCCTGCGGCCAGCACACGCGCGAGGTGCTGCGCGAGCACGGCTACGACGACGGCGAGATCGACGCGCTGCTGGCGCGCGGCGTCGTGGAGGGCGCATAGCTGCGCCGTGGACGGCGCCTCGCGGCGTCTGTTCGTCGACCGCGCTGTCCGGCACGCGACGGCCTGGGTCGATCTTCCGGATGCCCCCGGCGCTCAGGAATCGAAGCTGCCGTGGCGGCCGGCGCCGGCGACGAAGCGCTTCGCCCCGGCCGCGCCCTCGGCGGCCACCATCGGCGCCCCCAGGCGGCCCTCCTGGCGCAGCGCCTCGGCCAGCGGCAGATCCCACTGAGCGTACGCGGAGGCCCGGTCGGCGAGCATGCACTGCTGCGGGAATGCGGCCAGCGCGTGCGCGATCGCCTTCGCCTCGGCCAGCGCCTGCCCCAGGGGGACGACCCGGTTGGCCAGCCCCATCTGCAGCGCCTCGCGCGCATCGACCGGCCTGCCGGTCAGGATCATGTCGAGCGCACGGCCCATCCCGACGATGCGCGGCAGCCGCACCGTTCCGCCGTCGATCAGCGGCACGCCCCAGCGCCGGCAGTACACCCCGAAAGTCGCGGTCTCGGAGGCCACGCGCATGTCGGCCAGCAGGGCCAGTTCGAGCCCTCCGGCAACCGCGTAGCCTTCGACGGCCGCGATCAGCGGCTTGGACAAGGCCATCCGGCTCGGCCCCATCGGCCCGGTGCCGCCGCCCTCGGGGTCGAGCTCGTGCCGGCGCAGCGGGTCGCCCACCGCGGAGAGGTCGGCGCCCGCGCAGAAGCAGCCGTCGGCGCCGGTCAGGATCGACACGCGCAGAGTGTCGTCGGCCTCGAAGCGCTGGAACGCGTCGCGCAGCGCCGCCGCGGTGATGCCGTCGACCGCATTGCGCTTGTGCGGCTGGTTGATCGTGACGACGCAGACCGGGCCATCGGTTTCGAACAGGACAGCGGACATCGTGGATCTCCTGATGGGGCCGTCGCCGGCCCTGGTGCTTGCAATGACGCAGTGCCAAAGCCGGCGCGCGAGGCCCGGCCCGCCTCACTCGGCGAGCAGCGCCCTGCCTGCGGCCTTTGCTGCGCGGTACTCGTCTTCGAGCTCGTCGACCAGTTCGGCGACGCTGCAGACGCGCCCCACTGCCGACACCGTGTGCCCGGCGCTCCACAGGTCGACCCAGCGCTTCGGGCCGCGCATCTGGCCCGCATACGCGCTGAAGAGCTCGCGCGACTTCTCCTTCGACACCGGCTGCGACACGACTTCGGGATCGAGGCCGCAGGCGACGATCGACGGTCGCAGGAAGTTGGCGTCGATGCCGCTGATGCCGCGCGTGAGGAGGATGTCGTCGATGCTGCTGTCGATCAGCATCGTCTTGTAGGCGGGATCGGCCAGCGCCTCCTGCGTGGCGATGAAGCGCGTGCCCATCAATCCGAGCTCGCAGCCGAGCAGCCGTGCCGCCAACAGCGCGTGGCCATCGGAGATGCCTCCGGCGAGCACCAGCGGACCGTCGTAGATCCTGCGCACCGCGCGCACGAAGGACATGCCATTGGCCCAGCCGGTCTGCCCGCCCGCACCTGCGCTGAGCAGCACGAGCCCGTCCACGCCCGACTCCAGCGCACGCTCGGCATGCCGCATCGATGCGACATCGGCCAGCACGAAGCAGCCCGCGTCATGCAGTCGCTGCACGTACTTCTCCGGCGAGCCGACGCTGGCGAGCACCATCTCGACCTTGTGCCTGACCAGCACGTCGACGTCGGCGTCGAGCTTGTCCGGATCGGTGCGCATCAGCACGTTGGGACACACCGGCGCGGTCGGCCGCTCGGCGCGCGCGCAGCGCTCGGCGATCTCGGTGAGCCAGGCGTCGAGCTGTTCGGGCTCGCGCGCGTTGACGGTCGGAAACGAGCCGACGACTCCGTTGATGCAGGCGGCGGCAGCGAGGTCGACCCCGGAGATGCGCAGCATCGGCGCGGCGATCAGCGGCAGCCTGAGGCGGGAAGCGATGGAATCGGGCAGCGGCACGGACGAACTCCGGAAGTGGTCTGGTCGAGGGGAACTGGAAGGCTACACCGGCGGGTGCCGCGACAAGGCGCGCGAGGGCGCGAACGGTCCGTTTGCGCACCGATTGCCCGGCGACACCGGCCTGCGATGCGTCCGCGTGCCCGACTCCCCGGGGTTTCCCGTCCTTGCCCACCCGCCCTGCCCGGCTCATCATCGCGCGCTGCGCGAACGCCTCGCGCGCTCGGCGCGCCAGCCACTGCCGCGCGCCGCAGCCAAACAGGAGAAGGGAGACAACAGCGTGAAGAAGAGCAGACTGGCCAGCCTGAGCCTGGCATCCACCCTCGCACTGGTCGCGGCCACGCCGCCGGCCGGCGCCCAGACGCCCTCGAAGATCTCGGACGGCGTGGTCAAGATCGGGATGATCCTCGACATGTCGGGCGTGTACGCGGACATCGTCGGCCCCGGCGCAGTGATCGCGGCGAAGATGGCTATCGGCGACTTCGGCGGCAAGGTGCTCGGCGCGCCGATCGAACTGGTCGTCGCCGACCATCAGAACAAGGCCGACATCACGGCGGCGAAGGCGCGCGAGTGGTTCGACACCCAGCAGGTGGACATGCTGGCCGACGTCGCCGCAACCGCCCCGGCGCTCGCGGCGGCGCAGATCGCGAAGCAGAAGAACAAGATCGCCCTGTTCCCGAGCCCTGCTTCCAGCCGCCTGACCAACGAGGACTGCACGCCGGTGACCGCGCACTGGACCTACGACACCTACGCGCTGGCCGCCGGCACCGCGCGCGGCGTGGTCAAGAACGGCGGCGACACCTGGTTCTTCCTGACCGCCGACTACGCCTTCGGCACCAACATGCAGAAGGACGCCACCGCAGTGGTGCAGGAACTGGGCGCGAAGGTGGTCGGCGCAGTGCGTCATCCGCTGAGCACCACCGACTTCTCCTCCTACCTGCTGCAGGCGCAGAGCTCCGGCGCGAAGGTGATCGCACTGGCCAACGGCGGGGCGGATTTCGTCAACTCGGTCAAGGCCGCCAACGAGTTCGGCATCACCCCGAAGCAGAGCCTCGCCGCGCTGCTGGTGTTCATCAACGACATCCACTCGCTGGGCCTGGGCGTGACCAAGGATCTGCTGCTCACCGAGGCCTTCTACTGGGACATGAACGAGCAGACGCGCAAGTGGAGCCGGCGCTTCTTCGAACAGCACAAACGCATGCCCAACATGGCGCAGGCGGGGATCTACTCCGCGATCACCCACTACCTGAAGGCCGTCCAGGCCGCGGGCACCGACGAGACCGCGCCGGTGATGGCCAAGATGCGCGAGCTGCCGATCAACGACTTCATGACGAAGAACGGCAAGCTGCGCGAGGACGGCAGGGTGCTGCGCGACGTCTACCTGTTCCAGGTGAAGAAGCCCGAGGAGAGCAAGTACCCCTGGGACTACTACCACCTGAGGGCGACGATCCCTGCGGCCGAGGCCTTCATTCCGGCATCCAAGAGCGTCTGCCCGCTGCTGCGCAAGTGAGCCTGCCCTGGCCTGGCGCGCCCGCGGGCGCGCCAGGCTCTCTTCAACGCCCGGCGAGCACGTCCGCGAGGGCGACGGTCTTGCGGGTCTGCATGTCGATCAGCAGGGCGGTGACGTCTGCCCTGGCGATCGCCGCGCCGTCGCTCACCCGGTGCAGATGGTGCTGCAACCGGATGCTCCTGCCCTGCGCAGGCCCCACCCGCGAGTGCAGCATCAGCGCGTCGCCGACGCGCGCCGGTGCGAAGTGGCTGAGCTTGGCCTCGACCGCGATCCGGCCCAGGCCCCTCTCGCGCACCATCACCACGCCCACGCCGGCGCGCTCCCAGACGTGCCCGGCGGAATCGCCGAGCATTGCGGTGAGGTGCTGCTCGGTGAGTTCGCCGGCGGCGGTGCAGCGGTCCATCGTCACCCAGCAGCGGTTGGTGGGCTGCCATCCGTCGGCGCCCATCGATTCGATCGGCAGCGCCGGCTCGTCGGCCTCGACGCTGCGCGGCAGCGCCGAAGCGACCGCCGCCTCCGGGATCTCGGGGCAGTCGAAGCGCGGCGCGCCGCCGTCCAGCGCGGTGGCCACCAGGCGGCCGGTGCCTGCGTGGCTCATCCAGTGCACCAGCGCGCCGGCATGCGGGCCGTCGACCAGGCGGGCGGAATCGATCTTGTAGATGTCGCCCGCCAGCAACTCGGCGTGGAAGCGCAGGTGCCGCGTGGCCGGCAGCGGGCCGGCCGGATCGCCGCCGCAGGCCAGCGCCAGGAAGCGGGCGGCGTGATCGAACTCGCGGCAGTAGAACTGGACGTTCAGGTGGTGGTTGTAGTCGCACTGCCAGGCGTTGACGGTGCCGCGCTGGGTTTCGACGAGCTGGGGAGGCGGGGATTCGGACATCGGAGTCTGGGCGTGGCAGGCGAAGGGCGGAGCCTGATTATCGTGAGCTTCAGGGCCGCACGGAGAAGCAGGCCGCCGAAAACGGTCCGGCCTCGCCGGTGGCGGAGGGGAATGGGAGTCGAACCCACCCGGCGACGCTGAGCGCCGCCCACCGGGTTTGAAGCCCGGCCGACCCACCAGGATCGTTTCCCCTCCGCGTCGAGACCTCGGGTGCACGCTTGCGCGAGACCCTGCGAAGCATAGCAATGCGGCCGCCATGTCCGGGCGCATCGGGGACCGCTTTCCTGCCGCGCCGGCCCGTGTCGCGCAAGGACGCCGCGATCCGGACGCTCAGGCGCCGTGCACCAGCTCGCGCAGGGCCGCGAGCTGCGACAGCACCGGCCCGGGATCCTCCAGGCAGCGCAGGTCGAGCAGCAGCCGGTCGTCGGCGATGCGTCCGATCACCGGCCGGGGCAGCGCGCGCAGCGCGGTCGCGAGCGCGTCGAGCGCGCGGCCGGCGCCCTTTCGCTCCGCTGGCGCGATCGCAAGGCCCGCCGAAGGCAGCACCTCGACCGGCAGCGACCCCGAGCCGATCTGCCCGTGCAGTTCGAGCGTCTCCACCGTGAAGCGCGGGGCGAGCGCCTCGGCCAGCGCGGGCTGCATCGTGTGCGCGAGCGCGCGGATCGCCTCCACCGGGCGGGTCAGCAGCCGCAGCGTAGGCAGCTCGCGCGCCAGTCGCTCCGGCCGCAGGTAGAGCATCAGCGTCGCCTCGAGCGCCGCCAGCGGCAGCTTGCTCACGCGCAGCGCGCGCTTCATCGGCAGGCGACGGATGCGCTCGAGCGCCTCGCGGCTGCCCACGATCAGGCCGGCCTGCGGGCCGCCGAGCAGCTTGTCGCCGCTGAAGCTGACCAGGTCGCAGCCCGCTTCGAGCTTCTCGCGCGGCGTGGGCTCCCTGGGGAGCCCGTAGGCGCCCAGGTCGACCAGCGATCCGGCGCCCAGATCGCTTGCCAGCGGCAGTCCCCGCTGATGCGCGATCCGCGCCAGCACGGCCTCGTCCACCGAGGCGGTGAAACCCTGGATCGCGTAGTTGCTGGTGTGCACCTTCATCAGCAGCGCAGTTCGAGGGCCGATCGCCCGCTCGTAGTCCTGCGGGTGCGTGCGGTTGGTGGTGCCCACCTCGACCAGCGTGGCGCCGGCCGCTGCCATCACTTCGGGCATCCGGAAGGCGCCGCCGATCTCGACCAGCTCGCCGCGCGAGACGATCGCCTCGCGCCCGCCGGCCAGCGCCGCGATGGTCAGCAGCACCGCAGCGGCGTTGTTGTTCACCACGGTGGCCGCCTGGGCGCCGGTCAGCTCGCACAGCAGGGCCTCGACGATCGCGTCGCGATCGCCGCGTCTGCCGGTGTCGAGGTCGTACTCGAGATTGTTCGGGCTGGCCATCAGTTCGACCACGCGCTGCACCGCGGAGTCGGCCAGCAGTGCGCGCCCGAGGTTGGTGTGCAGCACGGTGCCGGTCAGGTTGACCACCGCCCTCATCTTCGGACGCAGGCGCGCCTCGATCCGCGCGCCCAGCGCCGAGGCCAGGCCCTCGGGAGCCGGCGCCCGTGCTTCGGGATCCGATGCGCGGGCGCGCAGGTCGGCGCGCAGTTCACCGAGCAGCGCGCGCGCCTCGTCGACGACCAGTCGGTGGCCGTGCTCGGCGATCAGCGCCGGCACGCCTGCGACCCGAAGCAGCGCGTCGACCGAGGGCAGGTCTCTCGGAGTGAATGCAGATTCGGCTGGCACGGCGTGGTCCGGCGAGCATCCCGGGAGGCTTGGTGGCGATGCCGGGGATCATCGCATGCGCGCGGTTCCCGGGCCCGGGAACGATAGCGAGACGAGCGCCCAGGCCGCGGGATGGCGCGCGGCCGCCCACCTGATGCAGACTGTACGCTGGACACTCGCCCAATCGAAACGGAAACCGAGATGGAAAACGCAAGCCCGCCGTCGCCCCCGAAAGCCGCCCCCACGCCGGCGCTGTCCGCCACGATCATGCTGCTGCGCGACGACCGCGGGGCGCTCGAGGTGTTCATGGTGCAGCGGCATCACCAGATCGACTTCGCCACCGGCGCCCTCGTCTTCCCCGGTGGCAAGACCGACGCCGGCGACCGCGACCCGGCGCTGCGCGCGCACTGCGCCGGAAGCGCCAGCCTGGCCGACGACGAGCTCGCGCTGCGGGTCTCCGCGGTACGCGAGACCTTCGAGGAGTGCGGCGTGCTGGTGGCCCGCGAGAAGGGGCGCAGCACGCTGCTGCCCGAGTCGCGCGTGCGTCCGCTGGAAGCCAGCCATCGCGCCGACCTGGTCGGCGGGCGCTACAGCATCCGCGAACTGGCCGAGCAGAACATGCTCGAGTTCGCCACCGACCTGCTCGTGCCCTTCGCGCACTGGATCACGCCGGAATTCATGCCCAAGCGCTTCGACACCTGGTTCTACCTGGTGCCCGCGCCCGACGACCAGGTCGCCGCGCACGATGGTCACGAATCGGTGGACTCGGTCTGGGTGCGCCCCGCGGACGCGATTGCCGAGGCAAGGGCGGGCCGGCGCACGATCATCTTCCCGACGCTGAACAACCTGCTGAAACTGGCGCGCAGCAGGAGCGTCGAGGAGGCCGTCACGCGGGCCCGCACCGAGCGCCTGGTCACCGTGCAGCCGACGGTGCACAGGACCGAATCCGGAAAAGTGCTGCGCATCCCGGAGGAGGCGGGCTACGAACTGAACGAGGTGCCGCTGGACGGGCGCGCCTGAACCCGGGCGCGCCGCCTCTCGGGAGTCCGGTCCGCAGGCCGGGACGGGCCAGCGGCTGCGCAGGCATGGATCGATCGAAGGCCGTGGGGGCGCGGCCTTCGGACGGGATCACTCGGTGCGTGCGCCCGAGACCTTGATCAGCTTCTCGATGATCGGGCTGGTGGCCTCGAAGTTGCGGCGGAACTGCTCGGCGGATCCGCCGACGCCCTCCATCCCGAACACCTGGAAGCGCGCCTTCAGGGGCGTGGACTGCGCGATCTCGCGCGCGTTCTTCTCGAGCAGATCGAGGATCGGCCTGGGCGTGCCGGCCGGCGCCGACAGCGTGAACCAGGCGATCGTGTGGAACTCGGGATCGGGGAAGCCGGCCTCGGCCATCGTCGGCACGTCCGGCAGCTCGGGCAGGCGCTTGGTGGCCATCACGGCGAGCGGTCGGATGCGCCCGGACTTCACGTGCGCCATCATCGGACCGAAGGTGCCGATCCCCCAGGGCACGACGCCCGCGCTGAGGTCCTGGACGTACGGGCCTTCGCTCTTGTAGGGCACGTGGGTCATCTGCAGGTCGCGCGACTGGCTCAGGTAGGCGCTCATCAGGTGCCCGGCCGAGCCGGTGCCGTAGGAGCCGTAGCTCAGCCTGCCCTTGCCCTGCTGCGCCCAGGCCATGAACTCCTTCATGTTCCTCGCCGGCACGTCCTTGTGCACCGAGAGGACCAGGCTGGTGGTCGCGACCTCGGAGAGCACCGCGAGATCGCGGGTCACGTCGTAGGGGACTTTCGCGAACATGTGCCGGGTGTAGTAGATCGGCGTGGAATACGCGAGCAGCAGCGTGTAGCCGTCGGGTGCGGCCCGGGCGACCGCCTGCGTGCCGATCATTCCCGAGGCACCGGTCCTGTTCTCGACGACGAAAGGCTGCTTCAGCCTCTTGGAGAACTCCTCGGCCATCACCCGCGCGATGATGTCGGTGGCTCCGCCCGGTCCTGCCGGGACGATCATGGTCACGGGCCTGCTGGGGTAGTCCTGGGCGGCTGCCAGGCCGCTGCCGACCAGTGCAGCGAGGGCGAGGAAAAGCCTGAATCGGAAGAGCGTGAATCGCATCGTGTGGTCCGGTTGCCTGCCGCCCGGGCGACGCGCACCGCGCGCGTCGCCCGGCGACGTGCGGGAATATCCATCGGAAGCCCCGACGCTGGAAAGAGGGGGTTTGCCCGAGTCCGCAGGGACACGGATCAGCGCGCCAGCGCTGGCGGTGGGCGCATGTAGGCGAACAGGAACTGGAGCGTCCCGGCGGCCAGGCCGAGCCCGACACCGAAGCGCCAGGCGAGCTCATAGGAGCCGAAGGCGTCGTAGACCAGGCCGCCACCGAAGGCGCCCAGCGTGCTGCCCACCTGGTGGCTCATGAAGGCGATTCCCTGGATCATCGCCTGCCAGCGCAGCCCGAACATCTCGGCCACCGAGCCGGCGATCAGGGGCGACACGCCCAGCCACAGGAAGCCCATCAGGCCGGCGAACAGCAGCGTGGTCTGCGGCGTGGGCGCCGACGAGAAGAACCAGGCCAGCACCAGCGAGCGCGAGATGTAGAGCAGGCCGAGAAGCGCCTGCTTGGACCAGCGCCCGCCTGCCCAGCCGAAGAACAGGCTGCCCAGCACGTTGAAGCCGCCGATCATCCCCAGCGCCTGCGCGCTGAGCATCGGGTCCATTCCGCAGATCTCGAGGTAGGAGGGCAGGTGCGTGGTCAGGAACACCAGCTGCATCCCGCACACGAAGAAGGCTCCCGACATCACGAGGAAGGGCGGGTAGCGCAGCGCGGCACGGACCATCGAGCGCGCATCGGCTTCGTCGGCCTGCCCCGGCACCGGCGCCGGCAGCCTGATGCGGTCGACGCGCCCCGCGATCCACCCGGCCGGCAGCATCGCCGCGGCCATGACCAGGAAGCCGACCACGCCGGCGCGCCAGCCGAAGCCGGTCTGCAGCCACTGCCCGATCGGCGCGGCAAGCATCGCGCCGAGCGAACCGGCCGCCGACACCAGCCCCAGGACCGTGCTGCGCAACGCCACCGGCACCGCGCGCGAGGCCACCGCGTTCGCGATCGAGGAGGCAGTGCAGGCCAGCGACAGGCCGATCAGCAGCCCCGCACCGATGGTCACGCCCAGCGCTCCCTGCGCGCCTGCCAGGACGGCAAGGCCCGCCAGGTAGAGCACGCCCCCGGCGACCGTGATCGTGCGAAAGCCCAGGCGCACCACCAGCGCACCGGTGATCGGCTGCGCCAGCCCCCAGGCGATGTTCTGGACCGCCACCGCGAAGGTGAACTCCGAGACCGTGATCGCGATGTCGCGGGTCATCGGCTGCATGAAGATCCCGAGGCTCTGGCGCAGGCCCAGGCTCAAGGTGAGCATCACGGAGGCGGCGACCAGGATGGCGACGGCCGGGCGAAGGCTTTCGTTGGGGTTCTTCAAGGAGGGCTCCAGCGGTGGCCGCCCGGTTGCGGGCGACGCCGTGCGCCAGATTCGGCGCCGGCCGGGCATGGTAGCGCCGCGGACGACCTTCCGCTGATCGATGCGGTGCGCGACAATCCATTTCCTCGCTCCCCTCGGCCCGCCCCATGGACAGCATCGCCATCGTCACGACCTGCAAGGGTCGCCTGCAGCACCTGCGCGAAACGCTGCCGCTGATGGCGGCCCAGGGCGCCGACGAGCTGGTGGTCGTCGACTACGGCTGTCCGGACGGCGCGGGCGCCTGGGCCGAGCGTCACGTGCAGGGGGTGCGCACGCTGCGCGTGGACGACGACCCCGGCTTCTGCGTGTCGCGGGCCCGCAACCTGGGCGCGGCGAGCTGCGCCTCCGAGTGGATCGCCTTCGTCGACGCGGACGTGAAGCTGTCGCCCGGCTGGATCGACTGGTTCCGCGTCAACGCCCGACCGGGCCGTTTCTATCGCACCAGCCCGGTCGCAGGCCGGCGCAGGCTGGACCACTACGGCACGATCGCCTGCGCGCGCCGCGACTTCGAGCGGGTCGGCGGCTTCGACGAGGCGATGCGCGGCTGGGGCTGGGAGGACATCGACCTGTACACCCGGCTAGAGCAGAGCGGCGTGATCATCAGCGATTATCCAGGAGAACTCGTCGAAGCCATCTGGCACGGGGACGACCTGCGCACGCGCTGGCACTCGAACGGAAACCGGGCGCTGCTGTCGGCGAGCAGTCAGTGCTACCTGAGCGCAAAGCAGCAACTCACTGCATTCCGGGATCCACGACGCCCCCTCGACCTCGAAACCCGCATCAGCCTGTTCGAGAGCACAAGGCGGCAGATTGCTGGCTGGAACGGCGACGCATCGAAACCGTTGATTCTGCGCTACGCAGCGACCGGCTCCGACTGGCTCCCGCCGCCGTATGCGATGCGCAAGGAGCTTCGCCTGACGATCGAGGTCAGGCTGCGCGAGGCGCCGGACCAGGAGGACGCGAGCGCGCCCTGAGTGGCAGCGCGCCCGGTCCCGAGGCGCGACGCACCCTGCTGTGGCCCGGCCATGGCCCGGCGACGACTGCCGCCGAAACCGGGATGCGGATCGCTGCCGTCGGTTCCGGTTCGGCCGCAGCGGCGCTACCATCGACGGCACAAGGCCCCGACGTGAAGCGCCCGGTCGTGTGTAGTGTCGCCCTTTCCGGCCACGGCCGCCGCATGCCGCAACCCTCCGAGCGCAGCGCATGAACATGGAACTCGCTTTTTCCCCCGCCGAGCAGGCCTTCGCCGACGAAGTCCACGACTTCATCGAGCACGCGCTGCCCGCGGACATCCGGGAACGGGTCGAGCACGACCTGCATCTCGGGCGCGAGGACTACATGCGCTGGCAGCAGATCCTCGCGGCCCGGGGCTGGCACGCCTACACCTGGCCGAAGGAGCACGGCGGCCCCGGCTGGAGCGCGGTCCAGCGCTACATCTTCGAGAAGACCAGCGCCGAGCTGAACTGCCCGACGATCCAGCCCTTCGGGCCGCGGATGGTGGGCCCGGTGATCTTCACCTTCGGCAGCCCGGCGCAGCAGGCCCGGCACCTGCCGGCGATCCGGGCGTCCACGGTCTGGTGGTGCCAGGGCTATTCCGAGCCCGCCTCGGGTTCCGACCTGGCCTCGCTCGCCACGCGGGCCGAGGACGCCGGCGACCACTACCTGGTCAACGGGCAGAAGATCTGGACCTCGTACGCGCACTACGCCGACTGGATGTTCTGCCTGGTGCGCACCCGGCGCGGCAGCCGCCCGCAAGAGGGAATCTCCTTCCTGCTGATCGACATGCGCACGCCCGGGATCGAGGTGCAGCCGATTCCGATGCTCGAGGGCACGCACTCCTTCAACTCGGTGTTCCTGACCGACGTGAGGGTGCCCAAGGCGAACCTCGTCGGCGAGGAAGGCCAGGGCTGGCGCTACGCGAAGTTCCTGCTCGAGCACGAGAGGGTCGAGAACTCCAACATCGGCTTTTCCACCTTCGCGATGCGGCGGCTGCACCGCATTGCCGGCCAGGTGATGCAGGCAGGCCGCCCGCTGCTCGAGGATCCGCTGTTTCGCGCGAAGGTCAGCGCAGTCGAGGCGCAGCTCAAGGCTCTCGAAGTGAACACGCTGCGCGCGCTCTCGGCGATCGGCAGCGGCGGCTCGCCCGGCGCCGGGCTGTCCTCGGCGCTGAAGATCCGCGGCACCGAGATCGGGCAGCGCATCACCGAGCTGATCTGCGAAGCCGCGGGCCCCGAGGGCATGGCGCTGCACCCCGAGCTGCTGGCCGGTCGCGGCGACCTGGGCGACATGCAGGCAAGCCTGTCCGGCGCGCCCGCCAACTACTTCTGGCGCCGTGCGATGTCGATCTACGGCGGCAGCAACGAGATCCAGCGCAACATCATCGCCAAGCAGGTGCTCGGGCTGTGATCCCGACCGAACGACTCCCGGGCGCAGGCCGGCGTCGCCATGGGCCCGCTTCGCGCCGGACCCGCCGCAAGGGTTGCGGCCCATGCGTCCACCCTCGTCCTTCATTCGCCGCGCCATGAACCTCCAGCATTCCGCCGAACAACTGCAGCTGCGCGACAGCGTCGAGCGCTTCGTGCGCGAGGAATACGACTTCGCCCATCGCCGTCGCCTGCTGACCGGTGAACCCGGGTACGACGAGGCCTGCTGGCAGAGCCTTGCGCAGTTCGGCTGGCTCGGGATCCCCTTCGACGAAGCCGACGGCGGCATCGGCGGCGGCGCGATCGAAGTGGGCCTGGTGATGGAAGGCATCGGGCGGGGGCTGCTGCTCGAGCCCTACCTGGCCAGCGTGGTGCTGGCCGGCGGCATGCTGGCGCGGCTCGGGAGCAGCGCGCAGAAGGCGCAGTGGCTGGCGCCGATGATCGCCGGCCAGACCAGGCTGGCGCTGGCGCACGCGGAGCGCGGCGCGCGCCACGAGCGCAGCCATTGCGAGACACGGGTGCGGCGCGAGGGCGCGGAACTGGTGATCAGCGGGCACAAGTCCAGGGTGTTCGGCGGCAACGGAGCCGATGCCTTCGTCGTGATCGCGCGCGGCGCCGGCGCCACCCTAGACACCCACGGCCTGTGCGCCCTGCTGGTGCCTGCCGACTGCGCAGGTGTGCGCACGACGACCCATGCGATGCACGACGGCACGCGCGCAGCCGATCTGGACCTGGAGCAGGTCAGGCTCCCCGAGTCGGCCCTGCTCGGTGCGCAGGACGAAGCCTGGGCCACGCTGGACCTGGTGCTCGATCACGGCATCGCCGCCCTTGCCGCCGAGGCGGTGGGGGCAATGGAGGTGCTGGTCGACGCCACGCTCGATCATCTGAAGACGCGCAAGCAGTTCGGCCGCCCGATCGGCAGCAACCAGGCCCTGCAGCACCGCATGGTCGACATGCACATCGCCCTCGACGAGGCGCGCGCAATGGCGCTCTACGGCGCCCTGATGCTCGCCGAACAGGACGTCGCGGCCCGCCGCAAGGCGCTGTCGGCGACAAAGATCGAGATCGACCGCACCGCCCGGCTGATCGGCCAGGAGGCGGTGCAGCTGCACGGCGCGATGGGCGTGACCGAGGAGATGAAGGTCGGCCACTACTTCAAGCGTCTCACCATGATCGGACTGAGCCTGGGCGATTCCGACTGGCACCTGCGCCGCTACGCAGCGCAGTGACCGCGATCGCCCCCGGAGCGCGGGGCCGCCCCGACGGCAGCCCCGCGCAGCATTCTTTTCATTCCCTTTCACCCACTCCCTGGAGAATTCGATGAGCGAAGTCGGCACATACGAGGTGGTCGATGGCATCGGTGTCATCACCGTCGACAATCCCCCGGTCAATGCGCTGGGCGTCAAGACCCGCGTGGCGCTGGACGAAGGCTTCCGCAGGTTTGCCGACGATCCGGCGGTCAAGGCGATCGTGCTCACCTGCGGCGGGCGCACCTTCTTCGCAGGCGCCGACATCTCCGAGTTCGGCAAACCCCCGCAGGGACCCGATCTGTTCAAGGTGATGGACCTGGTCGAGAACCTGGCCAAGCCGGTGGTGGCTGCGATCCACGGCACCGCGCTGGGCGGAGGCTTCGAGGTCGCGCTGGTCTGCCACTACCGGATCGCAGTGCCCTCGGCGAAGGTGGGTCTGCCCGAAGTGGCCCTCGGACTGCTGCCCGGCGCCGGCGGCACGCAGCGGCTGCCGCGCATCGTCGGCCCGGAGGCCGCGCTCGACATCATGACCGGCGGCAAGCCGGTGGGCGCAAAGAAGGCGCTGGAGCTCGGCATGATCGATGCGCTCGCGACCGAGGGTCGGCTGCGCGAGGACGCGATCGCCTTCGCCCGCAAGCTGCTGGCCGACGGCACGCCGCCGGTGCGCGTGCGCGACCGCCAGGACAAGGTCGAGGCCTATCGCGGCAAGGCCGAATTCTTCGACGGCTACCTCGCGCGCAACGCCAAGGCCTTCCGCGGCCTGAAGGCGCCGGTCAACATCACGCGCGCGGTGCAGGCGGCGGTCGATCTTCCCTTCGACGAAGGCATGAAGCGCGAACGCGAGCTGTTCATGGAGCTGGTCACCGGTGCGCAGAGCGCCGCGCTGCGCTACTACTTCTTCGCCGAGCGCCAGGCGGCGAAGATCCCCGACGTGTCTGCCGACACTCCGAAGCTGCCGATCCGCAAGGTGGGCGTCATCGGCGCCGGAACGATGGGCGGCGGCATCACGATGAACTTCCTGAACGTGGGCATTCCGGTCACGCTGGTCGAGACCACCCAGGAGGCGCTGGACCGCGGCCTGAAGGTGATCCGCCGCAACTACGAAGGCTCGGCCGCCAAGGGCCGGATGACGCAGCAGCAGGTGGAAGACCGCATGGCGCTGATCACCCCGGCGCTTTCGCTCGACGCGCTCGCCGAGGTCGACCTGGTGATCGAGGCGGTCTTCGAGGAGATGGGGCTGAAGAAGGAGATCTTCGGCAAGCTCGACAAGATCGTCCGCCAGGGCGCGATCCTCGCGACCAACACCTCGTTCCTGGACGTGAACGAGATCGCGTCGGCCACCTCGCGGCCCGAGTGGGTCGTGGGCATGCACTTCTTCTCGCCGGCCAACGTGATGCGCCTGCTCGAGGTGGTGCGCGGCGCGAAGACCTCGAAGCAGGTGATCGCCACCGCGATGGACCTGGGCAAGGTCATCGGCAAGGTCTCGGTGCTGGCGGGTGTGTGCCACGGCTTCATCGCCAATCGCGTGATGTCCAGGCGCTCGCAGGCCGCCAACGACCTGGTGCTGCGCGGCCCGACCCCGCAGCAGATCGACCGCGCGCTGTTCGACTACGGCTTCGCGATGGGCCCCTTCGCGATGGTCGACCTGGTCGGCCTGGACGTGATCGGCCGCGGCTCGACCGAACGCACGCTCAACGGCGATCTCGTCGCGCTGGGCCGCCTTGGCCAGAAGAAGAACGGCGGCTACTACGACTACGACGAGAAGCGCAAGGCCTCGCCGAGCCCGGTCGCCGCGAAGGTGATCGAGGAGTTCGCCGCGTTCAAGGGCATCGAGCGCGGCCTCGTCCTGTCAGACGAGGAGATCGTCGGCCGCCTGCTGTTCCCGGTGGTCAACGAAGGCGTGAAACTGCTCGAGGAAGGCATCGCGCTGCGCGCCAGCGACATCGACGTGGCCCTGATCCTGGGCTACAACTGGCCGGCCTTCACCGGCGGCCCGATGCACTGGGCCGACAGCGTCGGGCTGCAGAAGGTGGTCGACGCGCTGAAGGCGATGGGGATCGAGCCGGCGCGGATGCTCGTTGAGCGTGCGCAGCAGGGCGGGGCGCTGGCGGGCTGACGGCTGGATCCGCCCCAGGGCGCCGTGACTTGCCCTCATGAGACAGGGCGTTCG
>CAUJHG010000068.1 GCA_963204785.1 Pseudomonadota bacterium | reverse complement strand
GGTGGCTCGACTGGCGGCTCGACTGGTGGCTCGACTGGCGGCTCGACTGGCGGCTCGACTGGCGGCTCGACTGGCGGCTCAACGGGTGGCTCGACCGGTGGCTCGACCGGCGGCTCGACCGGTGGCTCGACCGGAGGCTCGACCGGTGGATCGACCGGTGGTTCGACCGGTGGTTCGACCGGTGGTTCGACCGGCGCGTCGACCGGCGCGTCGACAGGTGGTCACAAGGTCGTTTCCAAGGGCCCCCGCAGGGGCGCGCCAGCCGGCAACTCCACCGGCGGTTCGGGTGGCGGCTCCACCGGCGGCTCGGACGGCGGTTCCACGGGAGGCACGGACGGCGGCTCGGACGGCGGCTCGACGGGCGGCTCCACCGGCGGCTCCACCGGCGGCTCGGACGGCGGCTCGACGGGCGGCTCCACCGGCGGCTCCACCGGCGGCTCGGACGGCGGCTCGACGGGCGGCTCCACCGGCGGCTCGGACGGCGGCTCGACGGGCGGCTCCACCGGCGGCTCGGGCGGTGACAACCCCACCGTGGAGCCACCTCTCAGCGCCGGAGTCGTCTCCGCCGCGCGCCTGCGCATCGATCTGCGGCAGATTCCGCTCTTCGATTCCCTGCAGTTCACCACTGCCAGCGGGCAGGTCGAACTGGACGGGCAGTTGAGACTGACCTCCGTCGGGTCCTGCCCGCTCCTGGCATGCCTGTCCAAGGGCAGCGCGATACACGCAGACGCGGGCAGCGATCCATACATGAGCTGGGGCAGGTGGACCGACGGCAGCGCGCAGATCCGTCTGCTCGGCATCCCGTCCACTGTCACGCTGAGCAAGAACCAGTCGATCCACTACCTCGTGGGGGTGCCGACGGTCACCATGCCGACCAGCGGCAGCTTCCGGTACGACCTGATCGGCGCCACCAGCCCGACCGTCAGCAACGGCTCGATGGCGCCGGGCAGCCTGGAGCTGAGCGCGGCCGTGCAGTTCTCCTCCGGAACTGCGACGCGCGTCGGCCTGGAAGGCAGCGTGAAGATCGGCGGCGCGCAGTTCGACTTCAGCACCTCGGGCGGAACGGACAACCCTGCAGGCTCGCAGCTCACGATGCAGAGCGCGACGACCTTCGCAGGCACGCTGGCCACGCAGTCGAACGCCGGAAACTCCAGCTTCAGATGCGGGACTGCGGGCTGCCAGGTGCAGATCGACGGAGGGTTCTACGGGCCTGACGCGGCGCGAATGGGCCTGGGTTACGGGATCGTCGATTCCGCATCGTCGAGCCGTACAATCTCGGGCGTTGGAGTTCTCCAGAAACGCTGACCCTGCGCGGTCGGCGAAAGGTGCCGATCGCCCGATGCCCCGTCCCCTCGAGTTCACCCCGGATCCCGCCGACAACGAGCGGCTGGCCAACCTATGCGGCGCCCTCGACCAGAACCTGCGCCAACTGGAGGAGGCCTACGATGTCCAGATCACGCGGCGCGGCTCGAAGTTCTCGGTCGAGGGTGCGCCGATCGCGGCGCGCAATGCGGCGGCCGCGCTCGGGCACTTCGCGGCATCTGCCGATCACCCCCTCTCGCTCGACGAGATCCAGCTCGGCCTGGTCGAGCTGAAGTCGGCTGGCGCGGCGGCGCGGTCCGCGCCCGGCGAGGCCGACTCCCCGGTGCTGCACACACGCCGCTCCGACCTGCAGGGCCGCACGCCCCGGCAGCGCGAATACCTGCGCAACATCCTGTCGCACGATGTCACCTTCGGCACCGGGCCGGCGGGCACCGGCAAGACCTATCTCGCCGTCGCCTGCGCGGTCGACGCACTCGAGCGCGACGCGGTCAAGCGCATCGTCCTCACCCGTCCGGCAGTCGAAGCCGGGGAGCGGCTGGGTTTCCTGCCTGGCGATCTCGCGCAGAAGGTCGACCCCTACCTGCGCCCGCTGTACGACGCGCTCTACGATCTGATGGGCTTCGAACGCACCGCCCGGATGTTCGAAAAGCAGTCGATCGAGATCGCGCCACTCGCCTACATGCGCGGGCGCACGCTGAACCACGCGTTCATCATCCTCGACGAAGCCCAGAACACGACGCCCGAGCAGATGAAGATGTTCCTGACCCGCATGGGCTTCGGCTCGCGTGCAGTGGTCACCGGCGACACCACCCAGGTCGACCTGCCACGGGGGCAGGTCTCCGGCCTCGACGAGGCCCGACGGATCCTGCGCGGCGTGCGCGGCATCGCCTTCACCGAATTCGACAGCTCCGACGTGGTTCGCCATCCCCTGGTCGCGCGCATCGTCGACGCCTACGAGCGCGATGCGGCCAGGGCCTGAACTGTCGCTCGCGGTCCAGCTCGGCAGCGGTGCTGCCGCCTGCCCGGTCACCCGCCCACGGTTGCGCCGCTGGGTGCTGGCCGCGCTGCAGCGCGACGCCCGGATCACCCTTCGCTTCGTCGGCACCCGTGAGGCGCGCACCCTGAACCGGGAGCACAGGGGGCGCGACTACGCAACGAACGTGCTCACCTTCGTGTACGACCCGCCGTCGCAGCCCGGCGCGCCTGCCCGGCGCAAGGGCGGACGCGAGGCGCCCACGCCGGCCGAAGCGGACATCGTGATCTGCCTGCCGGTGGTGCGCAGCGAAGCACGCGCCCAGGGCAAGCCCTTCGACCAGCATCTCGCGCACCTGGTCGTCCATGGGGTGCTGCACGCGCAGGGATTCGATCACGAGGACGAGGTCGAGGCCGAGGCAATGGAGGCGCTCGAGACTGCCATCCTCAGGCGCTTCCGGATCGCCGACCCCTACACCGAGCGCTGAGCCTGGCCCACGCCACCGGGCACGCACGCTGCCCAGGGACGCCCCGGAGGGCCGATACGCCCCGCCGAGCGGGGTTTGGCCGCGCACTCGAGTTCGGTTATGCTCGTTCGACCGGAACTCACTCCAGAGATCGATGTCCGAGCCTCCGTCGAGCAGCGAGCCCAGACGCTCCCTGCTCGAACGCCTGTCGGCGCTGCTGCTGCGCGCCCCCGAAGACCGCGAACAACTGCTGGGCCTCCTGCGCGAGGCGCACGACCGCGACCTCCTCGACGCGGACGCCCTGGCGATGATCGAGGGCGTGCTCCAGGTGTCCGAACTCGCCGCGCGCGACATCATGGTGCCGCTGGGCAAGATGGACGTGATCGACGTCGGCCAGCCCTGCTCCGAGTTCCTGCCCCGCGTGATCGCCACCGCCCGCTCGTACTTCCCGGTGATCGAGAGCGCGCGCGACAACGTCATCGGCATCCTCCACGCGAAGGACCTCCTGCGGCTCTTCGCTCCCGACCCCCCGGAACTGCGTGCGCTGATCCGCCCCGCAGTGTTCATCCCCGAATCGAAGCGCCTGAACGTGCTGCTGCGCGACTTCCGGGTCGAGCGCAACCGGATCGCGATCGTCGTCGACGAGTACGGCGGGGTCGCCGGCCTGGTCACGACCGAGGACCTGCTCGGGCAGATCGTCGGCGACCTCGAGGACGAGTCCGGCATCGAAAGGGAGAACGGCAGGGAAGCACGCCTGCGACAGTGCCCTGACGAGGGCCACCGGCGGGAACCCCGCGCACCTGCATGAAACCCGGCCGCCCGCGCCACGAGGCCGGACGGCTGCGCCGGCCCCTGGTCGCAGCGGCACTGGGGGCGGCGCACGCAGCCGCGTTCTCGCCTCCGCTGCAGGCCTGGTGGCTGCAGGTGCTCACGCTTGCCGGCCTGTTCGCGATGCTGCGGATGGACGAGCGTGGCGGCTGGCGCCAGGCCGCAGCCCCGGTGCTCGCCTTCGGGTTCGCCTGGTTCGTCACGGGCGTGGGCTGGCTGCACACGAGCATGCACGTCTACGGCGGAATGCCCTCGCTGCTGGCGGGCGCAGCAGTCGCGCTCTTCGCGCTGTACCTGTCCCTGTTCCCTTTGGGAGCGGCCGTCGCCGCACGACGCTGGCTCGCGGTGGCGGGGCCGCGTCCATCGACGCATCCGGTCGCTGCGGCCGCGGCGCTCGCCGCTGCGTGGGGCGCGGCCGAGATGCTGCGCGGCTGGCTCTTCACGGGTTTTCCCTGGCTGTCGATCGGCTACGCGCACGTGGACGGGCCGCTCGCGGGATTCGCGCCCTGGGTCGGCGTCTACGGCGTCGGCGCACTGGCGGCGATGACCGCCGCGCTGCTCGCCTTCGGACTGCGCACAGCCTGGTCCGGCGGAGCCATCCGCGCCGTCGCGCAGGCGCTCGCGCTTGCCCTCGCGCTGACCCTGATCGGTGCGCTGCTCGCCACGCAGGAGCCGACGGTCGCCGCAGGCGACCCGGTGCGCGTGCGCCTGGCGCAGGGCAACGTGCCGCAGCAGCTGAAGTTCGAGCCCCAGGCAGCACTGCGCGCGATGGCCGACTACACCGAGCTCATCGAGAGTTCCGACGCCAGCCTGGTGGTGCTTCCCGAAACCGCGTGGACCCTGCCCTGGGACGCGACGCCCGCCGAGTTCGCGCAGCGCATCGCGGCCCACGGCCGCGCCACCGGCGCCGCAGTGGCGATCGGAATGCCGCTGCGCGAGGCCGGCAGGGGAACGCACTACACGAACAGCGTCGCGCTGATCGTCGACGGCGCGCCACGCGCGCGCTACGACAAGCGGCACCTGGTGCCCTTCGGCGAATTCATCCCGACGGGCTTTGCCTGGTTCGTGCGCCTGATGCACATCCCGCTCGGGGAGTTCGGACGTGGCGCGCCAGTCCAGCCGCCTTTTCCGATCGCCGGCCAGCGCTTCGCATTCAACGTCTGCTACGAGGACCTGTTCGGCGAGGAACTGGTCGGCGCGATCCGCGACGGCGGCGCCAGCGTCCTGGTCAACGTGAGCAACATCGCCTGGTTCGGCGACTCGCGCGCGCTGCCCCAGCACCTGGAGATCGCACGAATGCGCACGCTCGAGACCGGCCGCCCGATGCTGCGCGCCACGAACACCGGGGTCACCGCTGCGATCGACCACCGCGGCCGGGTGCTGGCGCGCCTGCCCCACTACCGCCGTGACGTGCTCGACCTGAGCGTGCAGGGCACCTCCGGTCTCACCGCCTACGTGCGCTTCGGCAACCTGCTGCCCACGGCACTGCTGCTTGCGCTGCTGGCGCTGGCGCGGCTGTCCGCCCACGGAGGCGGCGGACGGAACCGCTAGAATTGCGGGTTTGCGTCCAACGGCAGGACTCGCCCCCGATGCTCAGCTTTCAGCAAGTCATTCTCCGCCTGCAGGACTACTGGGACCGCCAGGGCTGCGCATTGCTGCAGCCCTACGACATGGAAGTGGGGGCCGGCACCTTCCACACCGCCACTTTCCTGCGTGCGATCGGTCCCGAGCCCTGGCGCGCTGCCTACGTGCAGCCCTCGCGGCGGCCCAAGGACGGTCGCTACGGGGAGAACCCGAACCGGCTGCAGCACTACTACCAGTACCAGGTGGTGCTCAAGCCCTCGCCACCCGACATCCTCGATCTCTACCTCGGTTCGCTGAAGGCGATCGGCGTCGATCTCCAGGCCAACGACGTGCGCTTCGTCGAGGACGACTGGGAGTCGCCGACCCTCGGCGCCTGGGGGCTGGGCTGGGAGGTCTGGCTCAACGGCATGGAAGTCACGCAGTTCACCTATTTCCAGGAGGTCGGTTCGCTGAAGTGCCAGCCGATCACCGGCGAGATCACCTATGGTCTCGAGCGCCTCGCGATGTACCTGCAGCGTGTCGAGAGCGTCTACGACCTTGTCTGGACCGACGGCGTCACCTACCGCGACGTCTTCCATCAGAACGAGGTCGAGCAGTCCACCTACAACTTCGAGCACTCCAACGCCGCGATGCTGTTCCGCCACTTCGACGAGTACGAGGCCGAGGCGAAGCGACTGATCGAGAACCAGCTCGCACTGCCCGCCTACGAGATGGTCATGAAGTGTTCGCACACCTTCAACCTGCTCGATGCCCGCGGGGCGATCTCGGTGACCGAGCGCGCCGCCTACATCGGACGGGTGCGCAACCTCGCGCGGCAGGTCGCGCACGCCTACCACGACGCGCGCGAGCGCCTCGGCTTCCCGATGCTCGCCGCCACGGCGGGCGCCATACCGGCGAAGGAGGCCTCGCGATGAGTGCAAGACCGCTGCTGCTCGAGCTGCTCACCGAGGAGCTCCCGCCCAAGGCGCTCGAATCCCTGGGCGAATCCTTCGCTTCCTCGATCCTCGACGGCCTGCGCTCGCGCGGGCTGGTCACGGCAGACGCGACCTGGCGCACCTTCTGCACCCCCCGCCGGCTCGCGGTGCGCGTCGACGCGGTGATCGCGCAGGCGCCGCCGCGCAGCGTCGAGCTCAAGGGTCCGTCGGTGAAGGTGGGCCTGGATGCCGAGGGCCGTCCCACGCAGGCGCTGCTGAAGTGGGCCCAGAAGCAGGGCGCGACTCCGGAGCAGCTCACCCGCGCCTGCGACGGAAAACAGGAGTGTTTCTGGTTGCACAGCACCCTGCCAGGCGAGAGCCTGGCGGGGGCGATCGACGCTGTGATCGCCCACGCGCTCGCGAAGCTGCCGATCCCGAAGCTCATGGAGTACCAGCTCGCCGACGGGCGCACCAGCGTGAGCTTCGTGCGCCCTGCCCATCGGCTGCTGGTGCTGCACGGTGCCGAGGTGCTGCCGGCCTCGGCGCTCGGGCTGCGCTCGGGGCGCGTGACCGCCGGGCATCGCTTCCAGGGACCGGCCGAGATCACCGTCCCCGATGCCAGCGCCTACGTCCATCTCCTCGAGCGCGAAGGCCGGGTCATGCCCGACTTCCGCACCCGGCGTGCGCGCATCGAGGCCCTGCTGCGCCAGCGTGCGGCAGCGCTGGACGCATCGCTGGGCGACGAGGCCGCGGTCGCGTCGCTGCTCGACGAGGTCTGCGCACTGGTCGAATGGCCCGCGGTCTACGTGGGCGAGTTCGAGCAGGAGTTCCTGCAGGTGCCGCAGGAGTGCCTGATCCTCACGATGCGCACCAACCAGAAGTACTTCCCGCTGTTCGACGCGAAGGGACGGCTGCTGCCGAGCTTCCTGATCGTCTCCAACATGGAGGTCGACGACCCGCGCTTCATCGTCGATGGCAACCAGCGCGTGGTGCGCCCGCGCCTGGCCGACGCCCGCTTCTTCTTCGAGCAGGACAAGCGGACCTCGCTTGCCGAGCGGGTGCCCCGCCTGGCGAGCGTGGTGTACCACGCGAGGCTGGGCACCCAGGCCGAGCGCGTCGAGCGTGTCCGCGCGATCGGCCGTGCGATTGCCCAGGCGCTGGGCGCCGACGACGCCCACGTCGACCGGGCCGCGCTGCTCGCCAAGACCGACCTGCTCACCGGAATGGTCGGTGAGTTCCCCGAACTCCAGGGCGTGATGGGCGCGTACTACGCGCGCCACGACGGCGAGCCCGGCGAGGTGGCCGACGCGATCCTCGAACACTACCGCCCGCGCTTCGCGGGCGACGACCTCCCAACGGGCGAGGCTGGCGTGGTGCTCGCGCTGGCCGACAAGCTCGAGACCCTCGCGGGGCTGTTCGGAATCGGCCAGCAGCCCACCGGCGATCGCGACCCCTTCGCGCTGCGCCGCCACGCGCTCGGCGTGATCCGCCTGCTCGTGGAGAAGCAGCTCGCGCTGCCGCTGCCGCGCCTGGTCGACATCGCCTTCAGCGCCTTCGGCGACCGGGTGGGCAACGCGAAGACCGATCTCGAGACCTTCGTCTACGAGCGGCTGACCGGCTACCTGCGCGAGCGCGGCTACTCCACGCAGGAGGTCGCCGCGGTCGTCGAGCAGCGCCCTGCGCAGCTCGCCGAGGTGCCCGCGCGCCTGGACGCCGTGCGCGCCTTCTCCGCGCTTGCCGAGGCGGGCGCGCTGTCGGCGGCCAACAAGCGCATCGGCAACATCCTGCGCAAGGCAGGAGTCGGCGTGGCCGGCGAAGTCCGCCCGCAGCTGCTCACCGAGGCTGCCGAACGCGCGCTGCACGAGGAGGTCGAGGCGCTGGCGCCGGTGGTCGATGCGCGCATCGCCGCGCGCGACTACACCGGCGCGCTCACCGTGACCGCGCGTGCCCGCAGCAGCGTCGATGCCTTCTTCGATGCGGTGATGGTCATGGCCGACGACGCCGAGGTGCGCGACAACCGGCTCGCACTGCTGGCCCGGCTTCACCACCTGATGAACCGGGTCGCCGACATCTCCAGACTCTCGACCGCGTGAAGCTGATCATCCTCGACCGCGACGGGGTCATCAACCACGACAGCGACGCCTACATCAAGTCGCCCGAGGAGTGGCGTGCGCTGACGGGCAGCCTCGAGGCGATCGCGCGGCTCACGAAGGCCGGCTACCGCGTCGTGGTCGCAACGAACCAGTCCGGCGTGGCGCGCGGACTGTTCGATCTCGCCACGCTGGGGGCGATCCACATGAAGATGCACCAGGAGGCGGCAGCGGCCGGCGGACGCATCGACGCGGTCTTCTTCTGCCCGCACGGCCCCGAGGACGACTGCAGGTGCCGCAAGCCCAGGCCCGGAATGATCGAGGAGATCCTGCGCCGCTTCGACGCCGAGGCGCGCAAGGTGATCGTGGTCGGCGATGCGCTGCGCGACCTCGAGGCCGCGGCCGCGCTCGGGTGCCGTCCGGTGCTGGTGCTGACCGGCAAGGGCGCCGAGACGATGCGCAAGGGTGGACTGCCGGCGGACACGCTGGTGCGGGTCGACCTCGCGGCGGTGGCCGCCGAGCTGGCGCCATGACGCGCCGGCGGCGCGGGCGGCGTGCGCCGGCCCGGGGCAAAGGCATGGAGCGGGCAGCCAGGCCAGCCGTACGCTTCGCCCCGCTCCTCACGCTGCGCGCCGTCATCTTCCTCGTGTTCCAGTTCGTCACCGTGGTGCCGATGGCGATCGGCTGTCTGCTGTGCGCGCCGCTGCCGCTGAGCCTGCGCTACCGCTTCACCATCCAGTGGCCGCGCATGGTGATCTGGGGCGCGCGAGTCATCCTCGGCATCCGCCACCAGGTGCAGGGCGCGCACAACCTGCCCGACGCACCCGCGATCATCCTCTCCAAGCACCAGTCGACCTGGGAGACCCTCTTCTACCCGACCTTCATGCCGCGCGAGCTGTGCTACGTGTTCAAGCGCGAGCTGCTCTACATTCCCTTCTTCGGCTGGGGCATCTGGCTGCTCGAGATGATCCACATCGATCGCGGGCGCGGTGCCGACGCCTTCGAGCAGGTGGTGCAGCAGGGCCGGGCCAGGCTCGCCGAGGGCCGCTGGCTGATCATGTTCCCCGAGGGCACCCGCACCGGAGTCGGGGCTCGCGGCCGCTACAAGAGCGGCGGACCCCGCTTCGCGGTGCGCACCGGCGCGCTGGTGATCCCGATCGCGGTGAACTCCGGCGAGTGCTGGCCGCGCAAGGCCTTCCTGAAGCATCCGGGGCTGATCACGGTGTCGATCGGCCCACCGATCTCGCCCGAGGGCAAGACTGCGGAGCAGCTCAGCCGGGAGGTCGAGCACTGGATCGAAGCCGAGATGCGCCGCATGAGCCCGCACGCCTACGCACACGAGCGGCCGCGCTGCGCAGCCGTGAAGACCGCAGACCACGGGAGCGGGGTCGCGTGAAGGGGCGCCTGCTCGATCGCCTCGCCGATGCCGCGCGCCAGCTCACCCTGCCGCTGGCAGGTGCGCCGCCAGCGCCGCCGGTGCTGCGCGCCGGCCATCGGGTGATCCGACTGGCAGGCAGCTTCGTCGAGTACGAGCTGCGCCGCTCGGCGCGCCGCACCATCGGCTTCGCAATCGACGAACGCGGGCTCACGGTCACCGCGCCGCGCGGCGTGGGGCAGGCGCAGATCGACGCCGCGCTGGCCGCGCGCGCCGACTGGGTGCTGCGCAAGATGCAGGAGTGGCGCGAACGCGCGCAGCGCAACGCGCGCCTCGCGGTGCGCTGGGAGCATGGCGGCACCCTGCCCTACCTCGGCGAATCGCTGCTGATCCGGATCGAGCACGGCCGTCGCGCTGCACCGCGGCGCGACGGCGCCGAGCTGTGGATCGCGCTGGCCGGCAACGTGACGTCCGCACAGGTGCGCGAGAGCGCGCAGGGCTGGCTGAAGGCGCAGGCGCGCACCCTGTTCGCCGAGCGGCTCGGGCACTATGGCGCCACCCACGGCATCGTTCCGCGACGCTGGGCGCTGTCCTCGGCCCGCACGCGCTGGGGCAGCTGCAGCGCCGACGGCTCCATCCGCCTGAACTGGCGCCTGGTGCACCTGCCGCCCGACGTCGTCGACTACGTCATCTGCCACGAACTCGCGCACCTGCGCGAGATGAACCACGGTCCGCGCTTCTGGAGCGAGGTGGCGCGGCTCTACCCGGATTACCAGCACGCCCGCCGCCGGCTGCGCGCCCATCCGGGCGGTCTCGCCATGAGCCAGGAGTGAAACGATGAGGATCCTGCACACGATGCTGCGCGTCGGCGACCTGCAACGGTCGATCGATTTCTACACCCGCGTGATGGGAATGACGCTGCTGCGCACGACGGAGCGTCCTGAGCAGAAGTACTCCCTCGCCTTCGTCGGCTATGGCGACGAGACGCAGGGCGCGGTGCTCGAGCTCACCTGGAACCACGGGGTCGATGCCTACGAGATGGGCACCGCCTTCGGCCACATCGCGATCGAGGTCGACGATGCCCATGCCGCCTGCGAGCGCATCCGCGCAGCCGGCGGCACCGTCAGCCGCGAGGCCGGCCCGGTGAAGGGCGGGCACACCGTGATCGCCTTCGTGGAGGATCCGGACGGCTACAAGCTGGAGCTGATCGAGCGCAGCCGCAGCGCGAGTTCCACGTAGACATCGACGGGAATCTCCTCGGGCCGGGCGGTCGGCGGAAGCATCGGCGCGTCCACGCCGCGCACGGCCAGCCACGGCAGCAGCGTGCCGCGCAGCATCTTGCGTCGCTGCGCGAAGGCCGCTGCCAGCAGTTCGGAGAGCACCGCCGGCTCCACTGCGGCTGGCGCGAGCCTGGGCAGCATGCGCACCACGGCGGAATCCACGCGCGGCGGCGGATCGAAGGCCTGTGGCGGCACCTCGAGGAGCGACTCCACGTCGTAGTAGGCCTGCAGCAGCACGCCCAGCCGGCCATAGCCGGTCTGCCCGTGCCCGGCGACGATCCGCTCGACCACCTCCTTCTGCAGCATGAAGTGCTGGTCGACGACGCAGTCGCGGAAATCCAGCAGCCGCACCAGCAGGGGGCTGGAGATGTTGTACGGGAGGTTGCCCACCAGCCGCAGCGCTCCGGAGGCAGCCAGCGCCCGCAGGTCGACCTCGAGCACGTCGGCCTCGACCAGCGCCAGACGCTCGCCGTAGCGATGGCGCAGCCTCGCGGCCAGGTCGCGGTCGATCTCGATCGCGGTGATCCGCGGCAGCCTGCGCAGCAGCGCGTCGGTCAGCGCCGCCAGGCCGGGGCCGATCTCGACCAGGTGCTCGCCGGGGCGAGGGTCGATCGCGGCCACGATCGCCTCGATCACCGAACGGTCGGTGAGGAAATGCTGACCGAAGCGCTTGCGCGCGACGTGGGCCACCGGCGGATCCGTTGGGGCGGGCGCTGCGCGGCTCAGCGCTCGCGGTACTCGACGTAGGCGCGATCGCGCACCTGACGCAGCCAGTCCTGCAACGTCTCCTCGATCCGCCGCTCGCGCAGCGCCTGGCGCGCCAGCGCGCGCACGCGTTCGGGGGACGCCGCATCGGTGCGCCGCTCGAGGACCTGGATCAGGTGGTAGCCGAACTCGCTTCGCACGGGCTCGCTCATCTGGCCCGGTGCGAGCGCGTTCATCGCCCGCTCGAAGTCCGGCACCGTGTCGCCCGGGTAGATCCAGCCGAGATCGCCGCCGCGCCCGGCGCTGCCGTCCACCGAATACTGCCGGGCCATGTCGGCGAACTCCGCCTCGCCCCGCTCGATCCGGCCGCGGATCTCGCGCAGCCGTCGCAGCGCCTCAGGCTCCGGGATCAGTTCGCTGGGCCGGATCAGGATGTGCCGCGCGTGCGTCTGCGTGATCGGCTCGCCCTCGAGCTTCAGCTTGCCCGCGTCGCGCCTGGCAAGCAGCTTGAGCACGTGGAAGCCGTTCGGACTGCGCAGCAGCGGCGAGACCTGGCCGGGCTGCATCCGCGAGGCAGCCTGCTCGAAGAGCTCTGGCAGGCGGTCGGCGGTGCGCGGGCCGAGCGCGCCCCCGCTCATCGCATCGGGCGCGTCGGAGAAGGCCGCGGCAAGCCGGGCGAAGTCGACCCCGTTCGCGGCCTGCCGGATCACCTCCTCGCCGCGCAGCCGCTGGCGCTCGATCTGCTCGGCGGAGGCGCCCTCGGGAATCTGCAGCAGGATGTGCGCGATCTCGTACTCGACCTGGGTTCCGCCTGCCTCGCGCTGCTCGGCGAGGAAGGCGTCGACGTCGGCCTCGCTGATCTGGATGCGCGCGTCGACCTCGCGCTCGCGCAGCCGCGTGATCAGCACCTCGTCGCGCAGATCCTCGCGAAAGCGCTGGTAGCTGATCCCGTCGGCCTCGACCTGCTCGCGCAACTGGGCAGGCGTGATGCGATTCTGCTGGGCGATTCCCGCCAGCGCGCGCTCGAGCTGTGCGTCGTCGACTCGCAGGCCCTGCTCGCGCGCAAGCTGCACCAGCGCCCGTTCCACCACCAGCCGCTCGAGCACCTGGCGCTCGAGCACCTCGGCCGGGGGCGCCTGGATGCGCTGGCGCTGCAGCTGTCGCTCGACGCTGCGCATGCGCGCGGCGAGGTCGCTCGCGGTGACCACGTCGCTGTTGACCACGGCCACGACGCGGTCGAGCGCGCGCACGGCAGTGCCCGTCTGCGCGCCGGCAGCGATCGACCAGAGCAGGCAGGCCAGCAGCGCGATCAGTCGGTGTGCGGGATTCATTCGTATCCGAAGAAGCGGGACGGCAGTTGCGGCCGGTCGTCGGGCAGCCGGTAGCCTGGGATGTTCCGGCGCAATATATCAAACGGATCGGAGCCGAGCCGGGCAAGGCCCGCCAGTTCGAGCTGGACGAAGAACGCGGTGGTGCTGCGGCTGGCGGCAGTGACGAAGCGCTGCGTCACGAAGCGCAGCGTCCAGCAGTCGGCGGTGTACTCGAAGCCGAGCACGCCTTCGATGATGCCCGGTTTGGCCTCGATCAGCGCGCCGGTCATGGGGTCCACACGCTTCTTCAGCCAGGAGTAGTTGAGCCGGCCCAGCGCCGTCCACTGGGGCGCCAGCGGCCAGCGCCATGAGGTGTCGACCTGGCCCAGCTCATTGCGCAGGTGACGCACCCCCGCGTTGAGGATTCGGCCATCGCCCGGCAGATAGCGCCAGAGCAGGTTCAGTCGCGGAATCCTGCCGTCACGCACGCCGTACTGCAGCCCGGCGTCCAGGCTCATTCCGTGACCGAGCTGCGCCGAGGCTGCCAGCAGCAGGTCCGAGCGCTTGTCCGTGCGCCCTGTCACGCCGGGAATCGACACGCGCTGGTCGGAGAAGTACAGGCGCTGGCCGAATGCCAGCCGCAGCGACTCGGCGCCGCTGGAGGGTTCGATCACCCGCGACACGACCGCAGTGGTGAGCTGGTTGACGTCGGCGATCCGGTCGTGCCCGACGAAGGTGTTCTCCGAGAACAGCTGCGGGAAGCCGAAGTCGGCGACGCCGGTGTCGAACACCGGGATCGCCGACTGGTCGCGGTAGGGGGCGCGCGCATAGAAGAGCCTGGGCTCGAGGGTCTGGGTGACCTCGCGCCCCATGAACCTGGTCGGCCGCTCGAACACAAGCCCCGAGTCCAGCGAGAAGACCGGAACCGAACGCTGCAGCGAGGTCTGCGAAGGCAGCACCCCGGTGTCGAGCTGGTAGCTCGACAGGTGCAGGCCCAGCTTCGGGATCACGAACCACCCCGGTCGCTGGATCGGGTAGCTGACCTGCGGGTTGGCGACCATGCGCAGCCCCTCGGGCGCGCCGTGCAGCGGGCGGCGGAACCAGGTGGCGTCGAACACCGCATCCACGTCGAAGCCCGCGACATCGCGCCGGGTCCAGGTTGCGTTGAGCTGTGGCGCCCGTTCGTAGGGAGGCGCCAGCCGGGCGTCGAGGATGTTCTGGTAGGTGGTGACGCGGGCGAGCACCGACCAGTCGCCGAACTGCCGCATCGCGAGCACGTCGCGCGGCAGCACGCGCTCCGAGCTCGACAGGATGCTGCGCGAGTAGTCGACGAAGTAGTTGTCGTCCGAGACCCCGCGCACGTCGATCATCCCGCCCCAGCCGGCGAAATCGGTGAAGGTGTGCTGGGCGCTGTAGAGGTGGCGGCTCGTCCCGGTGATCGAATCCTTGGGCGTGTACTCGAAGCGCAGGTCGCCGAAGCTGGTCGGCTCCAGGTAGCGGTAGTGGCCACCGAGCTGCAGCCCGCGGCGCACCATGAGCCGCGGGTACAGGGTGAAGTCCCGGTTCGGCGCAATGTTCCAGTAGTAGGGAAGGACGAACTCCGGACCGGTGCGCGAGGTCATCGCGAAACCCGGCGTCAGCAGGCCGCTGCGGCGCCGGTCGCCCAGCGGAAACGCGAACCAGGGGGCGTGGAGGATCTCCCTGCCCTTGAAGTGCAGGCTCGCGCCGCGGCCCTTGCCCTCCTCGTCGGCGCTGTCGATCGTGAGCGAATCGGCGCTGAGGAACCAGTCGGGGTCATCGGGCCTGCAGGTGGTATAGGTTGCCTTGCGCAGGCCGATCCGGTCCGGGCCGAGGAAATCGAGGCGCTCGGCGCTGCCGCGCCCGTTGTAGAGGGGCAGCTCGTAGCTGGGCGACGTGAAGAACCCCTCGGAACTGTCGATCTTCAGGCGCAGCTCGGGGCCGACGAACACGCTCCCCTGGCGCACCACACGCACCGCGCCGACGGCGACCACCTCCTCGTCCTGCGGGTACCAGGTGATCCGGTTGCCGCGCACCACGGTGCCCGCGCGGCGCAGCTCCGCATCGCCCTCCAGCGTGAAATCGCGCTCGGGGTGCCCGTACATCGCATCGGCGCGCCCGTACACCGGCCGGCCCTCGACCTGCGCAGCCCCCGACTCGCTCAGGCGGGTATCGAGGCGAAGCGCGAGCGCCCCATCCCCGGCCGCCTGCACCGAGACGCACCAGGCAACAGTCAGCAGTGCGGAAAACCGGCAGGAAGAAGAGGCCATCGCGTTTGATCTTCTATCATACGAACCCGACCAGAGCGACCTGGCCGCAACACACACGCACGCGCATCGAGCGCGCAGCTCCGCCGAAGCATGACCACCGATCCCGCCCGCCCCGACACCCCCGACGACGACCGCACCAGAATGCTGCAGCTGACCGGCTGGCTGCGCACATTGTCGCCGCAATGGGGCCTGTCGCTCGCCTCGCTGCGGCCCGCATCCGACGACGCGAGCTTCCGCCGCTACTTCAGGCTCGACGCCTCGGACCCGGCGCACCGCTCGCTGATCGCGATGGACGCGCCCCCTCCGATGGAGGACTGCCGCCCCTTCGTCGCGATCGCCAGGCTCTTCGGCGAGGCCGGCGTGAAGGTACCGCAGGTCCTGGCCGCCGACCTCGACGCGGGCTTCCTGCTGCTCGAAGACTTCGGCAGCCGGACCTTCCTGGACGCGATCGACGAGGCCAGCGCCGACACGCTCCACGCCCGGGCCAGCCAGGCGCTGGTGACCCTGCAGGTGGCGAGCCGCCCGTCGGTGCTCCCCGGGTACGACCGCGAACTGCTGCTGCGCGAGCTGATGCTCTACCCCGAGTGGTACCTGGCCCGTCACAAGGGCGTGCAGCTCTCCGACGACGAGCGCGACACCCTGCAGCGCGCCTTCGAGCTGCTGCTGGCCGACAACCTCGCCCAGCCGCGGGTCTGGGTGCACCGCGACTACCACAGCCGCAACCTGATGCTCCTGCCCGACGACGATCGCCCGGGCGTGCTCGACTTCCAGGACGCGGTCCACGGTCCGATCACCTACGACCTGGTCTCGCTGCTGCGCGATGCCTACCTCGACTGGCCCGAGGAGCGCGAGATCGACTGGGCGGTGCGCCACTGGGAGCGGGCGCGCAAGGCAGGGCTGCCGGTCGCCGCCGACTTCGGCGACTTCTACCGCGAGTTCGAGTGGATGGGACTGCAGCGCCACCTGAAGGTGCTGGGCATCTTCGCGAGGCTCTTCCATCGCGACGGCAAGGACCGCTACCTGGCCGACATGCCGCGGGTGCTCGCCTACGTGGTCCGCACCGTCTCGCGCTACAACGCCTTCGCACCGCTGGCGAAGCTGATCGACCGCGTCGAGGGCCGGGAAGTGATCGTCGGCCACACCTTCTGACGCCCCCGATGCGCACGATGATCCTGGCAGCCGGACGTGGCGAGCGCATGCGCCCGCTCACCGACCGCTGCCCCAAGCCCCTGCTGCGCGTCGGCGGCCGTCCGCTGATCGTCTGGCACCTCGAGGCGCTCGCGCGCGCGGGGCTGCGCGAAGTCGTGATCAATCACGCCCACCTGGGCGCGCAGATCGAGGCTGCGCTCGGCGACGGCAGCCGCTGGGGGCTGTCGATCGCCTGGTCGCCCGAGACGCAGGCGCTGGAGACGGCCGGCGGCATCGCCATGGCGCTGCCGCTGCTGGGCGCCGCCCCCTTTCTCGTGGTCAACGCCGACGTGTGGTGCGACTTCGACTTCGGCCGCGCCCGCACGGTGGCGGCGCAGATGGACGCGGGCGGACTGGACGCCTGGTGCGTGCTGGTCGACAACCCCGCGCATCACCCGTCGGGCGACTTCGCTCTGGAGGGCGGCCGCCTGATCGACGCCGCGCAGCGAGCACGCCTGACCTTCAGCGGAATCGGCGTCTACCGGCCGCAGCTCTTCGCCGGGATCGCCGCCGGCGCGCGTGCGCCGCTGGCGCCGCTGCTGCGCAGCGCGGCGGGCGCCGGGCGCGCCGGCGCGGAGCGCCACCTCGGACGATGGGTGGACGTCGGCACCCCCGAGCGTCTCGCGCGCCTCGACGAAGAACTCGCAAAGGAGAACTGAACATGCAGGTCCATGCGCAGCGCCGCGAACGGCTCGCCCGACAGATGCGCGAACGCGGCGGCGGCGTCGCGGTGCTCTTCACCGCGCCCGAGGCGCTGCGCAACCGCGACAGCGACTATCCGTACCGCTGGGACAGCTACTTCCACTACCTGACCGGCTTTCGCGAACCGCAGGCGGCGCTGGTGCTGCGCGTGGACGCAAGCGGGCACGAGGCAATCCTCTTCTGCCGCGAGAAGAACCCGGAGCGCGAGATCTGGGACGGCTGGCGACACGGCCCGGAACTGGCGCGTGAACGCTTCGGATTCGACCAGGCCCATCCCTTCCCGGCCCTCGACGAGCGCATGCCCGCGCTGCTGGCCGACCAGCCGACGATCTTCTGCGCGCTCGGCGCCGACGCGAGCCTGGATGCGCGGCTGCGTCAGTGGCTGTCGGAAGTCCGGGCGCAGGCCCGCACCGGAGTCAGCGCGCCGTCGCAGGCGCTCGACGTGCACGCGCTGCTCGACGAGATGCGACTCGTCAAGGACGAGCACGAACTGGCACTGATGCGCCGCGCCGGCGAGATCTCTGCCGCAGCGCACGTGCGTGCGATGAAGGCGACCCGCCCCGGGATGCACGAATACGAAGTCGAGGCCGAGCTCCTCTACGAGTTCCGCCGCGGCGGATCGCAGTTCCCGGCCTACGGCTCGATCGTCGCCGGCGGCAGCAACGCCTGCGTGCTGCACTATCGCGACAACGATGCGCCGCTGCGTGACGGCGATCTGCTGCTGATCGATGCCGCCTGCGAACTCGACGGCTACGCGTCCGACATCACCCGCACGTTCCCGGTCAACGGCGTGTTCAGCGGCCCGCAGCGCGCGCTGTACGAGGTCGTGCTCGCCGCGCAGGCTGCCGCGCTCGAACGAACCCGCCCCGGCTGCAGCTTCGACGATCCGCACCAGGCCGCCGTGCGCGTGCTGACGCAGGGGATGATCGACTGCGGGCTGCTCACCGGCAGCGTCGACGGTGCGATCGAGAGCGGCAGCTTTCGCCGCTTCTACATGCACCGCACCAGCCACTGGCTCGGCATGGATGTGCACGACTGCGGCGAGTACCGCGAGCCCGGCGCACCCGGCATCGGCGAGGCGCGGCCCTGGCGCATCCTGCGCCCGGGAATGGTGCTCACCATCGAACCCGGGATCTACGTGCAGGCCGCCGACGACCTGCCAGCCGCCTTCCACGGGATCGGCATCCGCATCGAGGACGACGCGCTGGTCACGCAGGGCGGGTGCGAGATCCTCACCGGCGGTGTCCCCAAGGACCCCGCGGCGATCGAAGCGCTGATGCGCGGCTGAGCACCGGGAAGCGGCAATGGCGAACACAGGCCCCACGCTCCAGGTGATCGGCAGCGGCCCGGTCGCGCTGGCCTTCGCGCTGTTCGCGCTGCGCCAGGGAATCGACCGCAGGCGCATCGCGATCGAGCACCGCGACACGCCGCTGCCCGCAGCGCTGGCCGCGCGCCAACTCGCGCTCTCGCTGGGCTCCTGGCAGTTGCTGCGGCGCATTGCGCGCCCTCCCGCGGCCGCACCGATCGCGACGGTCGACGTGTCCGTCACCGGCCAGCCCGGGCGCACGCGGATCACCGCCACCGAGATGGGCGTGCCTGCGCTTGGCTACGTGCTGCGCTACGCGTCGCTGCTGCAGAGCCTGCAGGATGCCGCACGCAGCGCCGGGCTCTTCGATGCGCCGACGCAGCCTGCGACGCCGGGCGCGGCGCTGACCGTGCACGCCGAAGGCGACACCGGCGAGGACGCCTCGGTGCTCGGGTTCGACCAGGCCGCGCTGCTGGCCGAAGTGACGGTCGAAGCCGAACCCTCGGGCGTCGCCTGGGAGTGCTTCACGCCGCAGGGCCCGCTGGCGCTGCTGCCGCTGCCCGAGCCGCACCGCTATTCGCTGGTCTGGTGCGCCACCCCGCAGGAGAGCCGCCGACGCGCAGCGCTGGCGCCCGAGGCGCTCGCCACCGAACTGCAGGCGGCCTTCGGCTGGCCGCTGGGCAGGCTGTCGATCGCCTCGCCCTGCATGGTGGCGCCGATGGTGCGGCGCACGCGCCGCCACACGGTGACCGCGGACCAGGCGTGGATCGGCAACGCGGCACAGGCCCTGCATCCGGTGGCCGGACAGGGGCTGAACCTGGGCCTGCGCGACGCCTTCCTGCTCGCCCGCGGCCTGGCCGACGGCGAGGCCGCGGGCCTGCCCGCCGCAGCCTGCCTGCAGGACTACGCGAAGGCCCGCCGGCTCGACCGGCACGGAACCATCGCGATCACCGACACCTTCGCGCGCGTGTTCACGCTGGACCCGCTGCGGCCGCTGCAGTCGGTGGCGCTGGCGGCACTCGACCTGGCGCTGCCGGCGCGCGCCGCCGTCGCCCGCCGCCTGATGTTCGGGCAGCGCTGAGCAAAGGGGCGCCGAGAGCGTGCGGCGACGCAGCGCGCCTGGCCGTGGCGCGCCGGCAGTCTCGTGCCGCAGCGCATCGCCACTGCGAACCCTCGTCATGCTGCACTGCCCGTTTCCTGTGCAGTGCACTTTTCGCTAGAATTCGCATCCCCCTTCGGCGCGGCCCCGACCGCGCCGAATTTCATTGCACGCAGTCGCACCTGCGCCGTGCAAGGACCAGGAGCCCCAGCGAATGAGAATCGGCCCCCACCTGCTGCGCAACAACGTCTTCGTTGCGCCGATGGCAGGTGTCACCGATCGCCCGTTCCGCCAGCTCTGCAGGGCGCTCGGCGCCGGCTACGCGGTCTCCGAGATGGCGGCCGCGAATCCCCGGCTGCGCGACAGCGTCAAGACCACCCGGCGCACCGACCACGCCGGCGAGCCCGAACCGCGGGCGGTGCAGATCGCCGGGGCCGACGCGGCGATGATGGCCGAGGCCGCCCGCTTCAACGTCGATCGCGGCGCGCAGGTCATCGACCTCAACATGGGCTGCCCGGCACGCAAGGTGTGCAACCGCTTCGCCGGCTCCGCGCTGATGGCCGACGAGACGCTGGCGATCGGCATCGTCGAGGCGGTGGTGCGCGCGGTCGCGGTTCCGGTCACGCTGAAGATGCGCACCGGCCCCTCGCCCGATCGGCGCAACGCGGTCCGGCTGGCGTGCCTGGCCGAGCAGGCCGGGGTGGCGATGATCACCGTGCACGGGCGCACGCGCGCCGACCGCTACGCCGGTCGCGCCGAGTACGACACCATCGCCGCGGTCAAGGCGGCAGTGCGGGTCCCGGTCGTGGCCAACGGCGACATCGACTCTCCTGCGAAGGCGCAGGCAGTGCTGGCCCGCACGGGAGCCGATGCAGTGATGATCGGCCGGGCAGCGATGGGCCGGCCCTGGATCTTTCGCGAGGTGGCGCACTTCCTGGCCACCGGCGAGACGCTCGCGGCGCCGAGCCTGGCCGAGATCCACGCGCTGCTGCGCGCGCACCTGCTCGATCACTACGCGTTCTACGGCGAGCACGTCGGCGTGCGCACCGCGCGCAAGCACGTCGGGTGGTACCTGGCAGGCACGCCCGGCTGGGCCGCGCTGCGCGACGAGTTCAACCGGATCGAGTCGCCGGAGCTGCAACTGGCCTCGATCGACCGTCTGCACGAGGCGCTGGCAACGCTTCGCCACCCTGGCGAGCCCGACGCCGCCAACGACGGATCCTTCGCCCGGAGACAGGCCGCATGACGAAACCGCATTCGATCGACGAAGCCGTCACCCGAAGCCTCGAGAAGTACTTCCGCGACCTCGACGGCACGCCGCCGAGCTGCGTCTACGAGATGGTGCTTCGCGCCGTCGAGCGCCCGATGCTCGAGGTGGTGATGAAGCAGGCCCACGGCAACCAGCTGCGCGCCAGCGAGATGCTGGGCATCAACCGCAACACCCTGCGCAAGAAGCTGCAGATGCACGGGATGCTGTAGGGCCTGTCCACGCCGCATCGACACCCGGTGCGGCGTGGACAGGCCCTGCACACGAGGCAGCGGCAGGCGCACAGACTTCCATCGGAGCGAACACGAACATGGCCCACCGCGTCAGGCGAGCGCTGATCAGCGTCTCGGACAAATCAGGCATCGTCGACCTCGGCCGCACGCTGGCGGAGCTCGGCGTCGAGATCCTCTCCACCGGCGGCACGGCGAAGCTGCTGGCCGACGCCGGTCTGAAGGTGGTCGAGGTCTCCGAGCACACCGGCTTTCCCGAGATGCTCGACGGCCGCGTCAAGACGCTGCATCCGACGATCCACGGCGGCCTGCTCGCCCGGCGCGAGCTTGCGGCGCACATGCAGGCGCTCGAGCAGCACGGCATCGGCACGATCGACCTGCTGGTGGTGAACCTGTACCCGTTCGAGGCCACGGTCGCCAGCCCCGGATGCACGCTCGAGGATGCGATCGAGAACATCGACATCGGCGGTCCGGCACTGCTGCGCTCGGCCGCCAAGAACTGGCGCGACGTCGGCGTGCTCACCGATGCGGCCCAGTACGGTCCGGTGCTCGACGAACTGAAGCGCGACGGCGGCCTGTCCGAGGCCACCCGCTTCGCGCTGTCGGTGGCCGCGTTCAACCGCGTTTCCAACTACGACGCCGCGATCAGCGACTACCTCTCGGCGCTGCAGCCCGACGGCACCCGCGCGCTCTTCCCGGCGCAGTCCAACGGCCGCTTCGTCAAGCTGCAGGACCTGCGCTACGGCGAGAACCCGCACCAGCAGGCCGCCTTCTACCGCGACCTGCACCCGGCCCCCGGCTCGCTGGTCACCGCGCGCCAGTTGCAGGGCAAGGAGCTCTCCTACAACAACATCGCCGACGGCGACGCCGCCTGGGAGTGCGTGAAGAGCTTCGACACCCCCGCCTGCGTGATCGTCAAGCACGCCAACCCCTGCGGCGTGGCGCTGGGCGCCGATTGCGCCGAAGCCTACTCGCGCGCCTTCGCCACCGACCCGACCTCGGCCTTCGGAGGAATCATCGCCTTCAACCGCCCGCTCGACGGCGAGGCTGCGAAGCTGGTCGCCAGGCAGTTCGTCGAAGTGCTGATGGCGCCCGGATACACCGACGAGGCCAGGGCGGTGTTCGCCACCAAGGCCAACGTGCGCCTGCTCGAGATCCCGCTGCCCGAGGTGCGCACCGACGGCGACACCGACTGGGCGCGCGGCCGCAACGCGACCGACCTCAAGCGCGTGGGCTCGGGCCTGCTGATCCAGACAGCCGACAACCACACGATTTCGCAGGCCGACCTGCGCGTGGTCACGAAGAAGGCGCCCACGCCGGAGCAGCTGGCCGACCTGCTGTTCGCCTGGCGGGTGGCGAAGTACGTGAAGTCCAACGCGATCGTCTTCTGCGGCGGCCAGATGACGCTGGGCGTGGGCGCCGGCCAGATGAGCCGCATCGATTCCGCCCGCATCGCCTCGATCAAGGCCGGGAACGCCGGCCTGACCCTGGCCGGCTCGGTGGTGGCCTCCGACGCCTTCTTCCCCTTCCGCGACGGCCTGGACGTGGTCGTGGACGCCGGCGCGGTGGCGGTGATCCAGCCCGGCGGCTCGGTGCGCGACGAGGAGGTGATCGCCGCCGCCGACGAGCGCGACGTGGCGATGGTCTTCACCGGAGTGCGGCACTTCCGGCACTGAGGCGCTGGCCTTGCGTTCACGCGGGTTCCGCGAGATTATTACGTCTGTAATAACACTGCCGGAGCCCGCGATGCACGTGCTGAAACTCACCCAGATCGGCAACTCGGTCGGCGTCGTGCTGCCCAAGGAGGTGCTCGCGCGCCTGCATCTGGAAAAAGGCGACGCGCTGTACCTCTCGGAGTCTCCGAGCGGCGTGCGCCTGACCGTGACCAATCCCGAATTCGAAGCGCAGATGGAGAAGGCCCGCGAGATCATGAAGCGGCGCCGCAACGTGCTGGCCGAACTGGCGAAGTAGCCGTGGACGGCTACGTCTGGATCGACGACGACGTCGTCGACGCGATCCACGAAGTCCAGCTCGCCGAGCACGGCGGCCTGGTCGGCATCCGCGACAGCGGCCTGCTCGAGTCGGCGCTCGCCCGTCCCCGCGACCTCGCGGCCTACGGCTCCCCGGATCTTGCCGACTGCGCTGCAGCCCATGGCTTCGGGATCGCCCGCAATCATCCGTTCCTGGACGGGAACAAGCGAACCGCCTTCGTCGAGATGGAGCTGTTCCTCGCGCTGAATGGACAATCGCTCATGGCCGACGACGCCGACTGCGTCCTGACGATGCTCGCGGTTGCGGCCGGCGACATCGACGAACCGTCGCTGGCGCAGTGGCTGCGCCAGCGTATCGCCCCGTCGCGTTGACCGGCGCCGCCACGGCTTGAGAATCCTCGGCATCGACCCCGGCCTGCGCGTCACCGGCTTCGGCCTGATCGACGTCGACGGCCCGCGGCTGCGATACGTGGCCAGCGGCGTGATCCGCATCCCGCCCGGTGCCCTGCCGCCACGGCTGGGCACGATCCACGCGGGCGTCAGCGAGGTGATCCGCGAGTACCGCCCGCAGGCGGCGGTGGTCGAGATCATCTTCGTCAACGTCAACCCGCAGTCCACGCTGCTGCTCGGCCAGGCGCGCGGCGCCGCGATCACCACGCTGGTGTCCGCCGGTCTGCCGGTGCACGAGTACACCGCGGTGCAGGTCAAGCAGGCGGTGGTGGGCACCGGACGTGCGGCGAAGTCGCAGGTACAGGCAATGGTGCAGCGGCTGCTCGCCCTGCCCGGCCTGCCCTCGACCGACGCAGCCGACGCGCTGGCCTGCGCGGTGTGCCATGCGCACGCGGCCACGATGGTCGCCCACGCGGCGGAGCTTGCCGTGCCCCCTGCGCGGCGCGGCGTGCGGATCAGGCGCGGGCGGATGCGCTGAGCCCCAGCCCCGCGCCGCGCAGCGTCCGACCTGCAGGAAATGGACCACATCACCCCCGCGATGCTCGCCAATCCATGCCCAGGCAAGCGATCCTCGCGGGGTTCGATCACGACGACTTCTGGAGGCAAGACCCCCCATGAACTTCGACTTTTCCGAGGACCTGAACATGCTGCGCGACGAGGCGCGCAAGTTCCTCGCCGAGCGCTGCCCGACCACGGCCGTGCGCCGCATCCTGGAGGGCGAAGCCCCCTACGATCGCGATCTCTGGCTGCAGGTGGCGCAGATGGGCTGGCTGGGCGCCGCGGTGCCCGAGGACTTCGGCGGCGCAGGCCTGGGCCATGAAGGCCTGTGCGTGATCGCCGAGGAGATCGGCCGGGCGATCGCGCCGATCCCCTTCGCCTCCTCGGTCTACCTGGTCACCGAGGCGATCCTGGCCCACGGCAGCGAAGCCCAGAAGCGCAAATACCTTCCGCGCCTCGCCGCAGGCGAACTGATCGGCGCCTTCGCGATCGCCGAAGGCGCGCAGGATCCGCGCCCGCAGGCGATCGCCGCACGTCTGCGCGGCAACACGCTCAGTGGAACCAAGTGGCCGGTGCCCGACGCCGCCTACGCAGATCTCGCAGTCGTGGTCGCCCGCGACGAAAACGATCAGGTTCGCCTGGCGATCGTCGAACTCGCGGGCAAGGGCGTCTCGCGTGCGACGATCGAGACCATCGACCCGACCCACCAGCAGGCCCGCCTCGATTTCGACGCCGCGCCGGCCGAGCCGCTGGGCGAGGGCAGCGTGAGCTGGGACGCGGTGCAGGCACTGCTGGATCGCGCGGCGGTGCTGGTCGCCTTCGAGCAGGTGGGCGGCGCCCAGGCCTGCCTCGAGATGGCCACTGCCTACGCGAAGGAGCGCGTCGCCTTCGGCCGGCCGATCGGCTCCTTCCAGGCGATCAAGCACAAGCTCGCCGACGTGTACGTGGCCACGGAGCTGGCCCGCTCGAACGCCTACTACGGGGCCTGGGCACTGTCGACCGGTGCGCCCGAACTGCCGCTGGCCGCCGCCGCGGCCCGCGTGACCGCCACCGACGCCTACCATCTCGCCTCGAAGGAGAACATTCAGACGCACGGCGGGATGGGCTTCACCTGGGAGCTGGACTGCCACCTGTTCTATCGACGCGCCAAGATGCTCGCGCTCGCGCTGGGCAGCGCGCGCCACTGGAAGCACCGACTGGTGGACCGCTGGGACGCCGCCACTCCCGCCGCAGGCACGCAGGCAACGCACTGAGGACGACGACGCAATGGACTTCAACGACACCCCGCAAGAGGCCGCATTCCGCGCCGAGGCGCGCGCCTTCCTCGACGCCAACGCCCAGCCGCGCCGCGACGACCAGCCCGAGGCCCGCACCCGCTACAGCGAGGAGGCCGACGCGCTGGCGAAGGCCAAGGCCTGGCAGGCCAGGAAGGCCGACGCCGGCTTCGCCGCCATCACCTGGCCCAAGCGCCTGGGCGGGCGCGGCGGCACGCCGATCGAGCAGGTGATCTACAACCAGGAGGAGGCGCGCTACGTGCTGCCGCGCGGCTTCTTCGAGATCGGCCTGGGGATGTGCATCCCGACCATGATGAAGTACGCCAGCCCCGAGCAGCTCGCGCGCTATGTGCGCCCCGCGCTGCGCGGCGAGGAGATCTGGTGCCAGCTCTTCTCCGAGCCCTCGGCCGGTTCGGACGTCGCTGGCCTGCGCACCCGCGCCGAGCGCGACGGTGACGACTGGGTCATCAACGGCCAGAAGATCTGGACCTCCGGCGCCCACTTCTCCGACTTCGGCATCGTGATCACCCGCACCGACCCCAACGTGCCCAAGCACGCGGGCCTGACGATGTTCTTCATCGACATGAAGAGCCCCGGGATCGAGGTGCGCCGCATCAAGCAGATCGCCGGCAGCTCCAACTTCAACGAAGTGTTCTTCACCGACGTGCGCGTGCCGGACGCGCAGCGGCTGGGCGCGGTCGGCGAAGGCTGGAAGGTGTCGCTGACCACGCTGATGAACGAGCGCCTGGCAGTGGGCGATGCCCCCGGCCCCGACGCGCAGGACGTGCTGCGGCTGGCGCGCATGCTCGAGCTCGACGGCGCGCCCGCGCTGCGCGACGGCGCGGTGCGCGAACGGCTGGCCGACTGGTACGTGAAGGCGCAGGGCCTGAAGTTCACCAAGTTCCGCACGATGACGGCGCTGTCGCGCGGCCAGACACCCGGGCCCGAGGCGTCGATCACCAAGGTGGTCAGCGCCAGCAAGCTCCAGGACATCGCGTCCTTCGGCATGGACCTGCAGGGGATGGCGGGCGCCGTGATGGACCCCGCGCTCGCGCCGATGCAGGCCTGGTTCCAGCAGGCCCTGCTGTACGCGCCGGGGATGCGCATTGCCGGCGGCACCGACGAGATCCTGCGCAACATCATCGCCGAGCGGGTGCTCGGGCTGCCGCCCGACGTCCGGGTGGACAAGAGCGCGTCCTTCGCGGAGCTGCAGAAGGCCAGGCTCGCCTGAGGGCATCCGGTGCGGGCGCGGGACAGCGCGGCCGCACCGGACGAACCGGGCTGGTCCCTGCCTCTGGTGTAACCTTCACCGGATGATCGGCCGCATCTCCGGAACCCTGCTCGAGAAAACCCCGCCCACGGTGCTCGTCGACCTCAACGGCCTCGGCTACGAGGTCGACGTGCCGATGAGCACCTTCTACGACCTGCCTGCCGCCGGGCAGCGGGTCAGCCTGCTGGTCCACCAGGTGATCCGCGAGGACGCCCACCTGCTCTTCGGCTTCCTCACTGCCGGCGAGCGCGAGGCCTTCCGCCAGCTGATCCGCATCACCGGCGTCGGTCCGCGCATCGCCCTGGCGCTGCTCTCGGGTCTCTCGGTGGGCGAGCTGGCCCAGGCGGTCGCGCTGCAGGAGACCGGGCGCATCACCAGGGTGCCCGGCATCGGCAAGAAGACCGCCGAGCGCCTGCTGCTCGAGCTCAAGGGCAAGCTCGCTCCCGAGCTGGCCGGCGCGGGCCGTGCGGCGGTCACCGACGCCGAGGCCGACATCCTGCGCGCGCTGCTCGCGCTGGGCTACTCGGAACGCGAGTGCGCGGCGGTCACGCGCCAGCTTCCCGAAGGCGTCGGCGTCTCCGAAGGGATCAAGCAGGCGCTCAAGCTGCTGGCCAGGCCATGATCGAGCACGATCGGCTGATCACCCCGGTGGCCGCCTCCCCGAACGAGGAGGCGGTCGAACGCGCGCTGCGCCCGAAGCGACTGCAGGAGTACGTCGGCCAGGCGCGCATCCGCGAGCAGCTCGAGATCTTCATCACCGCCGCGCGCAAGCGCGCCGAGGCGCTGGACCACGTGCTGCTGTTCGGGCCGCCGGGGCTGGGCAAGACCACGCTGGCGCACATCGTCGCCGCCGAGATGGGCGTGAACCTGCGCCAGACCTCCGGCCCGGTGCTCGAGCGCCCCGGCGACCTCGCCGCGCTGCTGACCAACCTGGAGCGCAACGACGTCCTGTTCATCGACGAGATCCATCGGCTCTCGCCGGTCGTCGAGGAGATCCTCTACCCCGCGCTCGAGGACTTCCAGATCGACATCATGATCGGCGAGGGTCCGGCGGCCCGCTCGATCAAGCTGGACCTGCAGCCCTTCACGCTGGTGGGCGCGACCACCCGGGCGGGGATGCTCACGAACCCGCTTCGCGACCGCTTCGGCATCGTGGCGCGCCTCGAGTTCTACACCGCCGACGAGCTCGCCTGCATCGTCGAGCGCTCCGCGCGGCTGCTGGACGCACAGATCGAGCCCGACGGCGCACGCGAGATCGCGCAGCGCTCGCGCGGCACCCCGCGCATCGCCAACCGGCTGCTGCGCCGCGTGCGCGACTACGCCGAGGTCAAGGCCGGCGGACGCATCGACGCCGCGGTGGCCGACGCTGCGCTGCGCATGCTCGAGGTCGACCGCGCCGGCTTCGACCTCATGGATCGCAAGCTGCTCCAGGCGGTGATCGAGAAGTTCGGCGGCGGGCCGGTCGGAGTCGACAACCTCGCTGCAGCGATCAGCGAGGAGCGCGACACCATCGAGGACGTGCTCGAGCCCTACCTGATCCAGCAGGGCTTCCTGCAGCGAACCCCGCGCGGACGGATCGCCACCCAGGCGGCCTTCCGCCACTTCGGGCTCGCGCGCCCCGGCGACACCGACGAGCTCTGGTCGGCCGGCGACGAGCAGCAGGGCGGCCCGGCCGACACCGCCCGCCCGTGACCCCCCCCGACACCGAGGACTTCGCCAACCGGCTGGTGCGGGCGACGCCGCGCACCTGGGCGACGCGCGCGGTCATCTCGGTCAACGTCCTGGTCTGGCTCGCGATGCTGGCCACCGGGGCCAGCCCGGTCTCGCCCGACGTGCAGGTGCTGATCGACTGGGGTGCGAACCTGCTGCCGCTCACGGTCGAGCAGCCCTGGCGCCTGCTCACCGCGACGATGCTGCACGCGGGGCTGATCCACCTGGGCTTCAACATGTGGGTGCTGTGGGATGCCGGCCGCATCGCCGAGCGCTTCTACGGCAGCCTGCAGTTCCTGCTGATCTACCTGATCTCGGGCCTGTTCGGTTCGCTCGCGAGCCTGTTCTTCGCGGCGCGCACCGGCGTGTCGGTGGGCGCCTCGGGGGCGATCTTCGGAGTGGTCGGCGCCCTGCTGGCCGTGGTGCTCACCAAGCACTCGAAGCTGCCGCCGGCGCTGGCCGCCGGAATGCGCTCGTCGATGCTGATGTTCATCGGCTACTCGCTCGTGATGGGCTTCATTGCCCGCTTCATCGACAACGCCGCGCACATCGGCGGCCTGGTCTCCGGCTTCGCGGCGGCAGTGATCCTCGCCGAGCGCTTCGACTGGGAGGAATACCGCCGCAGCGCGATCCCGCGCGCAATGACCGCGATCGGCATTGCGATGGTGGCGGCCTTCGCGATCTGGCGGCTGCTGCCCGCGCCCGGCGTCTGACCTGCACCCGTGCGGGCAGTGCCCGCCGGCGGGCCGCGCGTTCCCCTGCCCGGCCCGGCCGAAGGGCGCCGCAGTTGATAGAATCACGCATCGTGAGCGCCAGAACGATCTGCCTGCCCGACCCGCGGCTTCCCCGGGCGCCCGTCTTCGAGATGCGCGTGCGCGTGTACTACGAGGACACCGACGCCGGCGGCATCGTCTACCACGCGAACTACCTGCGCTACTTCGAGCGCGCGCGCACCGACTGGCTGCGTTCGCTGGGCGCCGTGCACACCGAACTCGAGGCGCGGCACGGGCTGGTCTTCGTGGTGCGCGACATCGGAATCGACTACTGCGCGCCCGCCCGCCTGGACGACGAGCTGATCGTCGACGTCCACCTGATCGAGGCGCGCCGCGCCTCCATGCAGCTCGCCCAGTTCGCGCGCCGCGCCGCAAGCAGCGAGACGCTGGTCAGCGCGACGCTGCGGGTGGCGGCGATCGACCGCGCAAGCGGACGCGCCACCGGCTTTCCGCGCTGGCTCACCGACCGCTTCCGACCGCCACACTGAAGCCCCTGCGGCGCCGCAATACGCCGCGGCATCGACTTCCCGCCTCCCGCAGCCTGTCCGAGGACGCACCGACTTGCAGCCCGAAGAACTGTCATTCGTCACCCTGGTGGCCCACGCCAGCCTGCTCGTCCAGCTGGTGATGGCACTGCTGCTGGGGATCTCGATCGCGTCGTGGACCGCGATCTTCCGCAAGTGGTTCCAGCTGCGCGACGCCAGCCGGGCCACCGATCGCTTCGAGGCGGACTTCTGGAAGGACCACGACCTGGGCGCGCTCTTCGAGCAGCTGCGCGAAGGCAAGCGCGAGAGCGGCTCGCTGGCCCGCATCTTCGAGGCCGGGATGGCCGAGTTCCTCAAGACCCGCCAGCAGAAGCCGGGCGACGTTCCCGCGATGCTCGACGGCGCCCGCCGCTCGATGCGTGCCGCCTACCAGCGGGAGATGGACCAGCTCGAAGCGCAGCTCGCCTTCCTCGCCTCGGCCGGGTCGGTCAGCCCCTACATCGGGCTGTTCGGCACCGTGTGGGGCATCATGCATGCGTTCCGCGGCCTGGCCAACGTGCAGCAGGCGACCCTGGCCTCGGTCGCCCCGGGGATCGCCGAAGCGCTGGTCGCCACCGCGATCGGCCTGTTCGCAGCGATCCCGGCAGTGGTCGCCTACAACCGCTTCGCGCACGACGCGGACCGGCTCTCCACGCGCTTCGACACCTTCATCGACGAGTTCCTCAACATCCTCCAGCGACGGGCGCACTGAAAGGCGCGCCCGGCACGCACGACGCAGCCGACGAAGATGCCATCGACCAGCCAGCGCAACCGCGGCAGACGCTCCCGCCGCATGGTCAACGAGATCAACGTCGTGCCCTACATCGACGTGATGCTGGTGCTGCTCGTGATCTTCATGGTCACCGCACCCATGCTGCCGCCGGGCTCGGTCGACCTCCCAACTGCCGGGCGCAGCAGCACGCGCACCGACGCCTACCTGGAAGTGCAGGTGCGCGCCGGCGGCGCGCTGCTGGTGCGCACCGTGAACACCGGCGAGTCGCAGTCGCAGGAGATCCGACGCGCCGAACTGGCCGCCACCGTCGCGGCGATGCGCAGCTCCCCCGAGATGCCGGTGGCGATCAGCGCGGACAAGTCGCTGCCCTACGAGACCGTGATGGATGTGCTCGGCGAACTGCAGCGGATGAACGTGCGCACCGCGCTGATGGTCAGGCCGGCAGGCTGAAGGCCGGCCCAGCGACACCGTGACCGAGACGATGCAGCCCCGCAAGCAACCCACCGGACACGCGGCAGACCTGCGTCTCGCCGCGTCGGTGCCTGCGGACACCGAGACCGATCGGCCGGGGCGCGGCAGGCCCGAGACCGGGGCAAGGCGGCAGGGGTGGGCATCGCGGCCTTTCCTGATGGCGCTGGCGATGCATCTGCTGCTGTTCCTGATGCTCTTCGTCGGCGTGCAGTGGCACAGGGAGGCGCCGGTCGCGGTCCAGGCCGAATTGTGGTCGGCGACGGCGCCCACCACGGCATCGCGAACTCCGGAGCCGAAGCCCGAGCCGGAGCCCCGGTCCAAGCCCGAGCCGGAGCCGGAGCCTGCGGCAGTGCCGAAAGCGATGCCCGAGCGCGTCGAGACGCCACGCGAGGATCCCGACATCGCCCTGCAGCAGCGCCGCGAACGCGAGGCGCGTGAACGCGCCGGGCGGGAGGCGCAGCACAAGGCCGAGGAAGCCCGCAGGCTCGCCGAGGCAAGGAAGGCAGAGCAGGCCCGACGCGAGGCCCAACAGCGCCGCGAGGCCGAGGCGAGGAAGGCCGAGGAGGCAAGAAAACTTGCCGAAGCGAAGAAACTCGAGGAAGCACGCAGGGCCGCGGAGGCGAAGAAGGCCGCCGAGACGAAGAAGGCCGAAGAGCTGAAGCGGGCCGCCGAAGCAAAGCGGGTCGAGGAGGCGAAGAAGGCTGCCGAAGCGAAGAAGGCCGAGGAGGCGCGCGCCGCTGCCGAAGCGGCCAAGGCCGCCGAAGCCCGGCGTGCCGAACACCTGCGCCGCATGATGGCGCAGGCCGGCACAGGGGAAGGCCAGCCGTCCGGCAGCACCGGCGCCGCCGCTGGCGCCGCGCGGGGCGCCAGCGCAGGCGGGCTGGCCGGCGCGATCGACGGCGGCTACGCGGCGAAACTGTCCTCGCTGATCCGCGCGAACACCGTCTTCCAGATCCCGGCGGAAATGCAGGGCAACCCGCGCGCCGAGTTCCAGGTCACGGTGCTGCCCGATTGCACGATCACCTCGACCAGGCTGCGACGCTCGAGCGGGCTGCCCGCCTGGGACCAGGCCGCCGAACGCGCGATCCGGCGCAGCAGCCCGCTGCCCCGTCCGCCCGACGGCAAGTGCCCGGCCGAGCTGACCATCGCGCACGCGCCCCGCGAGAATGGTTGAAACCCGAAGCCCCATGGGTCGGCCCATGCCCTGCAGCAGCCGGGGATTCAAGGTCCGGTGAAGGCTGCCTCGCTATAATTCCGGAATGCCGATGAACCGACGCACGTTCGCACGCCTGCCCCTGATTGCCGCAGCCGCGCCCCTGCTCGGAAGCCTGCCCATCCGCGCCCAGATGCGGGTCGATGTCTCCGGCGTCGGCGCCACGCAGTACCCGATCGCGATCGCCGCCTTCGCCACCGACGGCCGGGTTCCCCAGGACGTGGTCGCGGTCGTGCGCAGCGACCTCACCCGCAGCGGCATCTTCCGTGTCATCGATCCGCAACTCACGCTGTCGGACACCGGAGCGGTCGATCACGCACAGATCCGCGCCCGCGGCGCCGACGCGGTGCTCGGCGGCTCCATTGCGCGCCTGGCCGACGGTCGCTACGACATCCGCTACCGCCTGATCGACGTCGTGCGGCAGATGCCGGTGGGCGGCGAGTCGGTGGTCGCCCCCGAAGCCGACCTGCGCTTCGCGGCGCACCGGGTCGCCGACTGGGTCTACGAGAAGGTCACCGGCGAGAAGGGGATCTTCTCCACCCGGGTGGCCTTCATCTCGAAGCAGGGCAACCGCTACCGCCTGAACATCGCCGACTGGGACGGCGAGAACATCCAGAGCCCGCTGACCTCGCCGGAACCGATCATCTCGCCGTCCTGGTCGCCTGACGGCAATCGCCTGGCCTACGTGTCCTTCGAGGCGAAGAAACCTGTGGTCTACGTGCACACGCTCGCCACCGGCCAGCGTCGCGCGGTCGCCAACTTCAAGGGCAGCAACAGCGCCCCGGCCTGGTCTCCTGACGGCAGTTCGCTGGCGGTGGCGCTCACCCGCGACGGCCTCTCGCAGATCTATCTGATCGGCGCCGACGGCACCGGCCCCGCGCGCCGCCTCACCACCTCCGGCGGCATCGACACCGAACCGGTCTTCTCGCCCGACGGCCGCAACCTGTACTTCACCTCGGATCGCGGCGGCGCGCCTCAGGTGTACCGGATGTCGCTGTCGGGCGGCGACGCAGTCCGCATCACCTTCGGCTCCCAGTACAACGTGAGCCCGCGCGTCAGCCCCGACGGCAAGACCCTGGCCTTCGTGACCCGACGCGACGGCCGCTACCTCGTCGCGGTCAAGGACCTCGCCGGCGGTGCCGAGCGGGTGCTCTCCGACGGCGGGCGCGAGGAAGCTCCGAGTTTCGCGCCCAACGGCCGCTGGCTGATGTACTCGACGCAGGCCGGTGGCCGCGACTCGCTCATGGCCGTCACTCTGGACGGGCGGGTCAAGCTGCGCCTGAACTCGTCCGCAGGCGACATTCGCGAACCCACCTGGGGACCCTTCCCCCAGTGATCCGCGCGTACACCGCAGCGCGCCGCACACCCCATTCCCACCGCAGCCCCACACCCCCAGGATTTCCGGGAGAAACCGACGATGAAGACGATCCGACAACTGCTGATCACCGCAGGCCTGGCACTGGCCATTGCGGGCTGCGGCTCCACCGTGAAGCTCGACGAGAACGGCGCCGCGCCCGTCGACGCGCGCACCGGTGCGGCACAGGGCGCAGGCGGGGGCGGCGCTGACGCTTCGGGCGCCGGCAGCAGGCAGATCACCCCGGTCACCATCGATCCGCGCGACGCGCTGAACGACCCGGCCAGCCCGCTTGCCAGGCGCAGCATCTACTTCGACTTCGACAGCTTCGTGATCCGCGAGGACTACCGCGGCACCCTCGAGGCCCACGCCCGCTTCCTGAACGCGAACAAGGGCATGCGCGTGGTGATCCAGGGCAACACCGACGAGCGCGGCACGCGCGAGTACAACCTCGCGCTGGGCCAGAAGCGCGCCGAGGCCGTGCGCCGCGCGCTGGCTGCGCTGGGCGTGGCCGACGGGCAGATGGAGGCGGTCAGCTTCGGCGAGGAAAAGCCGCGCGACCCCGGTCACGACGAGACCGCCTACGCCGAGAACCGCCGCGCCGATCTCGCCTACCAGTAAGCCCGTGAAGACCGCCGCCCCCCTGCTCGCCGCGCTGGCAGTGGCCGGCGCGAGCCTCTTCGCCCCGGGGCCCGCGCACGCGCTGTTCGACGACGCCGAGGCGCGCCGCGCGATCATCGACCTGCGCGGCCGGCTCGAACTGCAGAACCGCGAACTCACCCAGCGCATCGACCAGCTCGCCGCGCGCGTCGAACGGCTCGAGCAGCTCTCGCGCGGCCAACTCGAACTGCAGACGCAGCTCGACAGCCTGCGCGAGGAGCTCGCGAAGCTGCGCGGCCAGCTCGAGGTGCAGGGCAACGAGCTCGCAAAGACCCAGCGCGAACTGCGCGAGACCCGTGCCGATCTCGGCGCCCGGCTCGAGCGCTTCGAACCCCAGCAGGTGCAGATCGACGGGCGCACCGCGTCGGTCGACAACGAGGAGCGCAAGCTCTACGAGACGGCCCTCGGGCAGTTCCGCGCCGGCGAGTTCGCTCCCGCCGTGGCCAGCCTGCAGCAGCTGCGCAGCCGCTGGCCGGACAGCGCCTACACCGCCAATGCGCTGTTCTGGATGGGCAGCGCGCAGTTCGGGCTGAAGGAATACAAGGCCTCGATCGCAAGCCACCAGGCGCTGCTCGACCGCTTCCCGGACTACCCGCGCGCCGCGGACGCAATGCTCAACATCGGCTACGCGCAGGTCGAGAGCGGCGACCGCAAGGCCGCGCGCGCCACGCTGGAAGGCGTGATCCGCAAGCATCCCGGCACCCAGGCGGCGCAGCTCGCCAAGGAACGCCTGGCCGGCCTGCGCTGACGCGCCCGCGGAGGGACTGCCATGCAGGAAGCCGACGTCGCCGCCCTGCAGACCACGCTCGCGGCCCTGACCTTCGCGCTCTCCTTCGTGCTCGGCGCGGTGATGAACCGCACCGGCTTCTGCACGATGGGCGCACTGTCCGACATCGTCAGCATGGGCGACTGGACACGCATGCGCATGTGGCTGTGCGCGATCGGCGTCGCCGTGCTGGGCTCGCAGGCGCTCGCGCACGCCGGACTGGTCGACCTGTCCCGCTCGATCTACACCGGCGCCCGCCTGAACTGGCTGTCCTGCCTCGTCGGCGGCTTCCTGTTCGGCTTCGGGATGGTGCTGGCATCGGGCTGCAGCAGCAAGACCCTGGTGCGCATCGGCGGCGGCTCGCTCAGGAGCCTGGTGGTGTTCCTGGTGCTGGGCCTCGCCGCGTACATGACGCTCAAGGGTCTGACGGGCGTCTGGCGCGCCCGCTTCCTCGATCCGGTGGCGATCGAATTCGCAGGCCCGCAGGACCTCCCCACCCTTCTTGCCGCAGGCGACGAGACGCTCGCATCCGCGCTGCGCCTGGTCCTCGGCGGCGGCATCGGCCTGGCGCTGGTCGCCTTCGCGCTGGCCGATCGCGAATTCCGCCGCTTCGACAACCTGCTCGGCGGCATCGCCACCGGGCTGGCGATCGTCGGTGCCTGGTACCTGTCCGGCCACCTCGGCTTCATCGAGGAGGATCCGAACACCCTCGAGCAGCGCTTCCTGGCCACCAACTCTGGCCGGCCCGAATCGCTGTCATTCGTCGCTCCCGTCGCCTACACCCTCGAACTCCTGATGTTCTGGAGCGACAGCAGCCGGATCGTCACGCTGGGCATCGCCGCGGTGCTCGGGATGATCGCGGGCTCCTTCGCCTGGTCGCTCGTCTCGCGCAGCTTCCGCTGGGAGGGCTTCGCCGGCCCCGAGGACACTGCGAACCATCTCGTCGGAGGCGCACTGATGGGCGTCGGTGGCGTCACCGCGCTCGGCTGCACCATCGGCCAGGGGCTTTCGGGAGTGTCCACCCTCGCGCTGGGCTCGTTCATGGCCCTGGGCGCGATCCTGATCGGCGGCATCGCCGCACTGCGCTACCAGATCTGGCGCGTCGAGCGCACTGCCTGATCGCCAGAGACGCAATTGGCGCCCGTCTCGCGGCCCGGGCGCATCGCGCATTTGACGACCGATCTCCCCGACGCTAGAATTCTGAGCTCACTACGGGGGTCGTTAGCTCAGCTGGTAGAGCAGCGGACTTTTAATCCGTTGGTCGCTGGTTCGAATCCAGCACGGCCTACCAAGTAAATCAAGCACTTAGGCCAATCCTTCGGGGCTGGCCTTTTTGCTTGGTGCGCCATGTAAGCGCTGGTGTAAGCAGATTTCCCGAATACGCCCCCCCCTGCGCGCCGCCTGCTCCCCCTTGCCCGTTACTGCGTAACGTGCGCATCATCGGCCGTTACCGCGTTAACAGGGGGGTCTATGGCATCGTCAGCGCAGCGGCAGCGGGCCTATCGGCAGCGCGCCCAGGTGGACGCGAACCAGCGCCGGGTGAATACCTGGATCAGCGCGGAAGCAGCTCTCGCGCTGCGCAGGCTCGCCAGGCGCCACGGCGTGACCCAGCGCGAGATCATCGAGCGCCTGGTCATCGCAGCTCAGGACGAAGTGATGCGTGACCTCGCCGACGCGGACTTCGAGCGGTATCTCGGTGTTACTGCGTAACGGTCGCCCGTAGCGGCCCTACAAGGCGTCGCAGGGTCTTAGGACTTCAGGCACCGGCCGGCCGTTTCGGCGGCTTGCAGGCCCGTCCAAGGGCTTCTGGAGCCTACCGCTGGCGCTCGCTGGCATTGCGGCAATCTTGGCGTGACCCGTAGACCGCAGCAGCGAGCACCACCGGCGCGCCCGGCTCCAGCATCGCCTCGGCTCGCTTGAACAGTTGATCCTGCGACTCACCCGGCAGCCGGCTCACGCGCCGCCCGTCGGCCAGCACCAGCGCCACGAGCTGCGCATCCGGCGCGACCAGCACCAGCAGCCGGGGTCCCTGCGCGCCGGCCGCGTGCGCAGACTCAAGCACCTCGATGCGCCGCCTCAAGCTAACCACGGGCAGGCTCGATGATGTGTCGGATCACGGTCAGATCCGGCTCGCGCCCATGCTGCGCGATGTACTGCGCCAGCAGCGCGTCGTGGTCGTCGCCCGGCAGCACCACCCGCAGCACGGGCAGGTCGGGCTCGCGCCGTGCCTCGCGCTCAAGTTTGCCGATGCGGCCCTCCAGGGATTCACGCCTCACGGCCGTCCTCCAGCGCCTGCACGCGGCGCGCCAGCTCGTCCACCTCGACCACGCGCGCCAGCGCTCCGAGCGCCGCCAGCAGTTGCGCCGCCTGCTGCGGACCGAGCGCACCCTCGCCGGTAGCCTGCAAGATCGCGCGCCCGTGATCGGCCAGCGCGCCGCCGGCCGGCAGGTCCAGCAGCGCCGGCTGCTCGGCAGCCTTCACCGGCGGGATCACCCGCTCCAGCAGCAACCGCGCGGCCTGCGCGTCACCTTCGCGCGCCTGCTGCACCAGCCTGTCGATGATCTCGGGCACGTGGGCGGCAATTGCCTGACGCAGCTTTGCCACCTCGCCGCTGCCCGGCCGGCGGCCTGCCGGGTTGCCACTCGTTCCGGGCTGCCACTGCCCTGTGTGTCGAACCTTCGTGATCACTGACTGCATCCTCCCTGCTCGATCAGTTCTGCCGCGCCTCGAACGCCGTGCAGCTCCAGTTCGGGGCCTCGGTCAGCGCGTCGATCACGCCCGTCCCTTGCCGGCTGCGGCCTTCCTGGTGCTGGTGCCTGCGCTCCGTCGTCGCGCGCCACTGCCTCCCTTTTTGGACTTGGCCGCAGGTTTTCGTGCGCCTTGCGCGCCTTGCGCGCTTTCCCCCCCATACCCCCCTGCGCAGGAAGGCGCGCAAGGCGCGCCCCCTTGCGCGCAAGGTTCTTGTGCGCCTTCATCGGGGGAAAGCGCGGAAGGCGCGGAAGGCGCGCTATCGAGCCCTGCGTGGGTCCGTCCGGCCTGGGTGACGCTCCAGCGCTCGCGCTCCTTGCGGTCGGTCGTCCGGTAGGGGATGACTTCGAGCCACCCTTCCCGCTGGGACAGATTCACCAGCCGCCCGACGTCATCCTTTTTCAGGCGCAGCAGCCTGAACTCGGTTTCGCTGCGCAGCATTGCGTGCGGGTTGTTCCGGGCGGTCGATATGGGGCTGCAGTACTGTCCGCGCCCCTCGAATTCGGCCATCAGCCGCAGCAGGCCGATGGCGCTCTGCTTGTCCAGCAGCGCCTGCACGGCAGCGTCGCCGATCTGTCGTGACGTGTCACCTGCGCCCTCATCGGCAGGCCGTGCAATCGACCACAGCAGCGGCACATTCTCCGGCTCGCCCCAGCGGTCGACCCCTGGCACCTCCACCCGATGCAGCTCCAGCTCCAGCTCCTTCCAGCGTGGCGGAAACCGCGTCTTGGCAGGCCGCAGCCAATGCCTGGCCCCCGCGCCTTCTGCGTCGGCGCCCAGATGCATGGTCTGGTGCGCGTCGGCCTCGAACGCCCCCGCGCCGCGCGCGGTCAGCACTACGGCCTTCTGCGCGCTGGGCTTGGCAAGGTGTCCGATGACCCACACCGGCAGGCCGCCGAAGTCCTGCTTCAGCGCGGCAATGGCCTTGCTCGCCTCGGAGTTGCTGTTCTCGTCCTCCATCTCGATGGTAGCCGCTTTCGTATCGAGCACCACCAGCGGCAGCAGCGGCACCCCTTCGGCGTCGCGGGTGAAGTGCTCGCGGTAGTGGTCGCGCACCTTCACCAGCTCGCCCGGTGCCATGCGCCGGGCCTCCACAAGGTGTAGCCGCTCGTTGATCGCGGCCACGGGCACGCCCAGGTGCCTCGCCAACCCGTGCACGATGCGGTCGACCTGGGCAAGGTCCTCAGCGACGTACAGGACGTGTCGCCAGTGCCTGGGAGCCAGCGGATAGCCGGGCTCATGCAGCCCGGCAGCCGCGGCGGCCAGCGGCAGCAGCGCAGTGGTCTTGCCAGCGCCCCACATCCCCGAGAACACCGTGACGCCTTCGGCGATCAGTCCAGGGATGATCCATGCGGGCGGCTCGACGGTATCGCCCACGGGCACGATGCGGGCCAGCGGATGCGGCTTCCCTGCCGGCCACGGAACCTCGCCCGACCAGCCGTACTCGCGGGCCAGCTTGTAGATGCTCGCGCGGGTCACCGGCGCGGATGACATGTAGTTCGGGTCGCTGGCCCTGAATACGTCCGCCGCGTCCCCGCCGGTCACGCGGTCCCACTCGCGCGCCAGCGCCAGCCCGACAGACTCGGGGATGCCGCTTTGCTCGTGGCGCAGACCCCAGCCGATCACGCGCTCCGCTGGGTGCTTGCCCATCGTCGCCGCCTTGGGGATCGTCCTCAGCGCACCCAGCAGGCGCAGGTGCTCGTCAGCCAGCGCGGACTCGTCGATGGGCTCGATGGGCTCGTCGGGCTCGGCGCCGGCGTCGTCGGGCTCCTGTGCCTGCGCCAGCAGCTCGGCCAC
>CAUJHG010000067.1 GCA_963204785.1 Pseudomonadota bacterium | reverse complement strand
TGCTTGATGGACCCGATCAGGCTGGTGGTGGTCATTGGTCGTCCCCTCATCGAAATTGTGATGCGGCATCCGTGCCGCTGATGCCAAGGGTAACAGCAGGAACCGTGCCAACTCGCGACGGCGCTTCAACGCATTGTTTTTCATGCATAATATGAAGACGACCTTGCAGGCGACGAAAAATAGATTTGCCAATATTTAGCGTTATTTGCTAATCTTTGGCAATGGCACCGGACATTCAGCGCCTCATCGGCCAGAGCGGCCCCTTCCTCGACGTGCTGGAGCATGCCTCCCGCATCGCGGCCCTCAACCGGCCGGTGCTGGTGATCGGCGAGCGCGGCACTGGCAAGGAGCTGATCGGCGAGCGCCTGCACCGACTGTCGCCGCGCTGGGAGGAGCCGTTCATCCAGCTCAACTGCGCCGCCCTGCCGGAGAATCTGATCGACGCCGAGCTGTTCGGTTATGAGCCGGGCGCCTTCACCGGCGCCACCCGCGCTCGCGCCGGCCGGTTCGAGGAAGCCGACGGCGGCACCCTGTTTCTTGACGAGATCGCCACCCTGTCGGCCCAGGCCCAGGAGAAACTGCTGCGGGTGATCGAATACGGCCAGCTGCAGCGACTGGGCGCCAACAAGACCATCGAGGTCGACGTACGGGTGATCGGCGCCACCAACGAGGATCTGCCGGGACTGGTGGAGCGCGGCCGCTTCCGCGCCGATCTGCTCGACCGGCTGTCGTTCGACGTCCTGACCCTGCCACCGCTGCGGGCGCGCGCCGACGACATCCCGTTGCTGGCCGATTTCTTCGGCCGGCGCATGGCGCTGGAGCTGGGCTGGGACGGCTTCCCCGGCTTCACGGCCGAGGCCGCCACCGCCCTGAACCAGCAGAGCTGGCCCGGCAACGTGCGCGAACTGAAGAACGTGGTGGAGCGCGCGGTTTACCGCTGGGGCGACGCGGAAAACCCGGTGGCGCACATCGTCTTCGATCCCTTCGAGTCGCCGTTCCGCCCCGCCAGCCCATCATCCCCGACGGCTGTGCCCCGGCCCGTCACAGACGACTCGACGCCTCCCCTCGCCTCCCTGGCCGGCGCTCCTGCCAGTCCTCCGGTCCCGGACTTTCGCAAGGCGGTGGCGGCCTACGAGGCCAGCATCCTGTCAGCAGCCCTGGCACGGGCACGCTTCAACCAGCGCGAGGCTGCCGCCGCGCTCAACCTCAGCTACGACCAGTTGCGCCATGCGCTGAAAAAACACCGGCTGCTGGACTGAGCAGGCATGCGATTACCCGCGCCGACCAGCGATCGATTGCGCCTGATCGGGAATTTCCATTAAGAACGCCCTGTCATTCGCCGCCCCGTCCGCTATCTAGCGGGGGACAGTCAAACGAGGAGGTTTCACCCATGGCATTCACCCTGCCTGAACTGCCCTACGCGCCGACGGCGCTTGAGCCGCACATGTCGGCCAACACCTTCAGCTTCCACCATGCCAAGCACCACAACGCCTATGTGGTGAACCTCAACAACCTGCTGGCCGGCAAGCCACTGGCCGAGGCCGATCTCGAAACGGTGATCAAGGAAGCCGCCAAGGATCCGGCGATGGCCGGCGTGTTCAACAACGCCGCGCAGGTGTGGAACCACACCTTCTTCTGGAACAGCATGAAGCCCGGCGGCGGTGGCGAGGCCTCCGGCGCGCTGGCCGAAGCGATCAACCGCAAGTTCGGCTCCTTCGCGGCGTTCAAGGAGGCCTTCGCCAAGAGCGCGGTCGGCAACTTCGGTTCGGGCTGGACCTGGCTGGTCAGGAAGCCCGACGGGTCGGTGGACATCGTCAACACGAGCAACGCGGAAACACCGCTGACCACCGCCGACAGGGCGCTGCTCACGATCGACGTCTGGGAACACGCCTACTACGTCGACTACCGCAATGCGCGGCCGAAGTTCGTCGAGACCTTCCTGAACAGCCTTGCCAACTGGGAGTTCGCGGCGAAGAACTTCGCCTGAGCGCGAGGCCATCCGTCGGACGCCTGGCGCCCGACGGGATCGCATCTGGAAGCGTCGGCGCGCGCGCGTCCGGCCAAGGAGAAGACATCATGATCAGCAAAGCAGCGGCTCTGGCGCTTGCGCTTGCCGTCGGCGTCGCTGGCTGCGCCAACATGTCCGAGACCCAGTCGACCACTGCCAAGGGGGCTGGCATCGGCGCGGTCGGCGGGGCGGTGCTCGGCGCGGCAGTGGGCGGCAAGAGCGGAGCGGCCAAGGGCGCAGTCATCGGGGCCGGCGCCGGCGCGGTCGGCGGCTACATCTGGTCCAAGCGGATGGAAGACCAGAAGCGGCAGATGGAGCAGGCCACCCAGGGCACGGGCGTCGGAGTCACCCAGACCGCCGACAACCGCCTGAAGCTCGATGTGCCCAGCGACGTGTCCTTCGACACCGGCCGTGCCGACATCAAGCCCAACTTCCGCCCGATCCTGGACCACTTCGCGCAAGGCCTGTCGGCCAACCCGACGACCAGGGTGACCATCATCGGCCACACCGACAGCACCGGGACCGATGCGATCAACAACCCGCTCTCCTACAACCGCGCCGACAGCGTACGCAACTACCTGACGGCCCGTGGCGTCGACGCCCGCCGGATCACGGTGGACGGTCGTGGCTCGCGCGAGCCGGTGGCGGACAATGCGAGCGCGGAGGGGCGCGCGCGCAACCGTCGGGTCGAGATCTTCGTCGCCGAGCCGGCGTCGGGCTGAGCGTCGATCACCCGCCTCACCTCTTCGGTGAGGCGAACAGGCCCGGCGGACCGGCGAGCTTCGAGCCGGCCCCGAGCCCTTTCCTGCGGAACCAGCCCTGTTCCATCTCCAGGGCAAAGCGCACCGGGGCGGCCGAGCAGTGGCTGTCCTCGGTCCGGGGCTGCATGTCCTCGACATTGACGATGCGCCCGTCGTCCGCGATGAAGGCAATGGACAGAGGCAGCGGCGTGTTGCGCATCCAGAAGCACTGACGGGCCGGCGATTCGAAGACGAACAGCATCCCCTCGGAGGGGCCCAGGCTCTCGCGGAACATCAGTCCGCGCATGCGCGCCTGGTCGTTGGCGGCGACTTCGGCGCGGATCAGGTGGATGCCGGCCTGCAACTGGACTGTCGGCAGGCGCGGCTGCGGTTGTGCCGGCGCAGCCATCGGCGCGAGCGCGCCCAAGCCGATGAGCGCTGCCAGGATTGCGGCGCGCAGGCCGGCAAGAGGTGTCGGAAAGCTGTCCATGCCGCCATGCTAGCGCCGTTCCGGTCTCAGCGCCGCGATGCGTTGGGGCATAATCCCGCCAGGGCTCCGTCTCCGTCCCAGCAGCACTCCCGACAGGAAGATCCACATGTTCCAGCACATCAAGGTCCCCGCCGGCGGCGAGAAGATCACCGTCAATGCCGACTTTTCGCTGCAGGTTCCCGACAATCCGATCATTCCGTACATCGAGGGCGATGGCACGGGCTTCGACATCACACCGGTGATGATCAAGGTGGTCGATGCCGCAGTCGCCAAGGTCTACGGCGGCAAGCGCAGGATCCACTGGATGGAGATCTACGCCGGCGAGAAGTCGACCAAGGTCTACGGCCCCGACGTCTGGCTTCCCGAGGAGACGCTGCAGGTCCTCAAGGACTACGTGGTGTCGATCAAGGGGCCGCTGACCACGCCGGTCGGCGGCGGCATCCGCTCGCTGAACGTCGCGCTGCGCCAGGAACTCGATCTCTACGTGTGCCTGCGCCCGATCCAGTACTTCAAGGGTGTCCCCTCGCCGGTCAAGGAGCCCGAGAAGACCGACATGGTCATCTTCCGCGAGAACTCCGAGGACATCTACGCCGGCATCGAGTGGCAGGAAGGCACGGAGGGCGCCAGGAAGGTGATCGATTTCCTGATCAGGGAGATGGGCGTCAAGAAGATCCGCTTCCCGGAGAGCTCCGGGATCGGCATCAAGCCGGTGTCGCGCGAGGGCACCGAGCGCCTGGTGCGCAAGGCGATCCAGTACGCGATCGACAACGACAAGCCCTCGGTCACGCTGGTGCACAAGGGCAACATCATGAAGTACACCGAGGGCGGCTTCCGTGACTGGGGCTACGCCCTGGCGCAGCGCGAGTTCGGCGCGCAACTGCTCGACGGCGGCCCCTGGTGCAGCTTCCGCAACCCGAGGACCGGCAAGGAGATCGTCGTCAAGGACGCGATCGCCGACGCCTTCCTGCAGCAGATCCTGCTGCGTCCGGCCGAGTACAGCGTGATCGCAACGCTGAACCTGAACGGCGACTACATCTCCGACGCCCTTGCCGCGCAGGTCGGCGGCATCGGCATCGCGCCGGGGGCCAACATGTCCGACTCGGTTGCGATGTTCGAGGCCACCCACGGCACCGCGCCCAAGTACGCCGGCAAGGACTACGTCAACCCCGGCTCCGAGATCCTGTCGGCCGAGATGATGCTGCGCCACATGGGCTGGGTCGAGGCTGCCGACAAGATCATCGACTCGATGCAGAAGGCGATCCTCTCGAAGAAGGTCACCTACGACTTCGCCCGGCTGATGGAAGGCGCCACGCAGGTGTCCTGCTCGGGCTTCGGTCAGGTGATGATCGACCACATGTGACCCGGTCCCGGGGCGCCTCCCGGCGGCCCGGATGTTCCCGTCAGAAGCCCCGGATCGCTGGTGCGACCGGGGCTTTCGTCTTTCTGGCGTCCCTGGTTGTTCACAGGACATCGGAGCCGATCGGTTCAGGCGGATCGGGCTTCTCGATGTGTGCGCAAGTGCGTAAACTGAGCAGAATTCTGTAACATCGGAATGGATATCCCATGGGAATCTCTGCAAGCGATGTGGTGCCGTTCACCCAGGCGCGCGCCACGCTGTCGGAGCTGGCCGAGCAGGTCAAGGCCGGTGCCGAGAAGATCATCACCAAGAATGGCGAGAGCTACGTCGCGCTCATCGACGCCGAGCGCCTGGACTACTACCACCGCCTGGAGCGTGAGCGCATCCACCTGCTGCTGATCGACGATGCGCGTCGCGGCCTCGCGGACATCACGGCGGGCCGTACCCAGGATGCCGATGCCGCCATCGCCGCGCTGCAGGCGAAGCGGGCTGCTGCCAAGGGCAAGGTAAAGACCAGCGAGGCCGCACGCAAACGTGACTGAGCCCGTCATCCGTGTCGAACTGACGGCCAGCTTCCTGGAGCGGTTGGCGGCGATCGAATCCTTTCTGACCGAGGCGGACGCGGTTGCCGCCTGCGACCGGCTGCTCGCCGAGCTGCGCGCCACCGTGATCCCCAACCTCCGGCGCTTCCCCCGCATCGGGCGGCCCTATCTCGACCAGCCGCCGCAGTCCGCAGAAGCGCTCGCCCAGCTTGCCGCATTACCGGCGGGCGCAGCCGATCGCCTGCGCGAGTACCTGCACGGCGACTACCTGATCCTGTACACGGTGGCGACGCCGGGCCACCTGGTGCACCTGCTGTCGATCCGGCATCACCGCGAGCTGTCTTTCCAGTTCATCCGGCTGTGGGCCGGACCGGCTGCGAATCCTGGCCGTTGACATGAGCAACGAAGCCTTTGCCCGCATGAAGATCAAGGCGCTGCTCGCGGCGCAGGGCTTGTCCGAAAGACTATCGGGACACTACCGCTAGCGTTTCGACTGACAAAAAACGATGTATATTGTGTCCGTCGGTGCCTGCACCAGATGGAGCAGGCGGCAAGAGGGAATCCGGTGCAAGTCCGGAACTGCCCCGCAGCGGTAAGCAGAAGCGAAATGCTCGAAGCACACTGGGCCTGCCTGGCCTGGGAAGTGGAGCAGTGTAGGTGGGCCTGAACCTTCAGGCTCGTGTCTGCGAAGTCCGAAGACCTGCCGACACACCTGGCGGTCGATCAGGAATCAGCTGATCGCCCCGGGTGCAGGTGAGCGCTTTCGCGGGAAGAGCGTGCTGCAAGCCGGACACCCCCTGTCCGGTTGCGTGCGTCCGTCGTGTGCGTCCACCGCACGGGCCTGTGCGCGGGAGCAGGCGAATTGGCACGAGCTGCAGGAGCTTCCACCCCTGCCAGCTTCGCTTCCGGGACACGCGTTCATGCTGGAAACCATCATCAAGCGTGACGGGCACTCCGAGCCCTTCATGCCTTTCAAGCTCAACCAGTGGGGCCAGTGGGCAGCCCAGTCCCTGGGCAATGCCGTGGACTGGCCTTCGGCCGTGCTCGAAGCCGTGTCGGCGATGTCCTCCACGGCAACGTCGCGCGAACTGCAGCAGCAGCTCATCCGCGCCTGCCTGGACTTCGACACCTGGTCCTACAACCGCATGGCCGGGCGCCTGTACGCCACGCTGATCCGCAAGGACCTCTACCGCAACGCCCGTCCCACGGTGCTGGATCTGCACCGCAAGCTGCAGGAGATGGGCCTGATGGAGGCGCTGGAGTACTCCGCTTCCGAGTACGCCGTGATCGAGGAGTGGATCGACCACGAGCGCGACTTCGAGTATGCCCATTACCAGCTGCACACCCACCTGACCAAGTACGCGATCGCCGACCGGGTGCAGGGGGTGTACTACGAGTCGCCGCAGTTCATCTACATGCGCATGGCGATGGCGCTGTCGGAGGACCAGCCCCGTGAGCGGCGCATGCGCGACGTGCGCAGCTTCTACGAGCACCTGTCGAAGAACCGCATCAACGCGCCCACGCCCAACCACGTCAACCTGGGCACGCCGCTGCGCGGCTACGCCAGCTGCTGCCTGTACACGACGGGCGACAACGCACGCTCGATCGCCGTGGGCAACCACATCGCCAACACCATGACCTACATGAGCGCGGGCATCGGTGCGCACATCGGCACGCGGTCGATCAACGACCCGGTGCGCGGCGGCGTGATCCGCCACCAGGGCAAGCTGCCGTACTTTCGCGCGCTGGTGGCCGAGGTCAAGTCCAACCTGCAGAACGGTCGTGGCGGCGCCTGCACCGCCTACTTCCCGATCTTCGATCCGGAGGTGGACACGCTGCTGCGGCTGAAGAACCCGATGTCCACCGAGGACAGGAAGATCCGCGGCATGGACTACTCCTGGGGCGGCAACCGGTTCTTCGCCCGCAAGGTGGCCCGCAACGAGGACATCTTCCTGTTCAACTGCTTCACTGCTCCCGATCTCTACGAAGCCCTGTACAGCGCAGACGAAGCACGGTTCGAAGCCCTCTACGAGCGCTACGCCGCCGACGAGAGCTTCCCCAAGACCTGGACGAGCGCGCGCGAGCTGCTCATCACTGCATGCAACGAGTGGAACGAGACCGGTCGGGTCTACGAGCACAACATCAGCGAGATGAACCGGCACACGCCGTTCAAGGACCGGATCTATTCGTCCAATCTGTGTGCCGAAATCGCCTTGCCCACCGCGCCGTACAACCACGTCACCGAGCTGTATGCCGAGGACGACATCTCCTTCGTCGAGGTTCAGTTCATCGACGGCACCCGGCGCAGGATCCCGGGCGATGCGCAGCTGCAGACCCGGCGCGGCTTGGTCTGGCCCGAGGACCTGCAGGCCGGTGACCTGATCGACGAGCTGCCCATCGAGGCGGTCGTGCAGCGCAGTGCGCCCGAGGTGGCCACCTGCAATCTGGCCGGCATCGTCGTCTCGAACATCGAGAGCGAGGAACAGTACGCCGAGGTGGCCTACTACGCGCTGCTGATGATCGACAAATGCATCCACCTGGCGCACTACGAACTGCCGCAGGTGGGCGTGACCTCGCGCAAGCGTCTGAACGCCGGCGTGGGCATTCTCGGCCTGGCCCACCTGATGGCCAGGAACGGCCAGCGTTACACCGACCAGGCCGGCAAGCAGTTCGTCCATGAAGTCGCCGAACGCCACTACTACCACCTGCTGCGTGCCAGCCTGAAGCTGGGCAAGGAGCTGGGCAACGCGCCCTGGATGCGCAAGACCCGCTGGCCCGAGGGCTGGTTGCCGCTGGACACCTGCAACCCGCACGTGGACAGGATCGCACCCTTTGCGCTGCGCTACGACTGGGAGGCGCTGCGCCGGGAGATCGTGGCCAACGGCGGCATCCGCAACTCGGTGCTGGTGGCGCACATGCCGACGGAAACCTCGGCCAACGCGTCGGGCACCACCAACGGCCTGTATCCGGTGCGCGAACTCACGCTGATCAAGACCGACAACCAGCGCGTGAACTACTGGGCGGCACCCGAAGGCGACACCCTGGCCGACCGGTACCAGAGCGCCTGGGACATCCCCGCCAAGGACATGACCGAGATCTACGCCATCGTGCAGAAGTGGACGGACCAGGGCATTTCGGCGGACTACTACCGTCGCGTGATCGGCGACGCCTCGATCGCCTCCTCCGAACTGATCGAGGACTATCTCTACCGCGTCAAGCTGGGGCTGAAGTCCAAGTACTACATGAACCAGAAGACGTCCAACGGCATGCAGGCCGTGGACGACCCGGCCCCTGCCGCCGTGTCCGGACCTGCCGCGGCCCCTGCCACAGCCGCCGAGGACAGCGACAGCGAGTGCGAAGCCTGCACCCTCTGAGACCCGGGAGCTCCAGATCATGCTCGAGACCGTCTTCAACCACGACAAGACCGACTACCGCAAGCCCCTGCTGCTGCTTGGCCAGCGCCCGGGGCTGTTCGATACCGTCAACCGCCACTACCCCGACATCTGGAAGCTGTACAAGGCGCAGAAGTCGCTCGACTGGGACGAGAACGAGTTCGACTACTCCTCGTGCAATGCCGACTTCAAGTCCTGCTCGCGCGCCACCTTCGACATGATGATCAAGACCCTGGCCTGGCAGTGGGAGGCCGATTCGGTGGCGTCCCGCGCCATTGCCCCGGTGCTGGCGCCCTTCATCACTTCCAGCGAGCTGTGGGCCGCCTGGCAGCGCATCTCGGACAACGAGGTGGTGCACGCGGCGACGTATTCGGAGATCGTGCGCAACTCGTTCGACGACCCAGGCGTCATTCTCGACGAGATCCTGCGCGTGCAGCAGGCGCACGAGCGACTGCAGGAGGTGGCGAGCGTCTTCGCCGAGGGCTACGAGGCCTCGCACCGGTACGCGATCGGGCAGTTGCCCAACGATCAGTCCACCTACAACACGGTGTTCATGACCATCGTCGCGCTGCTGTGCATGGAGCGCATCCAGTTCATGGCGAGCTTTGCCGTCACCTTCGCGATCTGCGACACCGGTCTGTTCCAGCCCATCGGCAAGGCGATCCAGAAGATCGCGCAGGACGAGCTGGAAATCCATGTCGAGCTCGATCGGGCCGTGCTGCGGCACGAACTGTCCACCGAGCGCGGCCAGAACGCCTTTGTCCAGTGCCGCGGGCGCATCGAGAAGATGATCGAGGAAGTCATCGACAGCGAGCTGCGCTGGATCGACTACCTGTTCTCCGACGGCCGCGAACTGGTCGGCATGAATGCCGACCGCCTTTCCGCCTGGACGCTCTACTGCGCCAAGGACGTCTACCAGACGCTGGGACTGTCCACCGGGCGCTTCACGCTGCCTGCGCACAATCCGCTCAAGTTCATGGAGAAGTGGCTCAACATCTCCCGGACCCAGGCCTCCCCGCAGGAGCAGGACATCGCGGCCTACAAGGTCGGCGTGATGCGTCGCGACGACGAAAACCAGGTGTTCGACGCCGATTTCTGACGTTGCCGCATTCCATTTCGCCCAAGGAAAGCACACTCATGCAAGTCATCATCTACGGCAAGGACGATTGCACCGAATGCCGCAAGAGCAGGCTGCTGTGCCAGATGCAGTCCGTCCCGTTCCATTACCTCACCGTGGGACGGGAGATCAGCGTCGCGGACCTGCAGGCCAGGGTCGGGCGGCCGGTGCGCAGCCTGCCGCAGACCTTCATCGAGCGGGATGGTGCGCTCACCCACGTCGGCGGCTACGACGCGCTGCGTCTTGCTCTGCAGGGCACGGCTGCAGCTTGCTGAGCAGGCCCGTTCAGGGCTGCGACGGCGTCGGGCTCAGGCGGCGCCGCGCGCTCCTCGACAGGCGCTTCAGCCGTTCGCCGCCGGTGCTGCCAAGGACCGCACCTGCCCCCGCCTGCGCGCGCCCTCGGGCCTGTCTTGCCCGGAAGCGCGTTCTCAGAAGCGCGCCCGCAGGCCCACCCCGAAGTAGCGCGCCGGATTGCCGCGGGCCCCGTCGGCTCCACGGTGCGTGATCCGCCGCTGGTCGAACAGGTTCTCGACCCTCGCGTACAGATCCAGTGACGGGGTCACCCGCAGCGAGGCCGCGAGGTCCACCGTGAACAGGCTCTGCGTGCGCAGGAACCGGGTGTCGACACCCTCGCGCTTGCAGGTCGTGGTCACGCAGACCCCGTCGCTGTAGTTGAACGAGGCGTAGGCGTTCCAGCCCGCTGCGCTTTCGGCCCCGAGCTGCAGGGAGCCGACGTGCCTGGGTGTGTAGTCCAGCACGTCGCCCTTGCGCACGCCGCTGGCAAGGTCCGAGTCGCGCGTGTACTTGCCGTCGGTGTAGGTATAGGCCAGGCGCGCCGGGAAGCTCAGGCCGCCCATGCGGCCGAGCTCCGCGAAGGCGCCGAACTCGAGGCCGTAGACGTCCTTCGAGCCGGCCTGCTGCGTGCCTTCGGTCACGCCGCCCGGACAGGGGTTGGCCACCAGGCAGTTGCGCAGGGCGTTGCTGTAGTCGCTGTGGAACGCGATCGCATCGAAGCCGCCGCGCTCGCTGCGCCAGCGCACGCCAGCCTCGAGGTTCAGGCTCTCCTCGCCGCGGGTTCCGCGGCCGGCGGACGATCCGGGTGGCGCGAAGCCCTGGTGGACGCCGGCCAGCAGCGTCCAGCGCTCGGAGAGCGCGTAGTTCGCGCCCAGGCCGAGCGTGGTTTCGTTCTGGCGGTTGCTGTTGGTGTCGGTGCGCGGCTGCGCGACGTTGGCGTGCGTCTCGATCCGCTCGTGGCGCAGCAGCGGAAGGAGCTTCAGCCGGCCCAGGTCGATCCGATCGCCGATCCAGAAGGACAGCGCCCTGGCCTCGCCCGCGGTGGCCGATGCTTCCGTGAAGCGATCGAACACCAGGCTGCCGTTGACCTGCCGGTAGTAGCTGAGGGGGCTGGCGCTGCGCGTCTCGTCCCGGTGCGCCCGAACTCCCGCGATCAGCTCGTGGCGCACCTTGCCGGTGGCGAACCCGCGCAGCAGTTCGGCCTGCACTCCGGTGGCGGTGAAATCCTGGTTGTTGTGGTTGTAGCGGACTCCGTTGGCATGGGTGGTGTCGGCGGTCCCGTCCAGGATCCCCTGCAGGAGGGCGCCGTTGGCGAGCCCGTTGTTCACTGCCCAGGTCACTCCGGTACCACCGATGCCCACGCCATTGATCTGGCCCAGTCGGGTGTAGTGCCGGTAGGTGTCGGCCCGGTAGGCGGTGGTGGTCAGGAGCGTGTCGGCGTCCAGGGCGATCTGGTGACGCAGGCTCGCCGACTTGCGGCCGCGGTTCATCCGTTCGAGTTCGCTCAGTCCGTAGCGGCGGTCCGGGTCGCGGCGGAAGTCGGCGTCGGTCAGCCCCAGATAGCTGACGTCGGCCTTCTCGTCGCCCTGGAACAGCTTCAGGTCGATCTGCTGGGCGAACCGTGCCCCGGGGGCGCTGCGCCAGCGCAGCTTGACAAGGTACTCGGACGCGTCGCTGCCCGCGCTGCGCTCCGAGCGGTCGATCCGCTGGAAACCGTCGGTGTCGCGCTGCCAGGTCTCCACCAGCACGCCCCACTGCCCATAGCTGCCGCCGGCCCAGCCGTGCAGCTTGCGGTTGTCCTGGTTGCCGAGTTCCAGGTTCAGGTAACCGGCGGGCTTCGAGGGGATCGGCGTGGACAGCAGGTTGATCGCGCCCGAGGTCGTCTGCGGACCGTAGAGCAGCAGCTCGGGCCCCTTGAGCACCTCGATGCTGCTCATGCGACCGACGGTCGGAAAGTAGTAGGCCGAGGGGTTTGCGTAGGGCGCCATCGCGGCAGGCACGCCGTCTTCCATGATCGAGATGCGATCGCTGCGCCCTGAGGACGAGGCACGGATCCCGATGCGCGGGAAGGTGCCCAGGCCGTCCTCCTCGCGCAGGTACACGCCCGGGACGCTGCGCAGGATGCTGTGCACGTTGGTCGCCTGGAACTTGGCGAGTTCGCGCTCGGTGAGGACATAGGCAGATCCCGCCGAGCTCTGGGGATCCTCGGGGCGGGCGACGATGCGCACCTCGCCGAGCGTCGCCATCGGCGTCGCCAGATCGGCTTCGTCGGACTGCTGGGCCAGCGCGAGCGCCGGGGCGAGGCAGCCCAGCGCACAGTGCAGCACGAGGCGGGTGGAGCGGGAAGCGAGGCGGGATCGGGTCATGTCGTTTCCGGTTGCAGGAGAGGGGGATGAGGACCTCGATCCGCACGGTAACGAGCTCGTAATTAAATGTAAAGACAAATGCGAATGATTCGCAACACAATTGAGTCAACCTGCATCCCGGAGGGGCGTTCCCGGGCGCGGCGCGAGCCCGAAACGAAAAACGCCGGGGAGCCCCCGGCGCTTTCCGATCCAGGCGCCGCAACCCGCGGCGCGATGAGCGACTATTGTCCCTGGATGTTGGAAGCCTGCTTGCCCTTCGGGCCCGCCACGACCTCGAACTGCACTTTCTGCCCTTCCTTGAGGCTCTTGAATCCGTGGCCGATGATCGCCGAGAAGTGTGCGAACAGGTCCTCACCGCCGTCGTCCGGCGTGATGAACCCGTACCCCTTGGCGTCGTTGAACCACTTGACGGTACCCGTTGCCATGACTGCCATCCCTAGGTTGAACACCGATGCGTGCGGCACCCCCTGGAAGGATGCCCCGCCCGCCCCGATATCGGTTCATGCTTGACGCGGGCGGCGGCGACTCAGGGATACGACCCCAAGGCACGCAGGGATTCTTTTTCAATGCAAAGTGCTTGTCAAGGCAACCCGGTGCAGCGATATGGAGGGTCCAACGATCGACCGGTGCCGGGCGCAGGTCGCCCCGGTGTGACCGCCCGCACGTTCCGGCCTCGCCACAGGACCGCTGCTCCTTGCAGCACCGCAGCGACTCGTTAGAATGGGATTCATGGCGACCAAGCACGATCCCTCCACGGTGGTGGAGCGGCAGGAATCTCGGCTCGCGCCGCCGCCGATGTATCAGGTCCTGCTGTTGAACGACGACTTCACCCCGATGGAATTCGTGGTGAGCGTGCTCCAGAAGTTCTTCGGGATGGGGCGGGAGAAGGCTACGCAGGTGATGTTGAAGGTGCATCGCGAAGGCCGTGGCGTCTGTGGCGTATATCCGCGCGACGTCGCCGCGACCAAGGTCGAGCAGGTTTGCAGTTATTCACGCGAGCACCAGCATCCGCTGCAGTGCGTGATGGAGGAAGCATGATCGCCCAGGAACTCGAAGTCAGTCTCCACATGGCCTTCGTCGAGGCTCGTCAGCAGCGTCACGAGTTCATCACGGTGGAGCATCTGCTGCTCGCTCTGCTCGACAACCCGTCGGCTGCCGAGGTGCTGCGCGCCTGTGCCGCCAACATGGACGATCTGCGCAAGAGCCTCACCGGCTTCATCAAGGAGAACACGCCGGTGGTGCCCGGCACCGAGGAGATCGACACCCAGCCGACCCTCGGTTTCCAGCGGGTGATCCAGCGCGCGATCATGCACGTGCAGTCCACCTCCAACGGCAAGAAGGAAGTGACCGGCGCCAACGTGCTGGTGGCGATCTTCGGCGAGAAGGACTCGCACGCGGTGTACTACCTGCACCAGCAGGGCATCACCCGCCTGGACGTCGTCAACTACATCTCGCACGGCATCACGAAGAACCCGCAGCCCAAGGAGCCGCAGAAGGAGGAGTCCGCCGAGCAGGAGCAGGAGGGCGGCGCAGCGGGCCAGCAGAGCGCGCTCGAGCAGTTCACCCAGAACCTGAACGCCGCCGCGCGCGAGGGGCGCATCGATCCCCTGATCGGCCGCGAGCACGAGGTCGAGCGGGTGATCCAGGTGCTGTGCCGGCGCCGCAAGAACAACCCGCTGCTGGTGGGCGAGGCCGGGGTCGGCAAGACCGCCATCGCCGAAGGCCTGGCCTGGCGGATCACCCAGGGCGAGGTCCCCGAGGTGCTGACCGACGCCACGGTCTACTCGCTGGACATGGGCGCGCTGCTGGCCGGCACCAAGTACCGCGGCGACTTCGAGCAGCGCCTCAAGACCGTGCTCAAGCAGCTCAAGGCCGCCCAGCACGCGATCCTCTTCATCGACGAGATCCACACGCTGATCGGGGCGGGTTCCGCCTCGGGCGGCACGCTCGACGCTTCCAACCTGCTCAAGCCGGCGCTGTCCTCGGGCACGCTCAAGTGCATCGGGGCCACCACCTACAACGAGTACCGCGGCATCTTCGAGAAGGACCACGCGCTGTCGCGCCGCTTCCAGAAGATCGACGTGGTCGAGCCCTCGGTCGAGCAGACCGTGCAGATCCTGCGCGGGCTGAAGTCGCGCTTCGAGGAGCACCACGGGGTCAAGTACTCGGCCTCGGCGCTGTCGGCGGCGGCGGAGCTGTCGGCCAAGTTCATCAACGACCGCCACCTGCCCGACAAGGCCATTGACGTGATCGACGAGGCGGGCGCCGCCCAGCGCATCCTGCCCAAGAGCAAGCAGAAGAAGGTGATCGGCAAGGGCGAGATCGAGGACATCGTCGCGAAGATCGCGCGCATCCCGCCGGCCTCGGTGTCCTCCGACGACCGCAGCAAGCTGCAGACCCTCGATCGCGACCTCAAGGCAACGGTGTTCGGCCAGGACCCTGCCATCGACGCGCTGGCCGCGGCGATCAAGATGTCGCGCTCCGGCCTGGGCCGCCCCGACAAGCCGATCGGCGCCTTCCTGTTCTCCGGGCCCACCGGGGTGGGCAAGACCGAGGTCGCCAGGCAGCTCGCCTTCATCCTGGGAATCGAGCTGATCCGCTTCGACATGTCCGAGTACATGGAGCGCCACGCGGTGAGCCGGCTGATCGGCGCGCCCCCGGGCTACGTCGGCTTCGACCAGGGCGGCCTGCTCACCGAGGCGATCAGCAAGAAGCCGCACTCGGTGCTGCTGCTCGACGAGATCGAGAAGGCGCATCCGGACATCTTCAACATCCTGCTGCAGGTGATGGACCACGGCACCCTCACCGACAACAACGGACGCAAGGCCGACTTCCGCAACGTGATCATCATCATGACCACGAACGCGGGCGCGGCAGACCTGCAGCGGCGCAGCATCGGCTTCTCCGACACCCGCCAGGCGGGCGACGAGATGGTCGAGATCAGGCGGCTGTTCACGCCCGAGTTCCGCAACCGGCTCGATTCGATCATCAGCTTCCGTGCGCTGGACGAGGAGATCATCCTGCGGGTGGTCGACAAGTTCCTGATGCAGCTCGAGGAGCAGCTGCACGAGAAGAAGGTGGAGGTGGTGTTCACCGATCGCCTGCGCGGAATGCTCGCGAGGAAAGGTTTCGACCCGCTGATGGGCGCGCGACCGATGCAGCGCCTGATCCAGGACACCATCCGCAAGGCGCTGGCCGACGAGCTGCTCTTCGGCAGGCTGGTGGGCGGGGGCCGGGTCACCGTCGACCTCGACGATGCCGAGGAGGTGGTGCTGTCGTTCACCGAGGCCCCGCCGCCCGCCTCCGGGGAGGGCGAGGAGCGCGCGGAGGTGCTGCCCGCCTGAGCGCGCGATCCGCGGCCCGCGGGCCGCGCAGTCACGCAAGGGGCGGCGCGGGCCGCCTCTTCGCGTTTTCGCGGCGTCCGCAGCCGTCGATATGCTTATCCCGCCAGGGCAGAAGATGGCGGGCCCGGCCCGGGGGCGATAGCCTGCGCTGGCCGAAATGCATGCGATCCCGGAGGACGACCGAAGATGAACCAGAAGATGCGGGCGGCAGCGCCGGCCGTCGCACTTGCCGCGGTGCTGCTCGCCGGCGCGCTGCCGGCGCGTGCTGCCGACCCCGACGCGGGCCGCTACCTGGCCGCCACCTGCGCCGGCTGTCATGGCACCGACGGCCGCTCCACCGGCAGCGACGGCATCCCCAGCCTCGCGGGGCAGTCGCGCAGCCTCCTGATCGAGCAGATGAACGCGTTTCGCGCCGGCACCCGCAAGACGACGGTCATGCAGCAGATCGCCAGGGGCTACACGGACGCGCAGATCGCGCAGCTGGCGGACTTCTTCGCCAGCCGCTCGAAGTGAGGGTGCGGCGATGACGCAGATCCGTTCCTCCCGCAGACGCTTCGCCCGGGCTCTCGGCGGTCTTGCCGCGACCGGTGCGCTGGGCGCGTGCGCCGGCCTCGCGCCCGCGGTGCACACGAAGACCTCCGGGCGCGTGCTGGTGGTGGGCGCGGGCTACGGCGGCGCCACGGCAGCGAAGTACCTGAAGCACTGGGGCGGCGCCCGCATCGAGGTGCTGCTGGTCGAGCGCAACGCGCGGTTCGTGTCCTGCCCGCTCTCCAACCTGGTGCTCGAAGGCTCGCGCCGGATCGAGGACCTGAGCGTCGGCTACCAGGGCCTGCGCCAGCTCGGGGTGACGGTCGTGCAGGACGAGGTGCGGGCGATCGACCCGGCGCGCAGGCGCGCGCGCTTCGGGAAGATCGCCGATCAGGAGTTCGAGCGCATCGTGCTGGCCCCGGGCGTCGACTTCGACTTCGGCGCGGTGCAGGGGCTGGACGCCGCGGCGCGCGAGACCGTGCTGCACGCCTGGAAGGCCGGCCCGCAGACGGTTGCGCTGCGCCGCCAGCTCGAAGAGATGCCCGACGGCGGCGTCTACCTGCTGAGCGTCCCGCTGGCACCCTACCGCTGCCCGCCCGGCCCCTACGAGCGCGCCTGCCTGGTCGCCAGCTACTTCAAGGCGCACAAGCCGCGCTCGAAGGTGCTGGTGCTCGACGCCAATCCGGACATCACTTCCAAGAAAGGCCTGTTCAGGGCCGCCTTCGACGGCCTCTACAAGGGCATCATCGAGTATCGACCCGACAGCAACGTGGTGGAGATCGACGCGCGCAGCCGGACCGTGATCACCGAGGTCGGTGACCGGGCCAGGGCCGAGGTGCTCAACATCGTCCCGCCACAGGCAGCCGGCGCGATCGCGCGGCAGGCGGGGCTGGTCAACGCAAACGACCGCTGGTGCCAGGTGGACTGGCGCACCCTCGAGTCCACCGTCGCGCCAGGCGTGCACCTGCTCGGCGATGCGACGCTCTCGGCGCCGGCGATGCCGAAGTCCGGCCACATGGCCAACCAGCACGGCAAGGCCGCCGCCGCGGCGATCGTCGAGGCCTTCGACGGCCGCACGCCGCAGGCGCCGGTGATGAACAATGCCTGCTACAGCTTCATCGACAGCGCCCGCGCGGTGCACGTCGCCTCGGTGCACAGGTACGATGCGCAGAAGAAGACGATGGTGTCGGTGGAGGGCGCCGGCGGGCTTTCCCCTGCTCCCACCGCGCTCGAAGGCGACTACGCGAACGCGTGGGCGCGCAACATCTGGAAGGACATGCTTGCCTGATCGCAATCGCGCCGGCGCTGCCGGCCTGCTGACCGCCAGCGCGCTCTTGTGCGCGCTGGCGCTCGTTCTGGGCCAGGCGGCCCAGCACCTGCTCGACATGCAGCCTTGCGCCTGGTGCGTGCTGCAGCGCCTGCTGTTCCTGCTCGTGGGCGTGCTCAGCGGGCTGGGCGCCTGGGTGCTGCGCGCGCGTCCGGCGCGCATCGGAGCCACGCTGCTCGCCGGACTGTTCGCTGTCGCCGGCCTGGCCGTGGCGCTCTACCAGCAGCTGGTGGCATCACGCACCGATTCCTGCCTGCTGACCCTGGCCGACCGGATCATCATGGCGCTGTCGCTGCACGAGCTCGCGCCGTCGATGTTCCTGGCCACCGCCTCGTGCGCGGAGGCCAACCTGCCGCTGCTGGGGATCCCCTTCGCACTGTGGAGCGCGACCGCCTTCCTGCTTCTGGGCGTCGCGCTCGGCCTGGTGCTTCTGTCGCTGCTGGGCCGCGGCGCGGCGGCGCCGCGCAGCTGACCCGCCCCCTCAGACCGTCGCGGCCAGCCGGCTCGCCTGGTCGATCGCGCGCTTGGCGTCGAGCTCCGCCGCCTCGAACGCGCCGCCCACCAGGGTCGACCTGCGGCCTGCGGCCTCGAGCTCGTCGTGCAGCGTGCGCAGCGGCAGCTGTCCGGCGCACACGATCACGGTGTCGACCTCGAAGAGCTTCGGCTCGCCGTTGACCAGCGTGTGCAGGCCCGCGTCGTCGATCTTCACGTACTCGACCCCGTTGATCATCTGCACGCCCCGACGTGCGAGGGTCAGCCGGTGCGTCCAGCCGGTGGTGCGACCCAGGTTCTTGCCGACCGGATCGGTCTTGCGCTGCATCAGGTAGACGGTGCGGTCGGCACGGGCCACCTGCGGGGTGACGCCGGTGACGCCGCCGCGCGGGTGGTTCTCGAAGTCGATTCCCCACTCCTTCGCGAAGATCCCGATGTCCAGCGAGGCCGACACCCCTTCGTGGCTGATCAGCTCGGCCACGTCGAAGCCGATTCCGCCGGCCCCCATGATCGCGACCCGACGGCCCACCGGCTTGCGCCCGAGGATCACGTCGACGTAGCCGACCGCCTTCGGGTGGTCGATGCCCTCGATCGCGGGGCGGCGCGGCTCGATTCCGGTGGCGACGATCACTTCGTCGAAGCCGCCTGCCTCGATCGTCGCGACGTCGACCCGGGCGCCCAGGCGGCACTCGATCCCGAGCTTGCCGATCATCGTGCGGTAGTAGCGCAGCGTCTCGTGGAACTCCTCCTTGCCGGGGATGAGCTTGGCGAGGTTGAACTGGCCACCGATCTCGTTCGCAGCGTCGAACAGCGTGACCGCGTGGCCGCGCTGCGCGGCGACGGTCGCGTAGGCCAGCCCGGCGGGACCCGCGCCCACCACGGCGATCCGGCGACGCGCTGCCACCGGTTCGTACTTCAGCAGGGTCTCGTTGCAGGCGCGCGGGTTGACCAGGCAGCTGACCTGCTGGCGGCCGCTGAAGGTGTGGTCCAGGCAGGCCTGGTTGCAGGCGATGCAGGTGTTGATCTCGTCCTCCCGGCCCTGTGCGGCCTTGAGCACGAGTTCGGGGTCGGCGAGCATCGGGCGCGCCATCGAGACGATGTCGGCGTCGCCGCGGGCGAGCACCTCCTCGGCCACCTCCGGCATGTTGATCCGGTTGCTGGTGATCATCGGCACCTTCAGGTGCTTGCGCAGGCGGCCGGTGACCTGCGTGAACGCGGCGCGCGGCACCATCGTCGCGATCGTCGGCACCGGCGCCTCGTGCCAGCAGAAGTGCGTGCTGATGATGTTCACGCCCTCGGCCTCGAGGGCCTTGGCCAGCGACAGCACTTCGTCCCAGGCCAGGCCCTCCTCGAGCATGTCCATCGCCGAGATGCGGAAGACGAGGATGAAGTCGGGACCGACCGCGGCGCGCACCCGGCGCACCACCTCCACCGGGAAGCGCATCCGGTTCTCCCAGGACCCGCCCCAGCGGTCGGTGCGCAGATTGGTCTTGCGCACCAGGAAGGTGCTGATCAGGTAGCCGGCCGAGCCGATGATCTCGACGCCGTCGTAGCCGGCGAGCCTGGCCATGGCTGCGCAGTTGGCGAAGTCGGCGATCTGCTTCTCGATGCCTTCCTCGGTGAGCTCGTTCGGCCGGTAGCGGCCGATGCGCGACTTCACCGGCGAGGGCGCGACGCAGTTCTCCCTCGCGGCGAGCGGGCCTGTGTGCAGGATCTGCATGCAGATCTTCGTGTCGGCGTCCGCTGCGTGCACCGCTTCGGTGATGATGCGGTGACGGGCCGCCTCCTCGGGCGTGGACAGCTTGGCGCCGAAGCCCCCCTCCTCGTTGGGCGAGATGCCGCCGGTGATGATCATTCCGACGCCGCCGCGCGCACGCTCGGCGAAGAAGGCCGCCATGCGCTCGAAGCCGTTGTCGGCCTCTTCCAGGCCGGTGTGCATCGAGCCCATCAGCGCGCGGTTCTTCAGCCGGGTGAAGCCGAGGTCGAGCGGGGCGAAAAGGTGCGGATAGCGTTCGGTTCCGATGGACATGACGTTGGCTGGCGTGAGAGGTTGCGGGCGCACGGGCGGGGACCCGACGGAATCGGGACTTTATAGCCCAAGTCGGTCGGCCGAAGCTGCCGTACCAGGTGAAACCGAGACTGCATCCAAGGCCGCGAGGTCCCGACGGGCGCGCCCCGGCGATCGGGAAGGTCCGCGAAGCCGATCGGGCCGTGTGGTGCAGCAGGGGCGGCGAGTGACGCCGGCTTCGACAGGCGCTTGCTCAACCGGGCGTCGCAGCGCCGGCCAGCAGCGCGTCGAGCGCGGCCTCCCAGTGCGGCAGTCTCAGGCCGAAGTCGCGCGCGAGCCGGCCGTTGTCGAGCACGGAGTTGCGCGGGCGCGCCGCCGGCGTCGGATAGTCCTCGGTGCGGATCGGCGTCACGCGGGGCCGCCGTACCGGAGCCGGCGCGCCCAGCGCGCGCGCGACCGCGGGCAGCCGGTCGACGATCGCCTGCGCGAAGCCGCACCAGGAAACCGCGCCGGCGCAGCTCATGTGATAGACGCCCCCGGTGGCCGGCGGGCCGTCGAGCAGGCGCTGCGCGAGGGCTGCGCCGGCCTCGGCAAGCGCGGCGCTCGTGGTCGGCGCGCCCACCTGGTCGTCGACGACGCGCAGCTCGTCGCGCTCGGTGGCGAGCCGGTGCATCGTGCTCAGGAAGTTGCGACCGTGCAGGCCGTAGACCCAGCTTGTGCGCAGCACCACGTGCCGGCAGCCGCTGGCCGCGACCGCCTGCTCGCCGGCGAGCTTGCTGCGCCCGTAGACGCCCAGCGGTGCGGTCGGGTCGTCCTCGCGCCAGGGGCGCCCGCTGCTGCCGTCGAACACGTAGTCGGTCGAGTAGTGGACCAGCCACACGCCCAGCCGGGCAGCCTCCTCGCCGAGAACTCCGGGGGCGAGGCCGTTGATGCGCATCGCGAGCTCGGGCTCCGACTCCGCGCGATCCACCGCGGTGTAGGCGGCCGGGTTGAAGATCAGCGCCGGCGCCAGGCGCCGGACCTCGGCGCGGATCGACTCCGGCGCTTCCAGGTCCATCGCCGCGCGGTCCAGTCCGATCACCTCGCCAAGCGGCGCGAGCGTACGCAGCAGCTCGCGGCCCACCTGTCCGGAGACTCCGGTGACCAGGATCTTCATTCGAAGCACTCCGCCTGCCCAAGCGGCACTCCCAGGGAGTCCTTGGCCGAGAGCAGCGGCGTGCGTCCGGACAGCGGCCAGTCGATGCCGACCTGCGGGTCGTTCCAGGCCAGGCAGCGTTCGTGCTCCGATGCCCAGTAGTCGGTGGTCTTGTAGAGGAAGTCGGCCGACTCCGACAGCACCAGGAAGCCGTGGCCGAAACCCGGCGGCACCCAGAGCATCCGCTTGTCCCGCGCGTCGAGCCGGAAACCCTCCCAGCAGCCGAAGGTGGGCGAACTGCGGCGCAGGTCCACCGCGACGTCGAAGACCTCGCCCGCAACGACCCGCACCAGCTTGCCCTGGGCCTGGCGCACCTGGTAGTGGATGCCGCGCAGCACGTCGCGGCGCGATTGCGAGTGGTTGTCCTGCACGAAGTCCAGCTCCACGCCGGTGGCCTCGCGGAACGCGCGCGCGTTGAAGCTCTCGAAGAAGAAGCCGCGCTCGTCGCCGAACACGCGCGGCTCGATCAGCAGCACGCCGGGCAGGGTGGTGGTCAGGACCTTCATCGCCGGGCCTCGACGGGAACATCGACGCAGCGCTGCATCATCAGAACACCCGGTCGCGCAGGATGCTCAGCAGATGCTGGCCATAGCCGCTCTTGAGCAGCGGGGTGGCGAGCGCCTCGAGCCGTGCGCCGTCGATCCAGCCCATCCGGTAGGCGATCTCCTCCGGGCAGGCGATCTTCAGGCCCTGGCGCTTCTCGAGCGTCTGCACGAACAGCGAGGCCTCGATCAGCGACTCGTGCGTGCCGGTGTCCAGCCAGGCGTGCCCGCGTCCCATCACCCGCACCTCGAGCTCACCGCGCTCCAGGTAGATCCGGTTCAGGTCGGTGATCTCGAGTTCGCCGCGCGGCGAGGGCTTCAGCGACTTCGCGAAGCCGACCACCTGATCGTCGTAGAAGTAGAGCCCGGTCACCGCGTAGCGCGACTTCGGCCTGGCTGGCTTCTCCTCGAGGCTGATCGCCCGGCCCGCGTCGTCGAACTCGACGACGCCGTAGCGCTCCGGGTCGTGCACCGGATAGGCGAACACCGTCGCGCCGCGCGTGCGCGCCGCCGCCGCAGTCAGGTCGCGCGCCAGGTCGTGGCCGTAGAAGATGTTGTCGCCCAGGACCAGCGCGCAGGGCGAGCCGGCGATGAAGCGCTCGCCGATCAGGAAGGCCTGTGCCAGGCCTTCGGGCGCCGGCTGCACCGCGTAGGACAGCCACAGCCCCCAGGCGCTGCCGTCGCCCAGCAGCTGCTCGAAGCGCGGCGTGTCCTGCGGCGTCGAGATGACCAGGATCTCCCGGATGCCCGCCAGCATCAGCGTCGACAGCGGGTAGTAGATCATCGGCTTGTCGTAGATCGGCAGCAGCTGCTTGGACAGCACCTGCGTGACCGGGTGCAGCCGGGTGCCGGAGCCTCCGGCGAGGATGATCCCCTTCATTTCAGCGGGCCTCGTAGTTCGTGGCGATCCACTCGCGATAGGCGCCCGACTGCACGCGCGCCACCCAGTCCTGGTGCTCGAGGTACCAGGCGACGGTCTTCGCGATGCCGGACTCGAAGGTCTCCGAGGGGCGCCAGCCGAGCTCGCGCCCGATCTTGCGCGCGTCGATCGCGTAGCGCCGGTCGTGGCCGGGCCGGTCGGTGACGAAGCGCAGCAGCCGCTCGCGCGGACCGGCGGGGTCGGGGCGCAGCCGGTCGAGCAGCCGGCACACGCTGCGCACCACCTCGATGTTGGGCATCTCGTCGTTGCCGCCAATGTTGTAGGTCTCGCCGGGCCGGCCTGCCTCGAGGACCCGGCGGATCGCGGTGCAGTGGTCGCCGACGTAGAGCCAGTCGCGCACGTTCATCCCGTCCCCGTAGATCGGCAGCGGGCTGCCCGCGAGCGCATTGGTGATCATCAGCGGGATCAGCTTCTCCGGAAACTGGTAGGGGCCGTAGTTGTTCGAGCAGTTGGTGGTCAGCGTGGGCAGCCCGTAGGTGTGGTGCCAGGCGCGCACCAGGTGGTCCGAGGCGGCCTTGGACGCCGAGTAGGGGCTGTTGGGCTGGTAGGGCGTGGTCTCGCTGAAGGCCGGATCGTCCGGGCCGAGCGAGCCGTAGACCTCGTCGGTGGACACGTGCAGGAAGCGGAAGCCCTCGCGCTCGGCGCCTTCGAGCTCGCCCCAGTACGCGCGCGCCGCCTCCAGCAGCGCGAAGCTGCCGTCGACGTTGGTGCGGATGAACTCGCCTGGGCCCAGGATCGAGCGGTCCACGTGGCTCTCGGCGGCGAAGTGCACCAGCGCGCGCGGACGCAGCTCGCGCATCAGCGCCAGCACCGCATCGCGCTCGCAGATGTCCAGCTTCGCGAAGCGATAGCGCGGATCGTGCTCGACGCTGGCCAGGTTCTCGGGATTGCCTGCGTAGGTGAGCAGGTCGATGTTGAGCACCGGTTCGTCGCTGCCGGCGAGCCAGTCGAGGATGAAGTTGGCGCCGATGAAGCCGGCGCCTCCGGTGACGAAGATCATGGATGCGGCCCCCAGGTGAGCTCGGCGGCGATTCTCGCACGCCAGCAGACGGCGCCTGCGTCGATTCGGTCATAATCGGCGCAGATACCCCGGATGCGCGCGCCTCGCGTGCCGCCGATCGCCCCACCCGCCGGGTTCGCGGCGCCCGCCGTCGGCCCGGCTGCCAACGAGGCCCCCTGGCCATGTCAGCGCTCGACCAGCTCAGGCAGTACACCACCGTGGTCGCCGACACCGGCGACTTCAACGCGATGCGCGCGTTCGCGCCGCGCGACGCGACCACCAACCCGACGCTGATCCTGAAGGCGGTGGGAATGCCCGAGTACGCATCGCTGCTCGCGCAGACCGTGGCCGCACACCCGGGCGAGACCGCCTCCGAGGTCTGCGACCGGCTGCTGGTGCGCTTCGGCTGCGAGATCCTGAAGCTGATTCCGGGGCGGGTGTCCACCGAGGTCGACGCGCGCCTGTCCTTCGACACGGAGGCGACGATCGCCAAGGCACGCCGGATCGTCGATCTCTACGCGGCCCAGGGGATCGGTCGCGAGCGCGTGCTGATCAAGATCGCCGCCACCTGGGAGGGCATCCGCGCCGCCGAGCGCCTGGAGAACGACGGCATCCACTGCAACCTCACGCTGCTGTTCTCCTTTCCGCAGGCCGTGGCCTGCGCCGACGCCGGGGTCACGCTGATCTCGCCCTTCGTCGGTCGGATCTACGACTGGTACCGCAAGCGCGACGGCGTCGACTACGCGGGCGACGAGGACCCGGGGGTGCGCTCGGTGCGGCGCATCTTCGAGTACTTCAAGAAATATGGCTACCCGACCGAGGTGATGGGCGCGAGTTTTCGCAACATCGGCCAGATCCTCGCGCTTGCCGGCTGCGACCTGCTCACGATCAGCCCGGAGCTGCTGGGCCAGCTCGCGCAGTCCGATGCCCAGGTGCCGCGTCGCCTGGATGCGGCCGCCGCGCGGCAGCTGCACCTGGAACGGGTGCGCTTCGACGAGAAGCACTTCCGCTTCGAGCTCAACGAGGACGCGATGGCCACCGAGAAGCTCGCGGAAGGGATCCGGCAGTTCGTCGCCGACGCGGCCAGGCTCGAGCAGATGGCAGCCGCGGCGCGCTGAACCCGATGCCGCGTCAGCGGCTGCCCGTGCTGCCGAAACCGCCGCTGCCGCGCGTGCTCTCGCCGAAGGCTTCGACCACCTCGAAAGTGGCCTGCACCACCGGCACGATCAGCAGCTGCGCGATCCGCTCCATCGGTTCGATCGTGAAGGCGTCGCTGCCGCGGTTCCAGCAGGACACCATCAGCTGGCCCTGGTAGTCGGAGTCGATCAGTCCGACCAGGTTGCCCAGGACGATCCCGTGCCGGTGACCCAGCCCCGAGCGCGGCAGGATCAGCGCCGCGTAGCCGGGGTCGGCGATGTGCACCGCGATTCCCGTGGGAATCAGCTCGGTGTCCCCGGGTGACAGTGTCAGCGGCGCGTCCAGGCAGGCGCGCAGGTCGAGTCCGGCGCTGCCCGGCGTCGCATAGGCGGGCAGGCGTTCGCGCATCCGCGCGTCGAGGATCCTGACTTCGAGTCTCATCGCAGTCTCCGCGCCAGACCGCGCATCCCGAAGCCGGCCACGATCAGCAGCATTCCCAGGGCCGGGCTCGCGAAGAAGGGAGGGTCGTCGGAGAAGGAGAGCAGGATCAGGGCCCCGCCGGCTATCGTGGCGAAGCTCGCTGCGCGCTGCAGCAGTTGGCCGACGCTTTCCATCGTGGCGCCAGGAAAGGCCTGGCGCAGCTGCTGCAGGCCAGTTTCGACCGAGGGGTCCGGCTGCGGGCCGTTCGCGCTGTTCCCCCAAAGGCTGCCTGCTGCGGGCGCGCCCGGCAGCGCCGCTCGCCGGGGCGGCTGCGCGGGCCTGGCGTCATCGGTCTTGGCGTCACCGGCCCTCGCACCCGCTGCGGCGCGAGCAGCGCGCCTGCCCCTGGCGTCGGGCGCGGTGGCGCGCGTCGGCGGCCGGGAATCCGGCGAATTGACCAGCGACTCCACGTAGCTCGCGTAGTCGCCGTTCTTGGGTTCACGCGCGTCGATCATCGTCTGGCTCCGGTGAGAGGGTCGGCGCTGCGCGGCAGGAGCGGCCCGGCAGGGCGGCGCGCAGCGAGTCGGGACGCCGGTGCGGTGGCAGCGCGCACCACGGATGCGCGGGTCGCGTCAGCGGGCCGGTCCGATGCGCCGCGCGATCTCCGCCACGAGTTCGCTGGCCAGCCGGTCCTTGGGGGCGCGCTCCAGCCGGCGCATTCCCTCGGCATCGATCAGCAGCAGTTCGTTGTCGTCGCGCCCGAAGGTGGCGTGGCCGATGTTCGCCACCAGCAGCGGCACGCCCTTGCGCCGGCGCTTGTCCTGGCCGTTGCGCTCGAGGTCCTCGCTCTCGGCAGCGAAGCCCACGCACCAGGGCGCGTCGGGGCGCGCGGCGACCTGCGCGAGGATGTCCGGATTCTGCGCGAACTCCAGGGCCGGGGCGCCGCCGCCCTCGGTCTTCTTGAGCTTGCTCGTGCTCACATTGGCCACCCGCCAGTCGGCGACCGCAGCGACCGCGATGAACACGTCCGTGGGCGCGGCGGCGAGTTCGGCGTCGACCGCGTCAGCCATCTCGCGCGCGGTCTGCACGTTCACGCGGCGCACCTCGCGCGGCGTCGGCAGCATCGTCGGACCGGCCACCACGACCACCTCGGCGCCGGCCTGCCGGCAGGCGCGCGCGATCGCAAAGCCCATCTTGCCCGAGGACAGGTTGGTGATTCCGCGCACCGGGTCGATCGGCTCGAAGGTCGGACCTGCGGTGAGCAGCACGCGCCGCCCCGCGAGCGACCTGGGAACGAAGAAGGCGATCAGGTCTTCGGCGAGGTCCGCGGGCTCGAGCATTCGCCCCAGCCCGACCTCGCCGCAGGCCTGGTCGCCGGCGTCCGGGCCGAGCACCGTGACGCCGTCGGCGCGCAGTTGCGCGACGTTGCGCTGCGTGGGCGCGGCGTCCCACATCTCGCGGTTCATCGCGGGCGCCACCAGCAGCGGGCAGTTGCGCGCCAGGCACAGCGTGGAGAGCAGGTCGTCGGCCAGTCCGAGCGCGAGCTTGGCCATGAAGTCCGCGGTGGCCGGCGCGATCAGGATCGCGTCGGCCTCGCGCGAGAGCTCGATGTGGGCCATGCTGTTGTGCACCCGCGTGTCCCACTGGTCGGTGAAGACCGGGCGGCCGGTGAGCGCCTGGAAGGTGGCCGGCGCGACGAAGCGGGTCGCGGCTTCGCTCATCGCAACCTGCACCGTGGCGCCGTGGCGCTGCAGTTCGCGTGCGAGCACTGCCGCCTTGAAGGCGGCGACCCCTCCGGTGACGCCCAGCAGGATGTGGCGGTTGGCGAGTTCCATGGTGGTCGATCTTACAAGCCTAGCGGCTGCGCCGCACACGGCGCAGTTCGTCGAGGATCAGCAGCGCTGCGCCCACCGTGATCGCGCTGTCGGCGACGTTGAAGGCAGGCCAGTAGAGCCCGCGCCAGTACAGCAGGAGGAAGTCCACGACCTGGCCGTGCAGCAGCCGGTCGATCACGTTGCCCACTGCGCCGCCGAGGATCAGCGCGAGCCCGAACGCGAACAGGCGCTGGGCGCCGTGACGCCAGAGCAGCGACAGGATGAAGACTGCGGCAGCGGCGCCGATCGCGATGAAGAACCAGCGCTGCCAGCCGCCGGCGCCGGCCAGGAAACTGAAGGCCGCACCCGTGTTGTAGACCAGGGTCAGGTCGAAGAAGCCGTCGATCACCGGGTGGCGCTGGCCGAGGGTGAAGCTGCGCGTGATCAGCGACTTGCTGAGCTGGTCGAGCAGCACCAGGACGGCAGCGAGCGACACCCAGCGCGCGAAGCTGCCCCGAGCAGGGATGCGCGGCATGCGGAAGGACTCTCGTCGGGGGCGCGGACGCTCAGGCGAACTGCCTGGGCTCGCCCGCACCGAACAGGTTGTCGACGCAGCGCCCGCACAGCCCGGGGTGCTCCGGGTGCGCGCCGGTGTCCGCACGCCAGTGCCAGCAGCGCTCGCACTTCGCGTGGCTGCTCGCAGTGACCTCGATTTCGGCCTCGTCCCCGGTCGCCCTGGACAGCTTCGCCTGCGAGGTGATCAGCACGAAGCGCAGGTCGTCGCCCAGCGTGGCGAGCAGCTCGAAGTCCTCGGCGCCGACGCGCAGTTCCACCTCGGCCTGCAGCGACGAGCCGATTCCGCCCGCCGAGCGCAGTTCCTCGAGCCGGCGCAGCACCTCGGCGCGCAGCGTGCGGATGCGCGTCCACTTCGGCTGCAGCAGGTGGGCGTCGGGCACTGCGGGGAACTCGTGCCAGGTCTGCGTGAAGATCGTCTCGCCGCCTTCGGCCCAGAGCTTCGGTGCGAACAGCGGCCAGGCCTCCTCGGCAGTGAACGAGAGGATCGGCGCCATCAGCCGCAGCAGTGCGCTGGTGATCTGGTGCAGCGCAGTCTGCGCCGAGCGGCGCGCGCGGCTGTCCGGCGCGCTGGTGTACAGGCGGTCCTTGAGGATGTCGAGGTAGAAGGCGCCGAGGTCCTCGGAGCAGAAGGTCTGCAGCTTCGAGACCACCGGATGGAACTCGAAGTTCGCGAAGTCCTCCTTGATGCCGCGCTGCCAGGCCGCGGTCATCGCGATCGCGTAGCGGTCGATCTCGAACAGATCGGCGACCGGCAGTGCGTGCGCCGCGGGGTCGAAGTCGGCGAGGTTGGCCAGCAGGAAGCGCAGCGTGTTGCGGATCCGCCGGTAGGCCTCGACCACCCGCTTGAGGATCTCGTCGGAGATCGACAGCTCGCCGGAGTAGTCGGTGCTGGCCACCCACAGCCGCAGGATCTCGGCGCCCAGCGTGTCCGACACGGTCTGCGGCGCGATCACGTTGCCCAGCGACTTCGACATCTTGCGGCCCTGGCCGTCGACCACGAAGCCGTGCGTGAGCAGCGCGCGGTAGGGCGGGTGGCCGTCGAGCATCGACGCGGTCAGCAGCGACGAGTGGAACCAGCCGCGGTGCTGGTCGCTGCCCTCGAGGTACATGTCGGCCGGATAGTGCGAGCTCTCGCTGTGCGAGCCGCGCAGCACCGTCTGGTGCGTGGTGCCCGAATCGAACCAGACGTCGAGCGTGTCGCGGTTCTTCTCGTAGTGCGCGGCGTCCTCGCCCAGCAGCTCGGCCGGGTCCAGCCGTTGCCAGGCCTCGATGCCCTCCTTCTCGATGCGCTGCGCGACCTGTTCGAGCAGCTCGGGCGTGTGCGGATGCAGTGCGCCGGTTTCGCGGTGCACGAAGAAGGCCATCGGCACCCCCCACTGACGCTGGCGCGACAGCGTCCAGTCCGGGCGGTTGGCGATCATCCCGTGCAGGCGCGCCTTGCCCCAGTGGGGGTAGAAGGCGGTGGCCTCCACGCCTTTCAGCGCGGTCTCGCGCAGGGTCGGCCCACCGTCCCTGGGTTGCAGGTCCATTCCGGCGAACCACTGGCTCGAGGCGCGGTAGATCACCGGCGTCTTGTGGCGCCAGCAGTGCATGTAGCTGTGCGTGTGCTTCTCGACCGAGAACAGGTTGCCCCGCTCGCGGATCGTCTCGACGATCTTCGGGTTCGCATCCCAGATCGACTGCCCGCCGAAGCGCTCGAGCGAGTCCGCGTACCGACCATCGCCCAGCACCGGCTGCAGGATCTCGGCGTCGGGCATGCCGTAGTGCTTGCAGGAGGCGAAGTCCTCGACGCCGTAGGCGGGCGCCGAGTGGACCACGCCGGTGCCGGTGTCCAGCGTCACGTACTCGCCGAGATAGACCGGCGAGAGCCGCTCCTGGAACGGGTGGTGGAACTTCAGCAGCTCCAGCGCGCGGCCGCGGCAGGTGGCGATCACCTCGCCGTGCAGCCCCCAGGCGCTCAGGCAGGCCTGCACGCGTTCGGCCGCCAGCACCAGCAGCGCCTCCTCGCCCTCGCGCTCGGTGCGCACCAGCGCGTACTCGAAATCGGGGTGCAGGTTCAGCGCCTGGTTGGCCGGCAGCGTCCACGGAGTGGTGGTCCAGATCACGCACCAGCCGCGTGCGGCAGGCAGCGCGTCCAGCCCGAAGGCCGCGGCCAGCTTCTGTGGTTCGGCAAACGGGAAGCCGACGTCGACCGCGAGGTCGGTCCTGTCCGCGTATTCGACCTCGGCCTCGGCCAGCGCCGAGCCGCAGTCGAAGCACCAGTTCACCGGCTTGAGCCCACGGAACAGGTAGCCCTTCTCCAGCAGCCGGCCCAGGGTGCGCAGCTCGTCGGCCTCGTTGCGGAAGGCCATCGTCAGGTAGGGGTTGTCCCACTCGCCGAGCACGCCCAGGCGGATGAAGTCCTTCTTCTGCCGCTCGACCTGCTCGCCGGCATAGGCGCGCGAGCGGGCCTGAACCTGGTCGGGCGGCAGGTTCTTGCCGAACTTCTTCTCGATCTGGATCTCGATCGGCATCCCGTGGCAGTCCCAGCCCGGCACGTAGCGTGCGTCGAAGCCCGCCATGTTGCGGCTCTTGACGATGATGTCCTTGAGGACCTTGTTGACCGCGTGGCCGATGTGGATGTCGCCGTTGGCGTACGGCGGACCGTCGTGCAGCACCCACACCGGGCGGCCCCTGGACGCGACGCGGATCCGCTTGTAGACGCCCTTGTCCTGCCACTCGCGCGTCCACTTCGGCTCGCGCCGGGCGAGATCACCGCGCATCGGAAAGGGCGTGTCGGGGAGGTTCAGCGTGTCGCGGTAGGACTTGCCGGAGGCGGGGGCCTTGTCTGCGGCCATGGGTCGGTTCCTGGTGGGATGTTCGGTCGGGTTTCGGGGCGATGGTCCGGTCGGGTGCGTCCGGGCCCGGCGGCGGGAGCAGTCGCTGCGCCCGGGCTGCCGGTCTTGCGCATCGACTGCCTGCGCCCTGGCTCAGCCGTCGGGTGCGGCGCCATCGCGCAGGCGGAAGAACTCGCGCGCCTGCCCTGCGTCCAGGTCGATCTGCGCGGTGAGCGCGGCGAGATCCTCGAAGTGGCGCTCCGCGCGCAGGCGCTGCAGGAACTCGACGCGCAGCATCCGGCCGTAGAGGTCGCCCGCGAAGTCGAACAGGTGCACCTCGAGCAGAAGCCTGCCGTCGCGCTCGACCGCCGGTCGCGTGCCCAGGCTCGCCACCGCCGGCCAGGGGTGATCGGCCACGCCGTGCACCTGCACCACGAACACGCCCTGCACCGCAGGGCGCGCGAAGGGGATGCGGATGTTCAGCGTGGGAAAGCCCAGGGTGCGGCCGAGCTGCCGGCCGCGCACGACGTGCCCCGAGATGAAATAGGGGCGCCCGAGCAGGCGATGCGCGAGGTCGAAGTCGCCGGCCTCGAGCGCACTGCGCACCGACGAGCTCGAGATGCGTCCGCCTGCGTCGGCGACCGTGTCCATGCGTGCGAGCTCGAAGCCGTGCCGCGCCGCCGCCTGCCCGAGCATGGTGAAGTCGCCGCGGCGCTTCGCGCCGAAGCGGAAGTCGTCGCCGACCAGCAGGTGCCGTGCCCGGAGGCCATCGACGATGATCTCGTCGATGAAGGCCTCGGCCGGGAGGTTTGCGAGCGCCGCGTTGAAGCGCGCGATGCAGACGCGATCGATGCCGTTCTCGGCAAGCGCGTCGAGCTTGTCGCGTTCGGTGAGGATGCGCGCCGGCACGCTGTCCGGCGTCCCGGTGAGCTCGGCGAAGTACTCGCGCGGGTGCGGCTCGAAGGTGAGCACGCAGGTGGGGACGCCGAGCGCCTGCGCGCGCTCGCGCAGGGCGGCGAGCACCGCCTGGTGTCCGCGGTGCACGCCGTCGAAGTTGCCGATCGTCAGCGCGCAGGGGCGGCGCTGTTCGGCAGGCGGCAGGAGGCGGAAGACTTCCATGATGGTGCCGTGGGTCGGGAGGGCGGAAAGGCTGGCCGGCAAAACCTTGAATTATAAGGCTTTCCAGCGGAGCTACGGGCGGCCGGATGCTAGAATTCGGGCGATGAAGAACATCGTGGCGCTGATCTCCGGACGCGGCTCCAACATGATCGCCATCGCCCAGGCCTGCCTGTCGCAGGGCTGGCCGGCGCGCATTGCCGCCGTGATCAGCAACCGGCCGCAGGCCGCCGGACTGGCCGCCGCGCGTGCGCTGGGCCTGCAGGTCGAGGTCGAGGACAGCACCGGTCGCCCTGACCGCGAGGCCTACGACGCCGATCTCGCGCGCCGCATCGAGGCGCACGCGCCGGATCTCGTGCTGCTGGCAGGCTACATGCGCATCCTCACGCCCCGCTTCGTCGAGCGCTTTGCCGGGCGGCTGGTCAACATCCACCCATCGCTGCTGCCGGCCTTTCCGGGCCTGCACACGCACCGGCGCGCGCTCGAGGCAGGCGTCAAGGCTCACGGTGCGACGGTCCACCTGGTGACCGCCGAGCTCGACTCGGGTCCGATCATCGCGCAGGCGGTGGTGCCGGTGCTCCCCGGCGACGACGAGGACACGCTCTCCGGGCGGGTGCTCGACGCCGAACACCGGCTCTACCCGCTGGCGGTGCGCTGGATGGTCGAGGACCGCCTGGAGGTCGATCGCGCGGGCGTGCGCCTGCGCGAGCCGGCGCCTGGCGAGGCCCAGCTCCTGCTGCCCGAACAGCGGGGTGCGCAGTGAATCGCCCACCCAGGCCAGCGGCGGCCGGGCGCACAGTGAAACGGTCGGGCAGGGCGCCGGCGGCCGGGCGCGCAGTGGCCCGCCCGGACCGATCCTCGGCAGCCGAGCGCGCGCTGACCGAGGCGCTGCGCTTCGAGCACCCGGCCGACGCAGTGCTGCGCCGCTTCTTCGCCGCGCACAGGGAGATGGGCAGGCGCGATCGCGCCGAGCTCGCCGAACTCGTGTTCGACGTCCTGCGCAACCGCCGTCTGTACGCGAGTCTCGCGCAGGGCGCAGCGGGGTCGCTGCCGGCGCGCATGCTCGAGCTGTCGCGCGCGCGCGATTCGATCGACACCGCGGGCCTGCCGCAGGCGGTGCGGCTGAGCCTGCCCGACTGGCTGCACCGGCGGCTGGCGGCCCGCCTGCCGGAGGACGAAATCGAGACGCTCGGCCGGGCGCTGCTCGACCCGGCGCCGCTCGATCTGCGCACGAACCTGCTGCGGGGCGACCGCGAGGCCGCGCTGGCCGCGCTGCGCGCCGAGGGCATCGACTGCGCTGCCTCGACGCTCGCTCCGCTGGGCATCCGCGTCCAGGGCAAGCCGGCGCTCGAACGCACGCGCGCCTTCGCCGACGGGCTGGTCGAAGTGCAGGACTGCGGCAGCCAGCTGATCGCGCACCTGTGCGCGCCGCGCCGTGGCCAGACGGTGGTCGACTTCTGCGCCGGCGCCGGCGGCAAGACGCTGGCGCTTGCGGCGCAATTGCGCGGAACCGGCCAGGTGTTCGCCTGCGACGTCTCGGTGCCCCGGCTGCAGCGGCTGCGCCCGCGGCTGGCGCGCTCGGGCGCCACCAATGTGCAGCCCTTCGGCATCGACAGCGAGACCGATCCCAAGCTCGCGCGCCTGGTCGGCCGCGCCGACCTGGTGCTGGTCGATGCGCCCTGCAGCGGCACCGGAACCCTGCGGCGCAACCCGGATCTCAAGTGGCGCCTGGCCGAGCACGGGATCGCCGAGCTGGTCGCCAAGCAGCGCGCGATCCTCGCCGCCGCCGCCCGCCTGGTGCGTCCGGGCGGGGCGCTCGTCTACGCCACCTGCAGCCTGCTCGTCGAGGAGAACGACGAGGTGCGCCGTTCCTTCGAACAGAGCCATCCCGACTGGACGCTCGATCCGGCCGGCGCGGTGCTCGCCCGCCAGGGCGTGCCTGCCGACGCGGTGGCGCCGGATGCCGAGGTCCTGTCGCTGCGTCCGGACCGACACGACACCGACGCGTTCTACGCAGTGCGCTGGGTTCGTCCGGCTGCCTGAGCGTCGGGCCCCAGCCGCCGTCCCCCACGGTGACCCAGGCTCTGCGGCAGGATTCATCACGTTCCTTGTCGCGCGGGTTTGACAGCGGATTCGCGCGGTGCTAGCGCAATTCCCACGAGCCTTGCGATCGCGGGTACACTGCCGCCGTCTCACCAAGCATCGCCTGGAGTCCCCGCTTGATCGATTCCCCCATGTTCCAATCGGTCCTGTCCTTCCTGGACACCGGCCTGGCCCACTTCAGTGGCTGGCAGATCCTCGCCTACACGCTGATCGTCACCCATCTCACGATCGTCAGCGTCACGATCTACCTGCATCGCAGCCAGGCGCATCGCGCGCTGGACCTGCATCCGGCCGTGGCGCACTTCTTCCGGTTCTGGCTGTGGCTGACCACCGGAATGGTCACGCGGGAATGGGTGGCGATCCACCGCAAGCACCACGCCCGCTGCGAGACCGAGGACGATCCGCACAGCCCGCAGACCCGCGGCATCCGCAAGGTGCTGTTCGAAGGGGCCGAGCTCTACCGGGCCGAGGCGAAGAACCGCGAGACGGTCGAGAAGTACAGCCACGGCACCCCGGACGACTGGATCGAGCGCAATCTGTACTCGAAATACTCGGCGCTGGGCGTGTCGACCATGCTGGTCATCGACATCGCGCTCTTCGGCGCGATCGGGCTGACCGTCTGGGCGGTGCAGATGCTCTGGATTCCGGTGAACGCGGCCGGGATCATCAACGGGATCGGCCACTACTGGGGCTACCGCAACTGGGACAGCCCGGACGCCAGCACCAACGTCTTCCCGATCGGCATCCTGATCGGCGGCGAGGAACTGCACAACAACCACCACGCCTACGGCAGCTCGGCCCGGTTCTCGTCCAAGTGGTACGAGTTCGACATCGGCTGGCTCTACATCCGGATCCTGTCCGCGCTGCGGCTGGCCAAGGTGCGCCGGCTGGCGCCCACGCCGAAGTTCGCCCCCGCCAAGCCGGTGGTCGACCTGGACACGTTGCACTCGGTGATCCAGCATCGCTACGACGTGATGGCGCAGTTCGCGGTCTCGCTGCGGCGCGCCTGTGCCGAGGAGGCGCGGCGACTGAGCCGTCCGCAGGGACGTGCGCTGGCCTCGGCGCGCAAGTGGCTGGCGGTGGACGCCGCGAAGTGGACCACCGAGCAGCGCGCCCGGCTCTCCGAGGTCTTCGCTGCCAGCGATCAGGTCAGGAAGATCGTCGAGATGCGCAACGAGCTCTCGGCGATCTGGGAGCGCTCGACACTCTCGCGCGAGCAGCTGCTCGCGCTGTTGCAGCAGTGGTGCCACCGCGCCGAGGCCAGTGGCGTGCGCGCGCTCCAGGACATCGCGCTGCGCATGCGCTGCTACGCGGCAGCCTGAGCGGCGCGCCGGCCAGGTCGCCGCGCAGGCCAGCCGCCGGCCTGACGACTGGCGCCGGCCTCGTCGCGCAGGCCAGGCGGCATCCCGGCTCGCGTCAGACCTCCTCGCGCAGGCCGATGGCGAGCGCCTGCCCGATGTCGTGCCCGCTGGGCTTCTGGTACAGGCGCAGTCCGAACTCCGGCAGGATCGCCAGCAGGTGGTCGAAGAGGTCGCTCTGGATGCCTTCGTACTGCACCCACGAAGTGGTCGACGTGAAGCAGTAGATCTCCATCGGAACCCCTTCCGATGAAGGCTCCATCGCGCGCACCATCAGGGTCATGTCCTGGTGGATGCCCGGGTGGCTGCGCAGGTAGGCGTCGGCGTAGGCGCGGAAGGTGCCGATGTTCGTGAGCCTCCTGCGGTTGGCCGGGGTCTGCGCGAGCTCGCCGAGCTTTTCCGCCAGGCTCAGGTTGGTGTCGCGCACCTCGCGCTCCTTGCGCTCCAGGTAGGGCGCCAGCAGCGCGACCTTCTTCAGCCGGGCGATCTCGCCCCCGTCCAGGAAGCGCACCGAGGCGGCATCGAGCCGCAGCGTGCGCTTGATCCGGCGCCCGCCGGACTCGGACATCCCGCGCCAGTTGCGAAAGCTCTCGGACATCAGCCGCCAGGTCGGGATGGTGGTGATCGTCTTGTCCCAGTTCTGCACCTTCACCGTGTGCAGCGCGACGTCGATCACGGCGCCGTCGGCGCCGAGCTGCGGCATCTGGATCCAGTCGCCCACCCGCAGCATGTCGTTGGAGGAGAGCTGCAGGCCCGCGGTGAAGGACAGCAGCGTGTCCTTGAACAACAGCATCAGCACCGCCGAGATTGCCCCCAGGCCGGAGAAGAGGATCAGCGGTGAGCGGTCGATCAGCGCCGCGATGATCACGATTGCGCCCACGAGCATGATCGCGAGCTTGGCGAGCTGGATGTGGCTCTTGATCGAGCGGGTGGGGTAGGCCTCGGTCCGGCCGGAGCGTTCGTGCTCCAGATGCAGGGCATCGAGCAGCGCGGTCAGCGTGCGCGCCAGGTGCAGCACCATAATCGCCACGGCGACGTTGCGGATCGCGGTGGCGCCCGCAGCGGGCAGGTGTGGCACCCCGTCGATGCCCACCTGCACCAGCAGCCAGGGCATGATCCGCGCGAACCGGTTCAGCACCGTCGCGTCCAGGAAGATCCGGCTCCAGCGTCCCTGCAGGGACCCGGCGCTGCGCCGCGCCACGTGCAGCAGCGCCCGCCGGGCAATCCAGCCGGTGGCGATCGCGAGCAGCGCGAGCACGGCCAGCCCACCGAGCGCCTGGGCCCAGGGTTCGTGGATGGAAAGGAAAGGGAGGATGCCGTCCAGGGTGGCGTCGGTCATGTGTCTCGTTCCTCTCGCGCTGCGGCCTTTCGCGCAGCGCATCGGCGGGCAGCGGCAGGCTGTGCGCCGACCCAAATGCGAAAACCCCGCGTCAGCGGGGTCTTCTGGGACGTCCGCCCTTGCGGCGGCGTCCGGCTCGGTTCGTCCTCAGGGGCAGGGCAGCAGCGGACGGCCCGTCCCCGGAAGGCTCACTTGAGCTTGGTTTCCTTGTACGCGACGTGCTTGCGGGCGACGGGATCGAACTTCATGATCTCCATCTTCTCGGGCATCGTGCGCTTGTTCTTAGTGGTGGTGTAGAAGTGGCCGGTGCCCGCGGTGGACTCCAGCTTGATCTTGTCGCGGTTGGTCTTGGCCATGGCGATTTCCTGTGAGGGTCAGGCGGATGCGCGCGGGAGCAGGCCCGGGCTCAGACCGCTTCGCCGCGGGCGCGCATGCCCGCCAGCACTTCGTCGATTCCCTTCTTGTCGATCAGGCGCAGCGCCGCGTTGGTGATGCGCAGGCGCACCCAGCGATTCTCGCTCTCGACCCAGAAGCGACGCGACTGGAGGTTGGGCAGGAAGCGACGCTTGGTCTTGTTGTTCGCGTGCGAAACATTGTGGCCGACCATCGGCGCTTTCCCGGTCACTTGGCAAACACGGGCCATGTTGGACTCCTGAGTATTCCTGGGTGTTCTCTTGCTGCCGGCGCGCCCGCTCACGAATTCGCGGTTCGTTCACCGGCCGGGTTCGCTGCCGACGCACTGGCGGACTTCCGCCGCAATCGCGCCCGCCCGCTCCTTGCGCTGCCCGCAACACGGCGGCAAAGGGCACGCGAACTTCTGCAAAGCCGCGAATTATAGGCCGATTGCGGCTCGCACGTCAAAGCAGGCCCTGCTCGGCAAAGGACAGGCACTGGTTGCCGGCCACGATCAGGTGGTCGAGCACCGCGACGTCGATCTGCGCGAGCGCGGTCTTCAGCGCTGCGGTGAGCAGGCGATCCGCAGCGCTGGGCTCGGCCACGCCGGAAGGGTGGTTGTGCGCGAAGATCACTGCGGCCGCGTTCAGCCGCAGCGCATGGCGGGCGACCTCGCGCGGGTACACCGCGGTCTGCGACAGCGTGCCGCGGAAGAGTTCGAGGGCCGCGATGACCCGGTTGCGGGTGTCGACGAACAGCCCCACGAAGCTCTCGGCAGGGCGGTCGCGCAGCCACAGCGTGAGGAAGTTGCGCACCTGCGCGGGCGACTCGAGCGCGTCCGCCTCGCGCAGCCGCTCCAGCGTGGAGCGGCGCACCAGTTCGCGCGCCGCCTGCAGGGTTGCCCAGCGCGCCGGTCCCAGGCCGCGACGGCCGCAGAAGGCGGACTGCTCGGCGGCCAGCAGCGGCTGCAGCCCGCCGAAGTCGGCGAGCAGCGCGCCGGCCAGCGCCACTGCGTCGGTGCCGGGCAGGCCGGTGCGCAGCAGCACTGCCAGCACCTCGGCGTCGGCCAGGGCTTCGGGGCCCTGCTCGAGCAGGCGTTCGCGGGGGCGGTTCTGCGCGGGCCAGCGGTCGATGGTCATCTCTCGTCCTCACAGGGGGTTTGACCGGGAGCTGCAGGGCGATCGAATAAAATGCGGGTTTGCCATGCCCTCGGGCGCTGCCTCCAGGAGACTCCCCCCATGACAGACGCCGGAACGTCGGTACGCCCGGACTCGTACCTGACGCTGCACTACCGGGTGAGTCTCGCGGAAGGCGGCGAGGACGTCGTTAGCACCTTCGGCGGAAACCCGGCCACCATTCAGCTCGGCCTCGGCCAGCTGGCCGAGCCGCTGGAACGCTGCCTGATCGGGCTGGCCGAGGGCGGCATCGCCCGCTTCGAGCTCGAGCCCGAGGCCGCCTTCGGGCCGCGCAACCCGGATCTGCTGCAGAAGGTCACGCGCGCGATGCTCGAGGCCAACAGCGGCGCCGACGCCGACTACGCGCCCGGCGACCTCGTCGAGTTCCCCGCGCCCGACGGCGGCCGTTTCGCCGGCGTGCTCAAGGAGATCAACGAGCAGTGGGCGCTGTTCGACTTCAACCACCCGCTGGCCGGCCAGCGCATCCGGTTCGAGGTCGAGATCCTCGGAGTGCTCTGATGGAGACGCTGCTCGCCCAGCCGCGCGGCTTCTGCGCCGGCGTCGACCGCGCGATCGAGATCGTCGAACGCGCGCTCGAGATCCACGGCGCTCCGATCTACGTCCGCCACGAGATCGTCCACAACGTGCACGTGGTGCGCAGCCTGCGCGAGAAAGGCGCGGTCTTCGTCGACGAGCTCGACGAGGTGCCCGACGGCGCCACCGTGATCTTCTCCGCGCACGGCGTCTCGCGCGCAGTGCGCGACGAGGCGCAGCGGCGCGGGCTGCGCGTGTTCGACGCCACCTGCCCGCTGGTCACCAAGGTGCACGTCGAGCTCGCGCGCATGCGGCGCGAGGACCGCGAGATCGTGATGATCGGCCACGCCGGACATCCCGAGGTCGAGGGCACGATGGGCCAGGCCGACGACGGCGTCTACCTGGTCGAGAGCGTGGCCGACGTCGAACGCCTGCAGGTCCGCGACCCCGAACGTCTGGCCTTCGTGAGCCAGACCACCCTGTCGGTGGACGACTGCCGCGAGATCATCGAGGCGCTCCAGCGTCGCTTCCCCTCGATCGTCGCGCCCAAGAAGCAGGACATCTGCTACGCGACGCAGAACCGCCAGGATGCGGTGAAGGCCATGGCGCCGCAGTGCGATCTGGTCCTGGTGATCGGCTCGCCCAACAGTTCCAACAGCAACCGGCTTCGCGAGGTCGCCGAGAAGATGGGCTGCGAAGCGCGGCTGATCGGCTCGGCCGCCGAGCTCGACCCGGCCTGGATCGAGGGTCGCAAGCGCATCGGGGTCACTGCCGGCGCCTCCGCGCCGGAGGTGCTGGTGCAGGAGCTCATCGCGCGCCTGGCCGCGCTGGGCGCCGCGAAGGTGAGCACCCTGCCGGGGATCGAGGAGCACACGGCCTTCCCCTTGCCGCGCGGGCTTGCCCGCAGCTGAGCGGTCGATGCGCTGCGCCGGGCGAGTCGCGGCCGGCAATGCGCTCCGGAGCGAGGCTGCCGGCCTGCGCTCCTGGCGCCGCTCGGGAAGCCTTCGCGCCCGCCATGCCCTGGCTGCCCTGGCGCTGGCCGGCCTGTCGCTCGCGGGAACCGGCGCGCTTGCGCAGGCGGCAGACGCTGCATCCGTTGGCGTTCCAGACACATCCGGCGCGACATTCGCGCCAGGCGCATCCGGCGATCCGATCAGCCTCGCGCTGCCGATCCGCTGCACTCCCGGCATCGACTGCTTCGTCCAGAACCACTTCGACCGCGACTCCGGCTCCGGCTGGCGCGACTACGCGTGCGGCCACCTGAGCTACGACGGGCACACCGGCACCGATTTCCGCGTGCGCAGCCTCGCCCAGATGGCGCGCGGCGTCGACGTGCTCGCGGCGGCGCCGGGCGTGGTGCGCGCCGTGCGCGACGGTGAGCCCGACGTCTCGGTGCGCGAGCGGGGCCGCGAGAACCTGCGCGGCCGCGACGCCGGCAACGGGGTGCGCATCGAGCACGGCGACGGCTGGGAGACGCAGTACAGCCACCTGATGCGTGGTTCGGTGCGCGTGCGCCCCGGGCAGCGGGTGCTCGCAGGGGAGGTGCTCGGCCAGGTCGGGCTCTCGGGCAACACGGAGTTCCCTCACCTGGACTTCGTCGTGCGCAAGGACGGCCGAGCGCTCGACCCCTACGCCCCCGCGATCGAGCCGTCGGCGCAGGGCAGGCCGGACGACTGCAGCAGCGGCCCGCGGCCCGGCACGCTGTGGCAGCCCGCGCTCGTGCCGCTGCTGCGCTACCGCGCCACCGACGTGCTGATCGCCGGCTTCGCCCCCGAGGCGGCCGATCGCGGCAGGGCGCAGCGCGGCGAGTACGAGGCGAGCGCACCCGACGCGCAGTCGGCGGCGCTGGTGTTCTACGTCGAGGCCTTCGGCGTGCGTCGGGGCGATCGCGAGCGCATCGAACTGCTCGGCCCAGGGGGGCGCCCGATCGCGCAGCGCGACGGCGAGGTGGAAGCCGACCTCGCAGTGCGCTTCGGCTTCGTGGGCCGCAGGCTGAGCGCGCAGCGCTGGCCTGCCGGAGCGTACTTCGGCCGCTACCGGCTGGAGCGCGACGGGGTGGTGGTCACGCAGGCGGAGCGACGGCTCGACCTGCGCTGAGCGTGCGGCCGGCGGGCAGGGCGCACCGGCGCAGGGCCTGGCGGGCCCAAAGGCTCCGGCCTTGGGGCTCCGGACGCAGCACGCTCAGGACGAGGCGAGCATCCGCTGCAGTTCGCCGCTGGCGATCAGCCTGCCCAGATCCTCGGCGCCGCCAACGAGGCTGCCCCTGACGAAGACCATCGGGAAGGTGGGCCAGCCGGTCCACATCTTCAGCGCGTTGCGGCGGCGCCAGTCGCTGAAATAGCCGCCGTACTCGAGGTAGCGGTGCGCGATTCCGGCGCGCGTGAGCGCGGCCCGGGCCCGCTTTGGAAAGGGATTGGCTCGCATCCCGACCACGACGACCGCGTTGGAGCCGATCGCCTCCTGCACCTCCCGGACGATGTCGGCGTGGTGCGAGGCGACCCGCTCACGGATCGCGGGGTGGATGCGGGATTCGTCGAGGATCTGTCGCGGCATCGTTGTCTCTCCAGGGAGCCCGCGCTCGAACGCGGGCTGGCGGGATCCTGGCGCGGCGCGCCAGGATCAGCCGCGTCCGTTGCGTCCGCCCGGACGGCCGCTGCCGTGCCCGCGGTCGTGGCTGCCGAAACGGCGATCGTCGCGGGTCTGGGCGCCGCGTGCGCTGAAGCCCCGTTCGCCGCGGCCCTGGCCGTAGCCGCGATCCGCGCCGTAACCGGCTCGATCGCCACTGTAGCCGCCACGATCGCCACCATAGCCACCGCGATCGCCGCCACGGTCATTGCCGTAGCCGCCACGTTCAGCCCCGTAACCAGGGCGGTCGCCGCCATGATTGCGACGATCACCGCCAAAGCCGCTGCGATCACCTCCGAAGCTGCCACGATCGCCGCCAAATCCAGCACGATCGCCGCCGAAACCCTGGCGATCGCCCCCGAAACCGCGGCCACCACCGAAGCCCGACGAGAAGCCGCCGCGCCGAGGGCCGTTGCCGCCGCCCGGGCGGCCCTGGCCGAAGCGCGGCCTGGACGCCGGACGGCGCACCGGCTCCAGTCCCGGGATCGTGCTCACCTGGATCGGCTTGCCGGTGTAGCGCTCGATGTCGCGCACACGGTGCGCTTCGCCGTGGTTGAACAGCGTGACCGCCACGCCGGTGCGTCCGGCGCGACCGGTGCGCCCGATCCGGTGCACGTAGTCCTCGGCGTTGCGCGGCGAGTCGAAGTTGATCACGTGGCTGATCCCGGCCACGTCGATGCCGCGCGCGGCGACGTCGGTGGCGACCAGGATCTGCGTGCGACCGTCGCGCAGCGCCTGCAGGGTGCGGTTGCGCTGGCCCTGGTGCATGTCGCCGTGCAGCGCGGTCGCCGCGAAGCCGCTGTCGGCCAGCAGTTGCGCGATCTCCTCGGTCGACTGGCGGGTGGACGCGAAGACCACCGCCTGCTGCAGCTCGGTGTCGCGCAGCAGCGCATCGAGCAGCCGGTTCTTGTGGCCCAGGTCGTCGGCGAACATCAGGCGCTGCTCGATGCGCGCCTCGCGCGCCGGCGCGGCGATGTCGATGCGCCTTGCATCGCGGGTGAGGCGGCGGGCGAGCTGGCCGACCACGCCGTCCAGCGTCGCCGAGAACAGCAGGGTCTGGCGCGACTCGGGCGTGCGCGCGACGATCGCCTCGATGTCCTCGACGAAGCCCATGTCGAGCATCCGGTCGGCCTCGTCGAGCACCAGCATCTCGAGCCGGCCGAAGTCGACGCGGCCCTGCTGCAGGTGATCGAGCAGCCGGCCCGGCGTGGCGACGACGACGTCCACGGGGCGCTCGAGCATGCGCAGCTGCTGCGCATAGGGGCTGCCGCCCACCAGGCACACGGTGCGCAGCCGGCGCAGCCCGCGCCCGTAGGTCATCGCGGCCTTGTTCACCTGCAGCGCGAGCTCGCGGGTGGGCGTGAGCACCAGGATGCGGGGGCCACGGCCGGAGATCGCGCTCTCGACGGTGAGCTTCTGCAGCCCGGGCAGCATGAAGGCGGCGGTCTTGCCGCTGCCGGTCTGGGAGGACACCAGCAGGTCGTGGCCTTCGATCGCCATCGGGATCGACTGCGCCTGCACGGCAGTGGGTTGCTGGTAGCCGGCGGCAGCCAGCGCGTCGACGAAGGGGGCGGCGAGCCCCAGTTCTGCAAACGTGGGAACGGACATGACAAAACCTCTCGGAGCGGGCCGCGCAAGCTGCGGGCACGCGCTCGAAACGATGCTCCGGGAAGAGACCGGATGCGAGTACAGGAAGGGCCGGACTCGCGAGACGAAAGGAGTGTCGGGAGATCGGCGGCGGTGGGCTGTGAAATACAGGCCTGTCACCGGAGGGCCGCAGGAAACGGCACAAGAGGACTGCTGCAGTGCACAACTGCCGCGCATCATACGCGAAATCCGCGATGCGTGTGCGGAATTCCCGAGCGAGGTCAAGACAGCGCCGCGTCAGGTCGTCCCGCCAGCCGGGATGCGTGGCAACCTACGGGCTGCCGCAGGGGCCGATCCGGTCCGCAGCGCGGCAAGGCGGCAGGCCTTCCGGAATCCCCCGGAGCCTGTCCATGCGACCAACGCGAACCACCGTCGTCACGAAAGGACGCACAGATGAGCTTTTCCACCCAGACCAGCGTCGGCGATCTGCTGGACAATGAAACCACCCGGGCCGTTCTCGAGCAGCACCTGCCGGGCATTGCGAGCCATCCGCAGATCGGCATGGCGCGCGGAATGTCGCTGGCGATCGTCGCCCAGTTCTCGGGCGGCATGATCACTGACGAGGCGCTCGCGAAGGTGGACGCGGCGCTCAAGGCGCTGGGCTGATCGGGCAGCGCTTCCCGGCCGGCATGGCCGGGAACGTTGCGGCCTGCGGCGGGGCAGGCCCCCGCAGGCCGCAACGATGCAACCGCTCGGCGCGCCCGGGCATGCAGTGTCCGCGCGGCGCCGGCCGCACCGCAGGCGTGCGCTCAGCGCCTGCTCACCCGCCAGCGGCCCGGTTCGCCATCGTGATCTGGTCGTTGAGCGTCCAGTAGTCGTAGAGCCAGCCCAGCCCGAAGAGCCCCAGGGTGAACAGGTACAGGATGCCGGTCGGCCACTTGCCGATGTACATCCGGTGCACTCCGAAGACCCCCAGGAAGGTGAGCAGCAGCCAGGCCACCGAGTAGTCGAACCGGCCTGTCTGGAACCGGAGGTCTGCCTGCCGGCTCATCGAGGGGATCAGGAAGAGGTCGATCAGCCAGCCGATTCCGAGCAGGCCCAGGGTGAAGAACCAGATCGTGCCGGTGACCGGCTTGCCGTAGTAGAAGCGGTGAGCGCCGGTGAAGCCGAAGATCCACAGCGCATAGCCCAGGAGCCTGGAGTGGGTTTTCACTGATCCGTCCATCGGCGCTGCGGAGGATTCCGGCCCAGGGGGCTGGGCCGGATCCGGGGTCGCGAGCGGTGCTCAGGCGATCTCGGTGAGCCGCTGGACATCGGGCGGGCCGTCCATGAAGGCGCCCATCTCCTTGCCGATCGTGCGGAAGTGCTCGGACGCGCGGTGCGCCTTGACCGCGTCCTCGTCCTTGTAGCGCTCCATGAACACGTAGACCAGCGGATCGTCGCTCCTGTTCAGCGTGTAGAGCAGGCAGCCCGGTTCGTTGGCCTGCACCGCCTTCGCAAGCCTGCTCGCCACTTGCTCGAAGGAAGCCTGCTGGCCGTCCTTGACCCTGATCTTCGCCACCACGCACAGCGCCATCGTCGGACTCCTCGTCGTTGGTCGATTGTCGATGCCGGCCTTCGGGGCCGGCGCGCGCTCCGATCCTAGCACCTCGATCCACAGCGTCCGCCCCGGCGGGGCAGACAGCGTTCCGACAAACGCGCGGGCGACCGCATCCCGGGCGCTCATGGTGCTGTCGCACGCGCCGACTGCCGCTAGACTGGGGCGAAGGGCGCCGGCCAGCGGCACGAGGCGGATGCCGACCGTGCCCGGATATCGCTGCAGGGCCCGGCCGGACCGTGAGCGCACGGGGGCGCCTGCACGACGAACACCAGCACAGCACGGAACCCAGATGACCAGAGTGATCTGCCTCACCGGTGGAATTGCCTCGGGCAAGTCCACTGCCGCCCGCTTCCTGCAGGAGCAGGGAGCGCACGTGATCGACGCCGATCAGCTCGGCCACCGGAGCTACGAACCCGGCGGCCCCGCGTACGCGAAGGTGGTCGAGGCCTTCGGCAGCGAGATCCTCGGCGCGGATGGCCGTGTCGACCGCAAGGCGCTCGGCGCGAAGGTCTTCGGTCGCCCCGCGGAGCTCGCGAAGCTCACGGGGATCGTCTGGCCGGCGATCCGCGCGCTCGCTGCCGAGGAGGTTTCGCGCGTGCGTGCGCAGCGCAGCGCGCCGCTGATCGTCCTCGAGGCCGCAGTGCTGCTGGAAGCAGGCTGGCAGAACATCGGCGACGAGGTCTGGGTGTGCGTCGTCGAGCCCGAGGTGGCCATTGCCCGCGCGATGCAGCGCGATGGCGCCGATCGTGCCGGGATCGAGCGCCGGCTCGAGGCCCAGGCCTCGAACGCCGAGCGGATGGTGCGCGCCGACGTGGTGATCGACAACAACGGCACGCCCGAGCAGTTGCTGGCACGGTTGCGCAGGCACTGGGAAAGGGTGCGGGCGACTCCCGTACTGCAGATGCCGCACGTGGGCCCCGAGGTGCAGCTCGAAGGCCTCGCCCTGCTGCACCCGACTGCCCAGTTGCACGGCAAGGTGCGGGTGGGGCCCGGAGCCTCGATCTGGCCCTACGTGGTGATGCGCAGCGAGATGCACCACATCAGCATCGGCGCGCGCACCAACCTGCAGGACTTCGTGATGATCCACGTCGGCAACCAGACGCCGACGGTCGTCGGCGAGGACTGTTCGATCACGCACCGGGTCACGCTGCACGGCTGCGAGATCGGCGACCGCTGCCTGATCGGGATCAACGCGACGATCATGGACGGCGCGAAGATCGGTTCGAACTCGATCGTCGCCGGGCACGCGATCGTCATGCAGAACCAGGTCTTCCCCGAGAACTCCGTGATCGCCGGGGTGCCAGCAAGACTCGTCGCCACGCGCGACAGCGGCGCGGCCAACCTGCTCAATGCGCGCTTCTACGAGGCCTTCGCCCGCGGGCTCGCGCGCGGCGAGGAGCGGCTCTCCGAGGAGGAGATGCGCAGGGTCCTGCAAGGGGGGCAGTGAGCGTGGCGCGTCGCGCCGGTGATCGCGCCGCCTGCGCGGTGCCCGCCGCTCGCGGTTGCCGGGAGCTGAGTCCACCGAGGGGATGACGATGAGCGAGACCTGGAAGGCGATCCGGCCCGCAACCGCGATCCTGGTCTGCGCGTCGATCATGCTCACCCTGAGCATGGGTCTGCGCCAGAGCCTGGGGCTGTTCATGCAGCCGATGACCCGGGACATCGCGCTCACCGTCTCGCAGTTCACCTTCGCGATCGCGATCCAGAACCTCGCCTGGGGGCTCGCGCAGCCCTTCACCGGAGCCCTGGTGGTGCGCACCGGGTATCGGCCGGTGATGGTGGGCGGCGGCGTCCTCTACGTCCTCGGAATGGTGTGCCTGGCGCTCGCCGATGGCATGTGGCTGGTGATGATCGGCGCGGGCGTGCTGATCGGGGTCGCGCTGGCCTGCAACGCATCGTCGATCGCCAACGCCGTGGCCTCGCGCGCGGTGCCGGCGTCGGTGCGAAGCACCGTGCTCGGGCTGGTGTCGGCGGCGGGCTCGCTGGGCGCGATGCTCGCCGCGCCGCTCGGCCAGTCGCTGCAGGATGCGTATGGCTGGCGGGCGGGCGTGATGGGCTTCGTCGTCGTTGCGGCAGCGCTGATCCCGATGGGCTGGATCGCCGGGCGGGTCGACCGGGTGCCGCTGCCGCCCGTCCCGCCGGATGCGGTCGGCGAGGAGGACGATGCAAGGAAAATGGCCCTCGCGGCGCTGCGCCACCTGCCCTTCATGGTGATGACGGCGGCCTTCTTCGTGTGCGGAATGCAGCTGGTCTTCCTGACCACGCACCTGCCGTCCTACCTCGACCTGTGCGGAATGGATCCGATGCTCAGCGCGAAGGCGCTGGGAATGATCGGCGGCTTCAACATCCTCGGCAGCCTGTTCTTCGGCTGGGCAGGCGAGCGCTGGTCCAAGACCGGGCTGCTCGGCGTGCTCTACATCTCGCGCTCCTTCGTGCTCGCCTGGTTCTTCTCGGCTGCGCCGACCACCGAGTCGACCCTGCTCTTTGCGGGGCTGATGGGCTTTCTCTGGATGGGGGTGTCGCCCCTGTTCGCGGGAGCGGTCGCGGAGATGTTCGGCCTGCGCTGGCAGGCGATGATCCAGGGGATCGCGTTCTTCAGCCACCAGATCGGCAGCTTCCTCGGCGCCTTCGGCGGCGGCCTGGTGTACGACGCCTTCGGCTCCTACGAGCTGGCCTGGCGCTTCGGCGTCGGGCTCGGCCTTGCTGCAGGCGCGGTCCAGCTTGCCTTCGCGATGATGCGTCCGCCCGCGGCGATGGCGCACTGAGCGTCGCGCCGTCTCCGGCGCGCGGCAGGCGCGCCGATCCGATCCGATCCCACAGGAGCCCATTCCCCATGTTCGAACGCGTCCTGATCGCCAACCGCGGCGAGATCGCCATCCGCATCGCCCGCGCCGCAGCCTCGCTCGGCATCGAGTCGGTGGCGGTCTACGCGCCCATCGATTCGCTGTCGCTGCACACGCGCTTCGCCACCCGCGCGGTGCAGATCCCCGGCTGGGACCACAAGGCGGCCGACCCGGTGCGCGCCTACCTGGACATCGAGGCGATGATCGCGATCGCGAAAGCCGAGGGCTGCGACTGCGTGCACCCCGGCTACGGCTTCCTCTCCGAGAATGCCAGCTTCGCGCAGCGCTGCCGCGAGGAAGGCATCGCCTTCGTCGGCCCGAGCGCCGGCGCGCTGGAGCTCTTCGGCCACAAGGTGAAGGCGCGCGAGTTCGCCGAGAAGCTCGGCATCCCGGTGGTGCCCGGCGCCAAGGCGCCGCTGGCCGACGCGGGCGTGGCCGCGGCGCTGGCGGCCACGGTGGGCTACCCGGTGATGCTGAAGGCCGCGGCCGGCGGCGGCGGGCGCGGCATGCGGCGCGTGGCCTCGGCCGCGGAGATGGACGAGGCCTTCTCGCGCTGCCAGGGCGAAGCGCAGGCCGCCTTCGGCAGCGGCGAGGTGTTCCTGGAGAAGCTCGTCGAGCGCCCGCGGCACATCGAGGTGCAGGTGCTGGGCGACAGCAGCGGCGCCGTGGTGCACCTGCACGAGCGCGACTGCTCGGTGCAGCTGCGCAACCAGAAGGTGGTGGAGGTGGCGCCCGCGCCGAACCTGGACGACGCGCTGCGCGCGCGCATCCTGGCCGACGCGGTGAAGCTCGCGCGCGAGGCCCGCTACGAGAACGCCGGCACCGTGGAGTTCCTGGTGAGCCCCGAGGCCGGGCAGCACTGGTTCATCGAGTGCAACCCGCGCATCCAGGTGGAGCACACGGTCACCGAACAGGTCACAGGCACCGACCTGGTGGAGGCGCAGTTCCGCGTGGCCGCGGGCAGCACGCTCGCGCAGCTGGGCCTGGGCAGCCAGGATGCCGTGGGCGCGCCGCGTGGCTTCGCGGTGCAGGCGCGCGTGGTGGTGCAGGGCGTGGGCACGCTCACCGCCTACCGCGAGCCCACCGGCCCCGGCGTGCGCGTGGACGCCTGCGGTTACCTGGGCCTGGCGCCGCCGCCGCAGTTCGACCCGCTGCTGGCCAAGGTGATCGCGCAGTCCGGCTCGGCGCGCAGCTTCGAATCCGCGGTGGAGCGCACGCTGCGCGCGCTGGACGAGTTCCACGTGGCGGGCGTGCCGACCAACCTCGCGTCGCTGCGCGCCATCCTGCGCGATGCGGTCTTCGCCAGGGGCGATGCGCGCACCTCGCTGCTGGACGAGCGGCCGGGGCTCATGGACGCGGCCCTCGAGGGCGCCGACAAGCTCGAGTTCCTCGACCAGCAGCTCGCCTCGCTGGGCCGCACCGCGCCCAAGTCCGGCCTCGCCGACGCCTTCGGCCGCCCGTCGCTCGCGGTGCCCGAAGGCCAGGAAGGCGTGGAGTGCCCGATGGCCGGCTCGGTGATCGAGCTGCGCGTCGCGCCCGGCGCGCAGGTGGCCGCCGGCGACACGCTTCTGGTGATCTCCGCGATGAAGATGGAGACCTCGGTGACCGCCCCCTGCGCGGGCACCGTCACCGAGCTGCAGGCGCTCGCGGTGGGCGACAGCGTCACCGCCGGCCAGGTGGTTGCGGCGATCTCACCGAGCGCCGCCACCGGCGAGCGCCCGGCCGCCGCCGCGCCCGCCGACGGCGGCTGGCTGCCCACGCTCGCCCAGGTCGACCAGCTGCGCGGGCTGGCCAAGGAACGCCTCGCCCCCGGCTCGCAGGAGCCCGGCGTGGTGCGCCAGCGCAGCCGCGGCAAGCTCACCTGCCGCGAGCGCATCGACCACCTGCTGGACCCCGGATCTTTCCGCGAAGTGGGCAGCCTCGCCGGCTTCACCAGCTACGACGAGGACGGCAACATCGCCGCGTTCACGCCGGCCAACCACGTCGGCGGCTGGGGCCGCATCGAAGGCCGCAAGGTGATCGTCTGCGCCGACGACTTCACCTCGCGCGGCGGCCACGCCGACGGCGCCATCGGCGAGAAGAGCCGACACCTCGACAGCCTGTCGATCGAACTGCGCGTGCCCTCGATCCGCCTGCTCGACGGGTCCTCCGGCGGCGGCAGCGTGGCAGCGATGGTCCCCAAGCAGCAGGGCGAGGCCAGCAGCGCCAAGGAGAGCAGCGGCGCGATCAAGGCCGGCCAGCCGAGGGTCACCGGCGGCGGCGGCTCCTTCCTTCCCGGACACCTGGGCAGCTCGATGTACGCCGAGCAGCTCGCCACCGTGCCCGTGGTCAACCTGCTGATGGGCAGCGTGGTGGGCCTGGGCGCCGCCAAGGCCGTGCTCGGCCACTTCTCGGTGATGGTGCGCGACACCGCGCAACTGTTCGTCGCCGGCCCGCCGGTGGTCAGCCACGCGATGGGCTACGAAGTGAGCAAGGAAGAGCTCGGCGGCTGGCACATCCACGGCCGCAACGGCGCAGTGGACAACGTCGCCGACACCGAAGAGGAAGCGATGGCGATGGCCCGCCGCTTCCTGTCCTACCTGCCGCCCAGCGTGTACCAGGCGCCCCCGGTGCTGCCGCCCAACCCCGCCGACCCCGCCGACCGCCGCGAGGAGGAACTGCTCACCCTGATCCCGCGCAAGCGCACCACCACCTTCGACGTGCGCCGCGCCATCCGCCTGATGGCCGACAAGGGTTCCTTCTTCGAGATCGGCCCGCTATGGGGCACCGACCAGGTGACCGGCTTCGTGCGCTTCAACGGCCACCCGATGGGCGTGATCGCCTCCGACAGCCGCCACGAGAACGGCGGTGCATTGACGACCGCCGGCTGCGAGAAGCTCATCCGCCACCTGGACCTGTGCAGGCTCTTCCACCTGCCGATCCTCAACCTCATCGACAACCCCGGCTTCGCCGTGGGCATCGAACACGAGATGGCCAGCACCATCCGCCGCGGCGGCACCTGGATGATCGCGTTCGCACAGACCGACGTGCCGATCTTCACCGTGCTGATGCGGCGCAGCTTCGGCGTGGCTGGCAACAACTACGCGACCCCGCGGCAGAACGCATCGGTGCGTGTGGCGTGGCCCGCGGCGGACGTGGGTGGGATTCCGCCGGAGGGGGGTATCGAGGCGGCGTACAAGCGGCAGCTGGCGGAGGCGGCGGACCCGGCGGCGCTGCGGGCGGAGATCAATGCGCGGATCGAATCGGCGCGGGGGCCGATCGGGCCGTTGAACCAGTTCCAGATCGAGGAGATGGTGGATCCGAGGGAGACGCGGGGGCTGGTTTGTGAGTGGGTGGAGGGGGCTTATCGGGTGGTTTCGGAGCCGGGGAGGTTGGCGGGGGCGGGGGTTTGGTTCAGGCCGTAGTGCGGAGTGTACGGTTGTGCGTCGTCCTGGGGCACGCTGGCCGCCGGCCCGGCGCGCTTCGACGCGGGCAGGCCCGGGCTGAGTCGAGCCTTCCGGCGGGGATGCGGTGCCCGACCCTCGGGCAGGTCAGGCGGCGGGCGCCCGTGGCGTTCGCTCGCGATAACGCCCGCTGATCTGCGCCATTCGCGGCTTTCAGCGTGCCTTGTGTCGGCAGTTGGATTGGACTCGCCGAGTTACTAACGTTCTTGAAAGTAAAGCCATATAGCCTGTACAATTCCGTTCATGCGCTGCAAACGAGATACGGACGGCCGCTCACTCGATCACAACTCCCTGCAGGTGATGCGCCAGCAGGCCGTCAAGGCCGTGCGCGGGGGCCAGACGGTGGCCAGCGTCGCGGCCGCCTACGGGCTGAACGAACGCACGGTCTTTCGTTGGCTGGCGGCCTTTGCCGGGGGCGGCCAGAAGGCGCTGCTGGCCAAACCGATCCCGGGGCGCCCGGCCAAGCTCGATGCCACGCAGATGGCCTGGATCGCGCGCACCGTGCGTGAGAACTCGCCACAGCAGCTCAAGTTCGAGTTCGGGCTGTGGACGCTCAAGCTCATCCGCGAGCTGATCCGGCGCCAGTTCGGCGTGGAGCTGTCCACGGCTACCGCACACCGGGTGATGAAGCTGCTGGGCTTTAGTGCCCAGCGCCCGCTGTATCAGGCG
>CAUJHG010000066.1 GCA_963204785.1 Pseudomonadota bacterium | reverse complement strand
CTTCGCGATGGTCGCGACTCTGGGTACCCCGGTGTCGCTGGCCACGCTGCCGATGGTGATCGAGAAGGGCGTGCCGCACCTGTTCCCCGTCACCGCCCACACCGGCAACTTCGAGCCGCTGCACAAGCTGAAGTTCTCGATCTCCAACCCCTATCCGAACACCACGCGCATCGGCATCCAGGAGATGCTGAAAATGAAGCCGTACAAGCGCGTCGCGATCCTCTACCAGGACGACGAGTACGGGATGGACGTGCTGCGCGGCGCCGAGGCCACGCTGAAGGCGGCCGGGATGACGCTGGTCGAGAAGACCTCGTACAAGCGTGGGGCAACCGAGTTCTCGTCGCAGATGCAGAAGCTGAAGGCGGCCAACCCCGACCTGATCATCCTGGGCACCGTGGTGCGCGAGACGATCGGTGCGATGGTTGCCGGGCGCCAGATCGGCTACGCGGGCGACTTCCTCGGCAGCGAGGCCGCCTACCAGCCGCTGGTGGCCAAGGTGGGTGGCAAGGCGGTCGAGGGCCTGTACGCGGTGAGCACGGTGTCGATGCCCTACCGGGACGATCCGGGCAACCCGAAGGCGCTGAACGAGTGGATGGACCAGTACAAGGCGCGCTTCAACGAGGAGGCCGACCTCTACAGCGTCTACGGCTCGATGCTGGTCGACGTGTTCGCCCGCGCGGCCGAGAAGGCCGGCCCCAACCTCACCGCCGATTCGCTGGTCAAGTCCCTCGAGGACAACGGCTATCCGCGCACCTTCTTCGGCAATCCGGAAATCCACTGGACTGCGAGCAAGCGCATGGGCCAGGATCAGGCGCGGATCGCGCAGATCCAGAACGGTCGCTGGGTCAACGTCACCGGCTTCACGCGCTGAGCGCGGCCCGGGGCCTGCCCTTGCGGGCAGGCCCAGCGTGCGCCCGAGGCGCGCCCGCGGCCGGCGGAGAAAGCGCGCATCCGCGGCGCGTCAGTCTGCCGCCCGGCTCCCGGGGTCGAGAATCCCCTCCGGCAGTTCGAGCACCCCTCTGGACTCGAAGCGCAGCCCGCCGAAGCCCGCCCCGCCGAGCCTGCCGCGCATCGCGTAGTCGGCCTTCACCTGCCGGCCGGTGGCGAAGTCGATGGCCTGGCGGATCGCGCCGAGCAGGGAAACGCTCATCGGCACCGTGATCACGCGCTCGCCGAAGCGCGGCACCGTGCCGCGCTGGTCGCTCACTCCGCTGGCCAGTCGCGCGCCACGCACGTCGAGCTCGACGTGCACGCCGTCGTAGTCGATCGGCTGCTCGTTCGGGTTCTGGATGCGCAGCTTCAGCGCGAAGCGCGCCTCCGTTCCCTCGCCCGGAAGCGGCTCGATGCCGGCGACGATCACGTTCACCGGCTCGGCGAAGCCCAGGCCTGCGCAGCCGGCCACTGCGAGCGTGGCGGTGGCGGCGACTGCGGCGAGCAGGCGGCGTCGGGTGTCGGAAGTCATCTCGTTTCCTCGGGCGGACAGGCGGAAGGTCTGCGCGGCAGCCGCAGCGGCTCGCGCGCCGATCCGTCCATCCAGGTGGGCGCCCCCGGACTTCACGCGGTCTTCCTCTCGACCAGCCCGAGCTCGGCGATCATCCTGTCGCGCATCACGAACTTCTGCGCCTTGCCGGTGACCGTCATCGGCAGCTCCTGCACGAAGCGCACGTAGCGCGGCACCTTGTAGTGCGCGATGCGCTCGCGGCAGTAGGCGCGGATTTCCTCCTCGGTCGCCTGCACGCCGGGCTCCAGCACGATCCAGGCGCAGACCTCCTCGCCGTAGCGCTGGTCGGGAACCCCGAAGACCTGGACCTGCGACACCTTCGGGTGCCCGAAGAGGAACTCCTCGATCTCGCGCGGATAGACGTTCTCGCCGCCGCGGATCAGCAGGTCCTTCACGCGCCCGACCATGTTGCAGTAGCCTTCGGCGTCGAGGGTGGCGAGATCGCCGGTGTGCATCCATCCGTCGCGAACCGCCTCGCGGGTGCGCTCCTCGTCGCCCCAGTAGCCGAGCATCACCGAGTAGCCGCGCGTGAGCAGTTCGCCGGGCTCACCGACCTTCACGGTGTTGCCCGCGCCGTCGACGATCTTCACCTCGAGATGCGGCTGGATGCGCCCCACCGTCGCGACGCGCCGTTCGAGCGGATCGTCGACCGAGGACTGGAAGGACACCGGCGAAGTCTCGGTCATCCCGTAGGCGATCGTGACCTCGGTCATTCCCATCTCGGCGTTCACCCGCTTCATCACCTCGATCGGGCAGGGGGAGCCGGCCATGATCCCGCCGCGCAGCGAGCCGAGGTCGGTGCTTGCGAACCGCGGCGAGGCGAGCTCGGCGATGAACATCGTGGGAACGCCGTGCAGGTGGGTGCAGCGCTCCTCCTGCACCGCAGCGAGCGTTGCGTCCGGGTCGAAGCCTTCGCCGGGGAAGACCATGGTGCCGCCGGTCACCGCGCAGGCCAGCGAACTCATCACCATCCCGAAGCAGTGGTACAGCGGCACCGGCACGCAGAGCCGGTCGCCGGGGCCGAAGCGCATCGTCGCCGCGACGTTGATCGCGTTGTTGACGATGTTGCGGTGGGTCAGCGTCGCACCCTTCGGGCTGCCGGTGGTGCCGCTGGTGAACTGGATGTTGACCGGTTCGTCGCAATGGAGCCCGGCGCTGGCGGCGCGCAGTTCGGCAATCGCGGCTGCGTCGCCGAGCGCGAGCACTTCGCCGAAGTTCAGCATCCCGGGAGTGCGCTCCTCGCCCATCCGGATCACGAAGCGCAGGTGGGGCGCTGCGCCCGAGCGCAGGGCGCCCGGCGCACAGCTGGCGAGCTCCGGGGCGAGCGCCGAGAGCATCCCGAGATAGTCGCTCGTCTTGAACGCGGGGGCGGCGATGATCCCGCGGCACTCAACCCTGTTCAGCGCGTACTCGAGCTCGGAGATCCGGTAGGCCGGGTTGATGTTGACCAGGATCACCCCCAGGCGTGCGGTCGCGTACTGCGTGAGGATCCACTCGCTGCGATTGGGCGACCAGATTCCCAGGCGATCGCCCTTGCGCAGGCCGAGCCTCGCGAGCCCGGCGGCGAGCCGGTCCGACTCGTCGCGCAACTGCGCCCAGGTCCAGCGGATGCCCTGCTCGCGGAACACGCAGGCCTCACGGTCCCCGTGGGCGGCGGCGGTGCGGTCGATCCAGGCGGGGATCGTGTCTTCGGACAGCGGGGTGTCCGTGGGGCCGGCCACGTGCGAGAGGCCGGCCAGCGGGGTCCGCCCGAGAGGGCCGGGCGTGGCGATCGGTGCGTTCATCGGCTGTCTCCTCGCGCCTTCGCTGGCGCGCGCACCCGTCATTCTGCACGCCGGCCGCCCGGGACGCAGCAGCCCGTCCTCGGGGTTTCCACCCGGGCGCCGCCGTCTAGGCGCCGGCCTGCCGGGACTTCAGCCAGGCCTCGACTTCGTGGCGCTGGATCTTGCCGGTGGTGCTGCGCGGCAACTGCTCGAGCGTGACGAAGACGACGTCCTTCGGCTGCTTGTAGCCGGCGAGCTCGCTGCGGCATCGATCGAGCAGTTCGCTGGCCTGCAGGCTGTCGTCCTTGCGCGCCACCACTGCCACCGGAACCTCGCCCCACTTCGGATCGGGACGGCGGACCACGATCGCATCCGCCACCCGGGAGTCGAGCAGCAGGACGCGTTCGATCTCGGCAGGGTAGATGTTCTCGCCGCCCGACTTGATCATGTACTTGACGCGATCGACGAAGTCGAGCGTGCCGTCCGGGTTGCGCACGAACATGTCGCCCATGTGGAACCAGCCGCCGCGGAAGTCCTTCGCGTTGGTCTCGGGTGCGTTCCAGTAGCCGGAGAACACCGTCGGCCCGCGGATCGCGAGCTCGCCGGGGCTGCCCGGGGGCACGTCCCTGTCGTCCGGGTCGACCAGGCGGATCTCGCAGAAGAGGTTCTGCTGCTTGGACAGCTTCGTGGGCACCTGACCGACCTCGAGCAGGTTGGCCGAGGCCGGCGGCGCGCCGGTCTCGGTCGAGCCGAAGGTGTTCACGTAGGGAGCGCCGAGCAGCTCGGTGATCCGCGCGATCTGGTGGGCAGGAACGAGGTCGGCCATCGCTCCGCAGACCCGCACGCCCTTGGCGACGATCTGCTGCTTCTCGAGCTCGGCGATCAGCGGCTCGATCATCCCGGGCATCAGCAGCAGGTGGCCGAGCTGCTCGAGGCCGACCTGCCGGGCGATCTCGTCGGGCCGGAAGCCGTCGACCACGATCACCTTGCTGCCGGCCATCAGCGCGCTGAGCGCCGGCTCCGCGGCCGCCATGTGGAAGAGCGGACCCCAGCACAGGCAGGTGTCGCCCGGGCGGGTGCCCAGCGCCAGGTAGCCGACCAGCGAGCGCGCGATCTCGGCGCGGTGCGAGATCACCGCGCCCTTGGGCAGGCCGGTGGTGCCGCTGGTGTAGAGGATCATCAGCCCGTCCTCGGCCTGCGCGGCAATTGCCGCCTGCGCAGGGCTGGCTGTCGCCAGCCGCGCCTCGTGGTCGGCGCCGAACTGCACCACCGGGGTCGGCTGGCCGATGCCAGCCTTCTCCAGCAGTGCCCAATGGCGCTCCGAGACGAAGACCACGCGCGGCTCCACCAGCTTCACGCAGTGCGCGAGCTCCGGCGGCGCCAGCCGCCAGTTCTGGCAGGCGAGGATCGCCCCGAGCTGCGCGCAGGCGAGCAGCAGCTCCAGGTACTCGGGGCGGTTCTCCGAGAGAATCGCGACGCGGTCGCCGCGCTGCACGCCGATCGAGCCCAGCAGCGAGGCGGTCCGGTTCACCCGTTCGTCGAGCTCGCGGTAGGAGATGATCCGGCCGTCGGTGGTCTGCAGCGCCGGGTTGTCCGGGTGCAGCTCGACGCGGCCGCGGAAGAGGGCGCCGACGCTGGTCTGGCCGGCCTGCTGGGTGAGAGGGGTCATCGGGTCAGTCCTCCCACTCGCCGCGCTCGACCAGCACGTCGCGCAGCGCCTGAAGGCCCTCGACCGTGGTGGGCATGCCGCCGTAGGTCGCCTGCTGGAAGATCACCTCGGCCACCTCCGCCCGCGTGGCGCCGACGTTCATCGCCGCGTGGATGTGCGCCTTGAGCTCGTTGTGGCGCTCGAGCACGGTCAGCGAGGCCACCGCGCAGAGCTCCCGCGTCTTCTGTGGAATGACCTCGCGGGAATAGAGCACGCCGGTGTAGAACATCGACAGCTCCCTGGCGAGCTCGGCGTCGAATTTCTTCCATAGCTCGAATCCCACACCGCTCTTCATCGAGTGGAACAGCAGCTTCGCAGTCTCCTTCGTGCGACGCTTGCGTTCGGCTTCGTCCATCCCGGTCTCCTCGGATCTCGCAGGCAGTGGTCGGCGTCAAGGCGCGCGCGAGCCGCGCATGCGATGACGGTGCCGTCGCATTCTGCGCGAGGGCGACCGATGGCCCAAACCGGGGAGGCATGGAGTGGAACCCGCAGCGGCTGCAGGGGGTGCGCCCGGCGCGCAAGGGGCCGGGGGCGGGGGCGGCCAGGGAACGAGGCCTTGCCCGCGGCGCGCGAGGCGCCGACGGATGCTCAGGCGCGCGGCGTGGGCGAGGGACGGCCCGGGAGGTGACGGAAGGTGATCCGCCCCTTGGTGAGGTCGTAGGGTGACATCTCCAGCGAGACCTTGTCGCCCGCGAGCACGCGGATGCGGTGCTTGCGCATCTTCCCGCCCGAGTAGGCGGTCAGGTGATGTCCGTTGTCGAGCGTGACGCGAAAACGCGCGTCGGGGAGCACCTCGGTGACGGTGCCGCGCATTTCGATGAGTTCTTCCTTGGCCATGATGGCTCCTTGCTTCGTGTGTGCGCAGTGCAGCCCGGCGCTGCGCAGGGGCGACCGGCCTGCCGTCCCGGCGACCGCTGCGTCTCGGGCTGGAGTGCACCGGCAGTGCGGCGGTCGGGCCTGGGCGCTGCGGGCGCACCGCGGCCGGATGGGAGCAGCGGCGAGGAGGGGTGCGCTGCCTGGACCGGCCGCGCACACGCGGGCCGGATGCGGACGGAAAGCCGGTTGCTCGGGTTTCCGTGAAGCGGGCAGCAACGGGGCCTGCCGCGGTCGATAACTTTGGATTATCGACGATTGACTTGAAATAGTCAATGTAAAAAGCAAGCGGCCAGGCGTGCAGCGCAATGGCGTGCAGCCAGCGCGCCAGGCGCCTGCATGCTCCAGGCCGACTGCGGGCGGGTGTCGATCCTGCCCGAAAT
>CAUJHG010000065.1 GCA_963204785.1 Pseudomonadota bacterium | reverse complement strand
GCTGTGTCTGCCTGCGCAGGTTGTTGTGAATGCCTGCGATGACGACGATGAACTTGTAGCCCGCATCGGCTGCACGTGCTATCAGGCCCGTGTAGTTGGCCGTCTTCCCCGACTGCACATGGCCGATGACCAGACCACGGCGGTTCCAGCTCGTGCCTTCACTCAGTGGATCCTGAAGATGACCAAGAATGCGGGTGGTCACATCGCTCAGTGACTGGACCATCTGTGGAGGCCAGCCCTCGTTGCGAAGGAATTCCTCGTATGCACTGGCATAGATCCAAGCGACGTCCTCGCGCTTGTGAACCCATTGATCGTCATGCTTCGCATTGACATCGACCAATGAAATGCCCGCTCCCATGCGGGTCACAACCGATTCCATGGCCTCGGTGACAATGTTGCGGAGATCCCCTGCATAGCCGAAGATTGCAGCAATCTGTTGTGCCTTTTCCTCCACCTGATCGCGCGTCGGCGTTTCCGCCATGTTGGCAAGGCCCGAGATGAGCGCGTTGGCAATGTTTCGTTCTTCCGTGATGGCTGTAATGCTCATGCAAAAGCCTCGCTGATGAATTTCTCGGCCAGATCCATCTGGCCATCGAAAAGATGCGTGGAGCGCACGATCTGAAGAAAGGCTTTCGCATCGCCCGGCCCGTCGCCGTACAGCACTTGGCGCAAGCTTCTCAGGCGCTCCATGGTCTGACTTTCATCCACCGATCGCTGATTGATCTCTCGTGCGTGGGTCGAGTAGTCGGAATAGATCATCTCGACCGGCAGTGAGGCAGCAACCGAATCAAGCAGTGTGCGCAGCAGGTCTGCGTCCTCTGGCGAGAGTCTTTCTGCCAGTGAGACGATGATCGGATGCCGGGCGTTGATCGCGAACCGAATGCCATCATGATCGGCATAGCGCTCCCAGAACGGTGCCTGGGTTTCCTGAAACAGCTTCTGTCCGCGTCCCCGATGTACCGTCACGCTGCGGCTGGTGATTCTGGCGATGATCTGGCGCAGGCGCTCACGCACCGCATGTGGGGGTCGGGCACGCGACTTCTTGATGTCGATTGTCCAGGCTTCGTCCAGACTGTTGGGGAAGTCGATCTGCACCCGCGCCAGCTTGGTGGCCTCACCCTTGGGCACCAGCCGGAACCAGTCTCCCCACGCCATCAGGCGCCCGTTCCGATAGACATAGCCTCCCTGGTTGGAGATGAAGTCGCTGCGATCCTGGTAGTAGTCGTACTCGGACGCGGAAAGACGGCTGTGGTGTGGCAGCACATAGGGCTGCAGGCGCACTTCCGCATCACCGATGCGGACAATTTCCTCCGGGAGAACCTGAGTGGCCGAATTCTTTCTGCAAAAAGGATCGAATGCGGCAATGGGGTGACCGTTGATGGCAAGCGTGATTCTGGGATGCCCCTTGACCTCGCCAGAAAGGAAGCGATGGAAGACGAGGGCGAGATGTCGCCCCACCACCTCAAGCTTCTCGTTCACGATTTCCTGCCGCCGATCCCCGACTTCGTCTTCGAGCATGCGATCGAGTTCTCGCCAGAGGACTGCGGTGCCGTTCCTGCCGAGGCGATCGACATAGGGCAGCGCCTGGATGTCGGCCTCATCAAGGATGCTCAGAATCCAGTCGTCTGCTGCATCGATGCGATCCAGGTTCCACTCGGCACCACAGATGGAAGCATCACTTGTGCTGACCACTGTCAGGGAACGGCACTGCGAGAACGACGCCGTCTTCAGTCCAAGACCAAAGCGCCCCAGATCCTTTGGCGAACGGTGCTGTCTTGGGTTATCGGTTCCATGGCGCATTGCCGCCAGCAACTCTCCTTCCGTCATTCCCTTGCCGTTGTCGAGAATGACGACCAGAGGAAGCTCGCCGGAGACATCGCAGATGATGTCTATCTTGTCCGCACCGGCAGAAATGCTGTTGTCGATCAGATCCGCGATGGCCGTTTCGAGTGAGTACCCGAGATCCCTCATCGATGCCGAGAGGCAGGCCGCGCTTGGTGGATGTCTATGTTCCCTTGCCATCAGGATGCCCCCCTCGTGATCTCTCGCGAATCAACTTCATGCTAACCTTCAAAGGCTACATCCCCTCTGTCCGATTGACTGACAGCGGTGTGAAGCAGCGGTTGCTGAAAATATCCAAGCTGGATGTCCCCAAGGTCATGCGCGTCCCGACCACCCCTCAGCGCAGCCGCATGATGTCGAGCATTCGCGGAAAGGATACTTGGCCGGAGCGGACCCTTCGATCGCTTCTTTTCGCCAGAGGATTTCGCTATCGACTTCATGTCAGAAAGCTGCCCGGCTCCCCGGATCTTGTGTTCCCGAAGCACAGGGCGGTGGTGTTCGTCCATGGCTGCTTCTGGCATCGGCACGAAGGCTGCCGCTATACCACTACCCCTCGAACCAACGAAGAGTTCTGGCAACGGAAATTCCTGGGCAATATTGACCGTGACAGGCGACACGTGGAGACGCTTCGGTCTCTTGGCTGGCGTGTGGCCACCGTGTGGGAGTGCGCGCTGAAGCATTCGGTCGAGGACACTGCGCGATTGGTTGAGGAGTGGCTGCATGGCAATGAGGAGGCCCTGGTGATAGGTCAGTCGGCCTCGATAGGCAACGGAACCTGAACCTGCTCGGGAGCGCTTCGCCTTGGCTTATCCACCAGCTTGCTGTTCACGCGAACATCAACCAGCCTGCGTTTCTTCCTGTTCATCTCGTTCAGAAGGCTGCGCACGATCCTGGCCAGCTTGTGCGCCAACAGCGGAGGGACGGCATTTCCGACCTGGGTGTATTGCTCCGTGCGATTGCCCGCGAAGAAATAGTTGTCGGGAAACGTCTGCAGGCGCGCTGCCTCTCTGACGGTGAGGCTTCTGCATTGCGAAGGGTCGTAGTGGATGTAGTAATGACCATCCTTGGCAATGTGCGCCACAACTGTCGTGGCTGGCTCGTTTCTGCACTGCACGCGGAACCGATCCTTGAACGGAATGGCTTCGGCCTCGCTCCAGAGTTGCACGTTGAGGTGATCTGGCAGCAGCTTGGACGGGAATACATCCAACCGAGGGGAATATCCCTGCGAATGCGCAAAGGTCGCCGCGAAAAGGTATCTGGCCAGATCGGAGGCCATGTGTGAGCGCGCCTCATGCTGGCATATGCCGCCCAAGCTTCGATCATGCAACCACTGCTGCAACTCGGTCGGTTTCTTGGGCCTTCTGTATTCTTTCGGAATGAAGGCTCCACCGGTACTGGAGTTGGTGGCTGCAGCAGCAAAGGTTTTCATCAACTCGATCATGGCGGACTCGTTTTCCGCTCGCCATCCCTTGACGTAGGCAGGTGCGGCCTGAACCGCCTTGCGCCACGCTTCCAGCGATTCTCCTCTGGACAGTCGGCTCCGGATCCTCGGCAGGTCTTCGATGGTCTGCCTGACGGTCATGGGCCTTGATACGGGCTCCAGCAATTGATGCTGAGGCACGCCCTGTCCCTTGCGGACTCCTAGCAAGATCACTCGATGCCTGCTCTGAGGTATGCCATAGCGCTCGGAGTGAATGAGGTAGTCGCCAGGCTCCAAAGAATCACTACCGCCCCTCTTCGTGAAGGAGCGAATTTCATACTCCAATCCGTCCGCAGGTGAGGAGAGATCCGCAATGATCTTCTCGAACATCGGATTTCCGGAGTGCTTGGACGACAGTAATCCCTTGACGTTCTCCATCACGAAGATGGTCGGTTTGTGAACCTGGATGATCCGCAGATACTCCTTGTAGAGAAAATGCTTTTCGTCCTTGTGAAATTCCTTGTCGTTGGCACGCCGTGACCGACCGGCAAGGGAATATGCTTGGCAGGGAGGGCCACCGATGAGTACCCAAGCCTCCTGTCCATTCAGTGCAGAACGGATTTCAGCGTCGATGTCGGTTTCATCGGACTTGCCAAGTTCGAGGCATCTCGCTTCCCTCGCTGCGTGCTCGAAAGCACTGGCCACGGCAGGAATGCGGCGGAAGGCAGCCTCATCGATCTCGCCTCGTATGTAGCTGTAGTAGTGCCTGACATCCTTTGTACCGCGCAGGCGCCTGAATGCGGCTCGCAGCATCAGCGTGCGATGCGCGACCTCCGTCTTTTCGATGGATAGCCCGATTTCGAAGAATGGCTGCTGCTTATGTCCTCTGAGAGAGGCAAACCCCTCTCCAAGCCCTCCTGGACCAGCAAAGAGGTCGATTACAGGAATCGGCATTTTTTGTTCGCCATTGGATTCTGATTGGCTTTGTTTGGCTGTGTTTGGGCGTGGAGCCTGACCATCAACTCACTTTTTCTCGATGGGCTGTATTGCGACATTGCATTGCCTTCCCTCAGCCACTCTGGTTGATATAAGTATTTGATTTTTCTTGTGAAAACAGCATATCGCCCAGCCTCTATCGCCCGGTCTTTGCTGATAGGACTACCGTTGTCCGATAGCTTGTTCATGGCATTGCCCAGTACCGCCGCCAACGATTGTTCCCCTCGAAGCGCACATCGCCACGTTCGATCAGATCTTCCAGCGTCCGCTTGACTTGCTTCGGATGAATCTCCCCGCCAACACGTTTATGTATGTCACTGATCGCAGACCTTGGATAGCGCTGCAAATCTTCAAGTACAAGTGCTGCCAAGCGGTGCGGCTCGATGCGCTTGAGCGTGGTGGACGTGGAGAAGTCCAGACTGCGCAACAGTTCCGGATCAATGAAGTAGCGCGTGGCCTGGGTTCGGCCGACACTGCGCACCAGTTGCCACTCCAGCGGCCGCTTGAGCCACGCGGACAGCGATTCAACCGATGGAAGCTCCAGCGCCTGGGCCAGTTCCCGGGCTGTCAGGGCATCATGTTGCGCCAGCAACCCCAGGGCGATGCGTTCGCGCTGGGTCAACTGATAGGTCTGGTCGGCCTTGGCAATGAAGTCGATGACTTCGGGTTTGATGATGCGACGGCGCACTGTTACCTGCACGCGATCATGCCGTTCGGTCAGTTCCGGCGCGGGCCGGCCCTGCGACAGCAACACCTCGAACATCTTGTCGAAGCCACTACCTTCCCGCTCCATCAGCTTGAGATCGTGAAACAGGCGGGCAAGGTGTTCATTGCGGCGCACTGTCGTGTGCAGGACGTTTTGCGGAGTGACGCCCAAGGGAAGCAAGCCTGGATTGACGACTTCAAGCCGGTCGGGGTACAGGTTCAGGAAGATGTCGCCTCGCTGGGTGTAGGGGCGATGCACGAGGGCATTGACCAGCAGTTCTCGCACCACGATCTCATCGAATGCAGGCACGTTCTGGCGGTACAGGCCATCGGGCAGTTCATAACGTTCACGGAAATCCGGTACTTCCTGCCAGACGGCCTCGATCAGCTCCATCGGGTTCAACGTGTGGTCGTCCCAGGGTAGTTTGTTGACCTTCTGCTCATGTTCGTCGTACTTGATGAACTGGATAACCGGCGCGGTTGCCAGTTGCGCCCGGTGCTGTTGCTTGCCGATGCACAGGATGCCGAGGTGGGTCAGATACTGGCCCTGTGCAAGCTGGTAGTGATCGAGCAGCTCCTCGTCATCCTTTTCCTTGACAGATGCCTTGACACGGTCGGATGCACGCAGGCCGTCCAGCAGGCGGTGAAGCTTGACATCGTCGCGCTCCGCGCGGGGGATGTTCAGGGTGGTCTGGGTTTCCCAGGGCAGCGCACTGCGCTCGGTTGCCAAACGCATCACCTCGTCGCCGGTGACCGGCTTGCTCTGGTCTGCGACGCGCAGGAAGTAACGGCCGTCAGTGGTCGAGGCGACAGCAGCGGCGCGCGGGATGCTCAGAGCGATGTACTGGCCGCCATTGACGGCAGTCACGAGGTTGGGGAGCACCACCACATTGACCGTGCGCTCGGCCAGCTTGCGCCGCAATGTGTCCGGCAGGTCAATCGGCACTTGCTGACCTGCAGGCGGCAGATCCTGGTCGTCCTCGATACCGATCAGGAGGCGGCCGCCCGTCGCATTCGCGAAGGCCACGCAGTCCTTGACCAGTTCGCCCCAGTCGGCCGTCTTGCCTGATATCGCGCGCAGCGACTTCTTGTCGAGCAGTTGCCCTTCCTGGCTCATCGGCAGACCCTCTTCATGTCCGTGTCCATCAATCCAGTACTACCAGGAATTCGGTCGCCAGCGCGGTCGGCTGAACGTCCCGGACATTGCGTTGCAGGGAAACCAGCCCATAGTCCGCCATCAGCCGCAGCGTGCGCGACAGGTTCGGCACCTTGCGCCCGCTGAGTTCGGCCAGTTCCGTCAGGGACTTGGGTTGCCTGTCGTGAATGAGGCACAGCAGACGGCGGTTGTCATCGGAAAGCACAGCAGCCAGCGATGCCAAGGATGGAAACCAGATGCTTGGCATCTCGCTCCCTTTTTGGGGTGGTCTATCTGGCTGTCGGACGCCGACAATGCAACCAGAATCTGCGTGGCGCGCCACTGATCGCTGACGTGGTGGTCTATCTGGCTGTCGGACGCCGACAATGCAACGCTTCATGATCGTGAGGTTCATGACATATCTCTTTGATGAGTATATCAGTGCGTGATAATCATCGTCGTTAAAGATGTCTCGGTTGCAGATGGCGGTGCCCTTTTGCAACCAAAGGGGGAAAAGGCAAGGGAATGGCGCTCAAGGGGCAACGGCCCTACCCGGAAAAGGAAAAGGCCACCCTCAAGCCAAAGCCGCATTGATCACCAGATTCCCCGACGGCGCCAGCCCGTCGATGTAGTCCGACCACGCCTGCAACATCTCCCGCCGCTGTTCGGCGTACTCGGCCCGGTTGTAGACACCACGCACACCGCCGATGGTGTGGTTCAGCGCCTTTTCCACCACATCCGAAGGCCAGCCCTGTTCGTGCAGCAGCGTCGATGCGGTGCGTCGCAGGTCGTGGATGGTGAAGGCCGGGATCTCCTGCCCCTGCAATGACACCTTCAGCGCCTGGTTCAGTGCATTGCTGGCGAAGGGCTTGGCCAGGGTGCCACGGCCCGGCAACACCCAGACGCTGCTGCTGGCCAGCGGCTTGAGTTCCTTGAACAGCGTCTGCGCCTGGGTGGACAGATAGACGATGTGCGGTTTGCCGGTCTTGGAGTTCTCGACCGGGATGTGCCATTCGCCTTCGTCCAGATGCACGTCCTTCCACTGCGCCAGCATCAGCTCCGACTTGCGCACCAGGGTCATCAGGATCAACTGGAAGGCGATCTTGAACTGGCGGCGGATGTTGGAGGTCTGCATGGCGCGCAGGAACCGCCGGATTTCGTCTGGCGTCAGCGCCCGGTCGCGGGCGGCGGCGCGGTAGACGTGCCGCATGGGCAGGGCCATGACCGGGTTGGCCTGGATCAGGCCGCAGGTGAGCGCGTAGTCGAACATGCGCTTGAGCAGGCCGCGCACCTGGCCGGCAGCGGCATCGAAGCCTTGTTCCTTCTTGCGCCAGATGACGCTGCGTACGTCCTCGGCGGTGATGTCCCGGATCGGCTTGCTGCCGATATGCGGCAGGATGTCCTTTTCCAGGTAGCGGCGGGGCATGGTCACGTTCTTGCGGTCACGTGACTGGATGTCCTTGAAGAAGCGTTCGGCGAAGTCGGCCACAGTGGCGTCTTCTGCGCCGGCCACCTTCTCCTGCTGCTTCTTCCTTGCCGGCGACTCACCCATCGCCACCTGGTGGGCCGCCTCGTCCCGCTTCAGGCGCGCATTCTTCAGCGTCAGCGCGGGGTACTTGCCCAGCGTCAGCTTCTCGTACTTGCCGTTCAGCCGGTAGCGGTAACGCCAGACGACGCCCCCGGTCGGGAAGACCTCCACATACAGCCCCCGGTCGTCGGTAACCGTATAGGTCTTGTCCCCGGGCTTGAGTGCCTTGAGCGCAGTGTCGGTCAGTGCCATCTCATCCTCCGTATGTCCAAGCAGAGGGATGAGAGACAAGAACCCAGCTACTTGGAACCAAACTTGGACATAAAAGCGAGTGGCTTTGACTGTATCACTGAATCACTCAGCAGACAAAAACTCCTTTATTTACGCGGCTTAGTGCCGCATCAGCAGACATCAGTGGACGTCCATGGGTCCCACATCACTTCCCGATGCAGAACCTGCTGAAGATCACCCCCAGCAGATCGTCCGGCGTGAACTCCCCGGTGATCTCGTTCAGCCGCTCCTGTGCCAGCCGCAGCTCCTCGGCAAACAGCTCGAGCTGCTCGGCCCGTCTGCGCGCATTCTCCTCGGCCGCATCCAGGTGATCCGACGCTGCGCGCAGCGCCTGCAGATGCCGCTCCCTCGCGATGAACTGCGACTCCCCAGCGCCCTGCCATCCCGCCAGCTCCAGCAGCGCCGCGCGCAGCAGCTCGACACCCTCCCCGCCGCGCGCCGACAGCCAGATCGCTGACGGTCTTCCGTCCTCGCGCTCCAGGCGCGCGCCCTCGCCCGCGAGGTCGATCTTGTTGAGCACGCGCACGATCGGAACGCCCGCGGGCAGTCGCGCCGCGATGTCGGCGTCGAGCGCGCCGCTCTCCTGCCCCGCCTCCTGCAGGTGCAGGATCACGTCCGCCCGGCCCACCTCCTCCCAGGTGCGTGCGATGCCGATGCGCTCGACCTCGTCGGCGGTCTCGCGCAGCCCTGCGGTGTCGATCACGTTCAGCGGCACGCCTTCGACCTGGATGGCCTGCGCGACGCGGTCGCGCGTGGTGCCGGCGATCGGCGTGACGATCGCCACCTCGGCGCCGGCCAGCGCGTTGAGCAGGCTCGACTTGCCCACGTTGGGTCGGCCGATCAGCACCACGTTCAGGCCCTCGCGCAGCAGGGCGCCCTGGCGCGCGCGTGCCAGCACCTCGGCCAGCGTCGCGCGGATGCGCGCGAGCTGGCCGAAGGCGTCGGCGCGCTCGAGGAAGTCGATCTCCTCCTCGGGGAAGTCCAGCGTGGCCTCGACCAGCATGCGCAGCTGGATCACCTGCTCGACCAGCGCGTGGATCGCCTGCGAGAACTCGCCGGCCAGCGAGCGGGTGGCCGAGCGCGCCGCCTGCTCGGTGGTGGCGTCGATCAGGTCGGCCACCGCCTCGGCCTGGGCGAGGTCGAGCTTGTCGTTCAGGTAGGCGCGCTGCGTGAACTCGCCGGGCATCGCCAGGCGCAGGCCGATCGGCGCACCGGCCTCGAGCACGCGGCGCAGCAGCAGCTGCATCACCACCGGGCCGCCGTGGCCCTGCAGTTCGAACACGTCCTCGCCGGTATAGGAGTGCGGCGCCGGGAAGTGCAGCGCCAGTCCGCGGTCGATCTCGCTGCCGTCAGCGGCCAGGAAGGGGCCGTAGCCGGCGTGCCTGGGCGCAAGCGCAGCCGCGCGCACCTCGCCCAGCAGGCCGCGGATCACGCAGTCGAGACCACTGCCCGAGACGCGCACCACGCCGATGCCGCCGCGCCCCGGGGGCGTGGCGATCGCGGCGATCGGGGATTCATCGGGAAGTCGCATCATTCGAATCTAGCAGATGGTCCGCGCCGCCCTGCCCTGTGACGGCCTCTGCCCTGGCGGGCACCCCTCGCGCCCGCCTGCGCCGATCGCGACGAGGGCCGCGCAATGGCGGCCCTCGATCAGCAGGACACGGCGCCGACCGCAGCCGGCGCCGCTCGCAGGGTCACTTCTTCTTCGACGCCGTCTGCCTCGCGATCGTGCGGGTGATCGTCCACTGCTGGGCGATCGAGTAGACGTTGTTCACCAGCCAGTAGAGCACCAGCCCCGCCGGGAAGAAGAAGAACATCACCGAGAAGACGATCGGCATCATCATCATCACCTTGGCCTGCACCGGGTCGGGCGGCGTGGGGTTCAGCTTCACCTGCAGGAACATGGTGCCTGCCATGATCAGCGGCAGCACGTAGTAGGGATCGGGCAGCGCAAGATCCTTGATCCAGAGGATCCAGGGCGCGTTGCGCATCTCCACGGAGGCCAGCAGCACCCAGTACAGCGCGATGAACACGGGGATCTGCACCACGATCGGCAGGCAGCCGCCGAGCGGGTTGATCTTCTCCTCCTTGTACAGCTCCATCATCGCCTGGTTCATCTTGACCCGGTCGCTGCCGTAGCGCTCGCGCAGCTGCGTCAGGCGCGGCGTCACGGCCTTCATCCGGGCCATCGAGCGGTAGCTCGCGGCCTGCAGCGGGAAGAACGCGGTCTTGATGATCAGCGTCAGCAGCACGATCGCCCAGCCCCAGTTGCCGACGATTCCGTGCAGCCACTGCAGCAGCCAGAAGATGGGCTTGGCGATCACGGTGAGCCAGCCGTAATCGACCGTGAGGTCCAGGCCCGGCGCCACGGTCTCGAGCATCCGCTGGTCCTGCGGTGCGATCAGCAGCCGGCTCGACACCGACGCGCTCGCGCCCGGCGCGAGCTCGCCAATCGCCTGCGTGGCGCCCACCGAGAACAGGTTCGCGTCGACCTTGCGCGCGTAGAACTCGCGCACCGCCTGCTCGGCGGGGATCCACGCGGACACGAAGTAGTGCTGGATGATCCCGGCCCAGCCATCGGCGACCTGCTTGGGCAGCTCGGCCTTGCCCTTCTCGATGTCGCTGAAGGACACCTTGTGGAACTTGCCCGCGTCGGTGTAGACCACCGGCCCGGTGTAGGTGCTGTAGAACCTGGAGTCACCCGGCGGGTTGCTGCCGTCGCGCGTGAGCTGCATGTAGAGCACCGGGCGCAGCGGCGCGCTGCCGGTGTTGGTGATCTCGTCGGTGACTTCGACGGTGTAGGCGCCCGGCGCGAGCCGGTAGCTGCGCACCAGCGTGAGCCCGCCACTCTGCGCGGCGAGCTTCAGCACTTGCGCACCGCCCTCCCCGCCCGATTTCTCCACCACCGTGAACGGGGTGCGGTGCGTCGGGAAGCTGCTGCCCTGCGGCGCGCCCACGAGCCCGCTCTGGGCGATGTAGGTGTGGCCGGCGGCCTCGTCGAGCAGCACCACGTTGCCGCTGGCGCTCTGCTGCTCCGGGCTGGCCTTGTGCTTGAGCAGTTCGGCGTGGCGCACCTGGCCACCAGCAGGGTCGATCTCCAGCGCGAGCACGTCGCTGGCCAGCTTCACCGGCTCGCTGCGCGGCCCCGCGTCGGCGGCCCCGCTGCCAGCGATCTGCGGCACTGCCCCCGCCCCTGCCGACGCCGGCTGCACCGGCGCCGCCGGGACGCTCGCGTCGCTCTTCTCGGGTGGCACGGCCGCGCCGCTCTCACCCGCGGCCTGCGTCTGGCTGGCCGGCGGCTCGCCGAACATCGACGGATTGCCGTTGTGGCGCTGCCAGGCGTCCCACAGGAACAGCAGCGACATCGAGAAGACGACCCAGAGGATGGTGCGTTGCAGTTGCGTCGATTGCATGTGGATCACTCGGCAGGGGGTTCGCCGCGCATCGCCGCGGGCCAGCGCGAGGCGCCGGCGCGCAGCAGCGAGAAGTGTTCGGGGACCGGGTCGATCCCGCCCGGGTTGAACGGATGACAGCGGCACACGCGCGCGGCCGCGAGCCAGCCGCCCGACAGCGGTCCGTGCCGTCGCAGCGACTCGAGCGCGTACTCCGAACAGGTGGGCAGGAAGCGGCAGCGCGGCGGCATCATCGGGCTGATCGCATACCGGTACAGGTGGACCGGCGCGCTCAGCACCGCGACCAGCGCACGGCGCAGCATCGCCTCGGGCCTGCGCTCAGGCATCGCGGCGCTCGTCGGGACAGGATGGCGCGGCAAGGGCGGTCTGGTTCACTCGGGACTTCACCGCCGGCACCGCGCCGGCGGTTGCGGTCTGCGCGGCCAGCCGGCGGCGCAGGCGCGAGAACAGTTCGTCGAGCTCGGCGCGCCAGGCTTTCTTCAGGGCCGCCCTGCCCGCGGTCTTCCAGTCCGGATCCGCGCGGCGCAGCTTCACCATCAGCACCTGGGGCCGGACGGTGTCGCCCCACGGCGCCAGCCGCCAGGCCTCGCGGGCCACCCGTCGCAGGGCGTTGCGATCCACCGCGCGCTTGAGCTGGCGCTTCGGAACCGCCATCGCGAGCCGCCCACGTTCACGGGCTGCGGGCGCAGCAGCGCCGCCGACCTCGGTCATCAGGAAGGCCAGCCCGAAATGCGCACTGGAGACATCTGCGCGTCGGCGCCCAAGCGCCGCCAGTGAGGCATCGATCCGCTGCCTGGCCATGGGCTGGGGCCGTGCGAACCGCGCTCGGACCGCCGCCGCCGCACCGTCGGGTGCGACCGCTGCGTGCGGACGCGGCTCAGACGGCCAGGCGCTTGCGACCCTTGGCGCGACGCGCGCGGATCACTGCGCGGCCCCCGCGGGTCTTCATGCGGACGAGAAAGCCGTGGGTGCGCTTGCGGCGCACGACGGAAGGCTGGAAGGTACGTTTCATGGCAGTTCTCGTACAAAAGCCTTTGATTACAACCGATTTGTCAAGCCCAGTCAATCCTGGGTCTGTGGAAAACTCCGTTCGTCGCGGTAGAATCACGGGTTCGTCCCGCACACCCTGCAAGAGCTCCCGCGCCCACCCCGATGCCCCATTCCAGGCCCGCAGAACCCGATCCCCGCCAGACCGCGCCGGCGCAGGATCACTGGCGCGCCTGCGCCGCGCGGCTCGAGGCCGAGGTGCCCTCGCAGCTGTTCAAGACCTGGATCAAGCCGCTGGTGTGCCTGGGCTACGACACCGACGAGCAAGTGCTGCGCATCGGCGCGCCCAACCAGTTCAAGCTGAACTGGGTGCGCACCCAGTTCGGGTCGCGCATCGCGCAGCTTGCCACCGACATCGTCGGACCCGAGACCCGGGTCGCCTTCGAACTCGCCCCGGCGCAGCAGCCGGTCCGGGCCTCCGCCGGCGCGGCGCCGGCGCCTGCCGGACAGCCCCAGGGCGCGGCAGGGCGCTTCCCGGGCCTCGCGCAGCCGGCAATGCCAGGGCAGGGCGCCGACACTCCCGCAGCCACCGCGCCGGCCGAGCCGCCCGCGCCGCTGCAGCCGGTGATCGACCGCAGCCGCCTGCGCGCCGAGCTCACCTTCGAGAACTTCGTCACCGGCAAGTCCAACCAGATGGCGCGCGCCACCGCGCTGCAGGTGGTCGATCGCCCCGGTAGCTACAACCCGCTGTTCCTGTACGGCGGGGTGGGGCTGGGCAAGACCCACCTGATCCACGCGGTGGGCAACGCCTTCCTGGAGCGCAACCCGAAGGCGAAGGTGCGCTACATCCACGCGCAGGAATACTTCGACGAGATGGTCCGCGCCATCCAGCGCAAGACCTCCGAGGACCTCAAGCACTACTACCAGTCGCTGGACCTGCTGCTGATCGACGACATCCAGTTCCTGTCGGGCAAGCCGCGCACCCAGGAGGAGTTCTTCTACACCTTCGACGCCCTGTACGCGGCCCGCAGGCAGATCATCATCACCTGCGACACCTACCCGAAGGAGATGTCCGGCATCGAAGAGCGTCTGATCTCGCGCTTCGACTCCGGCCTGATCGTCGCCATCGAGCCGCCCGAGCTCGAGATGCGGGTGGCCATCCTGCTCAAGAAGGCCGAGCAGCAGTCCGCGCAGCTGCCCGAGGACGTCGCCTTCTTCATCGCCAAGCACCTGCGCTCGAACGTGCGCGAGCTCGAAGGCGCGCTGCTGCGCGTGATCGCCTACGCGGGCTTTCGCAACAAGCCGGTCACCCTCGACCTGGCCAAGGAGGCGCTCGAGGACCTGCTCGCGCTGAACCGCCGGCAGATCTCCATCGAGGTGATCCAGAAGACGGTCGCCGACTTCTTCAAGATCAAGGTCGCCGACATGTACAGCAAGCGCCGGCACGCGCACATCGTGCTGCCGCGCCAGATCGCGATGTACCTCGCCAAGGAGCTCACGCAGAAGAGCCTGCCCGAGATCGGCGAGGGCTTCGGCGGGCGCGACCACACCACGGTGCTGCACGCGATGCGCAAGATCACCGAACAGCGTCAGCACGACCCCGAACTGAACCACCAGATCCACGTGCTCGAACAGACGCTGCGAGGGTGAGGTCCGCGCGCCGCGCCGCGACGCCGCGGCGCGCCCGGCGGACGGCGCCCTCGCGAACGACAACAAGGGGAAAGACAGAGCCATGCAGTTCATCAGAGCCACTCGCGACGCGGTTCTCAAGCCGCTGGCCACGGTCGCTGGCATCGTCGAGCGCCGCAGCACGCTGCCCATCCTGGCCAACGTGCTGCTGCGCAAGGAAGGCGAGACCGTCTCCTTCCTCGCCAGCGACGTCGAGATCCAGATCAGCACTTCGGCCTCGCTGGGTGCGAGCGGCGACGACGGCGCCACGACGATGTCGGCGCGCAAGCTGATCGACATCCTGCGCGCGCTGCCCGAGGGGCCCGAGGTCAGGATCTCGGTGGCCGGCGCGAAGGCGACGATCCAGGCGGGCCGCAGCCGCTTCTCCCTGCAGACGCTCGAGGCCGACGACTTCCCCACGGTCGCGGTCAGCGAGCAGTTCGCCGCCTCGTTCGCGCTGCCGCAGAAGCAGCTCAGGCACCTGCTGCACATGGTGCACTTCGCGATGGCCCAGCAGGACATCCGCTACTACCTGAACGGCCTGCTGCTGGTCACCGATGGCGGCAGGGTGCGCGTGGTCGCCACCGACGGCCACCGTCTCGCCTACTGCGACGCGACGCTCGAAGCCTCGGGCCTGGCGCGCAGCGAGGTGATCATCCCGCGCAAGACCGTGCTCGAGCTGCAGCGGCTGCTCGGCGACACCGACGAGCCGGTCACGATCGACGTCGCCGCCAACCAGGTGCGCATGCGATTCGGCGAGGTCGAGCTGGTGAGCAAGCTGGTCGAGGGCAAGTTCCCCGACTACCAGCGGGTCATCCCCAGCGGCTACACGAAGGCGACCACGGTCGCACGCGAGGCGCTCGCGTCCTCGCTCGGGCGGGCGTCGATCCTCACCTCCGACAAGTTCCGCGGCGTGCGCCTGTCGCTGTCGCCCGGAGTGCTGCGCGTGCAGACCAGCAACGCCGAGCAGGAGGAGGCGGTCGACGAGCTCGAGGTCGACTACGACGGCGAGCCGCTCGAGATCGGCTTCAACGTGAGCTACCTGCAGGACGTGCTGACCAATCTGAAGACCGAGCAGGTGAAGCTCGAGTTCGGCGACGCGACCACCAGCGCGCTGCTGACCGTGCCCGGGGACGACTCGTTCCGTTACGTCGTGATGCCGATGCGCATCTGAGGACCCGCAGGCGCCGCAGCGCGCCCGGGCGCCGGGTCTCCGATACAGAAGTTGTGAAGGCTCCCAAGATGTCCCAGCAGAACTACGATTCCTCCGCGATCCAGATCCTCGAAGGCCTCGAGGCGGTGCGCAAGCGCCCCGGCATGTACATCGGCGACACCTCCGACGGCACCGGTCTGCACCACCTGGTCTTCGAGGTGGTCGACAACTCGATCGACGAGGCGCTCGCAGGCTTCTGCGACGACATCGTGGTCACGATCCACACCGACAACTCCATCTCGGTGGTCGACAACGGCCGCGGCATCCCCACCGGGGTGAAGATGGACGACAAGCACGAGCCCAGGCGCTCGGCCGCGGAGATCGCGCTCACCGAACTGCACGCCGGCGGCAAGTTCAACCAGAACAGCTACAAGGTTTCCGGAGGCCTGCACGGCGTGGGCGTGTCCTGCGTGAACGCGCTCTCGAAGTGGCTGCGGCTGGTGGTCAAGCGCGAGGGCAGGGTGCACCTGCTCGAGTTCGAGCGTGGCGCCCTGAAGGAGCGCCTGGTCTCCGAGATCGACGACGTCCAGGTCTCGCCGATGCCGGTGATCGGCACCACCGACAAGCGCGGCACCGAGGTGCACTTCCTCCCCGACGACGAGATCTTCACGGGCATCGACTTCCACTACGAGATCCTCGCCAAGCGGCTGCGCGAGCTCTCGTTCCTGAACAACGGCGTGCGCATCCGGCTCGTGGACCAGCGCCAGGGCAAGGAGGACGACTTCGCCTTCGCAGGCGGCGTGCGCGGCTTCGTCGAGTTCATCAACAGGAACAAGACCGTCCTGCACCCGAACGTCTTCCACGCCACCGGCAGCAAGGAGCTCGACAACGGCCTGCCGATCGGCGTCGAGGTCGCGATGCAGTGGAACGACGGCTACAGCGAGCAGGTGCTCTGCTTCACCAACAACATCCCGCAGCGCGACGGCGGCACCCACCTCACCGGCCTGCGCGCGGCGATGACCCGCATCATCAACAAGTACATCGAGGAGCACGAGCTCGCGAAGAAGGCCAGGGTCGAGACCAGCGGCGACGACATGCGCGAGGGCCTGACCTGCGTGCTCTCGGTGAAGGTTCCCGAGCCGAAGTTCAGCTCGCAGACCAAGGACAAGCTGGTGTCCTCCGAGGTGCGCGCGCCGGTCGAGGAGATCGTCGCCAAGGCGCTCGAGGAGTACCTGCTCGAGAAGCCGGTCGACGCGAAGACCATCTGCGGCAAGATCGTCGAGGCCGCGCGCGCCCGCGAGGCCGCGCGCAAGGCGCGCGAGATGACCCGGCGCAAGGGCCTGCTCGACGGCGTCGGCCTGCCCGGCAAGCTCGCCGACTGCCAGGAGAAGGATCCCGCACAGAGCGAGATCTACATCGTCGAGGGCGACTCCGCAGGCGGCTCGGCCAAGCAGGGCAGGGACCGCAAGTTCCAGGCGGTGCTGCCGCTGCGCGGCAAGGTGCTCAACGTCGAGAAGGCGCGCTTCGACAAGCTGATCACCTCCGAGCAGATCGCCACCCTGATCACTGCGCTGGGCACCGGCATCGGCCCCGACTTCGACGCCGACAAGTGCCGCTATCACCGCATCATCATCATGACCGACGCCGACGTCGACGGCAGCCACATCCGCACGCTGCTGCTGACGCTGTTCTACCGGCAGATGCCCGAGCTGATCGAACGCGGCTACGTCTACATCGCGCAGCCTCCGCTCTACAAGGTCAAGCACGGCAAGGACGAGCGCTACCTGAAGGACGACCACGAGCTCAACCAGTACATGCTGCGCCTGGCGCTGGACGGCGCGCGCCTGCTGCCGGGGCCGGACGCCGAGCCGATCACCGGCGACGCCCTGGGCGAGCTCGCCCGCAAGTACCTGGTCGCCGAGGCCGTGATCGAGCGCCTCTCGCGCATCATCGACACCGACGCGCTGCGCGCGGTGCTCGACGGCTGCGAGATCGATCTGGGCAGCGAGACCGCCGCGCAGGCCTCGGCGCTGGAACTCGCCGCCGCGATGGCGAACTACGCGCCGCCCGGCCACCAGTCCGAGGCGCCGGCGGTGCGGGCGCACTACGACGAGCGCCACGAGAAGTGGATGCTGCTGATCGAGCGCGCCCACCACGGCAACGTCCGCACCAGCGCCATCGACGCCGACTTCCTCCTCTCGTCCGACCACGCCGCGCTGCTGGACTTCGCCCGCACGGTGTCGGGCCTGATCGGCCCGGGCGCCGAGATCCGCAGGGGCGAGGGCGAGCGCCAGCGCAGCCAGGCGGTGGCCGACTTCCGCGGTGCGATGCGCTGGCTGCTGGCCGAGGCCGAGCGCGGCGTGGGCCGCCAGCGCTACAAGGGCCTGGGCGAAATGAACGCCGACCAGCTCTGGGACACCACGATGGACCCCGCGGCGCGCCGGATGCTGCGCGTGCAGATCGAGGACGCCATCGCCGCCGACCAGATCTTCACCACCCTGATGGGCGACGACGTGGAGCCGAGGAGGGCGTTCATCGAGAAGAACGCCCTGGTGGCGCGCAACATCGACGTCTGAGCCCGGGCGGGCAAGCGCACGCGGCGCCTGCCGCCGAACCCGCACCGGCCGGCCGCTTCACCTCAGGGCCGGATCTCGTAGTAGAGGTTCCCGGGGTCCTTGAAGTCGAGCATCCGGAAGCGCGTGAAGCCCGCGGCCCGGCTCATCGACTCCGCCACCTCCGGGTTGAACCCGAGCGTGCCCAGCCCGGCGCCGCCCGGCTCCGACATCGCCGAGGCCATGCAGGAGAACAGCGAGAACCCGTACATCATCGCCAGCATCGGGTTGCGCAGGTTCTCCTGGAAGCTCGGCTTGCTGCGGATGTCCTTCACGAACAGGGTGCCGTCCGGCTTCAGGCGCCGGCGGATCTCGTCGAGCGCCGCCTGGGGGGCGGTCATGTCGTGCACGCAGTCGAAGGCGATGACCAGATCGTAGGGGCCGGCCACCGGGAAGCGCTCCGCGGGAGCCACGAAGGTCGTCAGGTTGGCCAGCCCCAGTTCCTGCGCGCGCGTCCGGACGTGGGCCACCGCATGCGTGTTCGGGTCCATCGCATGGATCTGCGAGGCGGGGAACGCCTTCGCCAGCGCCACCGCCAGGGCGCCGTCGCCGCAACCGACATCGGCCACGAGGGCGCCGCGCCGCAGCTTCTCCTCGACGCCCTCCAGCGCGGGGATCATCCGCGGCACCACCTGCCTCTCGGCCGTCCGGATGTGACGGGCTTCGCTGCGCGTCACCGCCTCGGGCCCGTCGGACTCGTAGGTCTTCCCGATGCCCGTGCGGAAGGATTCGATCAGCCCCGACACCTGCGCCGGGGTGTATCCGCCGGTGAAGCTCTCGGCAGCAAACGCGGACGAGCCCTCGTCGACGAGAACGTCGATCGCCTCCTCGGGAAGCAGGAACCGGTCCTCGGGAACGTAGGCGAGGATCTTCGCGGCAGCCTGCAGGCGCATCCACTCCAGCAGCCATCGCTCGTGCAGTCCGGTGGCCTGCGCCAGTTCGGCCGCGGTCATCGGCCCCTTGCCCGCCATCGCCCTGAAGATGCCGAGTTCGTGGCCGACGTGAATCATCACCGCAACGGTCTCTGCCTGGCGGTAGCCCCAGACCAGGCTCGAATAGCTCTTCTTGCCGCCGGCGGACTCGGCCGCACTCATCGCTCTTGCATCGACATCGCGCATCGCGCTCCCCTTCAGCTCAGTTGGTCGTGCCCACGCCTGCGGGCCGCGGCGCCGGCGCCAGGCGCCCAAAGGGCAGGGCGCCCGTCCTCGCCGCCTGCGCGGCGCGCTGCGCTGCGGCCGGCGCCAGGCGCCACGAGGGCAGGGCGTGCGCGCCGACGTCCGGCAGCATCACGCCCCCGGCCCCGGCTCCACCGAGACCTCCCGCGCATGCAGCGGCTCGCCGCACTCCGAGCATACAGTCACGGGGTCGAACAGCCTTCCGCAGCGCTCGTGCCGGTGCAGCAGCGGGCGGCCGCGCCGGCCGGCCATGTGCAGGTCGCCCCAGTGCACGATCGCCATGATCACCGGATGCAGGTCAAGTCCCTTGCGGGTGAGCCGGTACTCGTAGCGCGCAGGCGCCTGCTCGTACTGCTTCCTTGCCAGCACGCCGGCTTCGACCAGCCGGCGCAGCCGGTCCGCGAGCATCGGGCGCGAGATGCCCAGCCGCTCCTGGAAGGCCTCGAAGCGGCGCACTCCCAGGAAGCAGTCGCGCAGCACGAGCAGCGTCCAGCGGTCGCCGATCACCGAGACGGTGCGCGCGACCGAGCAGCGTTCGGCGCCCAGTTCACTCCACTTCATGGCACAAGCATACGGTTGACGCGTTCATTTTCCAAACGTACTCTCGTCGCGGACGTTCGATTTGTGAACTGATGTCACATGAGGTGGCACCCGCTTTCGCGCAACGGGGGGACGCCTCCCCAACGAGGAGATATCCATGAGCGACAGGAAGGCAGTCCTGGTCATCGGCGCCGGCGACGCCACTGGCGGTGCGATCGCGCGCCGCTTCGCGCGCGAGGGCTACGTGGCCTGCGTCACGCGGCGCAGCGCCGAGAAGCTCGGCCCGCTGCTGGCGCAGATCCGCGCCGAGGGCGGCGAAGCGCACGGCTTCGGCAGCGACGCGCGCAAGGAGGAGGAGATGATCGAGCTCGTCGCGCGAATCGAGCGCGAGATCGCGCCGATCGAGGTGGCGGTGTTCAACATCGGCGCCAACGTGCGCTTCGGAATCACCGAGACCACCGCGCGCGTGTACTACAAGGTCTGGGAGATGGCCTGCTTCGCGGGCTTCCTGATGGGCCGCGAGGTGGCCAAGGTGATGCTGCCGCGCGGCCGCGGCAGCATCCTCTTCACCGGCGCCACTGCGAGCCTGCGCGGGCGCGAGGGCTTCGCCGCGTTCGCCGGCGCCAAGCACGCGCTGCGGGCGCTGGCCCAGAGCATGGCGCGCGAGCTCTGGCCCCAGGGCATCCACGTGGCGCACCCGATCATCGACGGCGCGATCGACACCGCCTGGATCCGCGAGAACTTCCCCCAGCGCTATGCGCTCAAGGAGCGCGAAGGCATCGTGAACCCGGACCAGATCGCCGAACTCTACTGGCAGATCCACCAGCAGCCGCGCAATGCCTGGACCCACGAGCCCGAGCTGCGCCCGTGGATCGAAACCTGGTGAGCAAGCGCTCACACCCGTCATTGCAGGCCCCGGCGCTGCGCACCACCCACACCCCCTTCGCATCGGCTCGTGCGCATCGCGACGCGCGCGAGCGCCAGCCAACGAGGAGACCGCTCCGATGAACCCCACCCACCTCCAGTTCCTGTTCGACTTCGGCAGCCCCAACGCCTACCTGTGCCACAAGGTGCTCCCGGCCTTCACCGCGCGCACCGGCGCAAGCGTCGAGTACGTTCCCGTCCTGCTCGGCGGCCTGTTCAAGCTCGCCAACAACCGCTCGCCCGGCGAGGCCTACGCCGCCATCCCGAACAAGCTCGCCTACGAGCGGCTGGAGATGCAGCGCTTCATCGCCAGGCACGGGCTCGAGCGCTTCCGCTTCAATCCCTTCTTCCCGGTGAACACGCTGAAGATCATGCGCGGCGCCTGCGCGGCGCAGAGGCTGGGCTGCTTCGAACCCTACGTCGATGCCGTGTACGCTGCGATGTGGGAGCAGGAGAGGAACATGGCCGAGGACGACGTGATCCTGGCCACGCTGGCAGCCGCCGGCCTGGATGGCGAAGCGCTGATGGCGACCGCCCAGCAGGCCGAGGTCAAGCAGGCGCTGATCGCCAACACCGAGGCCGCCCACGCGCGCGGCGCCTTCGGCTCGCCCACCTTCTTCGTCGGCGACCAGATGTGGTTCGGCAAGGAGCGCATGCGCGACATCGAGGAACTGATCGCGCAAGCGGCCGGATGAGGGCCTGCGCGCAAGGCGCGGGCGCACCGCTGGGGCCAGGCCACGCCTCGCCCAGTTTCGAGACGCGCGCACGCGCTATGCCGATAAGATCACACTGACCGCGCCCGGCCCTCGGGTCATCCGGCGCCGAACCCAGACCCAAAGGAAGCCATGACAAGGATCGACCAGGATGAGCTGCTGGCCTTCGTCGACTCGGTGCGGCGGCTGCTCGCCGACCGCAGCACCGAGGCCGACGTGCGCCGGACCATGGAGCGCCCCGAAGGCTACGACCCCGAACTCTGGCGCGAACTCGCATCGATGGGCGTGGCCGGAATCCTCGTGAATCCGCAGCACGGGGGCGTCGGCGCCGGCCCGGTGGAACTGGAGCGAGTGATGGAGGAGGTCGGCGCAGCGCTGGCCTGCACGCCGCTGCTCTCCAGCGGAGTGCTCGCCGCCGGGCTGCTGCAGGCGCTGGACGACGCCGACGCCCAGGCCCGCCTGCTGCCGGGAATTGCCGATGGCTCGAAGATCGCCACCGTCGCGCTCACCGGCCCGAAGGGCGGCTGGACCGCTGCCGACCTCGACGTCCGCGCACGCGAGACCGACGGTGGCTGGCGCCTGGACGGCGCCGCGAGCTTCGTCACCCACGGCCAGGCTGCGAACCTCTTCCTCGTGGTGGCGCGCACGCCTGACGGCGTCGGCGTCTTCGAGCTTGCCGCCGGTGCGCAGGGCGCGCAGATCGCCGCGCTGCCCGCCTTCGACCGGACGGTGCCGCTGGCGAAGCTGACGCTCACCGGAGCCGCCGCGCAGCGCCTCGCGTGCAGGCGCCCGGGCTGGGAAGCCGTCGAGGATGCGCTGGACCTGGCGCGCGTCGCGCTGGCCGGCGAACAGGCCGGCGGCGCCCGTCGGGTGCTGGAGGCAACGGTCCAGTATGCACAGGATCGCTTCCAGTTCGGCCGCGCGATCGGCAGCTTCCAGGCGATCAAGCACATGGCGGCCGACCTCCTGCTCGAGAGCGAGTCCTGCACCTCGGCTGCGCGCCACGCTGCCAGCTGCCTCGCCGAGCGCAACGAGGAGGCAGCCCAGGCAGTCTGCCTGGCCGCCTTCGCCTGCGCGGACGCCTTCACCACGGTGGCGGCCACCAGCATCCAGATGCACGGCGGGATCGCCTTCACCTGGGAGCACCCGGCCCACCTGTACCTGCGCCGCGCGCGCACCGACGCCCAGTTGTTCGGCACGCCCGCCGCATACCGGGAGCGCTACATCCAGCTGCTGGAGACCCAGGCATGACTGCACCGACCAACGACGCGCTGCTCGCCGAAGTGCGGGCCTGGCTCTCCACGCACTGGGACCGCGCCACCATGGAAGGCCCCTGCAGCGTCAGCCGCTCCCCCGAGCGCACCGCCTTCCTCGAGAAGGTGGTCGCCGCCGGCTGGGCGGTGCCGACCTGGCCCGCGGAGTGGCACGGGCGCAGCCTCCCCGTCGAACAGGCCCGGCTGATCGAGCGCGCCTTCGCCGAGGTCGGCGCGCCGGGCGCAGGCCAGGATCGACTGAACCTCTGGGTGAACACCGCGTTCACCTACGCCCGGCCCGAGTTCAAGGCGAAGATCGTCCCCGCCCTGCTGACCGACTCGGTAGGCATGTGCCTGCTCTACAGCGAGCCGGGCGCCGGATCGGACCTCGCCGCGGTGCGCACCCGTGCGGACCGTCAGGGCGACCACTTCGTCGTCAACGGCCAGAAGGTCTGGACCAGCTACGCGGCGACCGCCGACTACGGGATGCTGCTGGCGCGCACCGACTGGGACGTCCCGAAGCACCGCGGCCTGAGCTTCTTCTTCCTGCCGATGAAGCAGCCCGGAATCGAGGTGCGGCCGCTGCGCCAGATCACCGACGAAGCGCAGTTCAACGAGGTCTTCATCACCGACGCAGTCGTGTCCGCCGACAACCTGCTCGGCGAGCTCAACGGCGGCTGGAAGGTGCTGCAGACCGGGCTGGCCTACGAGCGCTCGCTGATGGGGGAGGACGCCCGCGGCCCGCGCAGCGGCGCGCCCAATCCGGAAGGCGACTCCGCGCTGATCGAGCTCGCGCGCGAGGCCGGCCGCCTGGGCGACCCGGCGATGCGCCAGGACATCGCGCGCGTCACCTCGTATCGGGTGCTCAACCGCCTGAACACCGCGCGCGCCAAGGCCGATCTCGCCCAGGGCACCAGCTCCTCGATCATGTCGCTGGGCAAGCTCGCGATGTCGCGCATCCTGCACGAGGAGGCCCGGCTGCGCACCGCGTTGCTCGGCGCCGAGAGCCTGCTCGAAGGCCCGGAGCACCCGCGCGCCGAAGACGCGAACTTCCTCACGCTGAACGCCTACTTCACCTCGATCGGCGGCGGCACCGACCAGATCCAGCGCAACATCATCGCCGAGCGCGTGCTCGGACTGCCCAAGGAGATCGAGGTCGACCGCGACGTGCCGTTCCGGCAGGTGCGCAGCGGGACGGTGCCGCGCAAGCCGGCGTGAGCCTGCGCTTCGTCCAGGTTCCCGCCAACGGCATCCGCCTGAAGGCGGCGCTCGCCGGCAGCGGGCCGCTGGTGGTGATGGTCCACGGCTTTCCCGAAGGCTGGTACAGCTGGCGCCACCAGATCGCCCCGATCGCGCAGGCGGGATTCACCGCATGCGCGATCGACGTGCGCGGCTACGGCGGCTCCGACAGCCCGCCGGAGGTCGCCGACTACAGCCTGGAGCAGATCACCGCGGACGTCGCCGGAGTGATCGAAGCGCTGTCCCCCGAGCGCAGCGCAGTGCTGGTGGGCCACGACTGGGGCGCGCCGATCGTCTGGAACACCGCGCTGTCGCGCCCCGACCGGGTGCGCGCGGTGGCCGGGCTCTCGGTGCCCTGGACGGGCATTGCCACGGTCAGCTTCCTCGAAGCGGTGCACGCCGCGTTCACCGCGAAGGGGCGCTTCTTCTACCAGGTCTACTTCCAGGACGAGGGCGTCGCCGAGGCCGAACTCGAGGCGGACGTGCGCGGCGCGCTGCGCCGCTTCTGCTACGCGCTCAGCGGCGACGCGCCCGAAGGCACCTGGCCCAGGAACAAGCCGCACGGTGCACGCCTGCTCGACGGCCTGCCCGATCCCGACCCCTTTCCGGCCTGGCTCACGAAGGCCGACGAGGATCACTTCGTCGCGCAATTCCAGGCATCGGGGTTTCGCGGTCCGCTGAACCGCTATCGCAACCACGCGCGCGACATGGCCTGGCAGCAGCAGTTCCGCGACCGCAGGATCGAGCAGCCCGCGCTCTTCATCGGCGGCGACCGCGACCTCGCGCTGCGCATGCTGCCCGGGGTGGACCCGGTGGCGCTGATGGCGCCGCACCTGCCCGGACTGCGTGGCGCGCACCTGCTGCCCGGCATCGGCCACTGGACGCAGCAGGAGGCCCCGCAACAGGTGTCGCAGCTGCTGCTCGACTGGCTGCGCACCCTCTGAACACACCATCCGACCGGATGCGCACCCGCCACACCGACCCCAACCCAGCGCCGCGCCCAGACCGGCCCCGACCCCGATGAGACAAGACGCCTGGCGGCGAGAAGCCGCGTCCTACCCGCTTAGCGGAGAAGTGCTCCCGCGCTACACCGACGTCGACATCTGGCAGCACATGAACAACAGCGCGCTGATCTCGATCCAGGGCGAGGCGGTGCACCTCGCCGTGCGCAGCGTCTTCGGCGCGCGGGCCTGGCGCGACAGCCAGCCGGCGCTGGCCTGCGCGCGCAGCGAAACCGACTTCCTGGCCGAGTCCTACTATCCCGAGCCGCTGGCCTGGGGCGCGAAACTGCTGTCGGCCGACCCTGAGGGAGTGCGCGTCGCCACCGCGCTGTTCCAGGGCGGGCGCTGCGTCGGACTGCACGAGGCCTGCCTGCAGGGCTGGACCGACGGCCTTCCGGCGGGATTCTCCGCCGACCAGCGCGAGGCGCTGCGCACCGCGCAGGTGCCCGGCGCCGAGGCGCTCGTCGCCGGGCAGCCGGGGCGCGGCGACGACAACGCCCCGGCTCTCGCGGACTTCCCCTGGCGCCACCGGCTCGACATCCGCTTCGGCGACAGCGACGCCCGTCGCATGGCCAGTGACGCGTGGCTGGCGCGCTGCGCCGAGCAGATGCGGATCACCTTCCTGAACGAGGCCTACGGCGCGCGCACCCGACCCCGCGGCGGGATGATGGTGGTGCACGTCTCGCTGCGCTGGCTGCGCCGCGCGATGCCCGGCGCACAGTGGGAGATCGGCTGCGGCGTCGCCCAGCTCGGCGAGCGCTCGCTGACGGTGCGCGGCGCGTGCTTCGAGGACGGCCGCTGCCTCGCGACCTGCGAGTCGGTGATGGTCGCGATCGATCGTCAGACCCGGCGCAGCGCGCCGGTCCCCGAGGAGCTGCGCGCAGTGCTCGAACCCTGGCGGCTGCGCGCAGCGCCCCTGGGGCTCACTTCCTGAGCTGCTCTTCGCGGGTGGTCTCGGTCATCACGGGGAAGAAGGGCTCGGGCCAGGTGAAGGCGCTGTCGACCAGCACGCCACCCTGCTTCGCATCGACCACCAGTTGCAGGGCCTCGCGCAGGATCGAGGCCTGGGTCTGCACGTCGCCGGGCTTGCCGAAGTTGTTGCCCATCGGGGCGTTCACGAAGAGCCCGCGCGGCGGCTTCACCAGTTCGGTGATGTCGCGCGCCGTGGTGATGCACACCGTCGGGATCCCGGCCTGCTCCACCACCCGGCACACCAGCGCGACCGTCTGCTGATCGAGCGGGCAGGCGGGCACCGCGACCAGGATGTCGGTGCCGTCCTCCTTCAGCTGCTGCGCGAAGGCGGGGGCCACCTCGTCGCAGAGCTTGCTGCGCATGTAGGTGCGCCCCATGAACCCGCTCCAGAAGCGCGGAGTCACCGAGCCGATCTCTCCCGCGCGCGCCATCTCGCGCAGTCGGTCGATCGCGAAGATGCAGTTGATGTCGCACGAAGCGTCGGTGTGGTCGTAGTAGCTGTCGTCGATCTTGAACCCGTCGGACGGAAAGTCGCTGGCGATCGCGTCGAGCCGGAAGTCGTTGCGGGCGTGGGGGTCGAAGCCTGGCAGCGGCTTCTCCGAGACGCCCCCCGAGGTGAGGATGGTGACCGAACACTGCGCAAGCGGCTTGCGCAGCGGGGTCAGTGGCGCGTCCTCGTTGACGCTCCACGCGTACGGAGGAAACCCGAGGGTTTCGTAGCGCTGCTTCATCAGCTCGACGTAGCGGATCGGTTCCATGAGCCTGTGGTCTCCTGCTTGATCGATCGTCCTGGCCGGCGACGGCGTGCGCCCCACCGCCAGGCGGTGGAATGCGCGCCGCACCTGCCTCTGCGGGGGTCAGTCGGTGATCTTGCCTTCCAGCAGCGGACCGAACATCTCCCAGCGTTCGCCCTTGAAGCGCATCAGCTGCATCTGCTCGATCGGGTAGTGGTCGGTCGGCGAGGTGTTCACCAGGATGCCGTTCATCAGCCCGCCGATCTTCACGTCCTTCAGGTTCTCGGCCTGCTTCATGATGTTCTCGCGCGTCAGGTTGTCGCCCGCCTGCCTGAGGACGTGCTCGAGCAGCTGCGACGCCGAGAACGAGTACAGCGTCAGCGAATTCGCCTTGTCGGTGCCGGGCATGTACTTGTCGATGAACGCCGACCACTCCCTGATCGCCGGATCGTCCTTGAACTGCGGGTCGGTCGGGTCCTTCACGTAGGTGGCGGTGATCGCGTCCTGGGCGTTCTCGTAGCCGGCAGGCTTGATCACTGCGCCGGTGGAGGCGGACACGTTGTTCAGGATGTGCACCGGCTTCCACTTCATCTCGCCCAGCTTGCGGATCGCCTGCGCGGCGAACTTCGGCGTGGTGAGGTTCAGGAACACGTCAGCGCCCGAGCCCTTCAGCGCCACCATCTGCGAGTCGACCGTCGGGTCGGTGGTCTCGTAGGTGAGCTCCTTGACGATCATCGAGGTCTTCGCGCCCAGGCCGTCGCGGATCCCCTTGTAGATGTCCTTGCCGTAGTCGTCGTTCGGGTAGAGGACCGCGATCTTCGCATCCGGGTGGTTCTTCAGCAGGTAGGCGGCGTAGATGCGCCCCTCCGACTGATAGGGCGAGTTGAACGGCATCGTCCACGGGTAGTTCTTGCGGTCGCCGAACACGGTTCCGCCGCTGGCGAGCAGCAGCTGGGGCACCTTGCGCTGGTTCAGGTACTTCATCACCGCCGAGTTCGACGGCGTGCCCACCATGTGGAACATGAACAGCACCTCGTCGCTCTCGACCAGCTTGCGGGTCTGCTCGACCGCCTTGGGCGGGCTGTAGCCGTCATCGTAGGAGACGAAGTTGATCTTCCGGCCGTTGATGCCGCCCTTGTCGTTGATCATCTTCGCCCAGGCAGCCACGGTCTGGCCGACGATCCCGTAGGCGGAGGCGCCGCCGCTGTAGGGAACGAAGTTGCCGATCTTGATCTCGGTGTCGCTTGCCCCGGGGCCGTATTGCTTCTGCGCGAAGGCTGCGCCGCCGCTCATCAGCGCGCTTGCCGCGAGCGCGGCGACGATCAGGGATCTCATCTTCATTGTCTCCTCGTTGCTCGAACTGTCTGCCGGCCGCGGAATGCGAAGGCCGGAGTCCCCCGACGCGGCCGCCCGGGGGCAGTCTCGCCTTTGCAGGATCCTGAAGTTAGCCACAAGCCGTGCCCAGGGCAAAAGCCCGGTGTCTCATTGTCCGTCCCGCGTACCAGTCGCGAGCCTGCCTCCAGACTCGCGGCTGCGGCCCGGCGTCAGCCGTCGATCCTCCCCTGGACCGCCTGCTCGGCGAACCTGCGCGCGCTCTTGTAGTCGGCCTTCCCGTTGGGCGCCCGGAACATCCGGTCCACGGCGAACACGCGCTTGGGAGTCTTGTAGCCTGCCAGCCGTGCGCGCACCTGGGCGCGCAGCGCATCCTCGTCGAAGTCGGCGCCGGCGCGCAACTCCACCACGGCGGTGACCGCCTGGCCCCACTTCTCGTCGGCCAGCCCCACCACCAGGGCGTCCTCGACGTCAGGGTGCTGCTTGAGCGCCTCCTCGACCTCCTCCGGATAGACCTTCTCGCCAGCAGTGTTGATGCAGCCGCTGCCGCGCCCGAGCAGCGTGATCGTGCCGTTGGCATCGACGGTGCAGTAGTCACCCGGCATCGCGTACCGGACGCCGGCGATGGTGCGGAAGGTGGCGGCGGTCTTGGCCGGGTCCTTGTAGTAGCCGTCGGGGATGGGACCGCTGCGCCCGATGACGCCGACCTCGCCGCTGCCGCGCGCGACCTCGCGGTCGTCGTGCGTGAACACCTTCACTTCCTCGCCGATCTGGAACTCGGCCGTCTGCACGTTGCCGTCGGCAGTCATCACCGACAGCCCGAAGCCCACCGCCTCCGAGGAGCCGAAGGAGTCCAGCAGCGCTGCCTGCGGCAGGTGGCGCAGCAGCCCCTGCTTGACCTCCATGCTCCACATCGTCCCCGAGGAGACCATCATCAGCACGCAGGAGAGGTCCCGCTTCACGGTTGCCTCGTCGAGCGCGCGCAGCATCGGTCGGGCGAAGGCGTCGCCCACGAGGATCAGCTGACCGGCGCGGTTGCGCTCGACCGCGTCCCAGAACTCGTCGGCGTCGAAGTGCGCCGAGCGCAGGGTCACCACCGTACCCCCGTGCATCAGCGCGGAGATCGCCGGCAGCATTCCGGTGCCGTGCATCAGCGGACAGGCGGGCAGGCAGATCGTTCCCTGTCCGGTCTCGCGAACGATCTGCAGATGGTCGGCTAGGTCCACGGGAACCCGCTCGACCAGGGCCGGGTTGATCATCGCGCGGCGCAGCGCATCGTGGCGCCACATCACGCCCTTGGGCATTCCGGTGGTGCCCCCGGTGTAGATGAAGAACAGGTCGTCGGGGGAGCGCTCGATGCGCACGGGCGTGCCTTCGCCGCTCGTGGCGAGCGCCTCGAAGGACCTGGCGAATGCCGGCAGCGGCGCGCCGGACCCGTCCTGCACCGCGAGCCAGCGCCGCACGCCGGGCAGACGCTCGCGGATCTGCTCGACGATCCCGGCGAACTCGAGCGCGAAGACGACGGTCGTCGCGTCCGAGTTGTCCAGGATGTAGCGGACTTCCTCGGGTCCGTAGCGGTAGTTGACGTTGACGTGCACCTGACGCGACTTGAAGCCCGCGATCATCGCCTCGAGGTAGGCCGGATGGTTGCGCAGGTAGAGCGCGATCTTCTCGTCGGGCGCTGCGCCGTCGTCGAGCAACGCACGCGCCAGGTTGTTGGTCCGCGTGACGAACGCCTCCCAGGTGACGACATGCTCGCCGTGCACCAGTGCCGGCTGCTGCGGCGCAACCACGTCCGCCAGGCCGTCGAACATGTCGCCGAAGTTCCAGATCCCGCTGCCCGCCCCCTGACTCATCTCCTCGCCCTCCCGTCGCGTCACCGCAGGCGCCGGCGACATCCCCTGCCGGGGCGGCCGCCGGCCTTGCCGGTCTCCTGCATGGATCGGATCATCCTACTGCCGCAGCAGATGCAGTGCCCCGCAAGGGTCTCGTTCAGGCCGGCGACCGTTCCGATTCCCTTGCGCGAGGCGCCCGGCATGGGCCGGGCGCAGCCTCAGCCGAGCGGCACCGGAACGAAGATCTGCTGTCCGTCGCGTGCCACCAGCAGGGCAACCTGCTTCGGATGGGCACGCAGGACCTCGCGCACCTGCTCGATGTTGCGCACGGGCTTTCCATCCAGCGCGAGCAGCACGTCGCCCGGTTCGATCCCGGCCAGTTGCGCCGCGCCCGACACCTGCTCGATCAGCAGGCCATGGTCCAGCCCCGCCTCACGCAGTTCGGCAGGCGCCAGCGGCCGCACCGCCATCCCGAGCGTCGCGCCCTCGCCGGCGGCTGCCGTCTGCGCACGTTCGGGCTCGGCACGCCCGAGCGTCACCTTCACTTCGGTGTTCGCCTTGTCCCGCCACACGGAAAGCGTCATCCGCTCGCCCGGTCGCGCCAGGCCGACGCGACTGGAGAGATCGCCCGCCACGTGGACCGGCTTGCCGTCGATCGCGGTGATCACGTCACCGGCCTTCAGCCCCGCCTTCTCCGCAGCGCTTCCCGGAAACACCGACGAGATCAGCGCACCATCGGGCGAGCCCAGGCCGAACGAGGACGCCAGCGGCGCCGACAGGTCCTGCGTGCTCACGCCGAGCCTGGCATGCTCGACCCGACCGTGGGCGACGATCTGGTCCTTCACGTGCAGCGCGACGTCCAGCGGGATCGCGAAGGCCAGTCCCTGGAAGCCGCCGCTGCGCGAGTAGATCTGCGCGTTGATGCCGACCACGCGCCCGGCTGAGTCGAACAGCGGCCCTCCGGAGTTGCCGGGGTTCACTGCAGCATCGGTCTGGATGAAGGGCACGTAGCTCTCGCCGGGGAGCGAGCGCCCCTTGGCGCTGACGATCCCCTGCGTGGCGGTCTGCTCGAAGCCGAAAGGTGCGCCGATCGCGAGCACCCAGTCGCCGACCTCGACTCCCGCCGGATCGCCGAGCACGACGGTCGGGAGGCCGTGCGCCTCCACCTTCAGCACCGCGACGTCGGTCGACGGGTCGCTGCCGAGCACCTTCGCGGCGAACTCGCGCCGGTCCGCGAGTCTGACGGTCACCTGGCGCGCATCGCGCACGACGTGGGCGTTGGTGAGGATCAGCCCGTCGGAGCTGACGATGAAGCCCGAGCCCTGGCCGCGGAAGGGGGTCTCGTCCTGGGGCGGCATCCGCAGCCCCGGAATGCCGCGGAAGAAGCGATAGAAGGGATCGTCGTTCGGGCCGGCCGCAGGTCCGCGCTCGTCCGCAGTGTGCAGGCCGGCAACGATGACGCCGACCACCGCGGGGCCCTGGGTGCGCACGATCTCGCGATAGTTGGGCAGCAGGGCGGGCGCGGCCTGCACCCCGGGGGCCACTGGCCTTGCCGTCGGCGCGACAGCGGCAACCGACGTCGCCGCAGCCGTGCCGGTCGCGTCGCGATGGAACCATGACGGCAGCGTCCAGGCGTCGGCGGCGCCGGCTCCGAGACCCAGCGCGAGGAGCGCGGAAGCGACTCCGGTGGCAATGAGCTTGCGTTTCATGATGGACTCCTCTTCGGGCGGGCTGCAGGGGTGCAACCCATGTGCGACGCACTCTAGGCGCCCCAGATGAAGCCAGCGTGAAGATGGAGTCAGCCCGTCGCCCGCAGGGCTCACTCCTGCAATCCGCCTTGCATCGGACTGCGCGCCTCGATCTCGACCCGCAGCCCGCCCAGAGGAGACTCTTCCAGGCGCAGCACCGCCCCATGCTGGAGCGCCACCGCTCGCACGATCGCCAGCCCGAGCCCGCTGCCTTGCACCTCGCCGTGGTGCGCACGCTGGAAGCGTCCGAGCACGCGCTCGCGATCGGCGGCCGCGATGCCGGGCCCGTCGTCGTCGACGCGCACGCGCCAGCCGCCCGGCTGCACGCGCACCTCGAGGACCACGCGCCGGGCGCCGTACAGCGCAGCGTTGTCCAGCAGGTTGCGCAGCGCGCTCCGCAGCGCCTGCGCGTCACCCCGGATCGGGGCCTCGGGTGGCGCATCGAGCTCGAGCGCGACGCCGCAGCGCTGTGCGAGCGGGCGCGCGTCGGCGAGCGCCTGGCGTGCCGCGTCGGCGAGGTCGGCCGCACTGAGCGGCCCGGCCGTGCGCGGCTCTGCGCGGGCCAGCGCGAGCAGCTGCTCGGCCAGACGCACTGCGCGGTCGACCCCTTCCCGGAGGCGCCGGACGGTCGCGTCCAGTTCCGCTCCGGGCTGCGCGCCCTGCAGCAGGCCGATCTGCAGCTTCAGCGCGGTCAGCGGCGTGCGCAGCTCATGTGCGGCATCGGCGACGAAGCTGCGCTGGGCGTCGAAGGCGCCTTCCAGGCGCGCGAGCAGCCCGTTGAATGCGCGCACCAGCGGTTCCAGTTCGCCCGGCAGCCCGTCGAGCGGCAGCGGTTCGAGCCGCTGCGCGTCGCGCGCACCGGCCTCGCGCACGAGCCGCTGCAGCGGCGCCAGCGAGACGGAGATCAGCCACCAGAGCCCAAGGGTCACCGGCGGCACCGCAATGGCGATCGGCAGCACGCTGCGCCAGGCGGCGTTCGTGGCAAGCCGCCTGCGCACCGCCAGCGGTTGCGCCACCTGCACGACCCGCTGCGCGGTGGCCGCGGCGAACACCCGCCAGTCCTCGCCCGCGATGCGCACCTGGCTGAAGCCGAGCACCGCTCGCGCCGGCAGCGATTGCGCCAGCGCCGCAGGCCGGCTCGTGTACAGCGCAAGGCCCTGGGCCGACCAGATCTGCACCGCGAAGTCGAACTCAGGGTTGGACAGCGCGGCGCGCTCGTCCTCGCCGATGCTCCCCTGGTCGCGCAGCGACAGCGCCATCTGGCGCAGGTGGTAGTCGAAGAGCTCGTCGGCCTCGCTGCGCACGCTCGAGTAGGTCGCGCCGCCGACGGCGAGCCCGGTCAGCACGCCGAAGGCGAGCAGGAACGCGAACAGCCGCGCACGAAGGGTGCGCAGCGGCGCGAACCGCCGCATCACGCCGCGCCGTCCTTGGCCGGACCCGCGTAGTAGCCGAGCCCGCGCACCGTGTGCAGCAGGTCGCTGCCGAGCTTGCGGCGCAGCTGGTGGACGTAGACGCTGATCGCGTTGCTCTCGAGCTCCTCGCCCCAGCCGTAGAGACGGTCCTCGAGCTGCGCGCGCGAGAGAATCGCGCCGGGACGCTCCATCAGCGCCTCGAGCACCGCGAACTCGCGCGCCGACAGCAGCACCGGGCGGCCGCCGCGCGTGACCTCGTGCGTGGCCGGGTCGAGCCGCAGGTCGGCGACCTGCAGCACCGGCCGCGCGCGCCCCGCCTGCCGGCGCTGCACTGCGCGCAGCCGCGCGAGCAGTTCGTCGAGCTCGAAGGGCTTGACGAGGTAGTCGTCCGCGCCGGCGTCCAGCCCGGCCACCTTGTCGGCGATCGCGTCGCGCGCGGTGAGCACGATGACCGGAGTGTCGTCGCCGCGCTCGCGGCGCGCGCGCAGCACCTCGAGCCCGCCGCGCCCGGGCAGGCCGAGGTCGAGCAGCACCGCATCGAAGCGCTGCGCGCTCAGCGAGGTTTCGGCCGCGGGCCCGTCGCGCACCCAGTCGCAGGCCATGCCCTGCCTGCGCAAGGCCTCGCGCAGGCTCTCGCCGATCATCCGATCGTCCTCGACGAGCAGCACCCGCACGTCAGCTTCCGCGCCACTCCTGGCGCCAGATCCTGCGCAGTTCCTGCGCCATTTCCGGCGAAGGCGCGCCGACGAGCGTCTCGCGTCCGTTCTGATGGATCAGCGCCAGCACCCGACCGCCCTTCGCATCGTGCAGGAGCACCAGGCTGTTGTCGCCGCAGTCGTGCGGCTTGCACACGGCGCCGACCGTGTACGCTGTTCCCGCCAGCGTCTCGCTGCGCAGTTCGGGCGCCGGGCCATTGAGTTGCGCGATCCAGCGTTCACGCGACAACGGTCCGATCGCCTTGGTCCAGGCTGCGCGGAAACGCGCATCCTTCATCAGGTCGTACGCACGCTCGGGCACCGCTGCAGGCGCGGCGCCGGGCAGCCGGTTGCGGTTCGGGTCGCAGTGACGCAGCCGCTGGCCCTGCACATCGGGCCCCAGCGGGGCAAGCGCATGCTCGTCGCCTTCGATCACCGCGAACAGGCCGTCCGCGTTGTGATGCAGCACGAACGACAGCCCGTTGCCCCCGGCGACCTCGCCCCGGATCACCGCCGCGAAGTCCGGTGCGGATCCTGCCGACGGGTGCGTCTTCGATGCACGGACGCGGTTGGCGTTCACCGCCTTGCCGGCGCGCTCGACGGTCATGAAGTCGCCGAAGAACCGGACGCGCAGCGCCTGCGCGTCGGAGCAGGCGTTGGAATAGACGCCCCCGTAACGCCCTTCGGTTGCAGTGTCGAGCTTCGCGTGGGCAGGGACGGCGCTGCCCAGCGCGGCGGCCAGCAGCGCCGCAGGCAGGAAGGATCTGCGCAGGCGATCACCCTTGCTCATGACCTGCTCCTCTCGTGACGAAATCCCGAGCTGCAAAGCCTACGCCGATTCGACTCGGCCGAGGAGTTCCTGGCCCCGTGGAACCGCGCCGCCAGGGGTCGAGCGCCGAGCGCCCCTCGGGGGCGCACCACCAGGGCCGGAATCCGCGTGCCCGGTTTGCGCGAAGACCGATCGCTCTGATCCAATGACTGCCAGCCAGGCCGGCGCGAACGACCGGTCCGGGCAGACGACGGGGCGGTGAAACGCGCCCCGTGTCCACGACACGGGCAGCGCGCGCCGCAACGCGCACGGGAGGAAGCGATGAGGATCCTGGTCCTGGGCGCCGGCGCGATCGGCGGCTATTTCGGCGCGCACCTGCAGCAGGCCGGCGCCGACCTCACCTGGCTGGTGCGCGACCGACGCGCGCAGCAGCTCGCCACGCACGGGCTCGCGGTGCGCAGTCCCTTTGGCGACTTCGACGTGAAGCCGCGCTGGCTGCAGTCGCACGAGGTGCGCGAGCCCTTCGACCTGATCCTGCTCACCTGCAAGGCCTATGACCTGGACGGCGCCATGAAGGCGATCGCGCCCGCAATGGGTCCGTCGAGCCACGTCCTGCCGCTGCTCAACGGGCTTCTGCACCTCGAGACGCTGGCCCAGGTCTTCGGGGCGCAGCGCGTGCTCGGGGGCGCCTGCTCGATTCCCGTCACGCTGGGCCCGCAGGGCGAGGTTCGCCACCTGGCGAAAATGCACCGGATCGCCTTCGGGACGCTGCCCGGCAGCAGCCCGGACGCGCGCGCCAAGCTCGAGACCCTGCACGCCTTCCTGGCGAAGACACCGGTCGACGCCGTGCTGGCCGAAGACATGATGCTCGAGATGTGGGAGAAGTTCGTCGGTCTGGGCACGCTCGCGGCGATGACCTGCCTGATGCGCGCCACCGTCGGCGACATCCTGGCGAGCGAGGAAGGAACCGGGCTGATGACCGAGGCGCTCGAAGTCAGCATGCGCACCGCGGCCGCCGCCGGATACCCACCGCGCGAGGCAGCGATGGCCGGGTTCCGACGCATGCTCATGGACCCGACATCCACCGGCGCCGCATCGATGCTGCGCGACCTCGAGGGCGGCCATCGCACCGAGGGCCGTCACGTGGTCGCCGACCTGCTGCGCCGCGCGCGCAGCGCCGGAATCGACCCCGGACCCTTGCGGGCCGCGTGGTGTCACCTGCAGAGCCACGAGCTGCGCGCGCGACGCGAAGCGGGGTGAGCGCACCGATCCGCCCCGTCCGCATGGTGGCCCAGGGCGCTGTGTTCGACGCGCTGCTCAGCGGGCTGCCGCACATGCGCATCGTCCACGAACGGCCGATCCACTGATCTGACGCCTGCTCGGAATCTGAAAAACACGGATGTGTTTTTCGAGGACACATCCAAGTTATCCTGCCTGCCAGACACCGGCTCGGTGCCAACCAGCGAGCCTCCCGGCCTTCGATGCCGATCCGCCCGATCGGCGCATTCGTCCCAGATCGGCCATTCCAGGACAGGAAACTTCCCGATGAAGCGCCGCACCCTTCTTGCGAGCCTCGCGCTGATCTGCACGCCCTGGCTGGCGCAGGCGCAGGGCACGGCCTTTCCCTCGAAGCCGCTGCGGGTGATCGTGCCCTTCTCCGCGGGCAGCGGCTCGGACACCGGCGCGCGCGTCTACGGCGAGATGCTCTCGAAGATGGTCGGCCAGCCGGTGCTGGTCGAGAACCGCCCGGGGGCGAGCGGCCAGATCGCGATCCAGACGGTGCGGCAGGCGCCCGCGGACGGCTACACGATCCTGCTGGCATCGAACTCGCCGCTGACGGTGAACCCGGTCGTCATGAAGAACCTGCCCTATGACCCCGTCAAGGACATCCGTCCGCTGGTCGGCCTGGGCAAGGGCGCCGCTGCCTTCGTCGTCAAGGGCGACTCGCCGCACCGCTCGATGGCCGACCTGGTCGCCTCGGCCCGGAGCCCCAGGCGCGCGCTGAACGCCGGCAACTACTCGGCCGGCTATCAGCTGATCAACACCTGGCTCGGCACCGCAGCCGGGATCGAGATGACCCACGTCGCCTACAAGGGCGGTGCGCAGATGGTCAACGACGTGATGTCGGGCGACCTGGACTTCGGCGTCATCGACTTCGGCGGCGTGCAGGCGCTGATGAAGGAGGGGAGGGTGCGCGTGCTCGCGCTCACGGCCGACCGCAGGCATCCGTCGTTCCCGGACATCCCGACGATGAAGGAGAGCGGTTTCCCTGACTTCGAGACCTGGGTGTGGACGGGCTTCTATGTCCGCTCCGACACGCCCGAGCCGATCGTGCAGCGGCTGGCCGACCTCTGGCAGCAGGTGCTCGAGTCCGAGCCCGCGAAGGCCTACCAGGCGACCCAGACCTCGCAGGCGCTGCACCTGAAGCTCGACGAGATGCGTCGCTTCCAGCTTGCCGAGTTCGAGCGCTTCCGCCGCGTCGCAGAGGCGGCGGGCGTGAAACCGCAGTGAGCGCGACAAGGCAGCCGGCGTGATCGACTTCTCCCTCGACGAAAGCCTCGAACTCGCGGTGCGCACTGCGCGCAGGCTTGCGGACGAAGTCCTCGGTCCCGGGCAGCGCGCGCACGAGCAGGCGCGCGCCGTTCCCGACGGCCTGCGGGCGCAGGCCCGCGAACTGGGCCTGGACCGCATCGACTGGCCCGAGCGCGTCGGCGGCAGCGGCATGGGCGCGCTCGCGCGCGCGCTGGTGCTCGAGACCCTGGGCTCGGGCGACCCCGGAGCGGCGCTCGCCCTGGACGCCCTGGGCACGGTCGCACAGGCGCTGCTGGCCTTCGGCGGCCCGGAACTGCTCGAGGAGCACGCCACGGCGCTCGACGCGATCCCGGGGGCGCGGGCCGTGCTGGTGTTCGACGAGGCCGGGACACTCGCCTGCCA